>NZ_JAEFAJ010000012.1 GCF_016287535.1 Ruminococcus sp.
GACTTCTTGTCAAGTGTGATAGTATTCTTTGTATCCTCTACTACAAGGTGACCGTCTTCATCAACGTAAGCCTTGCCGTCTGTTACGGTGCTTACATCTGTAACCTTGCCGTCCTTGATAGTAAATGTGAACTTTGTTACTGTTGTGTAGCCGTCGGGAGCGGCAGTTTCTTCGAGACTGTACTTGCCGTCCTTCAAACCTGTAAACTGGTTGCTGTTGCCTGTGAATGTTGTCTTTGTTACCTCACCGAGAGCTGTACCGCCGTCGATCTTTACGCCTGCCAGTGTCTTGCCCTCTTCCTCAACTGCAAGTACGAATGTTGCCTTGCCTGCTGATTCCGGAATAGGCTCTGCACCGAGAGACTTCTTATCGATAACGATACCGGACTGTGCGTCCTCTACAACAAGGTGACCGTCTTCGTCAACGTAAGCCTTGCCGTCTGTTACAGTGCTTACATTCTTGACCTTGCCGTTCTCTACTGTGAATGTGAACTTAGTTACTGTTGTATAGCCTTCGGGAGCTGCAGTTTCTTCAAGACTGTACTTGCCGTCCTTCAGACCCTCGAATTTTGTATTGTTGCCCTTGAACTCAGTCTTTGTGACTGCGCCGAGAGCTGTGCCGCCGTTTACCTTTACGCCTTCAAGTGTCTTGCCCTCTTCCTCAACTGCGAGTACGAAGGAAGCCTTGCCTGCTGATTCCGGTATAGGTGCTGCACCGAGAGACTTCTTGTCAAGTGTGATTGTGGACTTGTTATCCTCTACAACAAGGTGTCCGTCTTCGTCAACGTAAGCCTTGCCGTCTGTTACAGTGCTTACATTCTTGACCTTGCCGTTCTCTACTGTGAATGTGAACTTTGTTACTGTTGTGAAGCCGTCAGGAGCAACAGTCTCTTCGAGACTGTACTTGCCGTCCTTCAGACCTGTGAACTTAGCGCTGTTGCCCTCGAATGTAACAGACTTGTCGTCAGCTGTAAGTGTCTGAGCCTTTGAGCCTTCACCTACAACTACGCCCTCAAGGTTCTTGCCCTCGTCTTCGGCTGCAAGAACGAATGTTGCCTTGCCTGCCGATTCCGGAATTGGCTCTGCGCCAAGCGCCTTCTTGTCGAGAGTTACAACAGTCTGTCTGTCCTCGACTACAAGGTGACCCTTATCGTCAACATAAGCCTTTCCGTCTGTAACAGTGCTTACGTCTGTTACCTTGCCGTCCTTGACTGTGAATGTGAACTTTGTAACTGTAGTATAACCGTCGGGAGCTACTGTCTCTTCGAGGCTGTACTTGCCGTCCTTGAGATATTCAAGCTTAGCGTTGTTGCCGTCGATCTTAACTGACTTTGTGCCCTTTGCTGTAGCGTCACCGCCGTTTACCTTTACTCCTTCAAGAGTATTGTCCTCGTCCTCAGCTGTGAGTACGAATGTTGCCTTGCCGGCTGACTCCGGAACAGGCTCTGCGCCCAGTGCCAGCTTGTCGAGACTGATGATAGGAGCGTCCTTGACTGTGATCTTCTTTCCGTCCTCGGACTTCTCCGTAACGCCGTCAGTAACTGTGCTTACATCAGTTACCAGACCGTTCTTTATTGTGAATGTGAACTCGGAAATAGTCGAGTATCCTGCGGGAGCTGTGTCCTCCTTCAGTGAATACTTACCGTCTCTGAGGTATTCGAGCTTAGTGCTGCTGCCTGCAAATGTAGCAGACTTAACATCGCCGAGTGCTGAACCGCCGTTGATCTTGACGCCGCTGAGTGAACCGTCAGTATCCTTGGCTGTGAGTGTGAACTCTGCCTCGCCGTCTGTTATCATCTTGCCGCCGAGGTCTGTCTTGTCTATTGAGATCGTAGGAGCGTCCTCAACTACTATATGACCGTCCTCGTCGATGTATGTTCTGCCTGTTGTTACAGCAGATACATTTGTTACCTTGCCGCCCTTTACAGTAAATGTAAAGTCGCTCACTACTGAATAGCCGAGAGGAGCTGTATCTTCTCTGAGAGTATAGGTACCGTCCTTCAGACCTGTGAATGTAACTGTATTTCCGTCGAAGGGCTCTGTTGATGTTACAGTGCCGAGAGCTTCTCCGCCGTTTATGCTTACGCCGCTGAGATCAAGATCCTCGTCCTCTGCGGTAAGTGTGAACTTAACCTTTCCTGCGGACTCTGGTATCTCAGTCGCTCCGAGTGCCTTCTTGTCGAGAATGATAGTATTCTGCTTTGTGTTAAGGAGGCTCTCGCTCGTTCTTGTGCTGACTACGTTCTTGTCAGCGTCTGTCTCAACGATAACGCCGTCCTTTATAACAAAGGTCTTTGCAGCTTCCTTTTCGTAGCCCTGAGGAGCCTTTGTTTCTTCGAGGACATACTCACCGTCGTAAAGTCCCTCGAAGGTCTTGGGATTTGCGTCCTTTGAGTTCCACTCTGCCGACTCGCCTTCGCCGAGAGCGTCGCCTGTCTTCTTGGCAGGGATAGTCTTTCCTGAGCCCTTCTTGAATGTGAGCTTCATATCAGCACCTGCTGTTGTGCCTGCAGGAGTTTTGTTGCCCTCAGTGTCAAAGAACTTGGAGATCTCGATCTTGGAGATATCGTCGAGTATTATGAGCTGCTTGCCGTCATCGGAAAGCTTGTACTTGCCTGTTGTCTTTGCATCTGTAACAGTGACCTTGCCGTCCTTAACAGTGAATCCAAACTCGGATTCTACCTTTGTGTATCCGTTTGGTGAAGCTGTTTCCTTGAGGATATAATCGTCATTGTCAAGACCGATGATATCTATGGAGCCGCCTGTGAACTCACAAGCCTTTCCGTCGTTTGTGAGCTTCAGTACCTTTTCGTGTGATACCTCAGGAACGAGTTCTGTCTCATCAACGTCTACAGTGAAGATGTTTCCGTCCTCAAATTCGATCGTATAAGTACCGCTGCTGATTCCCTTGATCTCAAGAGAGGTTCCGGAAACGGTTCCCTTATATTCATATGTGTTCTTGGAAGATGAAGAAGCTGCCTTTCCGTCAACAGTTACATTCTTGAATGTATTGCCGCGGACAGTATACTTCTGACCTGCCTTGAGTTCCTTTATGGTAACTCCGCTTGTATTGTTGAGTGCGTCATGTGACTTGCTTACCTTTGATGAAAGGTCAACACTGTCATCGCCTGTTGTGAGGACTCCGAGAGCAGAACCGTCCTTCTTTGTGAGAACGAACTCCGCATTGTCAACGATAACCGAGCCCATATCGCCCTTGCTTATCTTGACTGTGTCCTTATTGTTTACAAATTCGATAACGTCCTTGTCGGCAGAAAGGATACCGTCTGTTCTCTTTACTGTAAACGTCTTTACAGTATCCTTTACGTAGCCTGCGGGAGCCGTGAGCTCCTCAACCGTATATGTACCCTCGGCAAGACCTGTGAATACGACCTCTGAGCCGATTGAATACCATTCAAATGATTTGCCGTCGGAAGCAAGATTCTCTATCTCGTTTCCCTTGAACTTGTATGGATAGAAGCTGCTTCCGGACTTGCTGCTCCAGCCCTTTCCGTCTGAAGTGAAGTACTGTGAGTCATGAGCCTTTACATTCTTCATGCTCTCACCGGAAGTGCCCTTGAGTCTGAGGTAAGCGCCCTGAACTGCCTTACCGTTTCCGTCTACCTTCTTGACTGAAACCGCGTAAGCCTCATCGGTCATGCTGATCTCCGTGCTCTTGTCGCCTGTTGACTTTGCAACAGCGCCTGTATCTGCTGTTACAACAGAAGCCTTGCCGTCGTCGATCCTGATATCAGTTGCCTTTATGGGCTGGAAGCCTGCCGGAGCGACCTCGGTAAGTGTATAAAGTCCGTTTGGAAGTCCCTCGAACTCTATTGCCTTGTCTGTGCTTGTCCATGTGATGTATGAATCGCTGTACTTTACTTTGCTGTCAGCGTTGCTGTCCTGATCGGACTTGACGCCGCTGTTGAGCTTGGCGCCTTCAGTATCCTTTGCGGTGAGCTTGAACTCAGCGCCTGCAAGGAATTCCTTTGCGTGAGCTGTAGTGACATTTCCGTCCTCGCCCTCGCTGGCGTTTACAACATCGCTGTACTTCAGGAATTTTACCTTTGAAGCAGCGGTGCCGCCTGTATTGAGGATACCGATAACTCTGTTTCCTCCTGAAACTCCGTTGTCGGTATAGGATACCTTGTATCCGTCGGGAACATCATCTTCTATAGCGTAATAGAAATATGTGTGGCCGTCGGGATCGTTCTTGTCAAGGTCATCCCATGTAGCAGTCCAGTCGTTGTCGCTGCTGAGAGTCTTGGTCTCGTATTCCTTATAGCCGAGAGCCGGACCGCTGATATCTGAAATGAAACCGCCGTCTACTGTTATTTCATATTTTGTGTCGTTACCTTTTTTAAATGTATAGGTACCGTCGGGAAGCTTTGAAAGCACTTCATCTGTATCCGCAGTGAAAATAACGGTTTCTTCTCCGAAGCCGAAACGTGAAGTAACAGTCTGTGCGCTCAGGTCGGAATTGACGCTTTTAAGTGCCGAGCCTTCCTGATATGTAAGCGGAGAAGTTGTTTTTCCCGCTTCATTTACAGTTTCAATGAAATCGATGTACTTGTTTAAAGTAGATGCTTCATCCGTTACATAACGGAGTCCTGCCTTTTTGGAACGGTAAAGAATGACATCTATCTCGTCATCCTCGTGCTTGTCCTCGCCGTCGCTCCATGTCTTCTTTGCTGAAACCTTTATCTTCTGGTTTTCGCTTACAGGGTTCATGAAAGGAGCCATATGAGTCTGATTGGTAAGGGTTATCTTATCTGCGATGATAGTACCGCTCATATTGTTGGGTACCACTTCGCAGTCAGGAGCGAGAACGCATCCCCACGGTTCGAGCTTTTCACCGTAATTGTAGAGGATCTTTGTTCCCTCGGAATTTGCGTTGAAGAAGTTGTAGATAATATTGGTTCCGCTGAGAGCGCTCTCTTCGGAATTAACGAGTTTGTATGTCGGATCGTAAGCCGACTCGTAAGTCCATTCCGGAGTCCATACAAGCTCGGACTTGCCCTGAAGGTCAATATTTACTAAAAGGGTCTGGTTTCCGAAGAACTGACCGTCCTTGAAGTTAATGCCTTCGACCTTTATGCGGCTGTAATCCGCAAGCTTGTCAGCGGTAAAGTTGAGCACGTTGGTACCTTCCTCGTTGAGAGTAAGCGTACCTATGTATGGTGCCTGGTTTTCCGGATCGTCTGAATAATCAGGGTTTTCGACGAACTTCAGGTCCGCATATGAATCACTGAACTGAGAATAGTTTTCGGATCTCTTCTCGTAATTTACCTTTTCAGCCTCGAAATCGATAAGGTTCTTGCCCGTATGAGCCAGATAGCAGCTGTCCTTGAACTCGCCGCCCGGCTGGAGCTTAACGAAAAAGTCGTCAGACTGCGGAAGATCGACTCTGACATATGCGTAACCGCTTGCGTTAAGAGGATATTCAAACGTACTTTTGTCGTTTACGATGTAGCCTACGCCGAATATATACTCGCCCTTGCTGACGTAAAGCTCGCAGTTCTCAGGGAAGAAGAAATCGCTCATCTTGCCGAGCGAGAATTCCTTTGAACCCTCCTGCTTGGCTTTTTCTTCGTATCCGCCGCCCTCTTTGAACGTGAACGAATCTCTTACTACGTTAAGGATCCTTCCTGTGCCTTCGGTATTGAGCTGTCCGTGATTTGATCCGACTATGTAGTTTGGTGTAGCGATGTTTCCGTTGATGTGTGAGCTGTCGTTGGTAGTTTCAATGGTATCAAATGCGAACAAATGGAAATCGCCGGCTATACCCAGCGGGTTATTCCTGAACCACTGCGTCTCTTCGTAAGGAGTGTTGATGACAGGAAGCCCGTCAGCGGCGGCGTTAGCCTGCATACCAACAAATGACGGCACAACATATGTCATTGCCAGAACTCCGGAAGTAACGCTGCTTATCAGGCGTTTACCCAAAGATTTCTTCATTATCGATCCATCCTTCCTTTTTTTATTTTTCTACAATTCCCCGTAATGTACCGTTCCGCCTGTGCGCAGGATGATATGTTTACAGTATTTTGCACTTTATATTATAACACGCTCATATACAAATTGCAATATTTTAACTTTAACTAATATTTAAAAATATTTAAGTCGCTTTTGTGCATTTTGTAAGAGATTTCCGCTTTTTTTTGAACTTCAACAGCAAGTTAAACAATGCGCCGCAACTGCCGGTCAACTGGCAGTACCAATTTCGGTTGACTCTCACAAAGACTTCGGCTAAAAACCATTCACGACCGGATTCTACACTTCGTATTATCAGATTTTTGTATGGATATATATAAATCGCATTTATCAATTATGAATGTTTTGAAATGGGTTTGTGTATCAAATTTCGGCAAATATGCTATTTACAATCTACCTAAAACATGATATCATAATGATTGTATTATATCCCCGAAACGGGGAGTAGTAACAAGGAGGAAATTAAATATGAAAGCGAATTCCAAAATTCGTTCGATGGTGCTTCTGGGCCTTCTGACTGCTGTTGTAGCGCTCTTTTCGCTCACGCCAATAGGCTCTATACCTATCGGACCATTGTCCATCACCCTTAATATCATACCCATTGCCATCGCTGCCATCGCCCTCGGACCTGTAGGCGGACTTATCATGGGAACGGTATTCGGACTCTTCAGTTTCATGCAGTGCTTCGGCATCGGAGTCCTCAGCGGAATGGGTGCCGCAACACTTGAAATAAGCCCCCTGCTCACATTCGTACAGCGAGTTATACCGCGTGCGCTTGACGGTCTGCTGGTCGGACTTATCTTCTCTTCACTTTCAAAAATCAATTCAAAAAAAGCTCTTTCCATTATTTCCGGCATCGTTTCCGGTATAGTTCTTATCGGACTTTTCCTTTCAGTCATGCTGCTCATATGCCATGACGAAAACGGCAAATACAAGATGTCGGAAGGTATGTATAACTTCATGACATCGGGACTTCCCGTCGCTCTCACGCTCACCGGAGTATTCGCTGTCGGCTTCGCTGTGATGTTCTGGTTCGTCAGAAAGAAGGATCTCTCGAAGGTGCAGCAGTCATGCGGAATCGCAGGCTTCTCCGCCGCGATACTCAATACCATCTTCTTTATGGGAGCTTTGGTACTGCTCTTCAACCACACTTCATTCGGTCTTGACAGCAAGTACACCTTCAGGGTGAACAACGGTATCGTCACAGAGGTATCCGAGGACAAAGCCCACCCGGTTGAAATATCTACCGACGGCAAGGGCGTAGTCATTGACAACGCGCTCATCTTCTCACTTGACGATCCTGCTTCAGTATCATCAGCAGTTCCTACCGCTGACAAGGTAAAATACAAGTTCATAGCAAACGGTAAGAACGCAAAATTCTCGGAGGTATTCTGCAATGGCGAAAAGCTCAGCGGAAAAAAGTATTCTTTCAGCACTCCGAAGGTCAACTTCAAAGGCATCAGCGACGGAAAATATACGATTAAGGTTTACAAGGAATTCAACTACATCGACAAGCTCAGAAGCGGTAAGAGCATACTGCTCTTCATAATCACAGCTGTCGGAATCAACGCACTGTTCGAAATGGTTATATCAACAATATTCACAACACTTATCGGCACTGCTCTCTTCAAGGCAAAGCTGATAAAGACACCGGAAAATCTCAAGGATTAATGCGCAAAAGCCTTTTCCCCAATCGGAAAAGGCTTTTTTTCTGACCCGGCAGCGGCACGGACGCTCTGTTTACGCCGTTTTGCAGGAGTCCTGCATACTACCAGATACGCCTTTGATTTCATAACAGAATCATAGGAAATTTATCTTACAAAATCACATTTTGTTCATTACAGATAGTATAATAGCTCTAATTTATAAAAAAATATAATTGGATTGATACTTTTTTATCACTTTTTTAGAAATCGCTTTTTATAGCGATTTATCCTATTGACACTGCGCCTGATAGGTGTTAAGATGTATTTATAAACAAAAGCGAGGAGCAAGTTAAATGTGCAAAAAAGCATTCCTTTTCCACGGAATCGGATCAAAGCCTGAAAAGATCATAGCAAATCTCACTCCGGAGTTAAAGGAAAAATACGAGTCATACCTGCAGGAAGCGCTGATACACTGCGGACTTCCGGCAGATACAGGCAACCTCTCAGGTCATGAGGCAAGGGCTGCCGAATGGCTCGTTCCTTTTATATGCGACAGGGTCGTATATGAGTACCTTACAGGAAAAGGAATAATACCTGATATCGGCGCAGGCTACAGTTCAGGTATAGTCAGCGCAAGTGCCTGCTTCGGTTCAATAAAACATACCGACGCTCATGATATCGTTATGACTCATCTCTCCATGTTCCGGAAGCTCGAAGAGAATAACGTGAAGCTCAATATGGGTATCGTCGTGGGCTTCCCCTACGACGAACTGAAAGAACTTCTCAGCCGCAGTTTCAGTCCCGATGACCTTGTTATCGGAAGCGGAAATTCCGGCTTTCATGTTATGATAAGCGGCAAGGCAGATGCTGTTGAAAAAGCGATCGGGGTATGTACCGACGAGGGTGCACTCAAAGCCTTCACCATGAACACCGGCACCGCTTTCCATCATCCGATCATGGAAAAATATTCCGCCGAATACTTAGAACTCTGCAGGGATCTGGACTACAAAAAACCGGAGCATCCCCTGATGTCCGTATTCGATCAGACTGTGCTGAGTACAGCCGATGATATACGCAGGGAAAACCTTTACAATGTCTGCACTCCCATGCGCTGGGATCTGGCACTGAAAAAGCTGGAGGAGCTCGGCGTAAGAGAGTTTTTCGATATAAGCGCTAACGGCGCTATCAAAAAGTTTTCAAGAGTAAGCAGAAAATGCAGTATATATACCCTTGAGGATATACTCAGCGGTAACTGCCCCGCTCTTGCATAATGCCGTCAGAGCCGTATACAACGGCTTTGAAATAAAAAAATATTAAAATTTTGGAGGTTGCTTTTTTATGAGGGAAATAACAGAGGAGATCAGGGAAGAAATCAAGGACATGATCTTTGACTATTACGCCGATGAGTGCGAGATCGACAGGTCAGAGATCACTATGGAATCAAACCCGAATGAGGACTTCGGAAGCGATTCACTTATGTTCGTTGAGCTTATCGAAATGACAGCTGACAAGTACGATCTTGACATCAAGCTTCAGAGCATCGGTAAGTATATGCTCAAGACTCCTATGAACACTATGGCAGACGTTGTTGATATGTTCTGTAAGATATATCAGTACGGCAACGATGTTGTTAATCAGTGAGGCAGCAAACGGTGTATTCTAATTTATCAGAGCTTCATGCCGAAGATAATATCGCCGTTCTCACAATAAACAACGGTCCGAAGAATCTGCTCTCAGAACCCGAATTCATAGACCGCAGAGAGCTCCTTAGCTGGCTGGATAAGAATCCGCAGACAGGAGCTCTTGTCATTAAAGGAGAGGGCAGACATTTCTCACACGGCGCTGACGTTTCACTGTTCGGTACTTCCGAAATCCCGGTACTCTCGGAAAAGCTTGAAAAAGCCCGTGAGCTTCTCAGGACCATCGAGGAGCTTCCCATCGTTACGGCAGCTGCCATCAACGGGGGCTGCTTCGGCGGTGGACTTGAAGTCGCTCTCAGCTGTCAGTTCCGAATCGCTTCGCCGAAGGCTCTCCTCGGACTTACCGAGATAATGCACGGCGTTGTTCCGGGTATGGGCGGTATGGAACGACTTTACAGACTGCTCGGCAGGGAAAAGGCTCTTCAGATGATATTGCAGGGCGAAATGATAAGCGCTTCGGACGCTCTCTCAATGGGACTTGTTACAAAAATAACAGAGCAGAAGGACGCCTTCGAGGAGACCATGAGCTTCGTGAAAGAGCTCATCTCAGGCAAGTCCATGGCTCAGATAAACGGTATAACAGGCACGTTGAACCGTGCTTCACACGGTGAAAACGATCCTTCAAAGGGCTGCTTTGAAGCTGCTCTTGCGGAGGCATTAAAGAAATGAACAAAAGTACATATCACCTTACTGTGCGCGGCTGCGAGCTTGACTCGTTCGGCCACGTCAATAATGCCGTATACCTTCAGTACGCTGAAACGGCAGTATGGAACTTCTTCAGACAGAGCGATCATCTTGACGAGCTGTTTGAAAGCGGACTGTTCCCCGTAATACTTGAAAGCACTCAGCGGTATATACATGAACTGAGGCTTTTCGACGAAGTGAGGATAGAATCCGAATTCCATACATCAGGCGGCATCATAAATTATAAACATAATATATTCAACGAGGGAACAGGTCAGATAGCCTGCAGGATAAGCGGAAAGATCGCATTTGTGGATAAAGACCGCATGATATGCAGCGTCCCCGATGAATTGATGGAATATCTGGAGAATAACAAAGATGATAATAAAAACTGACGAATTCGTCACAGAGGTGAGCGGTATCGCTTCACTCGACGAACTCACTGAAGCAGAGCTGGGCACTCCCTGTTTGCTGATAGTACACGTCAACGGCAGCATCTATGCCGGCAATTTCAATAAAACTTCTGAGTTTTTTGTAAACGCTCCTTTTGTTACCGCTCTTGCGGACAATGAGCCCGACAGCAGTATATCAGGATTTTTTGATATGGTAATACCCGCAGAGAATACCGGTGAATTTACTGCAAAGCTCTTCAAGGACAAGACAAGATTTCAGGCAGAGCAGATCAATACCTGCTTCATAGCTGCAAGAAAGGGCAGTCAGTCTGATATACTCGACTGTGAATCAAAAGCGTTCTACCGCCTTCTTGCAGACAAGACAGGAGGCAGCTCAGATGAATGATACTATCAATATCACGCTCACAGAAGAAAACGGCGTCCTCAGTTTCGTTATGGACGCTCCCAGCAACAATATCATGTCATCGGCATTCCTCGACAAGTACGAAGCCGTTATGGAGGAGGTCGCTGAAAGAGCGGCGGACGGCGGTATAAAGGGCATGATAATCAGAGGCGGCGGACGCCATTTCAGCGTAGGCGCCGACGTGGACGCTCTTTTTGAGCGTTCTCAGAAAGAGAGCTACACCGACGAGGACGGTATCCTTCCTGCCTCTCACGTAAAACAGAAATCGCGCTTCACCTTCCTGCGCAGTCTTCCCTTCCCTGTTGTCAGCGTGGTAACAGGTTTCTGCATCGGCTCCGGCAGCGAGATAGCTGTCAACAGCCACTACAGGGTTATCGAGAAGAACGCAAGGATAGGTCAGCCCGAATCGACCTTCGGCATACTCCCGGCACTTGGCGGCGTCGCACGAAATATCGAGATATGCGGCACTAAAAACGCATACGAACTGGTAATGTCGGGCGAGCTTATCCCCGCCGAAAAAGCCTACGCGATCGGATATGCTGATATATTCGCAGAAAAGAAACAGGGAGTTCCGGAAGCTCTCGCTCTCATTGAATACATCTCAGCAAACTATGATACCTTCTCGCCTGCACGCTTCAGGGAATACATAACTGCCTACAAGCAGAGCAGGGAGGCTAACGCATGAACATTGGCATTATCGGCTACGGAAAAATGGGAAAGGATATCTTCTCCCTTTTTTTTGACAGGCTTCCGGACGCACATTTCACAGTTCTTGACCTGACGGGCGCTGAGGAGAATACAGACGCTCTGCTGAAAACTCTCGGCAAGAGCCTGAAGAGAAAAAAGCTGACCGAAGAACAGTATGAGTTCAAAAAAAGCTCCTTTCTCTTCACAGACAGTATCTCTGATATGAAGGACTGCGATATAATAATAGAGGCTGTATTCGAGGATCTGAAGGTCAAACAGGACATATTCCGTCAGCTTGCGGGAACAGTTTCCGAAAGCTGTCTCCTTCTGACGAATACATCTTCACTGAAAATATCAGACGTTTTCGACGGCGTTCCACACAGGGAACGCTGCTTCGGTCTGCACTTCTTCTATCCCGTAAAGCTCTCAGGCTTTGTGGAGCTCAACGTGATCCCGGATTCCTCTGAGGAAAACATTGCCAAGGCAAAGGCTCTCGTAACCGCGGGAGGTAAGAAACCCATCATATTTGAAGGCAGCTACCACATATACCTCAATCAGCTCCTTTCATGCATGATAGGTCACGCGATCATAATGAAAGAACGCTTGGACGTTTCCGTAAATGAAATGAACAACGCCCTGGCTCCGTTTTTCTCGATCGCAGCGCCGTTCGATATACTTGACAGCGTCGGACTCGGACTTATGGGCAGGGATCCCGAAAGTTTCCGTATCACACGCAGCCGTCCGCTCCATATAAAGAACTACGAGACAATGAAGTCATGGACCGAAAACGGCTGCCCTCAGGCTCCTCTGACATTTCTCGGCTATATGGCTGAAAAAGAGACTGATACCGGAAATGTATGCGAAAACGCTGAACTGGATATGACCGCATTCCTGCTCAATGAAACAGTGAATGCTCTTGAAGAATACAGCGGAGACAAAAATACACTCTTTGAGGCGATCTGCGATACACTCGGTCTCGCGGAAGCGCCCTCGTTCTACTACAAGAAATTCGGCACAGAAATGATCTTCTCCGCACTGGACAAATATGCAGAAGCTACCGGCTTCGCAGCTTACAACCACAAGGATAAATCTGTATGGGACAGATACTTCAAATAATTTTCCGATGAAAGGAAGAAATAATATGAAGAAAGTAGTTATCACAGGTCTTGGCTCGATCACTGCCATAGGTCTGAACACCAACGATTACTGGAATGCTCTCACCAACGGAGAATGCGGTATGGCTAAAATAACTCGCATCTCCTTAAAAGATCACGATACGACCGTTGCCGCTCAGGTAAGCGACGATTTTGAAGCGCTCGTTTCAAAACACTGGAAAAAACGTCAGCTCAATATAACCACAAAAAGTACAAGAATGTGTCTCGCAGCTGCAGGGGAAGCAATCGACGACTGCGGCGCAGACTTCACTGCACTCGATACAACAAGGATAGGAATAATCTTCGGTATAGCCGACAACTCATACAACGACAGCGAAAAAGAGGGACGAACAAATATCATACTCAAGCGTATGCCAAGCGAGATCCCCGCAATGCTTGCTCTTAAATACGGCATTAAGGGACCTTCATTCAATATCAGCACAGCCTGCGCTTCATCCGCTTATGCAGCGACCCTCGGAAAACAGCTCATACAGTCGGGCGCTTACGATATGATAATCACAGGCGGTATGTCAAATGTGGTATCACATATCATACTCAACGGCTTCAACCAGCTCCTTGCTATGTCGGTAAATCCCGACCCTGCTACAGCTTCACGCCCGTTCACCAAGAACCGTGACGGCTTCATCATGGGCGAAGGAAGCGGCGTAATCATACTCGAATCCGAGGAACACGCAAAGGCAAGAGGCGCCAAGATATACTGCGAGCTTGCAGGTGCAAGCATGACCTGTGAGGCATACAACCTGACAGCGCCCAAGACAGACGGCGAAGGTATGGCTGAGGCTATCAGTCTCGCTATCAGGGACGCAGGCATCTCGCCTGACGAGGTGGACTACATCAATGCTCACGGTACGTCCACAAGTCTCAACGATCTCTATGAAACAATGGCTGTAAAGAAGATATTCGGCAAAAAAGCCTATGATATCCCGATGTCATCCATCAAGGCCGCTATCGGACATACCCTTACAGCCTGCGGCGCTCTTGAGGGAATCGCCTGTGTAAAGGCTATCGAGTCAGGTATCCTCCCGCCGACTATCCACTACGATGAGCCGGATCCGGAGCTTGATCTCAACTATATCCCGAACAAGGCTTTAAAGAAAGATGTAAATGTTGCCATATCAAATTCATTCGGTTTCGGCGGACATAACTCAACTCTTGTCTTCAGGAAATATCAGGGCTGAGAAACAGCCGGGAAAGGGAACATGAAATGCCTATAACACAAATGAAGACTAATTACAGATTCAGCTCGCCTGCTCTTCGCACAGCCTTCATCGACGAAGCTGCAAGCGAGCTTTCAGAGATACTCCGAAAGCCGTTGCCGGCAATAATGGTAATGCTCGACGAGTGCTCAATGTACATGAACAGCTCGGAAGACACAGTTTTCTTTGCAGAGTTCAGATATATACTCCCTCAGGAGTATGCTGACAACAAGGCAGCCTTTCTGAAAGAGCTCGCCGACAGAATGCTCAGCATTATACAGAAGCACACCCATGCAGATCCCTACCGCGTTTATATGCAGTTCACAGAGATGACACGTGAGGGCGCATGGAAATATACAGGCTGAAACATGAGAAAGGAATAGATAAATATGAAATGGGCAATCAGAGATTTGCTTAACCCTGTAGTAACACGTTCTCTCCTCTACGGAGCAGATCCTTTTGACCTTGAGGCTATCCTCAAGAAGATCGACAATATAAAGGTCAGAAGCGGAAAGCAGATACAGGAAGTATGGATAAACGAGTGGCACGCCAAGATAGACCGCTATTCAGAGCTCCGCGACAAGGCTGAAAAGGAAGGAAACAGGATCTCTGCAAGAGAGTATGCAAAAATGGTGACACAGTGCCACTACGCCTGCTTTATGATAAACATCGAGGATCTGGAACACAAGACCGAGATATACAACGGACTTGAAGAAAGCTACAAGCGTTATATAAAGCTCTGTAAGAACAAGGTAGAATATGCCGAGATAGACACAAAGGAAGGAAAGCTCCCTGCTTATATACACTATCCGGACTCAGGCAGAAAAACAAATTATCCCGTAGCAGTTACCTACTCCGGTATCGGCAGCTGCAAGGAGGAGCTCGAAATGCTGGCTGCTCCCCTCAACGAAAGAGGTATAGCAGTTATCACTCCCGATATGCCCGGTGCGGGAGGAGCTATAATCCACAGGAACATCAAGTGCGGCGGAAAGCAGTTGGAGGCTGCTTTCAACGGCATAATCAGATTCGTTAAGAGCCATAAGAAGCTCGACGAGAAGAATATGGCT
Organism: Ruminococcus sp.; assembly: GCF_016287535.1. Lineage (GTDB taxonomy): Bacteria > Bacillota > Clostridia > Oscillospirales > Ruminococcaceae > Ruminococcus. The sequence continues at coordinate 14,962 of NZ_JAEFAJ010000012.1, forward strand.
AATTTCGGACTCTGCATGGGCGGCGGCTACGCCTTCCGCGCAACTGTAAAGAATCCCAAGGCAAAGGTTTGCGTAAGTCTCTTCCCACTCCTCATGCACTTCGCAAATCTGGACAGCATCCCTGTATGGATGAAGCGCGGCAAGTGGAGCTCATATCAGTACGCTGATGATTACCTTGAAGGTATGAAGATTCTGGAGGAGGGTACTCACAAGGCAGACTTCCTCATGGTATACAGCAGCGACGACAACTGGATGTCTCCCGAAGCTTCACAGAGGCTGCTCAGCAAGGCAGCCGGCTATAAGGAGAGCATACATATCCAGGATAAGCCCGCATATGTTTCCGAGGAAACTATCATGCACGCTATGCCCGTCGGTGAACAGTACCACTGGGTAAAGCATATTGCAGCAGACTTCATAGCCGCAAGACTTAACGGGGGAAAATAAAATGTCAGAGAAATTTTTCGATTTCTACAGCAGATACGCTCAGGAAACGCCTGAAAAGGTCCTCCTTAGAATTGACGAGAAAGAGCTTACATACGCACAGTTCATGGAAAAGACAGCTGTTTTCGGCTCTGCAATGAAGAAGCTCGGTATCGGCGAGGACGACAAGGTCGGCATATGTATGCCAAACAGCATCGAGTGGTTCATCGTTTACTGGTCGGCAGTAAGAATAGGCGCACAGCCTGTTCCCATGGATCCGCAGAGCGGCTCCTTCGAGCTCTCAAAACTCATACCTGCCACCACATCAAAGATACTGTTCATCACTGAAAAATACAGAAACAACGATATAATCGCTGCGGTCAGCGCACTTGTTCCGTCACAGATAACACTTGACAAGGTAATATGCTTCGCTGACGACAGCGTTATCCCACAGGACAGCTGCTACACCTCCGCTGACAGGTTCACTGCGGAATACGGCAGCAGCGAATGTGAGATATACGAGCCGGACTATCTTCACACCATGTCCCTTGCCTGCACTTCAGGCAGCACCGGCACACCAAAGATACTTTCAGTACCCTCAGGCGGATTTCTCTCCTCACAGAAGGATATGGGCGACTACCTTGAGTTCAGGGCTGATGATGTAATGATGCTTGGCATGACACTCTATCATCAGGGCGGCTTCGGCATGGGACAGCAGATGGTGCTCAAGGGCGGTACAGTTATGTACCAGCCCCAGTTCAATCCGATCACTTTTCTCGAAACTGTTCAGAAATACAGGATAAATGTTATACAGCTCACTTCCACGCTTGCAAAGGTGCTTCTCTCAACTCCCGACTTTGACAAGTACGACCTTTCAAGCGTCCGTATCTGTTATTTCGCAGGAGAGGTACTCCCGAAAGAGATAGCTGATATCTTCGTTGAAAAGCTCCATATCCGCGTTATCAATGTCATCGGCTCTTCCGAGACCTGCACTATGGTGGTATGGGATTCCGCAAGAGACGCAGGCACTGACCCCAGCGACTTCCGCAAGCTCAGCTTCACCGACGTCCGCGTTATCGACGAGAAACACAACGAGGTTCCTGAGGGTGAAGTCGGAGAACTCTGCGTATACACAGACGGAGTTATCACGGACTATTTCGGCAATCCTCAGCTCTCGGCAGAGAAGATACTCACAGATGAGCAGGGACGCCGCTGGTTCTGTACAGGAGACCTTGTAAACAAGCTGCCCGGCGGTATAGTACGTTTCGCAGGAAGAAGCAAGCGCATAATCAAGCGCGGCGGCAATCTCGTTCACGCCGAGGAAGTAGAGGCTTGTCTCCTTACTCACCCGAAGATAGCGGCTGCGGCAGTTACCGACGAGCCCCACCCTGTTATCGGACAGCAGATAGTAGCCTATATCCAGCCCAAGGGCGATGAAAGGATAACACGCGGCGAGCTGGCACGTTATTTTGACGGAAAGCTCTCAGCCTACAAGGTGCCGGACAAGATAGTTCTTGTTGAGGAGATTCCGAAGGATATCGGCAAGATACAGTTCAAATACCTCAGAAAAAAGGAGTACAAACAATGAATAACCTTGATTTTGAAAAATTCACACAGGCTATCTCCGATTACGTCGGAGTTGACGCTTCTGAAATAACAAGAGACACCGACGTTTACGACGATCTTTACCTTGACTCGCTTGGACTTTTCGGTCTGGGCTCAGAGATAACCGAATCCTTCAGGATCAACATTCCCCTTTCACTGGTAGCTTCTATCAGCAAGGTAGGCGAGATATTCGACCTCCTTAATGAAAAGGGCACACCTGTTGAGGAGTAATATGGTTCTTTTCTTTCTTTCCCATGCAGGCGGCTCCGCAAAGAGCTACGCCTCATTCAAACGCTTCCTGCCGAAAGAACTGACTGTAGTCCCTATGGAGCTCTCAGGACGCTTTACACGTATGTCAGAGCCTCTCCTCAACACAATACCCGACTGCGTTGCTGACCTCACAGAGAAGCATTCAGAGCTTCTCAGAGGCGAGTATGCGCTCTTCGGTCACAGCATGGGTACTGTACTTGCTACAGAGCTTGTAAAGCAGGCAAAGGAAAAGGGACTTGCGATGCCTTGTCATGTATTCCTTTCAGGAAAGAATCCTCCCGACGAGGATGTGCACTGCTTTGAACATATCGAGGACGCATCAGACGATGAGATAATATCGTTCTTCACGGATAATTCCCTTTCGTCAGCTGCTCCTGTCCCCGATCAGGCTCTCGTGAAGATGCTCAACCGCATACTCTGCACTGATGTCCGCATGGCGGAGCGCTACAGAGCCACACCTGAGGACGTAAAGTTTCCCTGCGATATCACAGTGCTTTACGGTACAGAGGATCCGCTTATGCAGAGGGTTGATATGCACAGCTGGAACAGGTTCACAGACGGGAAATGCAGCGTATACCCGTTTAGCGGGGATCATTTCTACTATCAGCAGCACAAGGAGGAAGTCTGCTCTGTTATAAAGGAAAAATTGGGCATAGACTAAACAGTCAAGGGCGCACATCTGTGCGCCCTTTTGATATATCAGATCAACGATATCATTTACTGACTTACAGCTTTTTTTACATTGGTGCCTATAGACGCGCTGTTGTATTTTACTCTGCGCACAAGGAGCGTGAGCAGTACAACAGCTGCGGCAAAAGCAAGCTGTATCAGATAGCACTGTACTATCTTACCGAAGCTGTACGGTGTTACATCAGCTATCATTTCATTTGCGCTTACATACCAGTAAGCAGGAAGGAACCTTGCAACGGATAGAACGCCGCTGCTGAGCACCTCCCTTGGTATGAACACACCGCAGAAGAAGCTCATGCCAAGTCCGAGGATCTGGGTCAGCAGGCTCACGATATTGTCTTTGGGTTCAAAGCTTGAAATAAATACCGCTATCGCAGTTATTACAACAGAGAATATGAAGCTGTTGAGCACAGCAAGCCATGCTCTGCCGGTATATATCTCCTCGTTGAGCACAGCGCCGACTATCATAAGTATAATCCATATCGCAAAGACGAATACAAAGCTTCCTGCGAATATCTGCAGCGTATAAGAGGAATTTTTTATGCTGGAGCAATTCGTGCGGTAGCGTATATCCTTCTTGTTCATAGTCACAAGTACAGACGTTATAACGCTTATTATAACGGATATGAGTATATAAGGCATATACTGAAAGTATCCGGCAAAATCAACGCTGAAATGCGAAGCTCCGCCCTTGTCTGTCCTGAGCATATCCACATCGGTCTGCTGTGAGAGCAGCTCCTCCGTGCGGGATATTGCCTCAGTCATGTCCCTGCCAATAGCAAGGTACAGCTTTACAGAACTTGTGTACTCGTCAAGGTACTGTCCCATATACACCGTGGAAAAACGGTCTCCTATGCAATAGGTGTCGAACAGTCCGGCTGTTTCCCCTGCCGTCAGCTTTTCCGCGTAGCCCTTGTTTATATTGAGCACATAATCAGCGCGTTTATAGTACAAAGAGTCGATGATAACGTCCCTGTCGTTCTCTATATCAACTATATCATTGCTTTTTCCTATGAACTCCGCAAGAGCGCGGCTGGCGTAGCTTTCGTCCTCATCGAATATACATATTTTCAGTCTGCTCGCCTCGAATCTGTTGTCCTTTGTCGAAGCCTTTGTGACCATTACCGAGACAGCAACAAACACAATTATGTATACCATCGCTGAGGGCAGCCTTTTTATAATGACCTTCATCATTGCCTTAAATACTTGCATATTTCTTCCTCCTCGAAAAAACGAAACCAAGAAATACGAATATAAATGTTGTCACTGCCATAGTTATCAGCTTTGTTACAAAGCGGTCGTAATCCTCATAGATATTCAGGCAGTAGAAGCAGTCGGAGATAACTGCCGCAGGGTTGATATTATTGAACCACGGCATCTTTTCAACTATAACAGCCTTCATGTCCCCCATCATGAGACCGCTGCAGAAGCAAAGCAGCAACGCAAAGGCAGTGAGTATTGCTGTCTTTGTCTTTTCTCCCACACGGGCTATGGAGCCTACGAAGAAACCGAAGGAAACACCGAGTATTCCGCCCATTATTGCGGCAGGATATACTAAGTACAGCCTGTCTCCAAAGTCCACCTTCAGTACAAAAGCAAGGAATGAGACGCAGAGTATCATACAGAAGGTCTGCATTATGCAGCTGCCTGTGAAACAGGCAAGTATGCTTACTGATTTTCTGGCGGGAGAGCAGTTGTTCCTTGCGCCCAGCGCCGAAAGATCAGCCTGATTCTGTATAGTGATGTGCATTCCGATATTGCAGCCGAAAAGCGCTACCATTGCGATAAGGTTATAGAAATACTGGATATACATATCGGGATTTCCCTGTGTGAGAGGTATCTCCCTGCAAGACGAAACAGTCTCTCCCGTAAGAGCTTCTATGACCTCCTGTGCCTTTTCCGGAGCTGTATTTATCGCGTCCATAGCTATTTTTTCGCGGACCGTATACTGCTCCAGAAATGACTTGAGCATAGTCTCGCGGAGGCCCTTTTCCTTTACCGTAAGGCTCAGCTTACCGTCCGAGACTATTATGCCCTCGACGTCGCCGTTATCCAGCATTTTCTCGGCGCCGTCCATATCCGTGAAGCTGACCTTCAGGAACGGTTCGTCTGACTTTCCGATATTCTCCATTACCTGTCTGAATGCGGTATTATCCGTGTTCTCCACCACTGCAACGGGTATCGCGCTGAACTTTTCCGTTTTCTCATATATACTTCCGAAAGCTATCTTGAAACAGATACCGAGGGCTATCGGGAAGATTATGAGCCAGACGGTTATTTCCTTTACACGAAGGCTGTTTTTCAGCTCATATTTCAGTATATGAAAGAACATAGTCAATCCTCCTTGTCCCTGAGTGCGGTACCTGTAATTTCAAGGAATACGTCGTTCAGTGTAGGCAGCTCTGTGTATACTCTTCCGAAGCCGAGCTCGTTCTTCTGCAGCACGTCCAGCACTCTTATCAGATTATGCTTTCCTCCCGAACAGCAGACAATGAGCTTTTCGTCCTCACGCTTTGTATCGTATACATGAGGCAGTCCTGATATCTCCTTCAGCACACTGTCCGGAAGCTCCAGTATATCTATTGTAATTGTCTCGGTATTCTTTATCATGCGTTTAAGTTCATCCTTTGTGCCCTCAGCTACCTTTCTTCCCTTGTCCATGATAGCTATGCGGGTGCATATATGCTCCACCTCTTCCATGTAGTGAGAGGTATATATAACTGTAGCGCCGTTTTTATTGAGGTCAAGTATACCTTCGAGGATACGGTTCCTGCTCTGCGGGTCTACAGCCACTGTAGGCTCGTCAAGGATGATCAGCTTAGGCTTGTGAGCGATACCGCAGGCAATGTTCAGTCTGCGGAGAAGTCCGCCAGAGAGCTTTCTGGGATAAAATCTGCGGAAATCCTCAAGTCCCACGAACTTTATCGCTTCCTCAACGTACTCCCTGCGCTTTTCCTTGTCTTTTATATAAAGACCGCAGAAATAGTCAATGTTCTCATAGACGGTAAGCTCTTCAAATACCGCCACATTCTGCATTATAACTCCTATCTCCTTTTTGATGTCATAGCTTACAGGTGTCATCTTTTTTCCGAACAGCTCGATATCGCCCTTGTCAAAAGCAAGCAGCGAAAGCAGACAGTTTATAGTCGTAGTCTTTCCCGAACCGTTAGGACCGAGAAGTCCGAATACCTCTCCCTCCTTTATTTCAAGGCTGAAGTGATCCAGTGCGATGAGGTCGCCGTAGCGTTTAACGAGGTCCTTTATCTTAACAACTGTATTTTCCATAGTATTTCCTCCCTTATGATTTTCACTGTCATTATTATACCTCACCTGAAAGCATTTTTGTAGTGTCCCCAGTCAGTTTCTGATATGACAAATGTCATATTCCATACCTGCAAATGTCATAAAAGAGCCCGGAAGCGTTTTGCGCCTCCGGGCTGCGGTCATTCTTCATTATTTATATCAGTCTCGCAGACGCTGTTTTCAAAGCAGTCCGAAAGAGCTTCTTCAAGCTCTCCGAGGGTCCTGTATCCCTCAAACACTGTATCTCCCACCTTGAAGGCATCGCCGTATATTGAGGTGTAAAACTCCGAATAGCTTGGAAATACAGCACATTCCGCCGGAAACGGAGTGCTTTTGTCATTATCCGGCGACACGGTGTTCATAAAGTACGTAAAATAATAGTACCTGATACTCTCATTTTTCTCCTGCTTTTTATCGTTTTTTCTGCCGCTGTCAGCTTTTTCCGCAGTTACCTCATAGATAAGGCAGAAAGCGTTCCTGCCCCACTTTGCTTCTCCCTCCGCAGGCGTGTAGAGATCCGCTCCGAGAAGCTGTATATCAGTACATTTCCAGTCATCGCGTTTATCCGCGAGCTTTCCGAACTCCTCCTGCGCATAGCTGTCCATTCTTTTATAGGAATCGCTGCCTATGTCGCTCAGTCTGGTGACATAATGCTGCAGTCCGCTTACGGTATACTCCTTTTCAAAGCACACAGGGATATACGCCTGATTGAAGCATTTATCCCTTATCTCTTCCTCGCTGCCGCTGCCGAAGCTGACCCTGACTTTGTCGCCGTTCCTTAGTCCGCTGCATCGCTCTGCGCTAAACGGAACGTCCCTTACAGGCAGTCCTTCATAGTCAAGCTCGATCACGCCTTCAGGCTCTGTGCCGCGGAATCCGACGGAAAGATATTCAAACGGGTCGAAGGGCTTTGCCACCTCAAGACCACTGACGGTTATATCCTTATCGCTGACACTGAGTCTTATTTTATACTTTTCCTCCAGCTGCCGAACTCCGTCCCTGCTCCATTCAAAGGTTATGACATCACCGTTGGAGAGCATGGAATCCCTGTCAGGAGCACCGTTCAGGTACTTCCCTAAGTCGTCGGCTGCACGTTCCGCAGCTTCCGCGCTGTTCTTTTCCGTTACGCCGAAATATTCAGAATTATCAGCCACCATCTTCGCGTAATCTATGTCACAGTCCGCTGAAGCGGCTGTATCCAGTCCGCTGAAGCGCACTTCAAGATAATCGTTCGGGTCTATGTCAGCTCTTCCGCAGCTGACAAGCAAAGCCGCCGCAGACAGGAGTGCCGGTAGTTTTATGAAAATCCCTTTCAAAACAGATTCCTCCGTAAAAGTACGAAATGACCGCAGCACCATGCCTGCGGTCCGGAATATTATTATACCACAAGCCGCGGAGTACGTCAACACGTCTTCTTGACACAGAAAAAAAAGCCTGATATAATAAGCGTATATCCGATAACCTCAGTCAGACGGCTGTTCCCAAGTTCGTGCAGGAAAGAAGTGATATCATGTCTCTTAACAGTTTTATTTTCAGAAAAATGTGTACCAAAAGCGATACTGCCCGTGACAGCGGACTCACCACTCCGCCGGAGATACAGCGCTTTGACAATATCAGTTACGGCAGCGACCCGAAATGGAATATCCTTGACGTTTACCGCCCAAAAGCGGCGGCTGCCAGCAAGCTCCCGGTAATAGTAAGCTTTCACGGCGGCGGCTGGGTCTACGGCGACAAGGAGGTATACCAGTTCTACTGCATGGAGCTTGCAAGGCACGGCTTCGCCGTTGTGAACTACACCTACCGGCTCGCTCCCAAGTACCGCTATCCCGCACCGTTCGAGGACACAAACGATGTCTTTTGCTGGTTAATGGACAACGCGGAAAAATACGGCTTTGACACTGAAAATATATTTGCCGTGGGAGACTCCGCAGGCGCTACCGGGATAGCCCTTTATGCCTGCATACTCACCTCTGCGGACTACGCCGCAAAGTTCAGCTTCACCCCGCCGGCTGGCCTTGAAATAAAGGGACTTGCCCTGAACTGCGGTATATATGACACCGAGCATTTCTGCACCGTAAAAACTCTCAGGGACTATCTGCCAAAACACAGCGCCGCGGAAGTCCTCTCCGACCTCACTGTAATAAAGCACGTAACGAAGGACTTCCCACCGAGCTATATAATGACGGCGAACTGCGACGATCTCCGCAGCGAATCTCCGCTGCTGAAAAAGGCGCTCGATGAAAAGGGCGTACACTGTGTATACAAGGAGTACGGTAACGAGAGCTGCAAGCTGTATCACGTGTTCCACTGCAACATAAAGACAGCCGAAGCCGCACAGGCAAACAAGAACGAGTGCGATTTCTTCAGAGGGCTGATGAATAAATAACGGATAAATGCGAAAAACGGGGGCGATGTAAACATCGCCCCCGTTCTGATATGCTTTAAAAATGTCTCAGAACTTATATCCGAGAGACTTTATCCTTTCAGCTGAGTCGCTTATCTCAGCCCATGAATAGTCTATCATGTACTCGCCGTGATACGAGCTGAAAGCGGCTGTATCTCCTGCGAAGAGATCGTACAGATCACAGTCCACAGCCTCCTTGTTAACAAGTATCTGACGGTTCTGCTTGATTATCACATTGTGGAAGCCGGCATTCTCTATATCCTTGATAAGATCTGAAACGTACTGCGATACCTTCTTCGATGTAGGTCTGTCGAAGTCCTCCACCTCAAGGACATCTGCCGCTATCTCCTTGCTTGTGACCGGATAGCCGCACTGGTCTATAAGGTACGCGAATATTTCCTTGGAAATAGTTCTTGAAAATTTTAGCGGGACATCGTCCTTCCCGAAGACGCGGAAGTTTCCGAAGGTACGTATCTTCAGCTTGTCGCTGCTCTTGTCCTCTGGCTGCGGGGAATATCTGAAGTTGTTGAACTCGTTGCGGATATCCTCCTCTGTGTAGGGCTTCATGATATAGCCGCTTGGGCGCATCTGTATAGCCGCAAAGGCGTATTCCGAATAGCTGGTCACAAAAACTATATTGCACATTGGCGAATGCTTTTTCAGTTCGATAGCGACCTGTATGCCCGACATCTGACCGATGCGTATATCGAGGAAAGCTGCGTCGAAGGGCTCCTTATCCTCATACTCCATGAACTGTGAGGGTCTGCGGAAGGAAACTATCTCTGCCTCCGGGCAGACCTTGTGCAGTGTATCTACAAGAAGCTGTAATGCAAATCTTTCGTCGTCAATTGCCAGAATTTTCATAGTGATTCTCCTTTGGGATAAGAATAGTACACTCAGTTCCCTCATTGGGAGCGCTCTTAATTATCAGCTCGCCTCCGCACTCATCAAACAGACGCTTGCGGACGTTTGATATACCTATATGTCCTTCATCAAGGTCATTCAGGGACTCAACTTCAAATCCGCCGCCGTCGTCCTTTATTATGACCTTATGGCATACCTCTGTTTCCTCGGTGGATATGCACACCGTACCGCAGCCGCTTTCGGAGCGGTTTATACCGTGCTTTACAGCGTTCTCAACAAGGGGCTGCACGGAAAGTACAGGCACCATGAAATCGCTGTCCTTTACATCGAATATTATATCGAGATCGTCGCCGAACCTTATCTTTTCAAGTGAAAGATAGACCTTTGTATGTTCAAGCTCCTCCTTAATGGGAACAAGATTCTTGTTTGTCATGGCTTCAAGGTTCTTCCTGAGGAACTTTGAGAAGTCTATCAGAGCTCTTTTTGCCTGTGAAGCGTCCTTATCGCAGAGATAGGTTATGGAGGTGAGCGAATTGTACATGAAATGTGGCTGTATCTGCGAGAGCATGAGCATACGCTTGCTTCGTTCCAGCTCCAGCTCGCTTGTACGGAGCTTTATCTTCATCTCGCTCTGATATATGGCAACAAGGTAGAAGTAATAGATTATAACGTCAAGGGCGACTATCTCGTCCATAACGTCAACTACTATGTAGGCTGCTTCAAGGTAACATTCCGCAAGAGTCAGGAAAACTATGAATATCACGGTAACGCCCTTGCTCATTTCCTTTTCTTTTATAAAGAGTATTGAATACCGCATAAGCAGCAGCAGATATATCATACCCACGAAATAGGGCAGCAGCATGAGAGGACCGTCCTCATATCCAAGATACTTGTTATAGCTGAAGATAATGCCCGGCTTTCCGAGATTTACAGACTCTGCGATCATACAGATCAGCTCAGGCAGGAAGAATACATATTTCTTTTTCAACGGCACGATGAGCAGCAGCTCTATATACGCAATAAGCGGAAAAAGCACGTGCTCCATGGCAGAACGTATATACATCAGCGTCATGGCGCCATCGCCGTTATAGTTGCGCGTATCATCGTAAAGCGTCCACCTGAAAAGGTCATCCGCCGCCTTATTCATAACGATGACTGAGAGTATCACAACGATAACGATAATATGATCCGTACCCTGAGGGCGTTCCTTGCGGTTCTCGACAAGCATTATTATTATTCCAAGTATAAGCGCAAATGATAAAAAGTAACTCTTGATAAGTTCTGAAACTATTTCCACGGAATGCCCCTCCAAAGAAATGATCTGAATATATAAGAACATTATATCACATTCTGCACTGTTTGTAAAGAAAAATGAGACCAATTTTTGTGTGGATTTTCAAATTTTTTTGATCCTCAAAGCTGTTCATTCTGCACAAAAGGCTTAAAATTGATGAAAATCGGTAGTTTTCGGCAGAAAAAATATGTAAATTTTTTGTTGAACCGTGTGGAACAGTATGTGATAGAATAGTGACAGGATATGAGATTAATATATCGTGAATGTAGATAAGGAGCTCAGACGCTGCAGTCGTAGGAACTGGGGGGAAACAGTGATGGTGCGGTCGCCGACCGCCCGAAACGGGCTGTAGTGTCTCCTTCTCTACTTTTTGCAGATCCTCGCCGTCCGCAGAAAGCCGGCGTAAAAAAGAGATAATCTTCAGATGTCATATGTTTCATTGCTCAATACTTTTTTGCGCAGCCGTCATGGCTGCGTATTTTTTGCCTTTTTAAAGCTTGCGCTCAGCCTTAAAGGATTGTTCATTTTTGACTTCTGCAAAATAGTATTCTCATTATGTCCTATAGTGTCATAACCCCTGAAATCCCTTGACACCGTACTTTTGAAATGATAAAATCAAGTTGAAAAACAGGCACGGATAAGATAACGGGAATGGATATTAAAATACACAAACAGAAAGGAAAAATTGCAATGAAAACAATGAAAAAGGCTCTGGCAGGTCTTTGCGCCCTCTCGATCTGCGCCGGCTGCAATTCCGTATCAGGCACAACGGATATCAGCAGGGGTACTGCGTCAGCAGCTTCAGCAAGCATTGCCGACAAAATGGAATGGGGCACCCTCAAAATAGGCGGAGGCGGCTTTGTTTCCGGAATCGTTACAGGCAAAAAGGCTATGTATGCACGTACAGACGTAGGCGGCGCTTACAGATTCAACTATGATACCGACAGCTGGGAGCAGCTCCTCGGTTTTATCAATGAGGACGACCGCGGTCTCCTCAGCGTGGACGCAATGGCTATAGACCCCACAGATGATAATACCGTTTATTTCCTCTGCGGCTGCGCTTACTTTTCGGCAGAAAAGACTGTCATATTCAAGACCACCGACGGCGGTAAGACCTTCGAGGAATACGACGTTACCGATATGATACAGGTCCACGGCAACGGCAACGGCAGACAGACAGGCGAGTCTATAGCTGTAGATCCCGACGATCCAAAGACAATATACTGTGGCGGCGACGTATACGCCGGCGATTCCTGCCTTATCAAGTCCACCGACGGCGGTAAGACATGGAAGGAAGTCAAAGGCTACGGCGATCTCGGTCTCTTCAAGTACGAGATAAAGTGGCCCACATGGGGCTCGAATATGCGCAAGGCTCTTACAGGCGATGAATATTACGCTCAGAACGGCATCGCCTGCATATACATCTACGGCGGAAAGGTATACGTAGGAGCTTCCGCAAAAGGCAAGAACAGCGTGGTCGTTGCAGACGTAAAGGACGACAAGTTCACCGATATCAGCGACAAGCTCGATTCCGCCAACTATCCCGGAAGGATCACCGGCGACGGCAATGGCAATATCTTCTTCGCTTTCCAGGGAGCTGTTCAGGTCGGCAATGGTGGCACCTCAGGCAGCATAAAGAAGCTCAACGCCAAAACAGGCGATATAACCGATATCTCCCCTCTTGCTCACCTCTACAATCCCGGCAAGGACGCTATGGAGGCAGCAGCTCAGGGCGGTTACAGCGGCATAAGCGTTGATCCGGCAAATCCTGATCATATGGTATCATCTACCTGCGGACTTTTCGCAAACGCTCAGCTCTGGGAACCTTGGACAGATGAGCACGGTCCCTGCTGGGGCGACAAGTTCTTCCGTTCAGAGGACGGCGGTAAAACATGGAGAGAGATATCTCCCGGATATTCTCCCAACTGGGGACAGGATCCACTTGCTGACTACCTCTCCACAGGCGGCTATGACTGGATATACGACAAGGCTATACACTGGGTGGGCTCTTATGTTATCGACCCTGTAAATCCCGACAGGACATTCTCCACATCGGGCAACGGCGTATTTGCCTGTGATAATACATGGAGCGATCTCCCGCAGTTCCACTTCCAGCCGGACGGTATCGAGGAAGTTGTTTCCCTTGATTTCGTAAGCACGGCAGACGGACTCGATCTCTCGGCGATCGGCGACTACGACGGCTTCGTTCACACCTCTGTAGACGGTATACCGCCGCAGTATCAGCCGAATATGGGCTCGACCTCCGCTATCGCGGTATGCCCTCAGAATACGGACGTATGGGCAAGAACTGCCAACGGCGACGGCAACAATACCGGCAGCGGCTACTATACCACTGACCGCGGAAAGACATGGAAGTCCTTCAAGCCTGCCTGCACAGGCGGAAAACTCTCTATAACAGAGCTTTCAAAGGGCAAGTACAGAATAATAAATACAAGCACTACCGGCGGAGTTTCCTATACAGACGACTTCGGCGCCACATGGAAGACCAGCGAAGGCATCAAGGCTTCCAAGGGAGTATATACGCTTGTCGATCCTGAAGATCCAAAGATAGTATACGCATCAGGCGCTCAGCACAACGACTACTGGTCATCAGATATGACCAAGTCAGAGCCTACCTATGACGAGTCGCATTACTCATACTTCATAAGCGAGGACTACGGCGCAACATTTACCGAGACACGTATCTGCCCGTACAACTGGGAGCTTACATGGAAATTCGAGCACACAGGCGACCTTGCATACCTCGGAAAAGGCACTGTGGCTCTTGCAGGCGCAAATAAGGGCGTTTACATCATCTCCGACAAGGGCAAGACCGTGGAACACCTTGACAATGTTGTATACGCGAAGTGCATAGGCTACGGCGCTCCCGAAAACGCAGGCGGCGTAAATACGCTCTTCATCTACGGAAAGCCCGCTGAGGACGACAAGGAAGGCATATACCGCTCCACCGACGCAGGAAAGACATGGGTATGTATCAATACAGACCACCTCTACGGCGGTACCGGAAACGGCAACTACCTTGTTGGTGACATGGACGAATTCGGCAAGGTATATATGTCAACAGTCGGCTGCGGAATTGTTTACGGACAGCTCTCCGACGGCAAGCCAAAGACCACAACCACTACCACATCAAAGACGACTACCACCACTACTACCACAAAAACCACAACGACCACTACTGTAACATCAGCTTCCACTACTTCACAGTCGTCAACAACTTCATCAACAAGCTCCGTATTCAACTACGACGCTGATTATAAGGCAGGAGATGTGAACTGTGACGGTACTGTTGACCTTTCCGACGCTGTACTCATCATGCAGGCTCTTGCGAACCCTGACAAGTACGGCGAGAACGGCAAGGATCAAAAGCGTATAACCTCACAGGGCATAAAGAACGCGGACGTTACAGGGAATGACGGAATGACCACAGGCGACGCAGCAGCTATCCAGAGATACCTGCTCCATCTCATTTCAGAGCTTCCCGAAAAATAAAGATATCCCTCTCTCCATTGACAAATAATGAAGCCGCAGCACTTCCGGTATACTACCGGAGGTGCTGCGGCTTTTTATTGACAAAAAAGCCGTGATGTTTTATAATTGTTGTGTACTCAATAACAGCCGATTTACGTGACGGCTGATTTCTGAAAGAAAGTCGGTGTGAGATTGAACAGACTGATCGATAAGCTTGCGATACTTACAATATGCACAATCAGCCTCCTGCTGACAAGCAGTTTCACAGCTCCGGTCATTACCGTACTTACGGCAATAGCCGTATCCTCTGCTGCGCAGCTCTTCACAGGAACTCCTGCCGCATCCGCTATAATTGCCGCAGGCTCTCTGCTGTGCGGCTTTTTCCCGATGTTTTTCTGCACCATACCGCTTATGCTCTATGACGCTCTGTGGGAAAAGAAATGGTGGCTCGTTCTCCCTGCGGCATCTGTCATACTGAAGCTCGGCTCGCTGTCAGCAAGACAGCTGATAATAACCGCCGCGGCAGCCGCTGTAGCATATATAATATATACCCGTATCTCAGGACTTGAAAAGACCGTGGAAAAGCTCACACAGCTCCGTGATGAGGTCGCCGGCAAGAACCGTCAGCTCTCAGAGCAAAATATTCGGCTTGCCCATGCTCAGGACAGCGAGATACGCCTTGCCACCATGAAGGAGCGTAACCGTATCGCCCGTGAGATTCACGACAATGTCGGACATATGCTGACCCGTTCCATTCTGCAGTCCGGTGCTCTTATAGTTATAAACAAGGACGAACAGCTGCGCGAACCTCTTGAAAGCCTGCGCTCCACTCTTGACAGCGCTATGACCAGTATCCGTGAGAGCGTTCACGATCTCCACGATGACTCCATCGACCTGAAAAAAGTCATTGAGGACAGCATAAGCAGCGTTGACAGCAGGTTCACTGTTGACCTTGACTGCGATGTAAGCGCCGCCATGCCCGGCAGCGTAAAGCTCTGCATAATAGGCATAGTCAAGGAGGGGCTCTCAAACGCTGTAAAGCATTCAAACGGCGACAGGATAAGTATCATAGTCCGCGAGCACCCTGCCTTTTATCAGCTTATGCTCGAAGATAACGGCAGCTGCACGGAAATAAACGAAAGCGGCATAGGTCTGAAGAATATGACAGACCGTGCAGAGGCTCTGAACGGAAGGATAACCTTTACTCCATCGCCTCAGGGCTTCAGGATATTCCTCTCCCTGCCAAAGAACGATAACGCAGTAACATAATATGACGGAGGTTTATATGAACATCATTGTTATAGACGACGACAAGCTCGTAGCTCTGTCGCTGAAAACCATTCTTGAAAGCTCAGGCACAGTTACCGTTGCCGCCATGGGTTCAAGCGGAAATGAAGCCATAGAGCTGTACCGCAGCCATACTCCGGATGTAATGCTCATGGATATTCGCATGGACGGCATGACCGGTCTTGAAGCGGGAGAAGCTATACTGAAGGAGTTCCCCGACGCGCGTATCCTTTACCTTACTACCTTCTCAGACGATGAATACATTGTAAAAGCACTGAATATGGGTGCTAAGGGGTATATACTGAAACAGGACTTTGACAGTATAGTTCCCGCTCTTGAAGCCGTCATGCGCGGTCAAAGCGTTTTCGGCGAGAAGGTGATAACAAAGCTCCCGGAGCTTATGGTGCCTAAGGGACAGTACGATTTCAGCGCTCACGGCATAAGCGACAAGGAGCGTGAAATAATGGAGCTCGTCGCAAAGGGGCTCAGCAACAAGGAAATAGCAGGACAGCTCTTTCTCGGTGAGGGAACTGTAAGAAATTATATAAGCAGTCTGCTTGACAAGCTATGCCTGCGCGACAGGACTCAGCTCGCGGTATACTACTATACCGAGGTAAGAGGCTGAAATACATATAAAAATTAAAACAGCGAAGAGTGGTGTTCCTCTTCGCTGTTTTTTTGAAGGTGGTTATTTAAAGGAAGATTTCTAATGAACCGTGAATGTCTTCTTAACATGGCTTCCCTCAGGTCAGTTATGACCTGTCGGGAAGTGTCTTTATAAGACCGAGCAGATGCTTCTGGATAGCAGCCGCGTCACCTGTTGTAACGCCGTCGTTATTGCCTGAGCAGTCTGCGTTTGCAAGGCCCTGCTTGGTGATATGGCGGCTGTCGCTGCCATTCTCACCGTACTTGTTGGGATTAGCAAGGCTCTGCATGATAAGAACTGCGTCTGAGAGGTCGACCTGACCGTCGCAGTTTACGTCACCGTACTTGGTAACGCCTGTACCGGGATTTGTACCGGAGGAAGTGGTAGTGGTGGTAGTGGTAGTTGTTGTGGTAGTAGTTGTCTTTGATGTGGTAGTTGTTGTTCTGATCTCGCTGGGATCGCCTGCTGCGTAAACAGCCTTGATAGTAACGCCCTCGCTTACAGGAACTGTTATCTCATCTGATGTGGTATTGGAAACTGTTGCTCCTGATACCTCCCAGTGATCGAATCTGTAGCCTTCCTTAGCTGTAGCCTTTACAGTTACAGGGTAGTCTGTGAAGTACTTGCCGCTCCATGTGCTCATGGAATCGTCAAACTTGATGGTGTTGAGCTTAAGTGTTCCCTTGCTGCCGTCGTTGCTTACGGATACGCTTGCAAGACTGCCTGTGAGACCCATAAAGTTCTTCATCTGGCTTGTAACGTTGCTGTATCTTGTGTTGTAGAATGTTTCGAGGAGCTGATAATCCTGATCGAATGTAGACTCATTGTGAATGTTCTTGGATGACGGGAAGCGCTTGTATGTATCAAGGATCTGCTGCTTGAAGCCCTTGTAGTAGTTTATAGCAGCTGTAGTCTTGTTTGTGTCAAAGTTGTAGTTTGCCATATCCATGAAGCTGAGCTCGAACTGCTTCTTGAATTCTGCGTTCTTCATGAGATTTGTGAAAGCTCCGCTGATGGAGCCGCCGCCTCCCATGAAGCCGCCCCAGCCTCCCATACCGCCGCCGCCGAACTGGCTGAAGCTGTTGTATGTAGGACCTACTTCATTTACCTTGTCTGCAAGGTTTGCGGAATACTCTGTATCAAAGAGAACCATACGCCACTTGCCGTCTGCATAAGGATTAGACTCGTCTACTGTATCTGCGCGCCATACACCTGTGTTGTTGTTTGGCCAGTCGTGGTTAGCCCAGTATATCTGAGCTGCAAAGTAGTCGATAAAGCTCTGGATATCAAGCTTCTGAGCTATCTGCTGGTATGCAGCGTCGCTTGTCATATCTGCACTTGCGATCTGGCTGAGAAGGCTGTTCCAGTCGGAGAGATCCTGATCCTTACCGTCTTCAAGAGTACCGTTCTTGATGAAAGCAACGTCGTTCTTCTTGATACCGTAGTGTGACTTGAAGTAGTCTGAGTTATACTTCTCCATGAGCTGATAAATGCCCCAGAATTCGCCGTCGATGAAGAGTATGCACTCGCTTGTAGCCTGAGTGGTCATATCTCTGTCGCCAACAAGAGACTGGTTTACTGAGTCACGGAAGAAGCCTGCCATATTGTCGTTTCCGCCGTTTCTTATAGTGAAGCCGTCGAATGTGTCGATGACCTTGTTATTCTTTTCCTTTGTGGACTTGCCTTCAAAGAGATCGTACTCGACCTCGCCCTTGCCGTAGTCCATACGTGCGAAGATGTTGAAGCTCTTCTGAGCCCATGCACGTGAAGCAGCACCCTTTGTTCTGATGCCTACGTCCTGTGATACAACGCTCTCGCCGTTATCGAAGATCTCGATATTTGCGGGACGCTCCCATGCTTCGCCCTTCTGATTGTAGTTAGCCTGAGCCATGAATGCCATGTCGCCCATGTTGAAGCCGCCCATTCCGCCGCCGCCGAATCCGCCACCAGCTGCTGCGCCGCCCTGAGCTGCGTCACCGCCTGCCTGCTGACCGCCAAAGCCGCCCCACTGCTGAGCACCGCCCTGAGCTGCGTCACCGCCTGCCTGCTGACCGCCGAAGCCGCCCCACTGCTGGGCACCGCCCTGAGCTGCGTCACCACCTGCCTGCTGACCGCCGAAGCCGCCCCACTGCTGGGCACCGCCCTGAGCTGCGTCACCGCCTGCTGCGCCGCCGAACTGACTAAAGTCGAAACCGCCTGCGCCGCCCTGCTGACCGCCGAAGCCGCCCCACTGCTGAGCGCCGCCCTGCTGAACGTCCTCGTCAGCGTTTACTGCGGGACCGCCTGCGCCGCCGAGCTGAACGTCGCCCCAGTTGCCCTGAGCTGCATTGCCGTTCTGACCGCCCATGTTCCAGTTGCCCATATTGAAGCCGCCCTGAGCTGCGTCACCATTCTGACCGCCCATATTGAAGTTGCCCATGTTGAAGCCGCCTGCGCCGCCGTTAGCGTCGCCGCCCATGTTCCAGTTACCGCCGCCGAAGTTCATGCCGCCGAAGCCGCCCATGCCTCCGCCGCCTTCTTCGTATACCTTACCTGTTACATAGATACCTTTTTCGTAATCGAAGAGGTTGTCGGGATCGGTAACGAGTGAGATGACCTTCATGTTCCTGTATTTGTCAACATTGGCTGAGCCTACGAAATAAGTCTTTGTAACTACAGCACTTGTTCTGCCCTGAGAGTCAACGGCTACCGCACGTACAACGGCTGCCTTGAGCACGCCCTCATCTGGAGCGAGGATATCGGTATAAGCCGAGATGTCAGTTCTTGCGCTGAGCTTGTTGGGCTGGCTGGTCATATCCTGTACTGTGATAGGACCTGTGTATCTCTCGGAAGCAGATGTGGGATCGCTTCCGTCCAGTGTATAGTAAACTGTTGTGCCCTGTGGAGCTTCAAGAGTGAGGGAGAAGCTGTTGTTGTAGAAGCCGCTCTCTGCGGAGAATCCGGGGGTCCTTACTGCGTTTGAGCCTTCAGGAGCGCTGTTTGCAGCGTCGGGAGTAGTTGAGAGAACATAGAACTCTCCGCTGCCGTCGGGATACTGACCGTAGGAGGTATCCTTAGCCATATCCTCAAAGGTCACCTGTGAAGCTACGTTTCCGGAAGCGTCGGTAAGAATGAGGGTCTCGCCGCTTGTTGAAAGTCCGAAAGGAGCTATTGCGCTGTTTGTCTCACCTGCTGTGCCGTCGCAGAAAACTACCTTTCTTCCGCCTGCCTGAATGGTAGTGCCTGCGGGGAATGTGAAGCGGTAAGGTGTTTCAGCCTTGTCGCTTATACCCCAGCCGCTGATATCTACTGCGCTGCTGGAGCTGTTGTAGAGCTCTATCCAGTCGTAAGTGCCGCCGTCAGGAGCTGTGTAGGTAGAATTCTTCGGACATACTTCATTGATAGTCACCGAGCTTGCTGCGGATACCTGAGCAGCCGGGAATGTACTTGCGGTTCCGAGGAGCATTGCAAGGCTCATTATACCTGAAACCGTTCTTCTTGCTGATTTCTTGAACATAATAATTCCCTCCATTATGATTTTTCATGTTATTCTGATTCAGGGTTCACAGAACCCTCTTTCATTTTTCACCTTGTGTACATGATACAAAAGCAATCTTAAAATAATCTTAAACTTGTCTTAAACATAAAAAATCCGGATTTTCGGGCTAAAAAGCCGGCTTTTTCAAGCTATTCCGTGATTTCAGTGTATCATCTTTCACAAACGGTGTCAACGAAGAGAGCAAAAAATGCACATTTTCAGCAAAGATAGCAAGAATTGAACGATTTGCCATTGTATTTCCCGTCTTTTATTTAACTTTTTTCACCTGCGGCGGATATAAAAATAACATATCAGCACTTGACTGATGACAAAATTCATTGTATTATGTATATATATTTATTTTTAAAATATTATGAGAGAATCTCCGTTCTCATACGTCTAATATGTGAGAAGGGAGCATCTCTTCTGAAAGGGGGACGCTCATGGATCAGGGTGCAACACTCTACCGCAGTTATATCGGCGGAGATGACGAAGCCATGGTGGAACTGATACGTGTCTACAAGGACGGCCTGATGCTTTATCTGAAGGGTATAACCAATGACCTGGGTCTTGCCGAAGAGTTCATGGAAGACACCTTTTTCAAGCTCGCAGCCAAAAGGCCCAAGTATTCGGGGAAAAGCTCTTTCAAAACATGGCTGTACGCCATAGGCCGCAACGCTGCGCTCGACAGTCTCCGCAAACGGAAATTCATTTCCGACACCCCTGTGGAAGAACGCTACGATATTTCCGATGAGCGTGATCTCGAACAGGAATATCTGCGTGAGGAACAGAAGATCGCCCTTCATCACGCCATGGAAACTCTCAATTCGGATTACAGACAGGTACTTTATCTCACCTTTTTTGAGGAAATGAGCAATGCCGAAACTGCTGCGGTAATGAAAAAAAGCAGACGGCAGATCGAGAATCTCCTGTACAGAGCCAAGCTTGCTCTGAAAACTACGCTGGAAAAGGAGGGCTTTGAGTATGAAGGACTATAAAGACATAGCAAACAGTGTTTTCCGGCGCAGAGAGGAATACGAAAAGGAAAGATCAAGGAAAAAGGCTGTATTCATAAAGCGCACGTCCATCGCCCTCAGCTGCTGCATAATGCTCACCGTGTGCTTCGGTATATGGCGCATGGATCTGCTGAAGTCATTTTTCAATTCCGGCGTCAGGGACCAGATCAATATGACAGAACCTCCCACAACAGTTAATACCGACATTGCTGTCACCACCGGAAGCAACACGTCCGCGGTGCAGGCTTCAACAGCTTCGACATCGTCCGCCGCTCCTGTAACTTCAGTAACATCTGCTTCAGCCACAGCGGCAGGCACTTCG
Source organism: Ruminococcus sp. (assembly GCF_016287535.1). GTDB lineage: Bacteria > Bacillota > Clostridia > Oscillospirales > Ruminococcaceae > Ruminococcus. Next base: position 36,092 of record NZ_JAEFAJ010000012.1, read on the forward strand.
TCTGCAACGTCATTCCATGCTGCAAACACTACTTCGTCAGGTTTAAGGACTACTGCTCCGCATACTGCACTGACACAGCTCACTGCTTCTTCCGCTCTGACCTCCGGGACCACAGCGTCAACAACTCCCGACGTGGTCGCTACACATACAGGCTCGCCCAGAACGACTACCACAAGACATACCGACCGTTCCACAACCGCAAGGACAACGCAGCGCACTACGACCACACCGGCTGCCACGCGGACTACCGCACGGACAACTTCCACGCGGGCCACATCAAGTACCGGAGCATTCAGGACAACGACCACAACAACAAGAACTACCAGGTATACAACAAACACATATTATGTTACAACGCATACTACGACAACGATAAGGACTACCAACACCGGCGTTTATCATACAACTACAACAGCGTCTCCTCATACCACCTATGTGTCGAGCACTGTGCCTCCTCAGACCGAAACGCTGACCGGCTTCCGCTACAGGGGCTCATTATACAGGATCTCGGACAGATATGACAGCCGCCCCTATTACTCAGGCGACCCTGTCCTCTACAGCGGAAATATGAAGCTCAACGGCGATGACATATCCTACAGCGTCTATGTGTTCGACGGCATTACCGAGGAGTTTATATGCTCAGTATCGACAGAGCCGGGCACTCAGAGGTATATCTGCGCGAATACCCGGTTCATTCCCGCAGATGCCAAAAGATGCCTGAACGCAATGGGCATCTGCGACTATATGGAGCTGACAAGCATATACAGCTCAGAAAAGCGGTTATACCGTTCAGCCGGAGAAAACGAAAAGACCGAGCTGATAAGCATATTGAAGGAGCTTGAAGGACCGCTGACATCATATTCGCAGTCCGACAACTATCTGCGCAAACAGGCAGCCGAGGCAGGAGGTTCATATCCGGATACTGACCTTTCACAGTACAGCGTCGCGTTCATGTTCGGGATGCCTGAACTAATCGCTCCGAACAAGTATTTCAGCAGCGGATATATCGCTTTCACCGACTCCGGAGAAATGATCTTTGAGCTGCTCGATTACAAATACACCTTCGACATCGGAGAGGAAGCAGCCGAAAGGATAATAAACAGCTTCAGCTAACATTTAAAAATCCCCGTTCTGACCGCAATAATTGGGCAGTTCGGGGATTTTTCCGGTCAAGTTCTTCATTTTGTCCACCTAATATTTATTTTATCGGTTGTTATCAATTCACATATTATTTATAATAAAGATAAAGCAATAAGGGATTGCTTACATCGCATCCGCGATCAGAGCGGGCAAGCGCAAGGGATATTTAAATTTGGAGTGATAAAATTGAATAATGTCACATATGACAGACTTCTCCGCAGCTTCAGGGCGCTTGCCCGGCTGCCTGCGGCAAGTCTGTATTCAAGCAGATCAACTCTTGAGGGCGGAAGTGGGAATGTTCGGCTTTGCGGAACTGTTACCCCCTCCCATTAACACAGATCCCGTAAAAACGGCCGGTGTTTCCACACTCCTTTGAGAGCTGTATTTTTATTGCCGCAAACTCCGCTTTTTCAGCGGCAGTTACCTGCTCTCACGCAGCTCCTGTGTGAGATTATACAAGTTTACCCTCAGAAGCTTTCACGCACGCTTTCAGGAATGGGAGCGTAAGGCTTCATTCACGGCGAGGCATTTGCACAAAGGCAGGCGGCCCCTCTCCCGTCTGTCTTTGTCCTCGGCGTAAAAAATGTTACAGAGACACAGTTAAACCGCAGCCGTTATCCTGCGGCTGAATATATAAGCGGCTTATTCCGTGATTCGCCGCGTATTTTCCTGCCAGTTCCGAAACGGCAGGAGCAAACACAAGTCAACAGACCCGGCGGCGGGGAGCCTCTGCACAATAACTCCCATTGCCTGCAAACGGGTTTGCTGTTCCGCAGAACCTGACAGGATAGCTCAGGGCCGGGCGGAAAATACAGTATCACTAAGAGATCGTGCCAGACACTTTACAAAGACTATAGGCGGTCTTTGTGATATATTGCTGTTAATTCCTTTTCTGCTATCCTTCCATTTTGTAAGAGGGCAAATCAGAACAGTCTTATCTCCATAGGCGGAGGTAGGGCTGTTGCTCTTTTTACAGGCATATTTTCACTATATCGTCGATAGGTATGCGTAAACCGCCGCAGAATACCAGCTGCCGCGTCGCCTCCTCTATGAATCTTACGTTTCCGGACACCTCAGCGTAGCTTCCGCCGCTCTTGTGCCTGTCGGGAACGAAATACGTCACCCTGCAGTAAGGCTCTGAGGCGATACGTGCGCCGATGAGCCTTATTTTTTCGTTCAGCTCAGCCGCGTCGTCATCGCAAAGCTCCGCTTTGCTGTCAGTGCGGCGCGAAGATTCGTCCAGAGCGTCCTCATAACCGGCAAGAGCTGCAAACGCCGCAAACTGCGCCGCACGATGACGACGCGGCATCTGCGGTCTGTTCCTCGAAACATGATGAGGCATATTGATTATATCGTTATACTGCTCCGGCATGGCGAAGCCTCCTTTCCGAACCAGCCCGACTGCTTTCTCAGGCTCTGTGTCCGCCTATCTGCTGATTGCGCGAACGGGCGGTAGCTCCCTCGCATAGATTTGTTCCGCGAAGCACAGCGTTTTTGCCGTAGCGCTCCTTCATTCTCAGCATTGCAAGCTGCAGGCTGTTCTCACGCTGAAGCTCCTCTTTCTCCGCAGTGCGGCGGCGTTCTTCCTCCTCAAAATCGGTAAAGAAGTCCAGCTGCTGCAGCTCCTCGCGGACAGCTCCGGCAGGCACTACTCTGCCGGCACATATGGTTATCCTGCGTATAAGCAGCATACTGTCCGTGATACGGTCGAAGAGCTCCGCAGCCGCCTGAGTTATCAGTCTTGACGAGGACACTGGAGCAGCAAGATTTACCGTACCATGAGCGTGTACGGGCACAGGTCTGCCGTAATAGTCGTCTGTCACCTTTCCGGCATAGTGCTCAGATATATCTTCCCTGCGGAGATTTTCCACGTCATAACCTATGGTAAGAGTTATCTGATCGGTAACAAGCCCCTTTCTCACAAGGTCAAGAGACAGCGTATCAGCCATTTCCCATGTGATGAGACGGGCAGTATGATTCGGCGTAGCCCCCTGCAGGACCTGTCCCGAACTTATGCTGCTGTTTTCCGGTCGGTAGCTCTTGATATCCGCTATTGTGCAGGGCTCCCAGCCCCAGGCATGGTCTATGAGCAGCTCTGCATTCACTCCGAACATTTTGTAAAGCGTCTTTTCGCCGAACTCCGACGCAGACATACGGGCTATATCTCCCATTGTGAAAACGCCGCAGCGCTCCAGTTTTTTTGCGTAGCCACGTCCGACACGCCAGAAATCAGTGAGAGGGCGGTGCTCCCACATGAGACGGCGGTAGGACATTTCGTCCAGCTCCGCGATACGCACTCCGTTCCTGTCGGCAGGCATTTTCTTGGCGACTATATCCATAGCTATCTTGCACAGATACAGGTTCGTGCCTATGCCTGCCGTAGCGGTTATACCGGTATTTTCCAGCACATCGTTTATCATGCTGACAGCAAGCTCACGTGCGGTCACTCCATAGGTATCAAGGTAGGACGTAACATCTATGAACACCTCGTCTATGGAATATACGTGGATATCCTCCGGAGCAACATATTTCAGGTATATCTGGTATATTCTCGTACTGTATTCGATATATCGCGCCATTCTCGGCGCCGCAACGACATAGGACAGCTTCAGTGACGGATCCGCTGTCAGCTCGCTTCCCTTGCAGGACTCCCCCCTGAACTGCCTGCCGGGAGCTCTGTATCTGCGCTCCGCATTTACCTCGGCAGTCTTTGCTATCACCTCAAAAAGCCGCGGTCTCCCAGGTATGCCGTAAGATTTCAGGGACGGCGACACCGCAAGGCATATAGTTTTTTCTGTGCGGCTCGCATCTGCGACCACAAGGTTAGTATCAAGAGGGTCAGCTCCCATATCCACACATTCCACAGAAGCGTAAAATGACTTCAGATCAATTGCGATATACTTTTTTTCCATAAGCGTCCCCCTATCGAATGTATGTTCTGTTTTTATTATACTACTGCTCAGCATGAATGTCAATACCCTGCAGAAAAGAAAATATGTTTCTTTTTCTGATGTGTTCAGAATGCATCATTTTGCCTTTATTACCGCCTGTAGCGTATCATGCGTCAGCACGTGAACGATTGGATATTATTTACAAAAAAAGCCCGATTAGTGCTTTTAATAACTTGCATAAGATTAATTGACAGTTCCCATGGCAGATGTTATAATTTTAATATAGGACTGAATATGATCGAATATATCAAAAGATCGTTATCACACGTAAAAAAAGAAATATACCAGAAAACGCCGCGATTGCTTATACACAGAACTGACATCATACAGTGTATAGTCCTGACTAATTTTAGGGAGATGTGTAAACATGAATCAGGATTCGATATCCTTCGACCTTGGCTGTAACTTTGATTACAAGCTCTTCGATTTCATCGATCAGTATGACAAGAAACACGCCATAACAAGCTTTTTCGGAAAGCTCAAGCACGACGGTCTTCCGGGAGGCCGTACAGCTTCGATCATTCCCGATTTTACAATGGATCAGCTTGCTGACTATGTAAAGGAATGTCAGAAGCGCGATATAACCTTCAATTATCTTATCAACCCTCTTTCAATGGATCAGAACGAACTTGATCCTGTTATGGGAAAAAAGATACGTACATTCATCCACACCATGTACGATATGGGCATAAAAGCATTCACCCTCAATTCTCCTATACTCATCAAGTACGTAAAGAGAGAATTCAAGGACGCTTTCGTAACTCTCGGCCTTTATGCTTATCCTACAACTATACAGCATATTGAATACTGGCGCAACTGGGGCGTTGACGAGATCACTCTCGATCACGGCTTCAACAGGAGATTCGATCTTCTCAGGCAGCTCCTCACACAGTATAAGGATACAGACCTTCACCTCCGTGTCATCGCCAACAACCTCTGTCTCAGGGAATGTCCCTTCCGCCTTGCGCACGGCTGCTTCGTAGGTCATTCCGATCCTGATAAGTATTCAATGGACTATTCTCTTATAAACTGCGCTTACAAGAAGGTAACTCACCCCGCAGCTATACTTACAGCTGAATTTATCCGTCCTGAGGACGTTCACTACTACAGGGAGCTCGCTGAAGAGACAGGTAACAAGCACTTCTCTATCAAGCTCATCGACAGAACAAGAACGACCGACTTCCTCCACAATGTAATCAAGGGCTACATGGAAGAGTCATACGACGGAAATCTCCTTGATATCGTAAACTGGCCTCGTGCAAAGACTATCGTAACACGTCCGGATCAGGCAGGTGCTGAGGGTGCTCCCGCAGGCGCTCCTGCAGGTGCTCTTGTTGGTGCAGGCGGTCCTCCAGCCGGTATGCCCGCAGGCGGTCCTCCTCCGTGGGTAATGGAGGGCAGACCTCCAAGACCCGGCGAGCCTGAGGAATGGGCAAAGTCACACGGTATCACAGCGCCTCCCGCCGGTATGCCTCCATTCGGTGCAGGCGGTCCCCCAGCCGGTATGCCCGCAGGCGGTCCTCCTCCGTGGGTAATGGAGGGCAGACCTCCAAGACCCGGCGAGCCTGAGGAATGGGCAAAGTCACACGGTATCACAGCACCTCCCGCCGGTATGTCCCCGTTCGGTGCAGGCGGTCCTCCTCCCGGAGTTCCGGCTATGAGATGGATGGAATACCTCAAGCCTGAGGCAATGATGAATTACGGAAGAACTATGCACCTTCCAAAGTTATTCGTTGACAACAAGAAGCTTGACGGCTTCCTTGAACACTTCATCAATAACAACAACTGCGCAAATTCACTCTGCGTGAACGATATCCTCGAAGACGGCGAGACAGCTCCCAATGCCTGCGCACACTGCAGCACATGGGCAAAGAAGGTCATCTCCTACGACGAGGCTGAAGTAGCGCAGTGGAAGGAGCTTTGTGCAAGCGTTCTTCAGAACATAGAAGACGGCGCTATATTCAAAGACTGATATTGTACATACGGATAAAAGCTGTACCGCATTTCCCTGCGGTGCAGCTTTTTATTTATACACTCCGGCAGCGGCAGCATACCTGATGAGCGTCCTTGATTTTTCACGGATTATATGTTAAAATAAAAAAAACTCCTATGACCGAGGTGACACTATGAATACGCTGCTTCTCGTTGAGGACGACGAGACACTCAACGCCAATATAAAGCTTGCTCTTGAGACCGAAGGCTACAGCGTCATCGCTGTACGCACCGTCGCTGCTGCTGAAGCCGCAGTCCCCGACGCCGACCTTATCATACTTGATGTTACCCTGCCCGACGGCAACGGTATAGATCTGTGCAGACGGCTGCGGAAAAGCATTCAGACTCCTGTGATATTCCTTACCTCCTGCGACGATGAAGCAGACATCATACGCGGACTGGACAGCGGCGGTGATGATTATATCACCAAGCCTTTCCGCCTGAAAGAGCTTTTTTCGCGTATACGCGCAAATCTGCGCCGCATACCCGATATCCCCGAAATGGAGCTCACCGCTGTTGAGCAGAAGCTTCTCAGCTACCTCATGCTCAACCGCGAACATTATCTTACCCGTGAACAGATACTCGAATACCTCTGGGACTCAAAGGGGATATTTGTGAACGACAATACCCTTTCCGTCAATATAAGCCGCCTGCGTGACAAGCTGAGCAGATCGGCAGGCTGCGGCAGGATAGTGACCAAGAGAGGAATGGGCTATAAATGGACAGATTCATAAATAACCGTGCCCCGCGCAGACTGGTGCTCATATTCATCATCATGCTCGGTATTTCAGCAGCTGCCGCTTATATAGCATCAGGAAAATGCGCGGATATTATCGTTACTGCGCAGATTGAATCAGAGCTCTCAGCTGTGGGCGGCGGCTCATTCACCGGCTCTCCCGACGAAAGCGCTGTCAGCGCCGGCGAAGATATACTCAGAAAATACAGTATAAGAAAAAATATGCCGCCTGAACTCATGCACAGCTATCCCCATGTAAGACACACTGCCTTTAACGCATTATTCGGACTTATGACAGCTGTATCCGCAATATGGCTGATAATATCCATGCGTGAGGCGATGTCGCTATTCAGGGATCTCGAAAAGCTTCGCAGCGACTGCATCGAAGCGGCTTATGACACCCACGCGTCAATAAAGATGTACGGCGAAGAGCTGGGCACAGTTCACAGAGTCTGCGAAAGCGCGGAGATACTCGTTGACCGCATGAGAAATACAAGCAGCAGACTTACCAATGAACAGGAGTTTCTGCGCACCTTCCTCACCGACCTCTCTCATCAGATAAAAACATCCCTCGCAGTGGTGCGCCTTAACACGGATATGCTCAGCGAGCTGAACGACCTTTCCGTTGAGCGCAGGGAAAAGCTCTCGGACGAGATACAGCTCAATCTCGACGGTATGGAGCATCTTGTTATCGAGGCTATAAAGCTGGCAAAGCTCAACGCTGATGCCGTTGAGTACGATATGAAGCCCTACAGCGTATCCGAGCTGTTCGTTAACGCTGTAAAAAAGCTGTCGCCCCTGCTCAGACAAAAGGACATTGTGATAAACACCGCACTGCCTGACGATATAAAGCTGACCTGCGACAAGGGCTGGCTCTGCGAGGCTATAGAGAATATAATAAAGAACTCCGCCGACCATTCGGAATGTACGGAGATATCTGCCGAGCTGACTCAGAACCCGGTCCTTACGACCCTTTCCATAACAGATAACGGAAAGGGTATACCTCAGGATGAGATACCTAAGCTGTTCGACCGTTTTTCATCAAAATCCCAGGACAGGACCATGTACAGCTCAGGACTTGGTATGTCCATAGCGCAGAAAATAGTCCGCGCCAACAACGGAGAGATATTCGTCTATTCCGAACCCGGAAAGGGTACACGTTTCGAGTTCGTATTTCTTACTCTCTCAAAAAACAAGCTGTAAATATTTTCAGCTCCCGGTCCGCATTAAGGCCTGTATTGTAAAAACACAATACAGGCTTTGCTTTTTTCAAAAAAAATTTGTTTTGTAATTTTACTGTAAGATTAATGGGTTAGAATATAGTAAACTAAGGAACGGAGGTCTGTTTTATGGACAATAATATAATCATCAAAACCGAAAAACTCGTCAAGCAGTACGGAGAAGGCGAAAATATGATATACGCCCTCAATAATGTCGACCTTGAAGTACACAGCGGAGAATTCGTTGCAGTCACCGGTGAGAGCGGAAGCGGCAAAACTACCCTGCTCAACTGTCTCGGCTCTCTCGACACCCCGACAAGCGGCAGGATAATATCCTGCGACAAGGAGATAACGAATCTCGATGACAAGGGGCTTTCCGCTTACAGGCGCAAGAATATCGGCTTTATCTTCCAGTCCTACAACCTCATACCCGTACTGAATGTTGAGGAGAATATCGTACTTCCCCTGAATCTTGACAATACCAATCCGGATATGGAGTTCCTGAATGAGCTCCTTGAGCTCACAGGTCTTGACAAGAAGCGTCAGAACTTCCCTCACGAGCTCTCAGGCGGTCAGCAGCAGCGTGTTGCCTTTGCACGCGCACTCATACACAAGCCAAAGATAATACTCGCCGATGAGCCTACAGGCAATCTTGACAGCAAGAACAGCCGCGAGATAATCTCCATACTCAAAAGCTCCATTAAAAAGTACGCCCAGACTCTCGTACTCATAACCCACGACGGCAGCATTGCTTCACAGGCTGACCGTATCCTCCGCATATCTGACGGCGTGCTTTCCGAATAAGGAGGTGCGGACATGAAACATATCATATCTCTTTCGCTGAAATACATACGCCGGCAGAAGCTCCGCACATTCCTTACATTTATGTGTGTCATGCTCTCGGCGTTCATTCTCGCTACTGTCTGCACCTACGGCAGCAGCGGTTATACCACCCTTTACAATGAGACCCTGAAGGAAGACGGTACATGGGAGCTGGAAATAAACTCATGGATACAAAGGGCAGCAGACCCGGAAAAGGCTCTTGATATAGCCATACACCATGCCGTCACAGCGGATTACTTCACATACAGTTCGGACATCGCCTCATACTCAGGTTCTTATAACGACAACTCCGGCAGGATATCGCTGTTCGAGGTGTCTGACGGCAGCAGTACACACTTGGTCAGGGCTGTAACCGCTGTAAAGGAGGACGGAAATCAGAAGCTGGTAAGGTACTACAGAAACGTGGACATTCCCGATAGCGACATTACAAAGGACGGCGTTTATGTTCCGGAGTTCCTCAAAGAAATGGGCTATTCCACAGGCGATACCGTCACTCTGACCATACGTCCCATGACAGCGGGTTACGACGAGGATTCAGAGGCAATGAAGACTCTCCGTGCAAATCTTCTTGAAAAATACGGCACACAATACACCTCCAGTGACCCGGAATTTCAAAATCTCTCAAAGGAAACGCAGAAAAAGGCGACCAGAGCCTCTATCGCTTCACTTCTGGAAAAGCAGAACATAGGGCTTCAGGATTCTCCCTACACTGATAAGCAGTACGGCACCGCAAAGAAGGTCACCTTCACTATCGCAGGTTTCAACCGTTATTCAAAGAGTGACAATTTCGTGCTCACGAACGGAAAGGGCTTCAATATCTCACTGGAGGATCTTATCGACACTAAGACAGAGGGAGTGGAAACCCACGGTAATTCATCGGTATATCTGCGGCTGACAGACACCTGCGATTACGATGATGCACTGAAAATGCTTTTCACAGACCTCGGTCATAACTATGAGAATGATTTCTATAACAGCTCTGAATACGGCTACCGGACAAACGATCTTCTTCTCGGTCTTGAGATGAAGAGCCCTTACGCCATGTACAAGGAATTCGGAAGTATAGCTGCGCCTGCGCTGGTAGTGCTCCTTATAGCATGGTTCATATCGCGTTTCGTTATCGACTGCACCTTTGAAATGGCTGTGCATGAAAGAAGCAGCCACTTCGCGGCACTGCGTATCATAGGAGCTTCAAAGGGACAGATAGCGGCACTGGTATTCATAGAAGCGATATTCTACTGCTTTACGGCTGTGCCCCTCGGAATAGGGTTGGCTATATTCCTTTGCCGCGGCTCAATAAACGCCCTGTACAAGTCAGGCATTGATGTCTTCGAGTTCTCGGCAAAGCCGGTATTCATCGCTATCGGAGCCTTCCTGACCATAATCGCTATATTCATATCCGCCTATACCTCGGCTATGTGGGCTGCAAGAAAGCTGTCTCCGGCAGAGGCTCTGAACTTCGGCAAGCCAAGGAGCAATAAAAAGAGGAAAAAGCACAGTAAGAAGTCAAAGCTCAACCTCAGCGCGAAAAAATTCATAAGGCGTTACACTAAGAAAAATATCAAATCCGCAAAGAGCCGCTTCGTTATCTCAACAATAACTATGGCTCTCGGTGTACTGATGTTCACATTCTCGGCTATCGCTCTCATATTTGCTTACGGCGAGATCAAGGAAGGTCTGATAGTATCAGAGCTTTATGACGAGACCTACGATTTCTATATAGACGGCTATTACAGCGGCGATCCCAAAAACATTACCGGAGATATCGACAAGTATTTCGGAGATAAGGAAATATTCTCCGAGTGCAGTGTTACAGGCTATTACCTATGCCCCTTCTCCGACAGGGACGGCTCTGTCAGGATCGTGAAGGAAAAACTGTTGCGAAGTCAGACTATTTACGGAATCGGCGCTGTCCATATTATCAATGAAAAAATATACAACAAATACGAGCTTGACGTCATTTCGGGAATGAGCTATCAGGAATTCGTAAGCAAAAAGGCTGCACTGTTCAACAACAGCATTTACGGCAGCTACGAAGAAAGGGATACTGACGACGACGGCAAGCTTATCGAGAAATACGAGACATCCTACTATGACCTGAAGGACGGCTACAAGCTCACAACTACCTACGGCGACAGGATAAAGGTAATAGGAAAGATATCCAGCAGATCTACAATAAACGGTCTTATCGTACCTCTGGAAAACTCTGCCGAGTTTAATATGACTTACAGCATAGGACTGACCGTGAACGGCAGTAAGCACTACAGGGAGGCAGTTAAGCTCTTCAATGAATTCGTGGAAAAAAACAATCTGGAAATGGCTGAGAATCTGTACTCAATGAATACAGGTCTGCACGAATTCATTTTCGCCATAGTAAAGATAGTGCTCATATTCCTTGTATCAATATGGCTCGTAGGAATACTCTCCATGATAAATTCCGTAAACACAAGCGTGCTCAACAGGAGCCGTGAGCTGATGATGCTCAGGAGCGTCGGCATGACAAAGAAGCAGCTCCGCAGGAGCATTATGCTGGAAACTCTCATATTCTCGGCTACCGCCGCCATTTCCGGCACTCTGATAGGAGTAATAGCAGCAAGACTTGTAGGGGGCAGGTTCAATATGCATGAGCTGACCGCATATGTATTACCTGTGGTCATAATATCACTGACATTGAATATAGTAATAGCTCTGCTCGCATCTATACCTGCAATACGCAGTCTCGGAAAGGTAGAATCAATAGCTCAGGCTTCAAATGAATAACAAAAAAGCGCAGCTCATAAGAGCTGCGCTTTTTCTTGCAAGCAAAGGAAAGCAATATAGTTTATGGGGGGATAGGTTGGTTTATGTTTGTTATAACCGGTCGGTTTAAGAAAAACGTAAATAAAAACTATATTGCCACCTTCTAAGCTGCCTGTTCAAGCAACCGACTAAATTTTAACATGGTGTTCAAAAAATAGCAATAGTTTATTCTTGAAATGCATTTTTTCAGCGTGAAGTGCATAATTTGTTAACAATTTGTTCATATTAACTTTCTTTTAATGCAAATAATCTAACGCACCGGTCGTCACAGATAAAGGATATACATTACCTCTCTCAGCTCTCTGCCGCCGATGCTGTCCGACATGACCTCACTGGTTGCTGTAAAGCCGTGCTTCTCGTAAAAAAGCCTCGCGCGGACATTTTCCTCCAGCACCCACAATATGATGCTGCGGAAGCCCTCCCATTCCAGCTCCTCCATGCATTTTTCCAGCAGACCGGCTCCGATGCCCCTGCCGATATACTCAGGCAGCAGATATATGGAAACTATCTCTCCGCTCTCCGGGAATTTCTTCCAACGGGAGGTGCAGAAGCTCGCAGTGCCCACTATCCTGTCACCCTCAAAGGCTCCTATATCCGTCCTGCCGTTTGCGTTTATGCCATTGACCCACCTGCCCTCAGGTATGCTGTCAAGGTAGTCCTGCGGTATTATACCTTTGTATGCGTAACGCCAGCTCTGCTCATAGATATCGCTCACCGCCGCGTAGTCATCGTTTTCCGTAATAAGTCTTATTATCACGGGATCACCTTCCGTCTCAGAATAATGTTCCTCATTATATCACATAAAACATGGCAAGTCAACACCTTATACTTGATTTTTTAATATATTTATGATAGTATGATGTTAAGGACTATGCGAAAGGAGCGGTGAACATGGGAACGTCCTACAGATACAGATGCGAGGAATGCGGGTACGAAGAGGAATTCTTCGTCGGCGGCAGCTATATGTCAAGGACATACACAAGACGGGTCGAAGAAGCGGAAGAAGAACTCAGAAGCGCCGCTCTCTATGGAAAATTCGGAGAAACTATCCAGCACATGATGAGATATGAGCGTGAAAAGGTCTATATCAACTGCGATACCGAGCTCTATCAGTGCATGGACTGCCGCAACTTTTCGGTACAGATGGCAAAGGAGCTCTCACTTAATAACAGCGACTTCACGCTTTCCGTGGAATTCAGGCATGAATGTCCTTCCTGCCGCTCCACGCTTCTGCGCAAAAGCCGCGGTTCAATAACCTTCTGCCCCGGCTGCAAGAGGTTCACGGCACAGCTCGTAAGCATGGGAAAATTTGAATAACCGGGTTATCAGCATAAAAAAGCCATAAGGAAGCTGCTGCTTCTTTATGGCTTTTTTCGTTTGTCTCCTTTCTGCTTCCTGCCGCTGTTTACCATAAGCAGTATGAGCAGTACAAACAGTATCGGCGCTGCAATGGCAGGCGCTACGATAAACGGCGACACTATAAAAACATCGTTCGCAATGTATATCTTGTACTCTTCCTTTGTCTCAACCCTTTCACCCCTGACAAGCAGTCTGTGTGAGTTGATACCGTATGGAGTACAGGTAAACAGAGTACAGTAATCCTTGCCGGGTTCAATGCTCAGATCATCTATCTCATAAGGCTTGACGATCTTTACCTGATCCACCTGATATGTAAATACGTCTGACATAACGGTAATATAGAATATATCGCCGGGCTCCAGCTTGTCAAGGTCTGTGAACAGCCTTGCACTGGGAAGTCCGCGGTGTCCCGACATTACCGAGTGAGTACCTTCTCCGCCTACCGGCAGGCTGGTTCCCGGAAGGTGTCCGGCTGCTACCTGCAGTACGTTGTCGTTTACACTGTGATAGACCGGCAGCTCTACCTTTATCTTTTCTATTGTAAGATATCCCATGATACCTGTACCCGTAATATCAAGTGTATTGTAGTATCCCGGTATCTTTTCCGGCTCAAGTATCGGGTTCTCCTCGGTGAGAAGTTTTCTGTTGTATTCCTTTGCCGCTTCTATCATCTTGTCATGCTCTTCACTGCTCATGGAGGCGGTTATCTCGTTATACGCCTGTATCGCTTTTGACTGGTGCATAGCGTTTATATGCTCGCTGACAGTCGGATACAAAAGCAGGAATACTCCTATGAACAGTGCCGCAAACGGCAGCGACCTGATAATGATACGCTTCATCAAAAGCTCCTTGCATTAAACTTCGTGCAGCGGAGGTGTGTCCCCCGCTGCACGAATAATTCAGATATTTGCTGTGTTTTACAGTTTTTCTCAGTCTTACTTAACGCTCATTCTCTTCTTTGTTACGAGGAGAACTACTGAACCCGCTACCAGCAGACTGCCTATGATATAGAACAGCTTTGTACCGATACCACCGGTCGAAGGAAGAGTAGTACCGACATTATTTACAACATCAAATTCAACTGCCGCAGAGCTTGCAGCTTCATTTACAGCAATTGGTGCGCCGTCCTTTGTTGCTGACCATTGAGGTGCGCTGAATACTGTATTGGTGTCATCAATAACAATTGTTATAGGCTCAACTGTGTTATAGCCATCAGGAGTTTTGATCTCGGTGATAGTATATGTACCTGCGCCCAGACCGCCGAATTCCAGTGTACCGTCAGCCTTTACATAAGCCTCTTTACAGATGTTGGTCTTAACTGTGGAAGAAGTAACATTTGTCACCTTGTTATACTTCTTTGAGCTGTCATCAATATCATCTGCAGCCGGTGAAGAAGAAACTAAAGCAAATGTACCGTTTTTCAGTCTGTAATATGTTCCTGAAGCTGCTTCCTCAAATGCCTCTTCGTTTATAAGCACTACCTTGTCAGATACGCCGCTGATCTGGAATTTTGCACCGGTAAGCACTGCCTTGGGAGTTGTTGTTGAAGCTCCGTCGCGCTTTGTAAGCTTGATATTTGCGGTATAGGTCTTTGTCTGCTGATCAGGAGTTGTTCCGAAAGAATCGCCCGGATTGCCGCCTTCAGGCTTTTTAGGCTCATCAGAATTTGTAGGAGATTCACCCACAGCAGCAACATTCGGATTGTTTGAATATGTAAGGTTTGCAGTATTAACATTTCCGGTCGTTCCGCGGTTAGCGTTCTCGTTAAGTGTAGCGGAATATGTAACTGTTATAGTCTCTCCTGAATGTGTTTTCCAGTTGCCGTAGAAATCCTTGAAGACTATCTGGAATGAATGTCCGTCTGTATCAGCAGCATCAGTCTGTACCACATAATGAGTACCTGCCGTTAAGGTAGTTGCACCTATGGTAACAGCAACGTCATTATTGAATGTAAGACCTGCGGCCAAGTCATCGTTGACAACGAAGAAATACTTTGAATAGCCTGTCATATCAGGAACTGCAGATGTTAATGTGTAGCTGACAGCATCTCCTATGCACACATCATTTGCCTTGCCTGAATCCTTGGGATTAGGATTAGATATTACCTTTGTAAGAGATGGTGAAGGTCTCTTGGGAGTTACGTCTGTAGGTCCTGCAACTTTAAGCAGATATCTTGATGTTATTGCTCCTGTGGGTACGCTTGCCTCTTCAATGAGGTAATAACCTGCTTCTGTTGCAGGGATAGTATATACTCCACCGCTCAGTCCGCCTGATGCCACGGAAGCTGTTGTTCCCTTATTTGCGTAAGCAAGTTTTGCAAACTGAGCAAGCTTTTCACTGTTGCCGCTGAGGTCAGGGAGTTTTGCCGCTATTGAAGCTGCATCGGTAACTGTTGCAAAATCTGATCCCAAAAGCGTATCACCCTTTAAGTCAAGGAGCATCTGAGCACCGTCAAAGCCTGTAGCCCATGTAACATTTGAAAGTACAGTACCGCTCAGAGTACCTGCAAATATTTTATAAGCGTTGTATGTATATCCATCAGTTTCATTGTTTACTGTGATATCATAATCTGCCGCAAACGCTGTAAATCCGGTAGCTGCCATAGGGGTTACTGCTAACAATCCTGCAGTCAGTATAGCTAAAGTTTTCTTATTGGTTTTCATATAATTTACCTCCGTTTTCAATAAATTTATTCGTGTTGATCCGCCGTTTCATTCTCAGGAAGCCATTTCAAATTCGCCTCCTTTTGCGCCTGTACAAGGCGGATCCGCTTATTATTCCTATCGCTGTCAGCAGAGTTCCGAAGAAATATATCCTTCCTCTGCCTCCGCCGCCTGTTTCGGGCAGCCTGTAGCGAATACTCCTGTTATTTACGATTATCGGATTATCCTCATCGTTGGTCTCTACCATATTTCCGCTGTAGCTTACGATAAATCCTTCATCACTTGACTTCCAGATATTTTCCGTACTGTCGTAGCCCACCGTATTTGAACTGTCACCGATCCACTGTTCTTCGATGTAGTAACGGTAGCGGTAGCCGGAAGCTTCCTGGATATCATCTGCTCCGTCGCCTTTTGTCCAGTGATACTTCCAGTTGTCAGCCTCACTCAGCGTTACCGGTCTGGAGAAAGATGTGTCTTCCGTAAAAGCTGAAGTAAGGTTTAACGGATTTGTTGCGGAATCGGAATCGAGAACCAGTCCGTACTGAGAATAATTTGAAGTGTATGTACCGCCCGAAAGGGTATATCCAGCTTTATCAAGGTCTGTGTTTTCAATCGCTTCATACAACCTTGAGCTCCACACCTCAAAATCCTCTGTTCCCGTCGTGTTATAGTATATAACTATGTCCTTCGATGTATCTACATCAGTCGGGAGATCAAATACAGCATCTATCGTTCCCCATTGATTGCCTTTTGTATCGACAGAACCAAGAAGAATATACTGAGACTTGTTATTAGTATCGGTATATGTCAGAGTTGCTCTGATAGTATGTGGTGTAGTAGAGTCGTTGCCGTTGTGATGACCTGCTACCTGAGCAATATGGTGATATTTCTGACCGGGTGTAAGATTAAGATTTTTAAGGTTTTTAGAAACACCCTGCCAGTCATCAGTTCTGCCTGATACTACAACAGCATAATTGGACTGATAATTCTTTTGCGATAGACTTGTGCTGCCAAAAGGTCCCCAGCCATTGCTGCTGTAATTCTGCATTGTATTATATTCATACACCGCAGTTCCGTTAGCAGCTGCTGTATATTCACCGCTTCCGACAGTTAACTTTCCTGTCGTTTCTTCAACATTGATCGCATGATTGCCTTCGATAGCAGCGAATTCGTCCATTCTGAATTGACCTGGACCGATAAAAGGCTGACCGGGCGGATCAAAGGATTCAACTATAATATACATTCCGTAAGGGTTGATATCCGGCGGCAGAGTGACCGTTCCCATAAGATGAGTCCATTCGCCTGAATAAACCTTTGTCTGCTCTATAACACTATAGCTGGCATCGCCGTTTTCAAGTCCGTCGTACAGTGTGAATTTGAAAATAACATATTTTTTAGTCACACCGCCAACCGTTTCCTCAACACCCACATCTTCATCGTATCTTACATAGGTACTGAATGTATAAGTATGATTTACCTTGAATATCTGAGGATCAAGATCGTACCTTGCACCCTGATTTGAAGCCGTTCTGTCTGTATTACCCGGACCTCTTATAAGCATTCCGTCGCCCTTTGCATAAGCGTTGTAGGAACTCGTCAGTATCTCTGAACCACCGTTTGGTATCCAGCCGTCAGTCCATTGTGAAAACGAGTGGTGCAGGAGCAGCAGAGAGTCTTCTGCCTCGTCGGTATATATCTTGATATCGACTTCATTTGCAATAACCGACGGATCGGTCTCAGGTGCGAGATTTGATATTTCAAACGTCCTGTCGCTTATCTGGTCTACTTCCACCGTATTCGGAACGCATTTCGGATACGCAGAATCCATTGGATAATACTCAACGCCGTTTGGCGCAGTGAATGCAAATTCTACGCTGCCTCCGGCATATATCTTATCCTCGTCCGAGCCGACTTCATATGTCGAAAGCAGATTGCCCGCCGCGTCACGAAGATTTATCCTCAGGCTTGTAGCCTGACTCGGTGCATACGGGGCGCGTTCTCTTTTAAGTACCAGTCGTATATTCGTTTTGTCTGCGGTTGCGGTATTTATCCAGTTCTTCTGAACGTGGATATCAACATTTGTGACGTCCTTGTTGGTTATTGTAGGATTGCCGTACTGGTCTGTTCCGTATGAAGCCACATAGCCATCCGGCACGTTGAGCTCCTCAACAGAATAGGTATAGAAATGATCACCGTATCTTGTCGGAAGCATTACCGGCGAGCTCCATGACCAGCCCGGCGAGCTCAGAGTAAACGTCATCTTTCCGCCTATCTCCACCGGCTGCGGTTCTCCGCCGTTATCAGAACGGAACAGCTTGAACTTTACCGGATGACCGGTCGGACCCGCAACAACAGTTCCCGACGGATTCAGCCACGTCTTTGTTACGTTAAGTGTAGTTTCTTCCTGACGTACAATGTTAGTGAAGTTGTAGCTGTCCGTAACATTCAGCGCCGCAGGTGTACCGCTGACTGCACTGCCGCTTTCTATCGGCCGCGCCGCAGCATTGACCAGTACACTTGAATATATATTCGGATCTATACCGTTTTCGACAACGTAATATTTTCTTGTCTCATCGGCTAAATAGAAATCCTTTCGTTCTCCGTCCTTCAGCCGGAACGGATTAGGCTCTCCGAGATCAGCAAGCACATAGGTTCCTGAATCCACAGGATCTTCGACATATACCGCAAACTGATATGTCGGACAGTTCGCATCATCTGTCCTGTCATAATCATTTGAATAATGATTGCGGAAATCAACGTCCTTTATAACAGTCAGAGGTCTTACTGTGGGGAGGTTCATATCTATGGCAAGGTTTGAATAACAGCCGCCTCGTTCGAGATAGAACATCTCGATAGTATGAGCCTTGTTGTCCCTTGCGTCACAGCTCTTGCCTTCAATGCCTGCAAATTTGCTTGCCAGAGTCTCTACCTTCCACTTTGATTCCGATGCGCCGTCGGTATTCACACCGTTGTCAGGCTTCGGGATATCAGCGTATACAGGCAGCCCCGGATTGCTGCTCCTTAAATTGTTATATGCGGTCTCGGCAACGCTGCCGAGTGCGTTATCCTGCGTCCACACAAGACCGTTGGTAAAATCTATCATACCAGCGGCAGGCTCGTGGATACCGCCTATATCAAGAACAAGAACATCATCAACGAATACCCACATATCGTCATCACCGCTGTACTTTAATACTATCGGTTCCGTCGGAGCACCGAGATTTTTGAACCTGGCGTCCATTTTCATTCCGAAATGGTGATTGAAGCCGTTACCGTTGAAGTTAGGGTCTCTTCTTGTCAGATCGTACTGATCGAAGGGGAAGAATCCTATCTTGAACTCACCGCCGTTAGCTCCGTCATATTCAACATCAGTGAGGTTGTTATAGTCCTTGTCTCTGTGATGATCCCTGTTTATGATATGATATGTACTTTCATAAACAGTAAAATCATGGGTATCCTCATTATAATAAGCGTAATTGTTATTGCTGTTATAAACAAGGTGCCCGTTAATATCCTGCAGAAAATGATTTACACCGGTATAGACTGTCTTATAAGCGCTCGGTGTTTCACTAAAAAGATAATCTAGGCTGTGTGCCGCGGTATTGTTCATCACGGGATAACCGGCAGCCGACAGCTGATTCTTTACTATTCCCTGTATTGGTCTGTTGCCCGACAGCTGAGAGGAATACAGGCTATTTGTGTTATAATCACCTGAGTAGTTGTTCTTGCTTATCAGCTCTGTTTGTGTACGTGTGTAAACATTATAATAATAATCACCATAATGATAATCATCGTCATTGTCGGCATTTGTACCAATAAAATCAGGCGTACCATAAGAGAAGAACATGATATCATCTGTGGGATTTCTTCCATTGTTAACACCGGCATACTTTATATGATTATGCACCCATTTATGACTGTCGCTGTCCCATGAGATATCATAGTTGTTCAGCTTTGATTCAAGCTCGTTCTCGGTATCATGATAATCAAACAGCGTGATATTGATACCTCGTGCGATATTATCTATGGTAGATACTCCTGAAGGTGATTCAAGCTCTGTGGGATCATTCGCAAGAGAAGCCCTCATCGCCTTTCCTAACCTGAACTCTGCCGCCGCTGCCGGATCAAGCTGTTCAAGGAGCATTTCCTCATCTTCCTCCTCAGGAAGATCTATGGAAACGATATTGCTCTCCTCATTATCCGACTTATCACTGCTTCCGGGAAGCTCCTCGCCGGTATAGCAGAGCGTTGTGTGCAAATGCTCTTCATTACCGCATACAAGGACCTTCTCATAGCACTCCTCGGTATGAGTATGCTCCTCGTTCTCATCAAGTCCGCATACAAGACGGTATTCATAACATTCATCGGTATGCTCATGCTCCGCTATGGCGCACAGTGGTTCATTCACCATTGTGATGACAGTATCGTGAAGTTCCCAGAGGACTCCCGATGAAACAAATACTGATAAAACAAGCAGCAGCGAGACCATTCGCCGTCGCTTAACGCTGTTTTTATGAATTATCTCATAAAAACTGTCGAAATAGTTTTTCATCTATTTCACCGTTCCCCTTTCTGGCATTATTTTTTGGACCATATCCTGAAAAGCACCCTGCCGACTATCTGATCCTTTCCTACGCAGCCTATCGCTGAACTTCTGCTGTCCACAGAAGAACCGCGCTGGTCGCCGAGTATGAATATCCTGTCCTCAGGCACCTCATACGGGAATTCTATCTCACATCTTCCCAGCTCCTTTTCCTCTACATAAGGCTCGTCAAGAAGCTCTCCGTTGACATAGACGTTCCCGTCGCCGTCCATGTCTATCATGTCCCCTGAAAGACCTATAACGCGCTTCAGCAGCGATTTGTTCTGCCATGAAACGCAGCAAAGCTCTCCGTGTTTTACCTTGTCCGACTTGACAAGGACGAGGATATCCCCCTCCTTCAAGGTCGGCTCCATGCTGCTTCCGGCTACCTGTACCACCGGAAATAACAGAGTTGATACAAGCACTGCCACAGCCGCCACAACTATAAGGATAGATATTGTGCTGAACAGCGTGCTTCTGAATTTTTTCCTGTATTTTATGTTTTTGAGCTCCGTTTCTACCTGCTCAACAGACGGCAGGGTTTCCGGAGCCTTTTTCTTAGCTGACATAATCCACTATTTCCTTATTAATCATTTTTTCCGCAAGTCCCGATTCTGCTTCGGAAATGATCCTGCGTGCCTTTTCCTCGGCGTCCCTGATTATAGCTTCCGCCTTCTTTTCAGCTTCAGCGGAAGCAGCGCCGTGAAGCTGGCTGATATAGTCGTCCGCTGTCTGCTGAGCTGCTTCAAACAGTCCGTTCAGCTTTGCAGCCACATCCGCGAGGGAACCCGCATTGCTTATTTTAAGTTCCTTTTCCTTCAGTTTTTCACGGAGCTCCTCATTTTCCTTTATGAGCTCCTCCTGTTTTTTCTGGTATTCATAGATTATATATATCAGGTCACTTCTTTTCAAGTGCTTGAATTCCTTATCAGTCATAATATTTCTCCATAAAAAGCTGATTTTTTTCTCTGTTTCTATCAGGTATTTACATTATACCACTAGTTATGAAACGGCGCAACCGTTTTCACAGTTTATTAACATAATATTTTATTTTTTGTGGTAAACCACCAATACAGAAGAGGCATTTTGTGCGATTTAAACACAGCGAGGCTCAACCATTTATCTATACGCTCGGAATATTATGTATAAATTTATACTACAAGGACAACTTTAACACATTGTTAATCACCTGTTTCAAATTTGGAAATCTTTTGTTGCTTTTGTCAAAAGAATGACCTCTGTATTGTGAGCAACGCCAAAATTCCGCATCATTTCACGAATTTTCACATTTTAAGATTGACTTGACGTACACATAAGAAGTATAATATACACATGAGGGCTGTGTCCTTGTGATATCAGGTACCTCAGCAGACAAAATAAATCAGTGTGCAGTTGCACAGATGATTTAAATTTATTGTATTAATTTTTAGTAATATTACACTTTGTATATTCCGAAAGGCTGCGTATCAGATCATGGACGAAAAAAGCACTAATGAACAGACTAAAAAGCCCTCCGGCAATAAAAAAGCATTTGCAAAGGCGCTGCTCAGTACGCTGTGTTCTCTCGTCACCGCGGCTGCCGTTATAGTTCTTGTATGCAATTTTATTTTTCCCGTGTTCAAGGTAACGGGAAACAGCATGGAACCAACACTGTCAGCCGGACAGGTGGTTCTCTGCCATAAGACCTCAGATATAAAAAAAGGCGACGTGATCGCCTTCTACCATAATAAAAAGGTCCTTATAAAGCGCGTTATCGGTACTTCGGACGACGTTGTGAACATTCTCGCAGACGGTACAGTCGAACTGAACGGAAGCAGGCTCGATGAACCATACGTCAGCCGCAAGGACATTGGAGAATGCGACACAGCTTTCCCTTTTACAGTTCCCGCCGACAGGTACTTCGTCATGGGCGACGCGCGTGATACATCCGTGGACAGCCGCTCTTCCTCCGTCGGCTGTGTTGCCGAGGAAAACATTATTGGAAAGGTTTATATTAAGGTGCTGCCATTCGGCTCATCCGGTAAGGTAAAATGAAGAATAAGCGCAGTTTTATCATCAACGCCGCACTTGTTGCCGCACTCGTGGCAGGGCTTTGCATAATGGCATATCCCTCATTCAGCAACTGGTGGAATGCCGGTAAACAGTCCCGTGCTATCGCCATATACGACCAGACAGTAAGCAGCATGGACAGCGCAGACAAGGAAAGGCAGCTCGAAAGAGCAAAAAAATACAACCGTGAGCTCGCAAAGCTCAGTTCGCCGCTCAGCGATTATAAGGATATAAGAGGCTACGAAAGTTCTCTCGATATAACAGGCACCGGTATAATGGGGTATATTGAAATACCAAAGATCAATACCTATCTCCCCATATACCACGGCACAAGTCCGGAGGTGCTGAATGTAGCCGTAGGACATATAGAGGGTACCTCCCTCCCGATAGGCGGAAAGGGCAGCCATTCGGTAATATCCGCACACCGCGGTCTGCCGTCGGCAAAGCTCTTCACTGATATAGATCAGCTTACGGAAAACGATACCTTCCGCATAACTGTTCTTGATGAGATACTGGACTATGAGGTCGACGAGATAGCTACTGTCCTCCCCTACGAAATGGACAGACTCGCACCTGTACCTGGCATGGACTGCGTTACTCTCATGACCTGCACTCCATACGGTATAAACACTCACAGGCTGCTTGTACGAGCGCACAGGATAGATACAGAGCTTCCGCACGTTGTAAAAGTTCCTGCTGACGCAGTCCCTGTTGATGAAATAGCGGTACTGCCGTTCATAGTGATACCCGTACTCATATGCCTTATACTTTTCTGGATATTCAGCGGCAGACAGGATAAAAACAATAAAATAAAAAAAGAGGTGATCTCATGCCGTTCCCCAAAAACAGATCCACGAGATTTATAGTATTTCTGCTTTCAGTGCTTCTATGCATATCATTCTGCGCCCCGTTCACAGGCAGCTGCGAGAACAGCAGCGACCGTTCCATAACACTTATATGCCGTAAGGATGAGACCATTCTTACAGGTATGCAATGGAAACTGTACAGAATAGGAGAGCGTTCGGGAAACAGCTTCACTCTTACAGGAGATTTTGCCGGCTATCCCATAGACATGAGCAGCATAACCGAAGAAAACGTGGAACAGACAGCAAAGACCATAGAAAGCTACGCTGTTGCAGACGGTATCACACCAGTAAACAGTGGCATGACCGATGAAAACGGTGAACTGACATTCGGCGGTCTGACCAAGGGACTGTACCTTGCTGTCGGCAAAACACTGAAGGTCGGAAACACATACTATGTTCCCTCTTCCCTGCTGCTTGAGGCAGGCGAAAAAGATGTATCCTTCAGCTATAACGCCTATCCAAAGTTCTTCTATGCTACTCTTGGAAATACTATCGGTTCGTACACTGTCAGAAAGGTATGGGTAAACGATTCAGACGACAACGCAGCTCATCCGACCTATGTAACGGTTGACCTGTACTGCAACGGCGAGCTTCACGATACAGTGACCCTGAACGAAGATAATAACTGGGAATACCGCTGGAAGGAGCTTGATCCCACAAATAACTGGCACGTTGCCGAGCGTGATATTCCTGTGGATTATACAGTAATAATCGACTTCAACAGCACCCAGTACCTGATAAAGAACAGCTACAGGTCAACAGGCACGACCTCTTCCACAACTACAACGTCATCAATAACAGTTATAACAACAACTACAACAACTGCCATAAATCAGACAACGATCACAAAACCTCCCACAACAACATCGGCACTGCCGCCCCTTGCACAGACCGGACAGCTGTGGTGGCCGGTAATACCTCTAAGCGCCGGCGGACTTATTCTTATATCACTGGGTACTCTTATAAAAACCAAAAAAGATGATAAATAACAAATAAAAAGCACCTTTGGAGTTTTTTCCAAAGGTGCTTTTGTCACTTATTCCCGTTTTTAATACTGCCTCTAACAGCTACTCTGCCCTGTCCGCTAAGTGTGCAGGTAAAAAGCGTTATATCCCATTCATCAGTCTTTCCATAGAACATTCCCTCCGAATCGCTGCCGTCCAGCACTCTTATATCCTCAACTTTATAGCTAAAGACAGTTCCGGAAGTATCCGTGAAAAATAAATCATCGCCGTTGTTAAGCTTTGAGATGAGCCCGAAATGGCTGTTGTAATTATGAGCTGCTATAATAAGGTCTTTCCCGGCAGCAGTACCGCTGAAACGGCAGGGCGAATAATTAAGCGCGTCATAGCTCCAATTGTCGATAACGGGCAGTTCCAGACCAAGGGCAGGCATAGAGATATATCCGCAGTATTCTCTGCCGTCAACCGTGATGGGTGAGGGCATTTTCTCAGTATCATCGCTTTGTTCCTTATATGGAGCAAAAAGATCATCTGCAGGATTTGTCAGTATTTCCGCTGGCTTTTCAGCAGTAGTCTCAGGGATAAGCTGTATCAGCTCCGACATGACAACCTGAGAATTCTTATATGCCTTTTTGTCCTTTACAACATTGTACGCGCAGAGGGAAAAAGCTGCAAGTATCATCAGCAAACCGCTGCATATAAGTATTTTTTTAGTTATATTCCTCATGTTGTTAATTCCGATCAATAGTATTTAAGTTTACAAGGCGATTATATCACCCAAACGTCAATTTGTCAATATCACAGTCCATACAAACAGGCAGTATAAAATAAAAAACGCCTGCTGTTGCAGACGTTCTTTTGGCTCCCCCTGCCCGGCTCGAACGGGCGACAACTCGGTTAACAGCCGAGTGCTCTACCAGTGTAAGTGATTTATACCAAAAGTGTCAAATCTTCACTTAATTCTGAATATTTGATTAATGCAATTATATCATAAAAAAAGCATAATTTCAAGACCATTTTTTAGATTAGAATCAAAATTTAGAACAATGATGTTTACAACAAAAGATAAAACACACTTCATATCAATAGTTCAATAAGTGTCTTTCTGATCTGTCCGATATCATACGGTTTTGCAAGATGGCCGTTCATCCCAACAGACAAAGCAAGTTTTTTATCTTCCTCAAACGCATTTGCAGTTACAGCAACTATAGGAATATCAGCTTTTCCCTCATCCTTTAGCGAACGTATTCTTTTTGCCGCTTCATAGCCATCTATAACAGGCATTTGTATATCCATAAGAACAATAGAATAATGCCCTGCATCAGCTTCTTTGATCTTTCTGACAGCACTTTCTCCGTTTTCGGCAATATCAACTGTCAAGCCCATTTCTTCAAGAATTGCTTTTGCGATCATCTGATTCAATTCATTATCCTCTGCAATAAGAACCGTTTTTCCTTTAATATCATGAATACTGACTGTATCACCCTTATTCTTGTCTGTGCCATCATCTTCTGATACTTTATCAACTATCCTGCAAGGCAGATAAACTATAAATTCACTTCCGCTCCCTTCCTCGGAGTTTACAGAAATAGTTCCTCCCATCATATCTACTATTTTCTTGGTGATAGCCATGCCAAGTCCCGTTCCCTGAATACCGCTGACTGTACTGGTCTGTTCACGGGTAAAGGCATCGAATATCATATTGCGGAACTCTTCACTCATACCGATACCGTTATCCTTTATACGAAATTCAAACCATGCTGTTTTATTATCCGTGAGCTGTTTCTCTATAACTTTCAGGCTTATCATTCCGCCTGTGGGAGTGAACTTTACTGCATTAGAAAGTATATTCAGCAATACCTGCTGAAGTCTGAGCTTATCGACAAAGATATCATCATGTATGATGTCATTTGTGTCGATATTGAAATTAAGCTGTTTAGATGAAATATTGGCATGAACAATGGTACATATATCATTTATAACATCTGTCAGGTGTGCTTCAGATGCATTTATCAACACCTTGCCGCTTTCTATGCGGCTCATATCCAGTACATCGTTTATCAGAGACAACAAATGCTGACTTGAAACACTTATCTTGCCAAGATAATCCCGCACCTTCTCCTTGTTGTCTATATGCGAATCCGCAAGCGCTGTAAATCCTATAATAGCGTTCATAGGAGTACGTATATCATGTGACATATTATTGAGAAATACAGTCTTTGCACGGTTTGCGTGTTCTGCCGCCGACAGCGCATCGGAAAGTGCGTCCTTGTTCTCATCAAGCTCTTTATTCGCCTGTTCAAGTTCAAGTCTTGACTTTTCTATAATAGCAAGTTCTTTTCTCGAACGCTTTATATCACGGACAAGCAGAAACATAACAAGCCCCGTTATTACACCGGCTATTGCAACGAACACAGCTGCATTATCCCTTAAAGCCTCTGTTAAACCATAATTATACAGCTCATCTGTATATCTGTATGCCCTATTATTAGCATATTCACTGCCAACAACTGCAATCCCCCTATTGATCAGTTTAAGCAGCTCCTCGTTTCCTATCTTTACACCGATACAGCGATCATCATTTCTGCTTATATTACGGTG
Source organism: Ruminococcus sp. (assembly GCF_016287535.1). GTDB lineage: Bacteria > Bacillota > Clostridia > Oscillospirales > Ruminococcaceae > Ruminococcus. Next base: position 62,855 of record NZ_JAEFAJ010000012.1, read on the forward strand.
TGAAAGATTGCGGAATCTGCTGTTTTTCAGAATATCTGTAGCCCTCATGCCATCCAGTGTAGTAGCCCCTGCTTTGCCTGAGAGCACAGCTTCAAGACATTCTTCAATAGAATCACAGCTGATGATTTTTGCATCAGGATAATTTGTGATGATATAGTAGTACTGTATCGTGTTGTTTCGGTTTACCGCAAAACTGCTTACTGTATCGTTATCATATCCGTTATTGTAAACGAGTTCTGTCGTGGTAGAAATTACAGGACTTGACTGGTATATCCCATTTTCTTCGGAATAGTAAAGACCTCCGCCAACAGGAAAAGCTGCATCTATCATATCCGTTTGCACAGCAGCTATCATATCATCATAGTTTTTATATCCTGTATAGGTCACATTGATCTTATTAAGCCCAAGGTCATTAAATATTTCAGGGATAAGATCCTTTATTAAACCTGTAACGCTGCCGCTCTTTCCCGTGTCACTGTATGGGAGACAGTTTTCCAGATATCCAATCCTTATCTCACTGTGAGTATCTATCCATTCTTTCTCAGCAGCTGAAAAAGCTCTTGACGAAACGCTTACAGGAAAGTATTTGTGATTCAGATAATTAAGATAATCAGGCTCATCAGCCGCAAGCATATTCTGTGTTGTATCAAGCTCAGAAAGGATGTCACTGCGGTATCTGCTTACACACAAATAATAGTTTGAGTCTCCGAATGGAAAAAGAACCTCGGCGTGGTCTCTGCCGTAAGCGCCGTCACCTTCAGCCGCCAGTATATCAACATTCTTTGAATCAAATTCGGAAAAAAGCTCCTCATAATCAGAAAATGCCATTACCTCTGCTTTTATGGCATGACTGTCAAGATATTCTCTCAGCGTATCTACCATTGCACTGTCCAGCACACCTATCTTTTTTCCGTTAAATGTCTGAGGATCAGCAGTAATGTCAGTATCTGTCTCATGCTTCACAAAGTTATACGTTTCACTTCCCATAGGAAGATCAGGATATCCTATAAGCTCTTTCCGTTCTTCCTTATATGCAAGTCCCGCAACAACATCTACTTCACCGGCAAGAAGCATATCATATACATCCCCGAAGCTACCATAGACGTATTCATATTCCCAGCCAGTGTACTCTGAGAGTTTAAGGTAATATTCATATGCATATCCCGATTTTACGATGCCATCTTTTGCGCCTTCCTGAAAGACTTCATTTTCATAGTATCCTACACGTATCGTTTTTGGTTGTTCCTGTGCAGAAACTCTTATCGGTACAGCAAATGTCATTATTATTGTCAGTATTATAATTAAAGCGGCTATTGCTTTATTTTTCTGCATTGTTGTATCCTCTCAGATGTCAGTTGGTCTGTTCTGCATTCCATATCAGTTCTTCCAGCGTATGATACAGACGCTCTGCTTCAACAGGCTTTGATAAATGTGCGTTCATTCCGACCTGTAATGATAATTGAACGTCCTCGTCAAAGGCATTGGCAGTCATAGCAATGATCGGTACTTTTTCAGCGTCGGGGCGTCCAAGTGAACGTATTTCTGCTGTAGCTTCAAGTCCGTCCATTTCCGGCATACGAACGTCCATCAAAACAGCATCATAATATCCGATCTGACTTTCCGAAAACATTTCAACAGCAATTTTTCCGTTCTCTGCATGGTCTGTTATCATTCCCTTTATTTTCAGCAGTTCTTTCATTATCTCTGCATTAATAAAGACGTCTTCAGCAAGAAGAATATGCTTTTCATTAAGATCTGCACGTTTTCTTTCGCGGAGCATGAGTATATTGTTCTTTCTTGCAATACGCTCAAATTCACTTATCACATCTGAGGCGAACAGCGGTTTTGCAAGGAAGCTGTCAACTCCGATATGCATAGCCTTATCCATTATCTCGTCCCAGTTGAAAGACGTAAGTATGATAATAGTCGTTTCTTTTCTGTAAAGTTTTCGTATCTCTTCTGCACATTTGATTCCGTCCATATCCGGCATTTTCCAGTCTAAAAGCACAAGATTATACGGTTCATGCTTTGTATGCTGCACCTCAAGCATTTTCAGTGCGCTCCTGCCATCAAGGCAGATATCAGCCTTGATACCTGCTTCATCAAGCACTATCTTTGCGTGTTCGGCGGCTACTTCCTCATCATCTACTACAAGCACACGCATTTCTTTTGAATCAATGAATACATCTTCCGCTCCGCTACGCTCGCAGTTTTTCAGCGTTACAACAACGGTGAATTCCGTACCAACGCCCTTTTCTGATTTTACTGATATAGTACCATTCATAATATCTGCTATATTCTTAGCAATTGCCATTCCAAGCCCTGTGCTGCCATACTTATTATTTCTGCTTGAATCTTCCTGTGCAAAGGTGTCAAAAACCTTTGGTAAAAATGCCTTTTCCATTCCTATCCCTGTATCCTTGACAATAAATCTGATTGTTGATTTATCTTCAAAAACCGCAGTACGTTCAACAGTAAGCGAAATATTTCCCGGAGCATCTGTAAATTTTATAGAATTGCTGAGAATATTGATTAATATCTGCTTCAGCTTCATATCATCACCGATATAATAATCAGAAATACTGCCGATAACCTTGCATTCATATTTCAGCCCCTTATCCCTGCACTGTGTCATTACAATAGTATTTATCTGTTCAAGCATTGCACGGAATGAAAATTCCTCTTTCCCGAGTATCATTTTTCCCGATTCAATACGGCTCATGTCAAGGATATCATTGATAAGTCCAAGCAAATGCCTTGCACTTTCACCTATCTTTTCAAAACACTCCCTTATTTCAGGATCAAGATTTGTCTTTCTCAGCGCAAGGCTATCAAGACCAATTATAGCATTCATAGGTGTACGTATCTCATGGCTCATGCTGGATAAAAAGGCGGTTTTTGCCCTGTTCGCCTGTTCAGCAGCTTCAAGTGCTTCACTTAATGCCTGGTTTTTCGCCATTGTTTCCCGCATTTCCTTGTCTATATTAGTGAGTCCAAGACCTATCGCATGGACTATATAATCATCCCTGTCCTCGACATGGCGCACTCCGGCCATTCTTATCATCTCATAATAATCCGAACCGTTCCTGTGCGCAAGATAGCGATAGGCAATGATAATATTCTCTGACAACGCCTTTCTGATATTATCGGGATCAATAAATTCAAGAAAACCGTCACGGTAATTCTCGTCAACGGAATGCTCAGCATACCATTTAAAGCGTTCATAGTATGGAAAGTGTACACCTTCTGCTGTCTGCTCCTTATCCTCTGGATCTGCACGATAACATACGCCGTCATTCAGATCAAGGTCGATATGATAAACGCTTCTGTAATCAGAGGCAAGTGCGGTTATCATCTTATCCTGCTGTTCACGCTGATTCTGCTCCTCAATAAGCTTTTCCTGAAAGGCAAGGCGCTTTTCAAGCTCCTGCTGTTCATGCTTTTTGGTGATATCTGAAATAAACACATAATATATACCGCCGTATGCTTCTGTCTCGGTATAATGACCGTAATCATCCACCCAGCGGACTTCCCCGTCTTGCCTGATTATACGGTACTCAACACAGTCAAAATTATCCTCATTTTTCTTGATTTGTTCAATAATCGAACCAGAAACAGATGCCATGTCATCAGGGTGTACCATTCCGCGAAAGGTATAGCCTGTCAGTTCTTTGAATTCAGAAATATCCTTGCAGCCAAAAATACTAAGAACTGCGGCATTTGCATAAAGCAGCTCTTCACTTTCATTCGCTCTGTATATAAAGAAGCCGCCAGGCATCATTCTTCCTATTGCCTTTACAATGTGCATTGTCTGTTCGTTCAGTTCAAAATGCTTGCCAAACATGGCTTATTCCTCCAAAATTGATTAGTATCATGAAAAAAGGGAACACTTAAAAAGAACCGTTCCCTCATAGCTTTATTGTTTATTACAATTCACACAGTCTTTCAAACTCATTTTTTAGCTTGTCCATAAGTTCAGTATATTCTGTATCTGTTCTGTTTCTCAGCAATTCAGTAATATCAGTGACAGGTCCGGTCAAGGGTGTAAGAGATAGATTTGCATACACTCCTTTCAACGAGTGTGCAGTCTCAAAAGCCCCATCAAATTCTTTCCTGACAAGCTGCTGTTCAAGTAAATAAAGCGTTTTATCTTCTGTAAGCTTACCAACGAGATTTAAATAAAGCTCCGCCTTATTCAGACATCTTGAAAGTCCGTCATCAACGTCTGCACCGAACTCACGGAGCTTTTCAATTGTTATCATATTGTTTCTCCTTTACAGGGCTGATTGTTATAATACTCCGTCTTTACTATGTATATTGCACCATAGCTTATAGATACGCTCATATTCTTCCACGATCTTCTGACATAGTATGCCGGCTTTTTCACTTTCATTATTTTTCAGAACTCCGTGAAGCCCACATATATCAGAAGCTAAATGGTCAAATCCGAGAGTAGCAGTGACGCCCTTGAGAGTATGAGCGGTATTGATCGCTGACTGAAATTCATTATTGATGATCTGGTTTTTCAGATCTGCAATACTATTTTCACTGAAAAAAATTGTCAGGTATTTTTCTATTCTGTCAGAACTCAGAAGCCTGCTGAGTAACAGATCATAATTTTCACCTATTGCATTATAAAAATCCATAAGTTCCACAAAGTCACGCTCCCGCTATTTCAGCTAAATCACCCGTTAGCACAGCATTTGAATTGTATTCAAGATACATACGTCTAATATCCTTAATGCTCTTTTTTCTGACTAAAACTATTTCATCATTATCCATAACAAAATTTTCATTCATACTTCTTACATAATAAAGGTTAACAAGGAAACTTCTATGACACCGTAAAAAACGCTTGTCATCAATATCGTTCTCCATCAGATCAAGACGTGTATATATAGTATGTACCTTGCCGTCACTGCAATGGATCAGACATTTCGTATTTGAGCTTTCGATATATCTGATATTATCATAGGAAATATATTCTACGCTGCTTCTTTTCTTAACTATGATCGTATTTTTGCGTCTGCCTATGAGAATCCTGTCCATTACATTACAAAATTTCTCATAATTATGCGGCTTCAACAAGTAACCTGCAGCATCTACGTCATAGCTTTCAACTGCATACTTATCAGAAGCAGTAAGAAAAACTATCTTCCCGTTATAGCCACCTGAACGAAGTTTTTTTGCAACTTCTATGCCAAGAAGACTATTAAGGTATATGTCAAGAAAAATAATATCATATCTGTTGCTTTCCTCTATATCGTCGATCAGAGTACCTTCATTACAGTATTCAGTAACGTGATACAGAAAAGACTTGTCTTTAAAATAGCCATCTATCATTTCTGCAATTACAAATCTGTCAAAGCTGCTGTCATCACAGACCGCTATTTCAAATACATCTTTCATTTCTTACTCCCTTGCTTGTAATTAGTAGTTAAAATCCTGGTGTAAATCGTTTTTTGTTATTAATTATTCTGTACTTATCTGCTAATAACCATATAAATTCACTTAAATAAGGCTTGCAGTCATCATAATAACCGAGAATATCCTTTATTCCATCACTATTTCTGTCCCACGCAGCTTCTATGGAATATCTGAGACCACGTTCGATTCTTTTAACGGACGAATCAAGTTCATCTGCAATCTGAGGATATAGCTCAGTTGTAAGCTTTACATTTATATTATTCGAGCGATTGATCTTTAATATGATATATAAAAGATAATTATATCCTGCTGTATTTCTTGGAATTCCAAGCTGATTGAGCAAAGAGGCAATGATGTCCCTCTCGTTCATAACTTCCGTAAGCTTTTTTTCATTATTTTCTTCTACACATATATTATACATTTTATACCTCCGTTTTATAAATTAATAGATTTGTCTGTAATAGTATAATAGCATATTTTTTGTCAGAAAAAGAATAATTATGAAAAAAGACGATTTCATTATGAATTATAATGCATAAGAAAAATACTTTTCTGCCTGTGAGATTAGTGATCCATGAACTTCATCCTGATACACTATTTCAGAATCAGACTTAAAATATCCGATCTTTATAAAAGAACCCGGTATCCACTTTTCAGGCTTATGATGAAATAATAGTATCGCTGCTCTTGTAGAAATATCATTATTAAGTAGATTAAGATTATCGAGAAGCTGCGGATTATCCACACTTAACGCTTTAGAATCCATACGTTGACTGCTTTCAGCCTGTTCTCTGAATATATCAAAGCTGTCATGTCTGAAGTCTTCAGGCTTTATACCGTCTATCGGAACACTATCCCATGTAATGCCTGTCTTTTTCAATAAGAATTGATTAAGTGCAGGTCCGACTAACTGCTGTTTTGTGCTTCCCGATCTATAGTGGTACTCACCATGATAGCTGACATGATAAGGATTGGCACTGACAATTATCTCAATATAGTACTTTCCGCCTTTATTATGCAAATTAACATCTGCTACTATTCCAAGAGCATTTACTATTTTGTTTGGAATATCTTCTAACAGCTTTTTACTCTTTTCTACTCCGACAACCTCGCCGTCATCATTCATACCTATATATATTCTGGCTTTCAGACATTATGCTCGCACTCCTCTAACTAATTTAATCTATGTAAACCGAATGGCAGTATTACCTTTATTATTGCCACTTATCCACCACAAAATGATTATGATACAATATTATTGTATCATAATCCAGTATTCTTTTCAAGTTAAATTATGTTTATAAATTATTTAACCCATTCCATCCCACACAGAACTGCTCATACTCCATATTAAGCGTTATATTTATCTTATATCCTTTGCCTATCTCAATTCGGCTTATGACCTTAGATATTATCATTTTCTTCTGTTCTATAGTAGCCATCCGAAATTCCTCTGCCCAGCCTTTGAACATATCATACATTGGACGAACCTTTTCCATCGAAGCCTTCTTTTGCTCCATTTCATTGCCTATCTTCTCAAGCTGTTGGTTTATTACGGTTATTCTCTGCTGAACAGTTGTCATTGCAGCAGAGAATTGCTCCGGAGAGTAGAAGCTTTCCCCTATCAATGTGTTGGCGATTTCCTCATTCAGCTTATCATATTGTTTCTGGTATTTCTTCAGTTCAGTGCCAAGCTTAGTCTGTTTAGCCCTGCATTTCTGCATTTCCTTGTTATATTCCTTTCTGAGCTCAGCTTCATCGGGAGCGTCGCTTATTTTTGAGAATATCGATGCAACTACCTCTATGACCGCCTTATCCACTTTTTCGGCTGAATATACTGACTGCCCATCGCAGTCGCATAATTTTCTGCACCTGTGATAGCATATGTATCTGAGGTAGTGCTTTTCTTTAACCTCTCCTGTCGATTTTACTGTGTACTTCTCTGTATGCATATTCGATGTCATTCGTCCGCCACAGTGTGCACAGAACATTACTCCTGACAGCATCGCCTGACTTTTGGTAGATAATGCTATCTGTCTTTCATCACTGTTTTTCATTGCTCTTTGTTCAAGTATGTACTGAGCTCTCTCAAACATCTTCTCGTCTATGATCTGAAGCTCTTTCATATGTGGTGATACTGTATCTCCTGACACCATGTATCCACAGGTCAGCTTATTTCTCAGTATTCGTATTATGGTATTACATTGGAACTTAGCACCGCTGTGAGTCCTGACTCCGTTTTCATTTAAATAGGTGGCGAGCCTATGAGAACCGTATCCGTATTTGACAGTTTTCTCAAATATCTCCACCACCCATTCTGCTTCGACCGGATTTATTACAAGGTCATATATCTCCTTTCCCCTCTTGTTCAAACGCCCCCTCTTTTCAAGTTGATATCCGAAGGGAACGCCGCCGCCTGTATAACTTCCTTCTGCGGTAAGCTGCTGCATTCTTGTTTTTATTCTCATGGAAGTCTTTTCAGATTCTCCCGAAGCCTGCCAGAATCGGATATAGTTCATGAGCTTGTCCACATGGCTCTCGAATCTCTGCTCTCCTTCCTGAACGCTCCATACTCTTATACCATGCTTCACAAACCACTCTACTACGAATGGTGTCTCGTCATCTATTCGTCCGATCCTATCAAACATGAACACCAGCAGTATCTGGAATTCGTTTCTCAGTGCCGCTGCCTTTAGTTCTTGTATCGCATCTCTGTCGGTCGCTGATACTTTAAAGCCAGATACACCTTTTTCGAGAAACTCTTTTCCGACAGTCCAGCCCATCCTCTGGGCAAACTCCCTGCAAGCCTCTCGCTGCATTGGGATATCATCCTTGACTTTATCCACCTGTTTGGTTGTTGAAACTCGATAAAGTGTATATACAACCTCTCCCATATGTATATCCTTCCTTTATTATAATAGTATATTATTTGATAGTTCATCTTTCAATTCACATTTTCCTTTGTCTGATGATCTATCATCGGACAGTATGCCTATACGCTCCTTGAATGCTTCCAGTATTAACCAGAGCACATTGTCCTTAATATCTTCCTTACATTCTGACCTTGGCTTAAAGGTAATGGTCACTTCACAACCTGCTACATTTTTCAAAATAGTAGGATCGTTATGTTCTTGAACTTCTTTTTCTATTATAATCTTCTTGATACCGATATGACGATGCACATTCTCGTTAATATCCGGAACTGAACTCGTCATTGTATCATTATACATATAAGCAGGATCACAAGCAGCCGTTCCGTCTATATGATAAGTATTGTTTTCCATATATAATTCTCCTTGTTTTTTTGAACCGGCCCGTTCTTTCACCAACAACAATACCACACTTTGTCTCGAATTGGTATCACCAATGCCAACGAATTATCTCGGCACTTTTTGTGCAAAACCGACTCACTTGCTATGCGACAAGCTGTTACTTGAATTGCTGTTTATATAATCGTTGATTCTGCTCTTAAAACATTCAAGGATCAGCCACAAAACCTTATCCTTTATATCTTCTGATTGAGGCTTAAAAGTAATGATCACCTCACACCCGTTGATCTCTCTGTTTATTTGCATATTATCTCCTTTCAAATATCTCTGTATTCCTTAGGTTACTCCTAAAACCAATAAATGCGCCACCTCTGTTTTGTTCAAGCCGCCAAAATACATATCTCGACTGATTTTGTCATTGTTTTCTCTTGACATTTCCCAATCTATCGGTTATAATGTGTTATATATCCGTTAGATTGTTAGATAGCTGTTAGATTGGAGGCATAAGATGATAGAAAACGAAATTACCGAGTTCAAGCGTGAATATGTTGATGATATCAAAAAGAGCGTCATTGCTTTTGCAAACACAACCGGCGGAAGCATATTCATTGGCATTGACAATGACGGTACTCCAGTCGGAGTTGAAGATACTGATGATTGTCAACTAAAGCTCAGCAGTTCTCTCCGTGATTCGATCCGTCCTGATGTTACAATGTTCACTGATATAAAAGTCTTAGTAATGGATGGAAAGAATATAGTTAAAATAAGTGTACAGCGTGGTACTGCAAGACCTTATTTCCTTTCAGGCAAGGGTGTTCGTCCCGAAGGTGTATATATACGTCAGGGATCAGCAAATGTTCCTGCATCTGAAGAAAGAATACTAAGTCTTATCCGTGAAACAGCCGGTGATAATTACGAGACAGAGCGTTCGCTTACTCAGGATCTGACGTTTGATACTGCTGATAAGTATTTTGCAGAAAGATCATTGCCTTTCGGTACTGAACAAAAAAGGACGCTTCACCTCATATCTGAGGACGGGACCTATTCTAACCTTGCGCTGCTGTTATCAGATCAATGTGAGCATACAATAAAATTTGCCGTATTTGAAGGCTCTGTCAAGACAAATTTCAAGGATCGTCGTGAATTTTCAGGCTCCCTTTTTAAGCAGCTTGAAGAAACGTATAGTTATATCGGTCAATTCAATCATATCCGCTCAGAATTTGAAGGACTTCGCAGGATAGATATATATGACTACCCTATTGAAGCAATTCGTGAAGCATTGCTGAATTCAATAGTTCACAGAGAATACAGCTACTCTGCAAGTACACTAATAAGCATCTTTGACGATCGTATGGAATTTGTGACTATCGGAGGACTTCCCAAAGGAATCTCTGCCAATGACATAATGCTCGGTATTTCTGTCCCTCGGAACAAAAACCTTGCCGAAGTCTTTTATCGGCTTCATCTTATTGAAGCATACGGAACTGGTATGCCTAAGATCAACGAATGCTACTCTGAGTCCGATGTGAAGCCGACTGTAGATATCACAGATAATGCTTTCAAGATAACCTTGCCGAACTTCAATTATTGTACTGTTCGTTCCTCAAAAGATTCTGCCAACCTATCTGAAAGAGAGAAAGCCATTATTGATTATCTTAAAGATAATGCATATATCACACGACCTGTAGTACAAGAGCTTACAAAATGCTCGCAAACAACTGCGATCAGCACACTTACCCGATTAGTAGAAAAAGGGTATATCGTTAAAAGCGGCAATGCTTCTGCTACAAAATATAGTCTTTCTTAATGTTATTCCATACAATATGTATGGTAAGCTCCACTCATTTGAGTGGAGCTTCTTCATTATCAGCTCTGCCTGCCGCTATGCAGAAGCACATAGCAAGAACTCCCACAGTTCCGCCGAACATTGCTCCTGCGATGAAGTGTATCATGTGTTCACCTCCCATTCACGGATAGTCGCTTCGCATATTGGCTCTAATACTTGTAGGATACATTGCTGTATCAGCCTGTCCATAATTGTTGGTATTCCAAGCGGACGCTTTTTAGTCGGGTCACTTGATTATGGAATCTCAACCGTACGTACCGTTTGTGGAGTGTACCATTTAAATTTCTTTCTCACATATTCGATTAGCCGTTCATCTTGCCATTTTGCAAGGTCTTTTATATTTTATTAGTGCCCAACCTTTTCAGTTAGGAACGTGTCGCACTCATGGAAAACCTCCGCAAATAAGGTCGATATCCGGCAAGCCTTCCGGGATGATTTTTCTTGCGTCATCGAAATACTCCTCCTTTGATGTGTCGTAAAGTGCTTCATACGCCTGTTTTGCGAATTTGTCTATCTCGCAGTAACCGACACACTCAAAGCCGCCGACTCGTTCAAGGCCTGAGCGGAAACCGCCGATTCCTGCGAACATATCTAAATATCGTATCAATGTTATAGTTCACCTCTCTTTTTTCTCTGTAATGATTCTTATGATTTGCATTGTTCAATAGACTCACACCTTTCATAAAAAATTACAGCCGCCTGCATTTTTGCAGACAGCTGTATGTAACGAAAAAAGGCCACCGATAGTTGTCCTTTTAAAGTGATAAGTTACCTTGTCTTCGTACATAATGTCTTTCCAGTGGTTTTCACATTACGTGAAAACCACTAAAACCGAGTCCGTAAACCATATAATATGAACTTGACAATTTAATAGCATTATAAAAAAATAAAAAAGAGACACTCAACCAAAAGATAGCCGCACCTCCATAAGAAACGCTACCTCAGTTGAGTATCTCTCTTCATTTTTGGCTCCCCCTGCCCGGCTCGAACGGGCGACAACTCGGTTAACAGCCGAGTGCTCTACCGACTGAGCTAAGGAGGAATATATAATGTCGGCACTGATTTAGTTTCCCGGGCCGTCACCAGCCAAGTA
>NZ_JAEFAJ010000013.1 GCF_016287535.1 Ruminococcus sp.
ACTTTACTCCGGCGTATTCCGCAACGAGCCTTTCGACCTCGTTGATATTCTCTCCTGCTGTTGTGATCCAGTTCTTTTCAAACGCATCATTCACCCACTTCTGCTCGTCACCGTGCATAGTAGGAGATGATAGCCAAATTTTGTTCCCGAATGGTTTTATATTGCCTTTATTTACAAACATTTACTGCCTCTTCTCCTATCCACCCGCTGCTGTAAGTGCTACCGGTTCCGGCGACGTCTGAGCGTCTGCTGATCACAGGAGCATTTTCACCAGCAGGTAATGTTATTTTTCCTGCAGACAGAACTCTGCCGCCCGCATATCCAGCCATTTTACCACCAAATATACAGACGACCGGCTATTTGATATTTTCAACAAAGCCATGATAATAATATGTCATATTAAACCTTATCCTGCCTGTTAATACGGCAGCAGTTTACTTCTTTCCAACTGCTCTTTTAGTAAATGCGATTCTATGTATATTTTTGATGCCTGAGATTTCTGATTATTTTTCAAAGACAAATACTTCCCCGTATTTTGCCGATGCTCATAAACGCAATCAAAATAAACACATTGTAAAGTATCCAAAACCTGTACTTTTTAATTATACCCTTTGACAGAAAAAAAAGCAAGCGGAAAAATCGGGGAATTCTGAGACCATAAACATTTTTGTCATTTTTCACAAAAATATTATTTTACTCGTTGTCAATGTGTCACAAAAGATTATACAATTCGGATTTTTTAGCATTTCGTTTAAAATTTGTATAACTTAATTAAAGTAAATAATACATATGTTAATTCTTTTGCAGTTCATATAATTTATATATGCCGGTCACGGACTCCTGCTTTAAGCACCTCATACATACCTGAAATAGTACATTGGTACAGGCAGTACCGCATAGAATCTCCTGAAAGGAGATGTTTCAATGTCAAAAAACGGTAAAAAAAAGCTCTCAATGCTGGAAATGTCGGAATATGACATTATAAGCGAAACCGAAAACGAAACGGAGTTTACAGGCATTATCATGGTCCGGCACAGCGGAACAAAGGTGATATGCCGCATACCAAAGCACAGCAAATCCGAAGAAATGAAGCTTTCGGCAGATATCGCCTATGCGCTCATGCAGACAGCCCGTCCGGGAGAGGACATAAGTCATTTAAAAAGTATCGAGATACTCAGGGAATGAAGCGATACGGCGAAATATCCGGCTTGGGGATATGTACAACATGGATATGATACTTTTTTCTCATACTGCCACATATATTAGCTCCTTTCCCATGGCCAGGGGTCGCCGATCCATGTCCATTTTTCCGTACTGGCGACCTGTTCGGGCGTTATCGGTCCGTACAGTCTCGCAAACTCATCTGCAGCTTTTCTGCGCAGCTCCCTGTATTTCTGGAACATCGCAAGAGCACGGCGGCAGTTGGGATGAGTATCAAGGTACAGATCAAGCTCTTTCAGCGTAAAATCATATTTTTTGATCTTGTTCAAAAGAGTTCTTCTCTCATTCATCTGCCGTCACCTCCTCCGGTAAACGGCAGATCAAGCTGAGGGAAAAGTGTTCCTCTGTTTATCGCCTCATCATCGCTGTAAGTCTCTCCCCACTGCTGAAATGGCACATATGCCATGGCAAGGGGAGTATTTTCAGCAAAAAGCTTATCACTGCCCGTCACGTTATCCCTGTCATTCACAGCAGGTCCTGAAATATTCTCCCGTTCGCGGAAGAACATACCTTCTATATTATCAAAAAGATCAAGATTCATGACCGAGTCCTCCTTTCCGCACGGAGAACCTGTGCAGAAGTCCTCCGCACAGTTTATAATATGAGCTCAGCCGCAAACAGGTTACAAAAAAAGCCATAAAGGAGATGTATCCTCCCTTATGGCTTTAACATTTCCTGAGTTCTGCGTTCCGCACCGCTCATGCCAGATGAAGTACAATAATAAGCAGTATCCAGCTCATTCCGTAATATGTCACAACAGCAACAAGATCGTTTACCGTAGTGATGAGCGGTCCGGACGCTACCGCCGGATCTATCCTTATTTTCTTGAAAAACAGTGGTATAAGAGTTCCGACAGCGCTCGATATCAGCATGGCTATGACCATTGATATGCCGATACAGCCGGAAACCGCGAATGAAAACGCTCTGTCTTTACCTTTGAAAACCATAATATACATCCCAACCATGAAGAATGAGAGGATACCGAGCAGCAAGCCGTTGAAAAAGCCCACTCTCATTTCCTTTATAACAAGCTTCATTTTCTGCTTTACGGTGAGGTTTTCATCCATGAGAACACGTATAGTCACAGCAAGTGACTGGGTCCCGACGTTTCCTGACATATCGAGAATGAGAGACTGAAAAGCCATTATCAGCGTCAGCTGCGCCACCACCTTCTCAAAAACACCGACTACTCCCGATACAAACAGTCCCAGCACAAGCAGAGCAAGCAGCCACGGAAGTCTCTTCACCATACTCTGTTTTAACGGTTCGTTAAGATCCTCCTCTGCGGTAAGACCTGCGAATCGCGCATAGTCCTCGCCCATCTCGTCGTCAACGACCTCAATAAGACTCTGTGCGGTAATAACACCGAGCAGCTTATTGCTGTTGTCAAGAACGGGTACAGAGTATTCCGAATAATCCTTCAGCCTTTCGATACAATCGTCGATGGATTCATTTGCATACACATACGGGAAGGAAGTAGCTGTAAGGCTTTCGAGAGAGACGCTGCTTCTTGCGGTGATAAGATCCTTCAACTCAATTGCTCCGCAGAAGCAGCCTGCTTCATCAACAACGAACAGAGTAGCGATATTATCGTTCTCCTCAGCCTGTCTTACAAGCTCGTTCATTGCCGCTTTGATAGTCAGATTCTCACGTATTATTATGCAGTTGGTGGTCATGCGGCTTCCGATCTCGTCATCATCGAATGATGATATAAGATTTATCTCCTTTTTCACATCATCGTCAAGGAGCTCAATGATGAGTTCGCGTTTATTCCTGCCGATCGAACGAAGAATATCAGCAGCTGTATCGGTTTCAAGCTCAGCCACAACATCAGAAGCTTTTTTATTCGGCAGCTCATTGAGGTAAGCTCCTGCTTTATCGTCATCAATGTATTCAAATATCTCCGCAAGCATAGAGACAGTACACACACGGAAAAGCTTTTTCCTCTCAGTTTCATTCAGCTTTTCGATAACGTCGGCTATGTCGCTCCCGTGGTAGTCACTAAGCATACTGAGCATAGCCTTAGGCGAAGTATTTCCCTTTATGATACCGATTATCTCGCTCTCATAATCAGGCTTTACAGCAGTTTCGGCAGAAGAGCCTGCAAGCAGCTTTTTCTCCATTTTCATCATCCTTTACTATATTATTGATTTGAATAATTGTAGTAAAGTCAAATGGGCATAAAAATCCCCTGTCCGGCGGTCAGACAGGGCAAATGACAGCGCTTCAGAAAAGGCGGCAGACGAAGAAGAGACCGCCGCGATCATAAGATAAGCGCTTTTTTCGCCCGTTTGACCCGAAACTATCTCCGTTTGCCACTTTTCCTCACCTCACTTTTATTGAAATACCAGCAGCAAAGCCTGAAACAGAGTTCCTGTTAAGCAATGCCGGATAACTATTTTACCTGATATTATTATATCATTTTTTTCACAATAATGCAATAGAAAACAAAGATTGTTCACATCTTTCCACTCAGATCAGGCTCACATATGCACTGACAATTATCTGTCAATGCATATGTGAAAACAGACATATCAGCATACAGACAACAGATGATACAGCAGTTTCCATTTCTCTCTCAAAAAAACATATCTGCAGGAAATGGACATTTCAGTCCCTTATATGTGGATTATTTTTCTTCCCAAAGCAAAAAGTGGTCAGTGCTTATGTAAATAGCAATATTCGGCTTGACTTTTTAGTGTACATTTTATAAAATTTACTTGTTTACGGAATACAAATTGTTTAAAGCCGCATATATTATACTACCATTAACACATTTTACTTGTTTTTTAATTTACCTGAGATTGTTTCGTAAATAAACAGCTCAGAATAATGCACTGTTTGTTCTGAAACTGTTAAATTATATAACAAGGAGATGTAGTAATGGAAAAGAATCTGATGAAGAAAACCGCGGCAGCGATCATGGCTGTTGCACTGACAGGCAGCGGAATGTATGCCCCCGTTGTAAACAAGGCAATTTCAGGCAGTTCTCTGACTGCATACGCCGAAGAAGCAGCATCAACCGCAAGCTTTGACGAAGAAACCGGCATACTGACCCTCAGCGGAAATGTTCTGAGCAATGATGTCAAGAAGTGGAAAGGAAATGATAATGTAAAAAAGGTAGTCTGCGCGGAAGGAACCAAGCTTCCTGCTGACTCATCTTCACTTTTCTCTAATTTCCGTGCAGAGGAGATTGACCTGTCCAACGCTGATACATCTGAAGTAACAACCATGGCAGATATGTTCTACAGATGCGTCAACCTCCGTTCTCTTGACCTCAGCAGCTTCAACACAAGCTCTGTAGTCAATATGGGTTATATGTTCACAGGCTGTTCTTCGCTTGTATCGCTTGACCTCAGCAGCTTTGATACTTCCAAAGTCAAAAAAATGACTGATATGTTCCACACCTGCTCTTCCCTCGAGTATGTTGACTTCAGTGGATTTGACACATCATCAGTCACAGACATGAAGTATATATTCTATGGCTGTGATGCTCTTAAACCCAATATGATCTTCCTTAAAGGACAGAGCGTAACCCTTGACAGCTATCTCGGCGCAAACATCTATATAGAGCCCTGCGCCAATCTTGCAAAGGTAGTTTTCAGCGGACCGAACGGTGACATCACATATTCAGGTTCACAGTTCGACGGCTTGACCCAGGATGACGGAAGATACAAATTCACATATCTTGTAAACGCAACTCAGGCAAATGAGAATATCACTGTAAAGGCTTACGATAAGGACGGAAGACAGCTTATCGTATGCAAGTCCGCCAATCTGCTCAGCAGCCGCTCACAGGTTGAATACAGCGTAAGCAAATATATATCCGATGTAAAGAATACCGGATCAATAATGAGCGTCCAGAAGATTGCAGACCTTGTAAACGGTCTTGACAACTACTGCAAGGCAGCTGAAAATTACTTCAACAAAACCGATAATGTTATTGAGGGCATTGACAATATCGATATGAACGACGTCAACAAATACGCCCCCGGATTCGGTACGGACATTTCGCTTTCACTCGTTCTCAATTCAATGGTGGCTGTAAGATTATATACAGACAGCAGCGATGTAGAGATCAACAGTGACAAAGCCACAGCAAAAACCAAAAACGGACTGCAGTATTATGAGCTTTCAGATATCCCCGCTCATTCACTCTGCAATATGTATACTGCTTCAATAAACGGCACCAAATATGATTTTGGTCCTATGTCATACGTTTATCGCGTTCTTAACAACAATGACGCAAGTCCTGCACTTACCAGCATGGCAAAGGCAACTTACGTTTATGCAAATGCCGCTAAGGCTTATAAAAACTAATTATACGAAAGGAATAACCGACATGAAAGAAAAATATACTGCTCCTGAAATGGAGATCATTACATTTGAAAGTGAAGATATTATTACAGTAAGCGAACCTGAGCTTGAGCACCAGTAAAATAAGATTTACAAGATAAAGGAGCAGCATAAAAAGCTGCTCCTTTATCTTTTTATATGAACTAACCCAGGTATTTATCAGCTGGTCAGCATTTCATAGGTAACTCCGTATTTTTCAGCAATATCCCTCGCATATGACAAGCCCTCAGGCATAGCGACCTCGACCTTGAAGGAACGCTTTCCGTTTTCATTTTTCACGATCAGCGACGCCACTTTGCAGCTTTCGCTTTCCTTGTTGAATTCGTCCATCTCAGCTGCCAGCTTATGCATATGAGTATTATATATGACCCTGGCACCTTTTTTCAGCAGAGCTCTCACCGAATCCCGCGCGATATAGAATCCTTCTTCAAACGACGTCGTCGCAAAAGTCTCATTTAGAAGTATAAGGCTCTCTCCTGTACACTCGGAATATATTGACCTGAACCTGACACATTCCTCGCCAAGTCTTCCAAGGTCAAGAGTTTTTTCCTCATCTGCCGGAAAATGAGTGTATATACCGTCCACAGGCTTATACTCAAACGAACCGGCAGGTACAAAGATACCGCCCTGAGCCAGTACGAACATGATACCGACAGCCTGAGTAACAGTAGTTTTTCCGCCGCGGTTGGCGCCTGTCAGGATATATATACTGTGTTCCCTGTCAAAAACCAGATCGTTGTACACAAGTTCATCTTCACTTTTCAGACTGACTGCCAGTTTAAGGTTATAAAACTCTTTCGCGACCATTGAAACGCCCTCATTCTCAGAGAGACCAGCCTCGCAGAACTTAAAGCCCTTTTCCGTATACCTTTCAATAAACTCAGCAAATCTTATGTAATACATAAATTCCGGTATAACATTTGAAATATCAACGATAGCTATATCGGAATATTCACTGAGAACGTCCCTTAGCTTTTTTATAAGAGATGAAAGCATTTTACTGAGGGTCCTGTCAAGATAGAATGTAGAGCCAGCCGAATCCTCTCCCTCAATATTCTTTACCAAAGTCGATCTTATCCTGCCGTCAACAAAGGGAGTTCGTGTTGTAGCTATCATTCCGCCTGTATTTTCAATGAACTTAGCAAAATTACGCTGATGTTCGGCAGCGACCTGATGATAGTGCATATCCCCGTCCCAATCAGAGCTGTCCTGTATTTTGTCCTTTTCGGCAATTGCGTCGGCAAAATTGCTTATCACATTCGACTTTTTAAACGGCTTGCTGTTGACTGAGACGAGTCCCATGCTGACCGCTTCAAACCTTGAATTAACATTTATTCCGAGTGTGACGCTCTGAATGTTACCAGCCTTGTTTTTCAGTTCTGCTATATCTTTTTTCATTTCACTGAAACGGGCTTCATCATAGAGAGCGTCAAGATAGTTCCTGAAGCTCACAAGTCCCTCTGAGCTGATATCCGCCTCCGAAAGACAGGCTCTCATTTCCTCCACACATTTTATATAGTCGCTGAGTTCGTCAAGCCTGTGCATAAGCAGCCAGAATCCCAGCTTTTCGCCTGTGTCCATAGTGCCGGAGTTGAATTTCCTTATATACTCGATCCTGTCAAAAAGCTCAGACAGCCGCTTTCTTAGTTCCGGTAATCTGAGTATATCGGCAAACACTTTCTGACGGTAATATGCAACTCTCTTATCTGATGTCATATTTGAAATTACATTCATTATGATATTCTGTTCTCTTTTGTCGTTTGACAGTTCATGAAATAAAGCGTCGAGTCCGAGATCATGGCAGGTTATTTCAGAAAGCTGCCTGTAAGCCACATTTTCAAAACAAGGGAAAAGTATACTGAACCGCTTATTTCCGTTCATTGAAGAGCCCCCCTCCTTTTACTTGATCAATATGCCCCCAATAACCGCTGCAGGGCATTTACTGAGTATATAATACATTATAAACTATGCTAATAAATTAGTCAATGAATTTTCAGTAAATAAACATCAGCAATAAGCCGCAGCAACTAAGCTGCGGCTCTGCCTTACTTCATTATTCTTATTCCGCCCGTTTTCTTCTTTATGAAGCTAATCAGAGCTTCCTTATCGGGAATATCACGGTACATTATATGTATTCCGCCCACGTGTCTGTCCCTGGTGGGATATCCGATAAACATATAATCCTTTTTCAGAAACATATAATGGAAGTGCTTATACAAAAAGAACTGGGCATTGCTTCTGTCGGGATAAAAAGCAATAAGTCCTTCCTCATAAAAAAGCAGCTGTGAATCTATCGGGCCTGCTTTTGAGTTCTCTTTTTCCTGCTCTTTTGTCTCCCTGAACTTCTTCATGTCCATTATCGCTCTTATCCTGAACACCACAGCGATAATGGCAGGCGACAGATAAAAAAACTCCTTCTTCCATGCAAACATTGCCACTGAAAACAATATAAGTGCAGCGTCCAGGAAGTAGCTCGTTATACGGCTGCGCCGCCTTGTGTCAAATGCAGCGAACTCCGCCTCTTCCGCCGAAAGACGTGTGTGGATATCAAAAACAGGCTCAGTATAGCTCTGGCCCAGCTCTGCCGGCAGTTCTGCCCTGACCGCTTCCGCAAGCTTCTTTCCCGAAAGGCATATGCAAAGCAAAGCTCCGATATTCTCAAAGCTGCCGGGAGGAATTATACCGAAACACACAGAGCTGAAGAACGAAAGCTCCTCATATGGTACAGACTCATCATAACAGGCAAGCAGATAATCTCTTCCTTGCTCCTTTGCCCTGCGTATAAGCTCTGTAACAAGCGCTTTTTTTATTTCATCGCTTTCAGCGTGTACACCGGTGATAAGCGGAGTATCCGTCCCCCCTGTCCTTGCTGGAGCACAGCCGATAAAGCCGTTAATACCGCCGCTGCCGTCCTCCGAAACCAGTGAAAGCTCTGAAATGATACCGCCTGAGCTGCGCAGCCTTGCGGTATATGTATCATCTCCGCCGAAGCCGCTCACTATCCTGTCAATTGCGGCAGCGTCGCCGCTGTTTTCCGGACGTATCATGATCTTGCAGCAGTGAACGCGCCAAATCCGAGAAGAGTCGCGGCGGTTATGATAACAGCTGCAAGGACAACTCCGAGAGTTACAGCAAGTATGCTCTTCTTGAAATCAAGATCAAGAAGACTTGCCGCAAGAGTACCTGTCCATGCGCCTGTGCCGGGAAGCGGTATACCCACGAAAAGAAGCAGAGCCCAGAACATACCCTTGCCTGCCTTTTCCTTCAGCTTTTCGCCGCCGTGATGTCCTTTTTCAAGGCACCACGTAAAGAACTTGCCGATATACTTCTTATCCTTGCCCCATTCAAGCACCTTTCTCGCAAAGAAGAATATTATCGGAACGGGCAGCATATTTCCTATCATACAGATAGCTACGGCATAAGACCATTTTACGCCCATGCCGACGCCGATGGGTATTCCGAGCCTCAGCTCTACAAGGGGTACCATGGAAATAAGAAACGTAAGAATATACTTTAACATAACAAAACTCGCTTTCATTAAAAATCATATACAATTTATTATCTCATATCTCAGTGAAATAGTCAAGTATTTTTTTCGCAAACAGTTGACGAACATGAAAATATGAACTATAATATTATTAATTCGTCTTACGAAAAATACATATCAAGGAAAATGATAATATGAAAACGAACAGATTCACAGCACTTGCAGCTTCGGCTGCTCTGCTTGGCTCATTTGCTTCATGCGGCTCCTCACCTGTCGGCAAGGCAGACCTTGGCGAAAAACCGAAAGCTACCACAGCGACTTCCTCAGTTACCACAGAAACCGCAACGGAAGCAGTCACAGAAGAAAAGACCACTGCCGCCGGCGCAAAGGGAAATATCTTCGATTCAAAGGGACACCTTCTTGTTTCCGATTCTGAAGACGGCAAAAAAAGAGTCTATACCAATGACTATGCCGTTTCCTTTGCGAATATAATCACTTCAATGTCCGACGGCTATGACACAGCCTTTGACAAGATCCTCACCGCCCCTGCCGGCGAAAACGGCTGTCAGTCCATAAAGCTCACTATCGACGGTGACGTTCAGAACGACATATACAGCTACATGGAAAGCATAAACCTCAGAGGCGCAGTAGTAGTCCTCAGGACAGACGGCTCCATAATGGCACAGGTAAGCTACCCGTCATACGAGCCCAACGCTGTTGAAGATCAGAAATACAATGAGGATCTCGCGTGGGGAGAAACAGGCAACAAGGCTTTCAGCAACTATGAGCCCGGTTCCTGCTTCAAGATAATGTCCGAGGTACTGGCTGATAAATACGGTATATACTCCCTCTATGACGACGGTACATGGGATTTCGGCAACGATCATCCCATTGTCAACTGGGATCACAAGACCAACAAGAGCAGCTACCCCATACCTAACCGTTCACTTAATTCCGCATTTATCAACTCCAGCAACATCTTCTTCGCAAAAGCTTTCGAGAATATCGGAGAAGAAAATGTTATCAGCGATCTCAGGACGATATTCCATTTCGGAGCTGAGGATTCCGATGATATCCACTGCGACTTCGGTGACCTCAGCAAT
This sequence comes from Ruminococcus sp., assembly GCF_016287535.1. Lineage (GTDB taxonomy): Bacteria > Bacillota > Clostridia > Oscillospirales > Ruminococcaceae > Ruminococcus. The sequence continues at coordinate 10,168 of NZ_JAEFAJ010000013.1, forward strand.
AATATAGAGATCGAAGATATAGACGACCTCCGCAGAAGCGCTTTCGGACAGGCAAAGGTACTCACCTGCCCCATATTCCTTGCGGCGCTCGGCAGAGAGGCTGCATTCGGAGATATGGTCACTCCCTTCGTAATGAAGGATATAGTGGACAGCTCAGATCCGGACAGGAAAACAGGCAGCGGCTCAAAGGCAAATGACGTTATTGCGTCGATACCTCCGGAATGCAGGGACAACCTCCTCAGTGTCATGGGCTCGGTAGCTTCTGATATAGGAGTATATCCCCCAACGGGCTACAGCTTCTACGCCAAGACCGGCACAGCAGAGGGATGGCTCGGCGACTTCCTGTACATAACAGGCTGCGCTAAAAATTATAACGACAACGGTTCTCAGAGCTGGGACAACTACGACAGCTATGGTGAAACAGGCTCGTATGTAGTTGTAATGGAGATACAGAATCCTGCCGAGCACGGCTTTGAGTTCGCCTCACAGTCAGCAGGCGTTTACCGAGAGATACTCAACAGGGTGATTGGCAAATAACATAAAGCTCCCACGGGCATCCGCCCACGGGAGCTTTTTTTACAGCATACTATCGTTTCTTTTTCTTAGGTTCCGGCAGCTCGTCAGCGATCGCCTCAAAAAGCTCTTTAAGGAAGGACCTGTTGTCAATATCCTCCACCAGCAGCATTTTGCTGCCGCCTTCATAGGGAAGTTCATAAGGTGCGTCCGGCATAAGCCTTTTCGCGGAAGCTGTCGGTTTTACAAGGAAGCGGTCATCATATATCCCCCCTGCGACCCTGCCGCGGTAATAAAAAATATACTCTCCCATCATGGTCCTGTATGATATATCCCCGATATCTGACAGCTGTTCAAGTATGAATTCAAGATATTCCCTGCTTGAAGCCATATGATTACCTCCGTTATCTTTTGATATTAGCGTTATATTGAGTTCACATTAATTATATTCTGCATGAGAAGCTGTGTCAATACATAATATAATAAACAAATGTAAATTTTCTTGTTTTATTATTTGAAATATATTGACGTATCGTGGAAAAGAATGTATAATTAAGGTATGACTTTCCCGCATCTTCAAAGGTGCGAAAATGCAAATCTTTCTGAGGACGGTAATCAAAATGATTTTCAGGGGAACAAGGCTTCTGCCGCTGCTGGCTGCAGGCGCCGCGGCAATGTCGTTTCCGTCCTGTTCGGCAAAGGTCGGACAATTTGAAGTCCTTAACGGCACCGGAGCAGTACAGCAGAACACAACAACTGCTGCAGAAACGACAACTACTACCACGACGACAGCACTGGTATACAGGGGAAATATTTACGATACCAATTTAAATCTAATTACATACGGCACCTACGCCAAGGGAGAGGACGATGAGCGTATTTACGGTGAAAACTGCGCCTACTCCTTCAGCAATATAATCAGCGAGGCTTCAGACGGCCTGGATGAATCGCTGAAGGATCTGCTTAAAACTGTAAATCCCACGAGTATAACCGCAGATCATGAAGTCGGCAGATCGGTCCGTCTCACCATAGATTCCGACATACAGACCGCGCTATGCTCATATATGGCAAATATGGGTATGTCAGGCTCAATCGTTGTACTCAGGACAGACGGTTCGATACTCGCTGAGGTCTCCTATCCCAATTACGACCCGGAGCTGTATTTCTCTGATGAGGAGTACAGGAACTCGCTTTGGTCGGGAGCTCTTGAAAACAAGGCATTCATGAACGCTTCCCCCGGCTCCTGCTTCAAGATAATGTCAGAAGTCATCGCCGACAAGAACGGTATCACCTGTCTATATGACGACGGCGAATGGACCGACAGCGGAGCTACAATAGTCAACTGGGATCATGAAACAGGCGGATATCCCATACCCGAAAGAACGCTTTATTCAGCCTTCGTGAATTCAAGCAATATCTTCTTCGCAAAGGTATATGACAAACTCGGTACGGAAAAGGTACTTGACGAACTGAACGGACTTTTCCATTTCTGCGATCCTGTAAGCTGTGATTTCGGTACTATCGAAAACCAGATAAAGATAGAATGTCTCGATGATCTGCGCAGGAGCGCGTTCGGACAGTCTCACGTAAAGACCTGTCCCATATATCTTGCCGCTCTTGGCAGAGAAGCTGTATTCGGAGACATGGTAAAGCCCTTCGTCGTTCAGCAGATAGTTGATACCACAGATCCTTCAAAGGAATGTGCAAAGGGCTCCTCACCCTATGAGACAATAGCGAGCATACCTGCGGAATACCGTCAGAATCTTCTTGACTGTATGGGAGCAGTTGCCGGTAATCTTGGCATATACGTTCCGGAGAATTATGAATTCTACGCAAAGACCGGAACTGCCGAAACAGGACGCGGCGATTTTCTTTATATCACAGGCTGCCTGAAAAATGCGGCGGACCGCACAGGCGAAAAAATAAAATATACTGACTACAGCAATTATGGTTCGGACGGCTCATACATAATAGTTATGCAGCTTCAGAATCCGGCTGATTTCGGATTTGACTTCGCAAGTCAGACAGGATATCTCTATCAGGGCATAGTAAATACAGTTCTTTCATACTGACACAAGGAGCGGCTTAATGCCGCTCTTATTTTATACTTTACAAATACGGTAAAAAGTTGTATAATATTAAGGTAAGATTTTTTTAACGGAGGAATTCATTATGTATATAACTTGTCTTGACCTTGAAGGAGTTCTTGTTCCCGAAATATGGATAGCTTTTTCGGAGGCAAGCGGCATTCCCGAACTCAAAAAGACAACCCGTGACGAGCCCGACTATGACAAGCTCATGAAATGGCGCCTTGGTATTCTCAAGGAGCACGGTCTCGGACTTAAAGAGATACAGGACACTATCGCAAAGATCGAACCAATGGAAGGCGCAAGGGAGTTCCTTGACTCTCTCCGCGAGCTGGGACAGGTCATCATCATCAGTGATACCTTCACACAGTTCGCTGCACCTCTTATGAAGAAGCTCGGCTGGCCGACTATCTTCTGCAACAGCCTTGAAGTCGCAGAAAACGGCGAGATAACCGGATTCAAGATGCGCTGTGAGAAGTCCAAGCTCACAACGGTAAAGGCTCTCCAGTCCATCGGATATGATACTATCGCAAGCGGCGACAGCTACAACGACCTTGCCATGATAGAGGCAAGCAAGGCAGGCTTCCTTTTCCGCAGCACAGAGCAGATCAAGAAGGACCACCCTGAGCTCCCGGCATTCGAGACATACGACGAGCTTCTTGCTGCTATAAAGAAGGCAATGGCAGAATAACATGACCGGGCTGCGCGCTGCGGTCAAGGTACATGAACAGCGGAGGTATATTTATGAGCTACAGTTTCAATGCAGAAAAAGTGACAAAGGAAGTAGTTGAATGGGTACGCGACCTGTTTGAAAGGACCGCTTCTCCCACAACCAACGCCGTTATCGGCATATCAGGCGGCAAGGACAGCTCCGTAGCCGCAGCGGTATGCGCAAAGGCTCTTGGAAAAGACAGAGTTATCGGAGTGCTTATGCCTCAGGGCGAGCAGGCTGACATCTCCTACAGCCATCTGCTTGTTGATACACTCGGTATAAAGAGCTATACAATCAACATCGGCGACACTGTAAGCACTTTCATGAACGAGCTTAAAAAGCACGTCGAACCAACTAATCAGGCTGTTATCAATACTCCTGCACGTATACGCATGACTACACTCTACGCGGTTGCAGCCTGCCATAACGGCAGGGTTGTAAATACCTGCAATCTCTCCGAGGACTGGGTAGGCTACTCCACAAAATTCGGCGACGCTGCCGGAGATTTCTCACCGCTTTCGGACCTCACGGTAACTGAGGTATTGCAGGTAGGCGAGGTCCTCGGACTTCCCCGTGAACTGGTACACAAGGTACCGATAGACGGACTCTGCGGCAAGACAGACGAGGAGAATCTCGGCTTCACCTATGCGATGCTGGACAGATATATCCGCGGCGAGGACGATCTCAGCGCTGTACCGGAGATAAAGGAGAAGATAGACCGTCTTCACAGAGCAAATCTGCACAAGCTCCAGCTTATGCCCAAATTTGAATTCAAAGCATGAGTGATATACAAATATAAGCCATAGTATTTCCGTTTCGGAGATACTATGGCTTTTTTAATAAACGAGTTTACGAGCGGCAACGCGGAAGCGTTCGAGCTGTCTCAGATCAAAAAACACCCCGTCCATTACTACGGACGGGGGTGTGGAATTATCAAACCGCTATTGCTTTGTCAAGCTGATGCAGCGAGTGCCTTATCTGCTGCCATCTTTCGTCATCGAGCTCGGCATTGAGTACAAACTTGTAAACCTTGCTGTCATGTCTGACATGAACAGTTGTAAGATTATCACAGCCTGCGAAAGCGTGTCTGCCTATTTCCTTCAGTGTTGAAGAAACTGTCAGTTCCCGCAGATTATGACAGCCCTTGAACGCATACCAGCCTACCCTGACAGTACTTTCAGGAAGAGAAATGCATTTAAGGTTCTCACAGTCATTGAATGCTGTATCCGAAATCACCTTTACCGAATCGGGTATCAGTATCCTTACAAGATTAGTACAGCCATTGAAAGCGCCTTCTCCGATAATGTCGACACTATCGGGAATGAAGATCTCGGTGACGTTCTTCTCGTCTTTGTACCTTTTAAGTACGCCTCTTCTGATCTTGTAATTCATTTTCTATTCTCCTTATCGAATTGATCGATACATATCCCCGAACCCTCTTTTTCTTTTATTGGTTCATTTTTATTATAACATAAGTAATTATAAAAGTCAATGTTGACAAGGACTTTTTCCCTATATTTAGTAACTTGCACAAAAATATCCTCCCCTGATTGAAGGGAGGACATAATAAAGACATTATTTAAGTTACTCTATAGATTTAAGTGATTCCGCCATATTTATACGCTCCAGTTTCAGCTCCATGAAGAGATCAACAGCAAAGTTGAAAAGGAAAGTGAGAATTATACTGTAAACGAAGCTCACAGGCAGTATCTTTACACTGAAATCCACAAGATCCACCTTTATCTGCGCCATTACAAAACGGTGCAGAAATACGCCGGCAACGCTTCCCGCCGCAATTCCCATAGCCGTAAGCGCAATGTTCTCACGGAGCACATAAGCCGAGGTCTCCCGCCGGAAGAAGCCAAGCACCTTGATCGTAGCGATCTCGCGGACACGTTCTGTTATATTTATATTTGTAAGGTTATAGAGAACAATGAAAGCAAGTCCCGCAGCACAGATAATTACTATCAGCACTATATAATCAAGGCTTCCCATCATTTTGCTCAGTCTCACCTTCAGGACGTCAAATCTCAGCAGCTGCATAACATGGCTGTTTTTTGAGATCGCCGCATAAGCCTGATCCTCGTCCGCTCCCTCTTTGAAGTTGATAAAGGCGTAGTTCAGCGGAGTTTTTTCGCCGAGCTGCTTATCCATTGTATCCTTGCTGATGAATACCACGTTGTAAACATGATTTTCAAATACTCCGGTTACCTTGACATTGAGTTCACGCATATTTTCATCTCTGAGTCTCATGGTACCACCCTTTTTGATACCATAGCGTTCAGCGATACTGTGGCTTACAACTGCTTCTCCCTCGGCAGGCGGAGCAATGGAGGCGCCGTTGATATCCTTCAGGACAAAGTATTTATCCATATTCTCAAAGCTCTCTGCCGCGTTGAGAGTCACGCTCTTTACTCTTTTTCCGTAAAGCAGGTCCCACGCACCGGTGTAAAGCAGGGTATGATCCTCGGTATTCTCGCTGAACACTGTCATCAGATCATCAGGCACGCCCTCATCCATATTTCTCAGGGCAGCAGAAGCATCAGCCACCTCTATCTCGTCATACTGAGTATCCGCAAAGCCTGCGATAGAGTCCTTTATACCGAAGCCTGTGAGCAGCAGCGCCATGCAGCCGCCGATACCGAGTATCATCATAAAGAGGCGCTTTTTATAACGGAATATATTTCTGATAGATACCTTTTTAAGAAACTTCAGCCTCTTCCAGATAAAGCCAACACGCTCCAGAAGCACTCGCTTTCCCGCCTTAGGAGCCTTGGGACGCATAAGAGCGGCAGCTGTCTCGGAAAGCTCTATCCTGCAGCTGAACCATGTAACTCCGACTGAACATATAAGCGACACCACAAGTGCGATGACCGCAAGCTTTACACTGAAAAGATAACGTATCGGCAGTTTCAGGTACATCAGCTCATAGGATTTCCATATTATTTTCGGGAACACGTATGTACCCGCTCCGTATCCGAGGATACAGCCAGTAATGGCGGCTGTCCCAGAGTAAAACATATATTTGCCCATTACCGTTCTTTCGGAATAGCCAAGCGCTTTGAGAACTCCTATCTGAGTTCGCTGTTCCTCAACCATACGGCTCATTGTGGTCATACAGACCAGAGCAGCCACAAGGATAAAAAACACAGGGAAAACTCTTGCGACCTGCGCCACGATATCCGAATCGCTTTCAAAGCAGGCATATCCGATATTGGTATTTCTTCCAAGCACATAGGTATCAGGCTTTTTAAGCTTTTCAAGTTCATTTTCGCCCTTGCGGAGTTCCTCCTCCGCATCGCTTATCTGCTTTTCAAAGTCCGCAAGAGAGCTCTCATAGTCCGCGAGCCCGCTTTCGTAATCAGCAAGAGCCGCATTATACTGCTCCATACCCGAAGCATACTGCTCCGGCATGATATCCTTTATCTGCTCCAGCTGAGAAAGCTGTTCATCAAGCTGCGCCTTTCCGTCGTCAAGACTTCTTTTGGCTTCATCAAGCTTTTCCTGACCGTCGCTGCGATTCTTTTCAAGCTCTTCCCTGCCGTCGCCGAGCTTTTTCTCAGCTTCACTGTATATCTCATCAAAACGCAGGTCAGCACGTGTCTGGGATATTTCCTTCCACTGCTCTTCCCTGCCGTCCATATAGTCGTCATACTCGTCAGAATAAATGTCAAGATCCTGATCAAATCTTACATAAGCTTCTGTATAGACGTCAAGGTCGAAGGCTTCTGCCGGAAGGTAAACGAAACCTCTTATCTCACCGTTTCCGACAGAAGAGTTTCCTCTCTCAAAATTGATATACACCGGAGAATCAACAGCTCCGACTACATTAAATATATCGTGCTTCAGGGCATTTTTCACCGTATCAGTATTATCATCCGAAAGATAAAGCTTGTTGCCCACAGTGCCTTTCCCTGATTCTATAAGGCATTCGTCATCACCCTGCGGCATTCTGCCCTCAACCAGCTTTATGCCGTTGATATTCTCCGTTATGGAATGGAGCCTCATAACATATTCGTTCGTTCCTGCCGTCATTATATCAAGACTGTAGGCTCCCTCAGCATACCTGACATCATCGCGGCTGCGGAAATCTGCGATATCCTCTTCCTGCCAGCCCAGAGCCGAGAGAAGCCTGTAATCGTAGAACTGATTCTCATTAAGGAACCTGTTGACCGTGTCGACCATAGCCGGAGTAGTGATCCTGACACCTGAAAAAAATCCGACGCCGAGAGCGATAATAGCCATTATTGCAAAAAAACGTCCGAATGTGCCGCGTATCTCCCGAAGCGCGGTCTTTCTTACTGCTCTTCCCATAGCGTCACCACTCTATATCCGCGATATCAACGACATTATCATTGATCCGCACTCCCGATACAGTACCGCTTTTTACTGTTATGATACGGTCAGCCATAGGAGTTATCGCCTGATTGTGGGTTATGACCACAACTGTCATACCGTTCCGGCGGCAGGTATCCTGCAGCAGCTGCAGGACCGCTTTTCCGGTAGTATAATCAAGAGCGCCCGTAGGCTCGTCGCACAGGAGCAACTTAGGGTTCTTGGCAAGAGCACGTGCAATTGCCACACGCTGCTGCTCGCCGCCGGAGAGCTGTGCAGGGAAATTCTTGGTGCGCTCTGAAAGCCCAACCTGCTCAAGCACCTTCCTTGCGTCAAGAGGATCCCGGCATATCTGCGCGGCAAGCTCGACATTTTCAAGCGCAGTCAGATTCTGCACAAGGTTATAGAACTGAAAAACAAATCCCACATCATAGCGCCTGTATGCGGTCAGCTTCCTTTTGCTGAGAGCAGATATTTCCGTACCGTCAAGAAAGACGCTTCCGCTCGTAAGGGTATCCATACCGCCGAGGATATTGAGTATAGTCGTTTTTCCTGCGCCGGAAGCTCCCACGATAACGCAGAACTCCCCCTTGTTTATCTCAAAATTCACATCATTCAGAGCGTGTATCTCGACTTCGCCCGTCTTATATGTCTTTTTAACATTTTTAAACTCAACGTAAGCGCTCATATTTTTTCCTTTCATCGTTATATATGCCGCCGTGTACGGACGCTCGCGTCCGACGGTTTCACTGCATCAAAATATGTGCTCCTTCATTATCAAGCGTGAAACCGTCAGGCGGAGCAAAGCTCCGCCTGTACACGGCGGCTCCGCATAAAACCGTATCTCATTTTCAAAATTATAGCATATTTAAAGTGATATGTAAAGCCGAATTATATCCGCTCCCCAAAACGGGTCATAATTTCATCAAAAACATCATTTTTTATGTTTACAGCACACAAAAAATGCGTTATAATGTTAGTAATATATATTCACCCCTGAAAGGAGCGAAAAACATGAAAATGATAAAGCGGATCATCTCCGCAGCCGCTTCGCTGTGTATGCTTACAGCTCTGACAAACGCCTTCCCGGCAGCAGATACCGCAGCGGCAGCAACAATAGTGAGCATATCCCCCTATGACGTATACGACATCAACGGCGGAAAATTTGAGGGCTGGGGCACATCGCTTTGCTGGTGGGCGAACCGCATAGGCTATTCTGACAGCCTTTCTCAGAAGGCAGCCGGGATCTTTTTCAGCACCGACGGACTGGGACTGAACATCGCCCGCTTCAATATCGGAGGCGGCGACGACCCTTCCCACACTCATATAACCCGTACCGACTCAAATATGCCCGGCTATACGAAGTACAATAACGGCTCCGTAACCTACGACTGGAGCGCTGACGCCAATCAGCGCAATGTGCTCAGACGATGTATTGACGCCGCAGGCGACGATATGATAGTGGAGATGTTCTCAAACTCTCCCCCGTATTATATGACCAACAGCGGCTGCAGCTCCGGAGCAGTGAACTCCGGCGAGAACAATCTCCGTGACGACAAATACAACGATTTTGCCGAATACTTAGCCGAGGTAACAGCCCACTACGAAAAGGACTGGGGCATACACGTACAGAGCATAACACCCATGAACGAGCCCTACACCGACTACTGGGGAGCCTACAGCAACAAGCAGGAGGGCTGTCACTTCGATCAGGGCTCCTCTATGGACAAGATATATCAGGCGCTTTCAGCCTCGCTGAAAAAGCGGGGTATCAACGATATCATCATAAGCGCCTGCGACGAATCTGTAATAGATACTCAAATAAGCTCATGGAACAAGTTGTCCGACACCACAAAGGCTCTTATAGGCCGTATCGACACCCACACCTACGGCGGCAGCCAGCGTGCAGAGCTGAAAAATACTGCTATAAAGGCAGGCCGCAACCTGTGGATGAGCGAGGTGGACGGCGGCTCCACCGCAGGAAGCAATGCCGGCGAAATGGGAGCTGCACTGTGGCTTGCCGACCGCATAACCCTCGACTGCAACGAGCTCAACTGCTCCGCGTGGATACTCTGGCAGGTGATCGACAATCATATATCCTCCGTGGGAATGAACGGAAACAAGGACAAGGGCATGATAAACACTCAGGGCGGCTACTGGGGACTTGCCGTTGCCGACCATGATAATAACAATATCATACTCACAAAGAAGTATTACGCAATGGGTCAGTTCTCACGGTATATCCGCCCCGGAATGACAATGCTGAAATGCGGCGGGAACTGCGTGGCCGCTCTCGACACCGAGAACAATAAACTGGTCATAGTTGCCACAAACGACGGCTCTTCCGATAAGGACCTTGTATTCGACCTTTCCGGCTTTGATTCCGCCGGGACCTCTGCCTCAGCCATACGCACCAGCAATTCCGAGAACTGGAAGGATATAGGAAATATCAGCGTATCCGGCGGAGCGCTTGAAGTTTCACTTGCCAAGCAGTCCGTTACCACCTTCATCATCAACGGAGTAAAGGGCGGCGGTGCCCTAACGGACAGGATAACTGTCACCTCAGGCATGGTAAGCGGTTCCGACTCATGGAACAGCGACTCCTCCACAGACTGCACAAAGGCTTTCGATGGAAATATCTCCACATTTTTTGACGGAGTTTCCGACGGCTGGGTACAGGCAGACCTCGGTCAGCTCTATGACCTGTCCGCACTGGGCTATGCTCCGAGAGCCGGATATGAATACCGTATGGGAGACGGACGCTTCCTTGCATCGCAGGACGGTCAGAACTGGACGACACTATATACCGTAAAAAGCAAGCCAACCTCCGGTATGCACTACGTCACAGCTCTTTCCGGAGATACCACAGCACGTTATATAAGGTATGAGGTACCTTCCGGAGCGCCGAAGAACGACTACAACAATGACAGCGCCTACTGTGCGAATATCGCCGAGATATCCCTGTACGGAACTCCTCACGGTCAGTCCTCAGCTGCGAAATACGACAGGCTCGCTCCTGTTTCCGGCAGCGGAAGCTCCTCATGGAAGGACACTGCCTCAGTTACCTTTGAAAAGGCTTACGACGGAAACATGAACACCTATTTTGACGGGCTTGAGGGCGGATACGTCACTATGGATCTCGGAAAGAACTGTCAGATAAAAAATATCGCCTACTGTCCACGCGAGGACTACGAAGCCCGTATGATCGGCGGATATTTCAGCGTATCCACAGACGGTATGAACTGGAAGAAGATATATACTGTTGAAAGCAAGCCTGCCTTCCGTATGAACTTCACACCGGAATTTGACAATGTTACCGCACGGTACGTCCGATACGAGGTACCCACGGGAGCTCCGGCAAGTCCGCTGAACAGGGACAGCGTATATCTCTGCAATGTGGCAGAAATAGCGGTTTACGGTCTTTACAGCTCGGTGCTCAGAGGTGATGTCAACAGCGACAGTCAGGTAAATGTTGCCGATCTTGTAAAGCTGCAGAAATACCTTCTCGGCTCTGAAAAAGAAGTCAATGCAGAAAATACAGATATCAACAATGATTCAGTTTTAGATGTATTTGACCTCATTGCGTTGCGTAAGCTTCTCATAAGTCAATAAACATTAAAAAGGCACTCATCAGAGTGCCTTTTTCTTATGTACTGATAATAACGCAGACTATCCATATTATCAGATAATGCAGCGGGTAGAAGCCGTAAAAGAACCACTTTGCCAGCGTTGGGTGTTTTCCCTTCCTGCCGTTGTAAAAAACAGTCATGCACAGGTATGCAAGCACAAACATCAGCATCATGACCGCTATCTGTATGATAAGTCTGTCCGTGGGTATCTTGCCGAGACTGAACAGGTTCGGCAGGAAATGCAGAGCTGTAAGGCTCATATAGGCTATAAACCTCGCCTTTGGCTTTTCACGGAAGATATGCAGGAACAGTATGAACAGAACTCCGAATATGATCCAGTCTGAATATATAAGCAGCGTCATTCCGTCACACAGTATTACAAGCGCTATCCTCTGCCACAGCTTGTACTTACTTTCCCATGCCATTATGGCAAGCAGACCGAAAAACAGCGTGAATATAACATTCGTGTGCCACCATCCGCTGGACCTGTGACAGCACAGCCAGTCAAAGGGCTGAGTTATGCAGGCAAACAGAAGAAGCCTCTGCGCGTACTTTTTCCTGTCGCGGGTATATTTGTAGCCGTCTGCGATAAAGAAAAACATTACAGGCGGACAGAAAAGCGATGTATATATTATGATGTATTCCCACAAAGGAAGAGTATAGTATGCTTCGATACCGCCGTACTTATACTGCACCGCCCAGCCGATAAGATGTCCCCAGAACATAATGAATACCGCAAGATATTTCATCATGTCGCGGTTAAATATTTTGTAATTGCAGTCAGTGTTGCCCATAGCAAGTTTTTCCAGCTCCTTATACCTTTACATTGGGATTGGTATACTGCCCGTGCTTCTTTGTAGCTCCGTTCCAGAACTGTATAGCGAACTGCGGACAATGGTGCAGGCAGCGGAAGCACAGAGCGCAGCGCTCCTTCACCCAGACAGGCTTGCCGTCCCTTATCTCTATAGCCTTTACGGGACATTTCTCGGCACAGAGACCGCAGCCGCTGCAGCTGTCCTCAACGTACAGATTCTTTGTCATTCTCACCTTTGCGAATACCTTGTCCGTGTACTTGTGAAAGGCGTAAGGAGTCCTCATGGTAAGGAAGCAGCCCTTTTTCCTGTCAAGTATCTTCGATATGACGCTGTTTATATTTTTTTCGGCAGCCTCATTCTGCCGCGCGACCTTTTCCTTGTTGCTTAGATTGAAGGTAACTGTCCAGTTATCAGGCATTTTTATACTGTACACCGCACTGAGTCGTATGCCATTCTCTTTAAGGATATGCCTTGCTTCCTCGCCGCTGCAGCCCACTGTAGTACCGTAGGTGGAAGCTATGAACACATAATGCTTTCCCTGTCTGTGGAGCCTCAGCTTCTGTAGGTATTCCCTCATAAGTATCGGGAGAGCCCACCAGTGGGTAGGAGTTACTATGCCGAAGCACTCCCCGTCTTCAAGAGAAATATCGTAGCATTTGTCCTCTATGGACACAGCCCTGTCGTTCAGAGCTGCGGCTATCCTTTCTGCCGCGTATTTACTGTTTCCTGTAGCTGAAAAATATACGATCATAATATATCCCCCTTACGCAAAAGCTGTACTGTATACTGCCCTCATCAGCTCATTTTTTCAAAGAGCTCCGTACCAACTCCGCAGATAGGACAGACAAAGTCCGCAGGCATTTCCTCGCCGACGTACTCATAGCCGCATACCGTACATCTCCAGACAGTTTCGCCGCTCTCTGTCTTTCCCACAGGCACAGCGTCCTCATGAGCACCCTGTGTGACCTTCTCGAAGTCAGCCTTTCCGTGCTTGCATATGGGGCAGATAAAGTCATCTGGAAGCTCCTCACCCACATATTCGTAGCCGCATATAACACATCTCCAGATAGTCTGGCCGTCTGAGGTGGTCCCTACAGCTTCAGGCTTCGGCTTTATATTACTCTGATAGTATTCATAGGTTGCGGAAGGAATATCGCTCAGCACCTCCATACCGGTTACCTCGGCAATGAACATGGTATGTGTGCCGAGGTCGATGCTGTGCCACACAGAACCGGATATATATGCATTCGTACCCTTTGTGACTATCAGGCAGCCGTTTTCTGCACGTCTGCATCCCTTAAAGTCAGCAAATTTGTCCACATCCCTGCCGGACTGGAAACCAAAATGCCTGAAAAGCTCAAAATCAGCGTCTGTGCTTATAACGGAAGCTGTAAATTTTCCTGTCGTCATTATAAGATCGTGGGTATAGTTGGTCTTTGCAACTGTCAGACTCACCTTGTTCGGTGAAGACGTCACCTGTGCGAGAGTGTTTGTGATACAGCCGTTGTCTCTGCCGTCACTGTTTGCTGTCACAACGAAAAGTCCGTAGCTTATTTTATACATTGCTTTCTTGTCCATGCTTCATACCTCCTGCTTTACGGATATTTATTCGGCGCCCGGAAGCGCTTCATCTTATAATAATTTTACCAAAACTGCTTCTTACATTCAAGTATATTTTGTAAACAATTCCACTCCTTGACATTTAGCGTAAAAGTGGTATAATAGATATGAAAAAGGGAGCTTGTGTAACAGGCTGAGAGGGAGTTTCAAACTCCGACCTTACCTGATTTGGATAATGCCAACGTAGGGAAATACTTATGTAAGAATAGGTGTGTCTCTCTGCGGGCACACCTTTTTATTTTCAAGCTCCGCTTGAAAAGTTGAGAGTTGAAAGTTTAGAGTTAAGAGTTAATATGTGCCCTTATGGACAAATACTTCCAGAGTATTATATTCAACTCTCCATTCTCAACTCTAAACTCTCAACTTTGCAAAGTGGGACACCGGGGGCACCACCTTGTCCCGCTATACAAAATTAATGCTGGGGCATAAGCCCGAAATCGCAACAAAGGAGAAATGAAAATGAAAACAGCATTAACGATCGCAGGAAGCGATTCCTGCGGAGGCGCCGGCATTCAGGCTGATATTAAAACTATGACCATGAATGGTGTTTACGCAATGAGCGCAGTAACCGCTCTCACTGCACAGAACACGACCGGCGTAACAGGTATAATGGAGGTATCGCCTGAATTTCTGGCTATGCAGCTTGACGCTGTGTTTACGGACATTCGTCCCGACGCAGTCAAGACGGGCATGGTCTCCTCCGAAAAGCTTATCCGTACTATCGCAGCTAAGCTGAAAGAGTACAGGGCTGAGAATATCGTCGTAGATCCCGTTATGGTAGCTACAAGCGGCGCAAGACTAATTGCCGAGGAAGCTGTGGAGACTCTGAAATCAGAGCTCCTGCCCCTTGCAGCAGTTGTTACCCCAAATATCCCGGAAGCTGAGATACTTGCGGATATGAAGATAGCTTCACAGGACGATATGGTAAAGGCTGCTCAGGTCATCGGCGAGAAATATGGCTGCGCTGTACTCTGCAAGGGCGGTCACAGTCTCAATGACGCAAATGACCTTCTCTGGAACAATGGCAGCTGCACATGGTTCAACGGAAAACGTATAGACAATCCCAATACCCACGGTACAGGCTGCACTCTTTCAAGCGCTATAGCCTCAAATCTGGCAAAGGGCTTCACCCTTGAAAAAGCGGTGGAACGCGCAAAGGACTACATATCCGGCGCACTTGCCGCTATGCTCGACCTCGGGAAAGGCAGCGGACCCATGGCTCACGCCTTCGCGCTTACGGGCGAATTTGCAGAGGAGGCGGAATAATGGGACAGAAACGCACCTCTGTATACGAAAACGGACTGATATGGTTCGGCGCAGGAGTTTCCATAGCTGAAATTATCACGGGAACATATTTTGCTCCTCTGGGCTTCGGAAAAGGACTCCTTGCAGTGATCACGGGTCATATCATAGGCTGCTTCATGCTTTTCCTCGCAGGACTTATCGGTGGAAGAACAAGAAAAAGCGCTATGGAGACCGTAAAAATGAGTTTCGGCAGCAAGGGCGGTATATTCTTCTCGCTGCTCAATGTTCTACAGCTCGTAGGCTGGACGGCAATAATGATATACGACGGCGCACTTGCCGCAAACGGCATATTCGGCGCAGGAAAATGGATATGGTGCCTTGTAATCGGCGGACTAATCATACTCTGGATACTCATAGGCATCAAAAATCTCGGCAGGATAAACACTGTAGCTATGGCTGCCCTTTTCATACTCACCCTTATACTCTGTAAGGTCATATTCTTTGATGGCAGCGAGCTTCCCATATCCGAGGAGAGCATGAGCTTCGGCGCGGCTGTTGAGCTTTCAGTGGCAATGCCCCTTTCATGGCTTCCACTCATAAGCGACTACACAAGAGAAGCGGAAAAGCCCTTTGCTGCCACAGCGGTAAGCGCAATAGTTTACGGCATAATCAGCTGCTGGATGTACGCTATCGGCATGGGTGCGGCTATTTTCACAGCAGAATCCGATATCGCTCAGATTATGGTGAAGGCTGGTCTTGGCATCGCAGGACTTCTTATAGTGGTATTCTCAACCGTTACCACTACCTTCCTTGACGCTTATTCGGCTGGTATCTCCGGAGAGTCCATACTCTCAAAGCTAAAAGGCAAATGGATCGCCGTTGCTGCCGCCGTTATAGGTACTGTGGGAGCCGTCCTCTTCCCCATGGACGATATAACAAATTTCCTGTACCTTATCGGCTCGGTATTCGCTCCTATGATAGCCGTTCAGATAGCAGACTATTTCATACTCAAAAAGGACAGCTCCGACAAGAGCTTCGATATCATAAGCTGTATCGTATGGGTGCTTGGTTTTGCACTCTACAGGTTACTTATGACAAAGGATATACCTGTTGGAAACACCCTGCCCGATATGGCAGCAACTATTATCCTGTGCATCGCAGCAAAGAAGCTCTTCGCAGGCGCAGGCAACAAAGCAGAACCCAAAACTGAATAAATGCTGAGAGCCGGAAGCTGAAAAAAGCGTAAGGCTCACGTTCTCGGCATTCCGGCTCCGGCAGAACCGGAGGAAATAAAATGAGAAATTATCATACACAGATGGAAGCGGCTAAAAAGGGCATAATAACTCCCGAAATGAAGACAGTCGCTGAAAAGGAATACATAGACGCAGAGGAGCTACGTGCACTGGTGGCAAAGGGCGAGGTCTGCATTCCCTGCAATATCAACCACAGATCAATATCCCCTGAGGGTATCGGCACTAAAATGCGTACAAAGATAAACGTGAACCTCGGTATCTCAGGTGACGCAAAAAACTATGACGTTGAGATGGAAAAGGTGGATATGGCTTTGAAATTCGGAGCAGAGGCTATAATGGACCTCTCCAACTACGGCAAGACAAACACTTTCCGCAAGGCTCTCGTTGAAAAGTCACCTGCCATGATAGGCACAGTTCCCATGTATGACGCTATCGGCTACCTTGAAAAAGATCTCCTTGAGATAACCGCCGAGGACTTTCTTCGGGTAGTACGCGCTCATGCTGAGGAGGGCGTGGACTTCATGACCATACACGCCGGCATAAACCGCCGCGCTGTTGAAGCCTTCCGCAGAGACAAGAGAAAGATGAACATAGTTTCAAGAGGCGGCTCACTCCTCTTTGCATGGATGATGATGACAGGCAATGAAAACCCGTTTTATGAGTACTATGACGAGGTCCTCGATATACTCCGCGAATACGACTGTACCATATCTCTCGGCGACGCTCTCCGCCCCGGCTGTATAGATGACTCCACAGACGGCGGTCAGATAGCAGAGCTCATAGAGCTGGGAGCTCTTACAGAAAGAGCATGGGCTAAGGACGTTCAGGTAATGGTAGAGGGTCCCGGACATATGGCTATGAACGAGATAGCGGCAAATATGAAGCTGCAGAAGCGTATCTGCCACAATGCTCCGTTCTACGTTCTCGGACCTCTCGTTACGGATATATTCCCCGGATACGACCATATAACCTCGGCTATAGGCGGCGCTATCGCTGCTGCCAGCGGTGCGGACTTCCTGTGCTACGTTACTCCCGCCGAGCATCTCCGTCTTCCCGACGCGAATGACGTAAAGGAAGGCATTATTGCAAGCCGTATCGCCGCTCACGCTGCCGATATCGCAAAGGGCGTCCCACACGCTACAGACCGCGACAACGCTATGGCTGAGGCACGTCATGAGGTGGACTGGGAGAAGATGTTCGAGATAGCCGTTGACGGCGAAAAAGCAAGGGCTTACTTCGAGAGCACTCCCCCTGCGGACAGGCATACCTGCTCTATGTGCGGAAAAATGTGCGCGGTAAGGACTACAAATATGATACTAAACGGCGAAAAAGTCGAATTCTGCACGAAAAAATAATATTTCAAGGCGCACATATATATGCGCCTTTTTCATTTCCGGCACTCACCGTTTTGAAGCACCCTCTCATAAGGGGGGCAAAATGAACCCTTATTCAACGTAAAACCATTGAATATTGAAAAAATATTTTTCAACTTCGTATACTCATACAATTTGTGCTGTTCACAATTGTTGGATATGCACTAAAAAAAAAAATTGTTAGTTTTTTCTTGATTACCATTTTAAAATATGATATAATATATTTTATAAAAACGACGTATTACCATGCCTTTTTCGGCTGGGACCTGTTTTTTCACACAATATGAAATATCCGGGTTTTTATTTCGTCTATTATTATAGGTGTCGGCGTCAGTATCATGGGGAAGGATAACAGACGTGATATAAATATCACGACACTGTAAAGAAAGGATCATACATCATGAAAAAAGTCATAATAATCGGTGCCGGACCGGCAGGTCTGACCGCCGCCTATGAGCTTCTTAAAGACGGCTCCGGCGAATTCGATGTGACTGTTCTTGAAGAAACATCAGCTATAGGCGGTATCTCCAAAACCGTAAACTACAAGGGCAACCGTATGGATATGGGCGGTCACCGTTTCTTCTCAAAGATACCGGAGGTCAATCAGTGGTGGAGCAATATGCTTCCTATGCAGGGCTTTCCCTCTTCCGACGATAAGTACCTGAAAAGGCACGTGAATGTAGAGGAAGGCGGTCCCGACCCTCAGAAAGAAAACCGCGTAATGCTCAAAAGACGCAGAGTATCACGTATCCTCTTCAATGACAAGTTCTATGATTATCCTATCTCGCTCAAGCCCGAAACATTAAAGAATTTCGGTCTGCTCACAACTGTAAAGGTAGGATTCAGCTATATCGGCGCCGTTCTTCACAAGCGCCCAGAAAACAACCTTGAAAACTTCTATATCAACTGCTTTGGAAAGAAGCTCTACTCCATGTTCTTTGAATACTACACCGAGAACCTGTGGGGCAGACACCCCAGCGAGATAGACGCCTCATGGGGTGCTCAGCGTACAAAGGGTCTGTCTGTGGTAGGTATCATCAAGGACTTCTTCGGAAAGCTCTTCAAGGTCAAGAACCGTAAGGTGAATACCTCTCTTATCGAGGAATTCAAGTACCCTAAGCTCGGTCCCGGACAGCTCTGGGAAGTAACAGCTGACGAGATAAAGAAGCTGGGCGGCAATATCATCATGGAGGCTGCCGTTAAGAAGCTCCATAAGAATTCAGATAATCAGATCACAGGCGTAACTTATGTAAAGGACGGTCAGGAGGTTGAGCTCAGCGGAGACTGTGTTATCTCCTCAATGCCTGTCAAGGATCTTGTTGCAGGCATGAACGACGTTCCTGAGGAGGCTGCGCGTATCGCAGCAGGTCTCCCCTACAGAGACTATATGACCCTCGGCGTTCTCGTTCCAAAGCTCAAGCTCAAGAACAAGACCACTATGAAGACAGTTGGAAATATCGTTCCCGACTGCTGGGTATATGTTCAGGACAGACGTGTAAAAATGGGACGCTTCCAGATCTACAACAACTGGTCTCCCTACATGGTAAAGGACCTCGGACATACAGTCTGGGTAGGTCTTGAATACTTCGTTACAGAGGGCGACAAGTTCTGGAACATGACCGAGGAGCAGTTCTCCGACTTCTGCGTTAAGGAAATGGTAAAGCTCGGTCTTATCGACAGCGCAGACGAGGTAATAGATACCCACATGGAAAAGGTCAAGAAGGCTTATCCCGCTTACTTCGATACCTACGAGGAAATGGACAAGCTCATAAAGTACCTCGATACTATCCCGAATCTCTACTGTGTAGGACGTAACGGTCAGCACAGATACAACAATATAGACCACTCAATGGTCACTTCCTTTGAAGCTGTAAAGGCTATAAAGAGCGGCAGCACTGACAAGTCCGCTATCTGGAACGTCAATACAGAAAAGGAATACCATGAGGAGAAGAAGTAATGGACGAGATAAAGCAGATATTCCGCGACAGACAGTTCAAGAAGCTGTTTGTGGGCGATACGGACAATACTCTGATACAGTTTTTCCGCTATCTTTTCGTGGGAGGACTGGCTACAGTCGTGGACTGGGGACTTTCCTTCATACTCTTCAAGTTCGTTTTCGGGGAGAGATTCGCAGTCGCTGCCAATTCCCTTTCCTTCATTGCCGGTCTTGTAGTCAACTACCTTATCAGTACCCTTTGGGTCTTCAGGACCTCCAAGGTAAGCAACAAGCTTGTGGAATTCATCGGCTTTGCGGCGATAGGCGTTGTAGGACTCCTTATCACTGTATTGATAACATGGGGCTTCAAGCTCTGGCTGGCAGACAGAACGAGCGCTTATCAGATGATAGCGAAAGTAGTGTCTACTGCCGTAGCCTTCCTGTGGAACTTCTTCGCAAGAAAGATTCTTCTCTATACCAAGAAGGAAAGCAAAAAATGATTCAATAACATGAGGCGCAGCTATTGCGCCTCTAATTCTATCGGAGGTATATTATCATGGATAATGAACTCAATAAAACCGGACATAACAACGATACAGAAAACGACGCTGCCGAAGCCATCGCAGAGTTAACAGACCTTACAGAGATCAGCACCGAAGGTGCGGAGGAGGCACTTGACCTTACCGAATTCGCTGTTGATACCACGGAGGCTGCGGAGACTGCTGCCGGAACAGTAGCTGAGACTGCCGCTGAAAACGCTGCGGAAGCTGCGGCAGTTACTCAGGAAAGTACGGCTGAGAGCACGGAGGGTAAGGCTGAAACGGCTGCCGCCGAAAAGAGCAAAGACAAGTACCGCTTCGACATACTCAGCAAGCTGATAATATGGGTGGTCACAGTTTTCCTGTTCTTAGGAGCTGTGTTTACCACAGGCTATTATGTTACTACCACCTCAAGGGGAGAATTCCACGCAGACTGTACAGATACGATAATGTGGGCGAACGCTTCTGCTGAAAGCGGTCATCTCTACGACAAGGATTTCAGCTACGCCTGCTTCCTTCCCTTCGGTACAAATACTATCATGAGACCCCTGCTCCATTTCTACGGTCTCAGCATGAAAACTCATATCATAGGCATGACCTGCTTCTTTATCCTGCTGACCCTTTTCATGGTGCTCCTGATGAGGGAGGTAACAGGAAATCTGCCCATATCTCTTGCAGGCACGGCTCTGTTCCTGGCACTTACCCTGTCAACTGCGAAAATGCGTGAGATCTTCTGGGGACATACGATATACTATACTCTCGGAATACTCTTCCTCGTTATAGGCTCCTACCTTTATTCAAGGGTGCTCGCCCATAACGTCAAGGCAAAGAACCTCCGGAAAAACGGAAAGAGCTCAAAGGTAAGAACGATACATGAGCTTATCGTATTCGGTATACTTTGCATATTCATGCTGCTGACAGGCATGGACGGCATCACAGGCATTACTCTCTTCACTATACCGCTCGTATGCGCGATAATCGCAGAGCAGTTCGTAAACAACAAACAGAAGCTCATCGGTGCAAAAACAGGCATAGTCGCTTCAAGAGCGGCGATACTGTTTATCATGGCTTTCATAGGTGTAAAGATCAACGACAGCTGCCTCGGTGATCTCACCGCAGGCTATCAGGACGCCAATTCCACCTTCTCTGATATGAACACATGGATAGATCATATCCATAACCTTCCATTGGCATGGATGAAGCTCCTTGGCGTTGAAAATATGCCGAACACCATGTTTACCAAGGACGGCGGCATACCAAATATCATTTTCATAATGGCTTCCATAATAATTGCGGTAATGCCCATAATCGCCACCTGCTGCTACAAGCTGTACAGCAACGACCGCAGGGGCAGAATGATGCGTATATGGGTATGGATACACTGGGCAGTTACTGCCGTTAACCTCATGGGCTATGTATTCGGTGTTCTTTCGGCTGCTGACTGGCGTATAATCCCCATGATCGGTACTGCTATGATACTCAGCATACTCTTTGTCTGCTGGGCTGTCTCTACACAGGCAGATCAGGCGAGAATATGTTTCCTGCTTTTAGTACCCGTTATTTCCGCAGGATTTATGAGCTGTCAGACAGTAAACAAGATGCCAAAGGACAATTACAAGAAGAACACACAGTATATCCTCTCAGACTTCCTGAAAGAAGAAGGCGTGACCAAGGGCTACTCCACATTCTGGAACGCTAACTCAATAACCGTTATAAGCGGAGAGACTATAAAGGTGCGCGACGTTGAAGTAGATGAGAACGGAGTAAGAAGCCGTCACTATCAGTCATCAAAGAGATGGTATGTTGACGATCCTCTTCAGAGTGAATACTTCCTGCTCGTATCAAGCTACGAATATGATCTTCTTGAAAAGTCTGAATTCTTCAAGACAGTGCAGCCTGTCCGCACTGCCGAAACAGTTGCAAACGGAATAAACTATACTCTTCTTGTCTACGATCATAATATAGTATAAAGCAAAGCAGCCGCAGTTCAATATGAACTGCGGCTGCTTATCTTGTGATATTTTTTCAGTGATCATTCAGCAAGCTTCTGGTTGATAGCGTTTACAAGCTCGTCTGCGTTAACACCGTGTACCATTGCAGCTTCCTCAATCGTCTCGCCCTGTGAAGCGGGACATCCGAGACAATGCATCCCTATGCTGAAAAGAATTGGTGATACGTCCTTATCAAGCTGGAGAAGCTCTCCGATCTTTGTTTCCTTTGTTACCTGTGCCATTTTTTGACCTCCGTTATATACTCTTTGAAATGGTCTTGACAAATGTCAGCTCCATTGTTATAATATTATCATAGTCATTGACATTTGTCAATGCTGTTCCCGTAACTTTTACAAAGAGAGGTATTTTGTCCATGTATCAAGGCAGCAACAAATCTGCGCTTCTGTCACAGAAGCTCATATCAGACGCCCTCCTCAGACTGCTTGAGGAAAAGTCATTCAGCGAGATCAGCATCAGCGACCTCTGCCGTGAAGCTCAGGTCTCAAGGCAGACCTTCTATTCACTCTTCAGTACAAAGGAAAACGTGATACTTTACGAACTCAGCCATAACTGCTGCTTTATGCCTGAGGAGAGTTCAGCTACCTGCCATTCCGCAGTATTCCGCGGATTCTGTGAAGAGTACAGCCGATATATAATCGACAAGAAGCATATCATTTCCCTGCTGGTACGGAACGATATGATACATTTCCTTTACGATGTACAGTACCGTTCTCTCATGGACTGCAAATACTTCATCAGCGATGTTTCTGATGAAAGCCGCGTCTTTATTGTTGATTTCATTGCCAGCGGTATGAACAGCATTGCTAAAAACTATATACTTACAGGCGCAAAGGCTGATGTGAACTTCCTCAAAAAGCTTATGTTCAGTCTGTTCGGCGGTCTGTACTTCAAGAACTATAAATAATATGTCCTCAATGAACCGTCTTACGGCGGTTACTGAGGACACTCCGGTCATACTCTCATTATTATAAGCTGAAAGCCGAGAAGCAGAAGGAACATAAACACATTCACAGCAGTAAAGATCGTCATATACCGTCCTGCACGTGCGTCCTCCGAGCCCTTATATATCTGAAATGCGATAAGGCTCGCCATTGACGCTATGATAGTTCCGAAGCCTCCGATATCAACTCCGAGCAGCAGGGACGTTCCCTTGTCTGTGAACTCCGCAAGCATTACTGCCGCAGGCACATTGCTTATCAGCTGTGACAGCAGAGCAGCTATTACGATCTCCCTACCGGTAAGGATATGCGAAAAGAAACCGCTTACAGCCTCTATACGCGCGATGTTTCCTACGAATACAAAAAAGCACACAAATGTGCCGAGCAGAATATAATCTATCTTCAGCAGCAGCTTTGCGTCGCATACTGCCATCGCAAGCACAGCAGCCAGCAGGCAGACCCAGTCCGGCACTATTCTGAATACCGCCGCTATACATAACAGGAACAAACCTGTATATACTGCAGCTTTTATCACAGGTATCCTTTCGTTCCCGCGTTCGGGAGCCTTGCACTGTTTCGCAGGCAGAAGAAATGATATTCCCAGTACAGCGGCGAGTCCGAGAGCTCCCACAGGGAGCATCGTTTTCACAAATGTCATCGCCGTCAGTCTGAATTTATCGTACAGGAAAAGATTCTGCGGATTACCGACAGGCGTCATCATGCTTCCGAGATTCGCAGCCGCCGATTCAAGCACAATTGTCAGTATCAGGCTCTTCCCGTCATTTATATTCTTGTATATAAGCATCGTCAGCGGTACAAATGTTATCAGCGCAACATCATTGGTAACAAGCATGGCGCTGAAAAAGCATATAAGTATCATTACTGCTCCAAGTCTGCGTACAGTGCCTGTTTTCTGCAATATCAGGCGTGTTGCAGTATCGAATATTCCTATGCTGCGCAGTCCTGCTACAGCTGCCATAAGAGCAAAAAGTTCGATAAGCACAGTCCTGTTGCAATATCCTGCATATTCTCTGTCAGGCGGAACAATGAACATCGTTGCCACCGCAAGAATAAATGCTATTGTCAGTACAGGCTGAGCCTTTATAAATTTCCAGACCTTTTCCATAAAACCGTCCTTCCAATCATTCATGCCTAATGATTATACCACTTTTTTCTCACATCGTCAACAAAAAAATATTCTTATCCGTAAGGTATTGACAAATAAAATATATCAATGTATAATTTTTAATATATAAATTATTCAGGAGAATACTATGGACTCTATTAACAAAAGAAGAAGTATAAGAAAATACAAACCGCAGCCAGTAGATAAAAAAATCATAAATGAAATAATAAGCGCAGGGCTCCTTGCTCCTTCAGCAAAAAACAGACAACCCTGGAAATTCATCGTATACACTGACAGACACAAGGACGAACTTCTGGCAGAAATGGAAAAAGGGCTTATAAAAACAAAAGAGAAGCTCTCAGGTTTGCCGGACTCAGAGAATATGTTTTCAGACGCTTTCAACACACTGAGAATAATGAGGGAAGCTCCGGTAATAATAATGGTACTGAACACCAACGGCGGTTCACCTTTTGCGCCTGCAGATACATTTTCGCGTATTACTGAAATATGCGACAGCCTGTCAATAGGAGCCGCCGTTGAGAATATGCTGCTGAAAGCCACAGAACTCGGTATCGGAACTCTGTGGATAGCAAATACCAGCTATGCGTACAATGAGCTTGTAAATTACATCGGCACGACCGCTCAGCTCACAGGCGCAGTCGCCCTTGGCTATGCAGACGAGGCTCCTAACCCAAGACCGCGTAAAAGCATTGACGATGCTGTGGAATACAGATAAGAAAAGTCCGGAAGCAGTCATTTCGACCGCTTCCGGACTGTTTTTTATACTATCATCATTCAAAAGACTTTATCTCGCCCATGATGAATTTTCTGAGCAGCGTGAGATCATCACCGTCAATGACCTCATCTCCGTTTATATCGGCTGCTCCGAAGCGCTCTGAGTCGCCGTTCAGAACCGCTCTGCGCATTTGTGTAAGGTCAAATATATCAACAACTCCGTCGCCGTTGAGATCGCCGGGGATATACTCCTCATCAGGCTTGTTGGGCTTCCACCAGTTTATATTGAAGAGATATCCCTCTTCTCCAGTGAATACCAGATAAACATCATGCCTGCCTGCGGTCTCCTCGATATTGCAGGTCTGAGTTGACCATTTCTGCCAGTCGCCTGTGCCCTTTACGTCCATTCTGCTTATTAGCTTTCCGTCGGGAGCGTCAAGACGTACTTCTATAGCAGCCTCCGCACCGTTTGAAGCAAGCCGGAAATCAGCTGTTTTTGCGTTTGTGAGGTCTATATCCCTGAAACCGATGTAATCACCGTTCTCAATAAAACCAACATTCAGTCCGCCCTCCGCGCAGTTCTCTGTCTCTGTACCTGAATTGTAATCACAGTCCTCAGCCTGTATCACATTCTCTTCGCCGGCACTTCCTGTTCCGCTCAGTCTGAGAATATGTTCAGACTTGCTCAGTATCTTTCCGTTTGCGTCAAGTATGTATATCCTGTACTCCCCCTCTTTTGAAGGTGTCTTTACAGAACCGGTGTTTCCGTTTGCCTTTGTCATGTCAGTTCCCGCCTTGAAGCTGTCAGTACCGTCTGGAGCTATCCATACAGTACCGTCCGTTTTTCTTACAGGGAGTTTGCTGCCGCAGGTCGTCTCACAGCTTGCGGGGAATACATAGTCCGCAGCTGATCTGAGCCATGCAGGCATAAGTCCGCGGTATTCGTCCGAGATACCCGAATTCAGACATATCTTATACTGCCTGAATGGCCATACGTTATCAGATACTACTATCGGAGTATCTATATCGCTGTAAGGCGGGTTCTTGCCCATTTTGTTCACTGTTGCGTATGTGCGCTTTATGGTGAGGTGGTGCTTGTCGCCGTACTCCTCGCAGTTTATGGTATAGGTCACGTTTGGACTTATTTCAAGAACATTGTCGTTCTCCTCGATATAAGTGGTTCCCTCATCGTTGTGAAGCCCGTATGTAGGAGCCCCGAAGCCGCCTGCCGGGATACCCTGGATATAGTTCTCATTTATTACAGTACCCGGCATCTGACCGATAGTATAGATACCGCCGCTGTCGTGGAGACGGTTCAGAGAATTGATAACTCTGTTATAGCATATCTGATTGTCACGGCAGGTAGTGCTGTCCTTGAAGTTGCACCAGCCCCAGCCGAGGTGGATACCGTTGTAAGCGGTCTTTTCGACTGTATTGCTCAGTATCCTGACTGAATCCACAAAATACGCGGTAATTGCCGCACAGCCTCCGAAGCCATGTACTACACTGATATCGTAGAGAAAATTCTGTGTTATCAGATCGTTTTTGCATATTCCCTCAACGCCCCACGGGAACTTCTCACGGTTACTGCCGTCACCGTCGCCTATGTAGATATGCTGAGGATGACCGATAGTGATACCGCTCGATGTGATATCGGTGACGAAGTTTCCGCTGACTTCAGAGTCTATTACGTCATTTGTCATGGAGATACCGTCAGCGCCGGTATGCTTTACAATATTACCCGTGAGTCTGATACCGGAGCTGTTCGTAATATGTACAGCGGCTGGCAGAGTATCCACCATTTCGTATTTCTTGCTGTGCCAGTCTGAATCAGCAAAGGCTGTATAGCACTGAGCTGCCTGACAGGTGGTTTTTCCGTGGGAGCCTGCAACGTCAGTCAGCTGATAATCCGTATTCGCAAAGGTTATACCGCTGAACGTGATATCCTCAACACGGTCGCTCGTTGACTTACCCGCTATTTTTACAAGTCCGTCAGCTATCGGAGCTTCAACATCAGCCGTCGTCATATCCTCGCCGCTTCTTGGATAATAGTACAATACCTTCTCCGTCTTGTCGAAGAAGAACTCTCCCTCGCTGTCAACGAATGAAAATGCATTGTAAATAGTATGAGTCCCTCCTGTGGTGAAGCCTGCTCCCCAGCCTGGAGTCTGAGCGATAGCGCCGTAAGGCTGCTGCATGAGGAGAATCATACTGCCGCCGTCATACTTTATATCACGTGAGCAGACGATATTCTCATTCCAAGTAGTGCCGTTTACTACCTCAAGGTCATCAAAGTTTGAAGTTATACGAGGCATTGAACCGGCGTCATATACTATTCCGTCGCTCTTTCTGCCCGAATCCCACGCCCAGTCAGCCTGTCCTGCCTGAACATAGTAATCTCCGTAGCCGCCCTTTGCCTGCACCTGTACGCTGCCCATATCCGCCCGCCTGTCATTGACATAAAGGTTGCGGAGCTTTGTATCACGTTCAAGCGGAGCAGACCACAGCTTATCGTTGTACTTCTTCCAGCCGGTGACCTTCTGCGCACCGTTGATAACGGGCGTTTCTCCCTTATACGCCTCATATCTTATCCTGCAGCCGTTTCTGCCGGAGTCTCGCGTGTCAAACTCCACGGGCTGCGTGACGCGGTAATCTCCGCCCCGAAGATAAACAATTATGTCGCCTGTCATACTGCCGTTTATCTTCCTTACCTCGTCACGCGCCCTTTCAAGTGTGGCAAACGGCGAACCAAGTGTACCGTCTCCGCTGTCGCTGCCGTCAGGACTTACATAAAATACCGCCTGTAAGCCGTCATCAGCGCAGACTGATCCTGTGGGAACGCCCGTGCCCGTCGCTGAAAGCGCTGCGGCAATACTTATGACAAGGGCTGTTCCTCTCTGTGGGATGCTCATAAGTAATTCCTCCTTTTATACCATGCCTTGTTTTTTTATTATGGACATGATATTTTAAATTTTAATTCCCCTTCTACGTCATCATTCCATTTGTGCACGATGAACATATTTATATTCTGTAAGTTGATTATATCATTTCAAAACAGACAATAATACAACTTGCATGACTTTTTTAGCAAAATTTAAACTTCACCGCCTTGATTTTTCTCCGGACCTGTGTTATAATAAGCACTATTCAACAGGAGGATATATATGTTTTCAGGATTCAGAAAAAAATTCATCGGCAGCAAAGGCTTCTATAAAATGGTGCTCTCCATGGCAGTTCCTATGATACTGCAGATGGCTGTTACCAATCTGGTAAGCCTTATAGACAATATAATGGTCGGCAGGCTCGGCACTGAGCCTATGAGCGGCGTTTCCATAATCAACCAGTTTGTTTTCGTTTTCAATGTAACTGTTTTCGGAGCCGTTGCGGGCCCAAGCATATTCGGCGCTCAGTTTTTCGGAAAGGGTGACCATGAAGGTCAGAAATATACCTTCCGCTTCCGACTGCTGGTATGCGGGTTCATAATCGTCGCAGCCTCGGTCATATGCCTGTGCTTAGGAGCTCCGCTTATCTCGCTTTTCATAAGCAGGGAGAGCGAGGCGGCTCAGGCATCAATGATACTAAAAAGCGGTCTCGACTACCTAAAAATAATAGTAATCGGTTTTATCCCCTTTGGTATCGGTCAGGCTTACTCCAGTGTGATACGTGAATGCGGATACACCAAGGCTCCCATGGCGGCAGCAATGTCCGCAGTTGGTATAAACGTGCTCCTTGACTACTGCCTTATCTTCGGAAAATTCGGTATGCCGGAACTCGGAGTAAAGGGTGCTGCATGGGCAACTGTCATAGCAAAGACCTTTGAAGCTCTGGTAGTTATAGTATGGGCTCATACCCACCCTCAGAAGAACAGATACATCACCGGTCTTTTCCGCGGATTCCATATACCTGCAAAGCTTATGTCAGACATCACAAAAAAGGGCATACCCATGCTTGTGAATGAGTTTCTCTGGTCGCTTGGTATGTCTGTAGTAATGCAGTGCTATTCCGTAAGAAGCACTGACGTTGTGGCTGCTCGCAACATCTCCAGTACCATGACCAATCTCTTCTCATCAGTATACATTCAGATGGGAGCCTGCATCGCTATAATCGTCGGCGCAAGACTTGGCGCCAGCAAACTTGCGGAAGCACGTGACCTTGACAACAAGCTGCTTTTCTTCGCGGTAGCCGCTGCTTCCATCGTTGGCCTGGCAACTCTGCCGCTCGCCCCCGTTTTCCCGAAGCTGTACAATACCGAAGACTCCGTCCGCTCCCTCGCCGCATACATGATAATGATACAGGCTCTTGCAATGCCTCTGTGGAGCTACACCAACGCCTGCTACTTCACTCTCAGGAGCGGCGGAAAAACCGGAATAACCTTCCTGTTCGACTTCGGCTTCACGTGGCTGCTCATGATACCGCTTGCAGCAGTGCTTGCCTACTGCACTGACCTTGATATACGTATCATATTCGCAGTAGTTACCTTCTCCGAAGTAGTAAAGGTTACGATAGGCTATTTCATGGTACGCAGCAATGTATGGGTAAAGAATATCGTAAACGATATATAGTCATTAAAGAGAAACACCGCGGCACATTTGAGCTGCGGTGTTCTCTTTGAGGAAATCAACACATTGTCGGACAGTAAACTATGCCTTGAAAACCGCACGCACAAAATTGTAGATATGTGCATGAATCGAGTTGTCACCGTGATATCCGCCGTTTACGTAATGCCATACGTGTGGAACGCCGTTCTTGGTGAAACTCTCATGGTAACCGTTGGGAGTGGAGTATACTACCTCGTCATTGCTTCCTGCCGTCAGCAGAACAAGATGAGGCTCCTCCCCGCTCTTCCACTTAAAGTCTCCGGTAACTCCGGGAGCCGGGCATATAGCGCCTATGTAACTGAACAGGTCGGGACGCTGCATACCGATGAGCAGTGATTCGCGTCCGCCCATTGAGAATCCGGTAATGGCAGTATTCTCTCTTCCGGTCTTAACGCTGTATGTTTTTTCGATATAAGGCATGAGATCCTTTGTAAGATCGTTTATGAAATTGTCATATGCTGCATTGTTGGCGTCATCCATCGCAGAACAGTCAGCCTGTGTTGCACTGGAGTATATATACGGGAACACAACTATCATTTCCTCAGCCTCACCTTCGGCAATAGCGTTACCGATTATCTGACGGGTATACATAGTACCGTTTCCCGTTGTTATCATTCTGTCCTGATTCTCCCAGTAACCGTGCATAACGTAGAGAACGGGATACTTCCTGTTCTCGCTGTAGTTTGCCGGCAGCAGGATATTGTAAGGCTTGTTGCGATTACAGGTCGTGGAATAATATGTACCGCTCTTTACAGTGCCGTACTGTACTCCTGCCTTTTCCTGATGTGAGGAATCAGGCTCCTTATTGAGAAGCTTAGTTTCGACAAGCTTTGTATAATCAGCCATTGAATAGCCGGTCGTGTCATTTCCGTTGTTGTCATCGGTCTGAGAAGTTTCCGCCTTTGAGAACTCCTTTGTCACACCGAGAACGAACTTCTGAAGCTGAACAAGGTCTGCAGTCTCAAATGCACCGTTCTTGTCAACATCAGCTGCCTTCTCGGCACTGCTGTCCGCGAACTTACGGCTTATCAGAGCCTTTCTCGCAGCTATCATATCAAAGCTGTCAACTCTTTCATCGCCGTTTATATCGCCGGGGATCACCTTTGATGCCTTTGGTCCGTTCACGACTGTTCCTGCAACACCGCCGACCGCCTCGTCAACAAAGAAGCTGTAATTTTCGGAATCTGTCTCAACGTACATCTGTAAACCAGAAGCGCCTTCGGGTATCCTGTAATTCGTATTTGCAAGCTGTACCCACTCGCCCTTGGGAACATCTTCAGCGACAGCTATCTTATCGTACTGCACCTCTCCGTCAGCCTCATACTGAAGAGTAAGGTAGAACTTTTGTGAAGCAGGTCCTTCCGTATACTTTACTACTGTACTGAAGCTGTACTCCTGTCCTGCCTTGAAAACGCTTGACGAAAGGGTCTTTGAAGCGCCGTTCCAGCTTGCCTCTCTGCCCGAGCAGTAAAGCGAACCGCTGCCGTCATAAGCCTCGGACTTGTCAGCGGCGACCTTTGCGGAACCTCTTCCCGCCCATGCTTCTGTGCCGCTCTCAAATGTATTATGGAAGTAATATCCATTCTCATCGGGCTCTATTACAACGGGTGTACCGCTGAGAACCTTGCTGCCGTTGCAGCCGTTCCACGTCTGACGCTCATACTCGAAGAAGTCGATATCGGCATAACCGCCTGTGGTCTTTGTAGGATAGCTGTAGATACCGCTGCGGTATCCGGTGAAGAGCTTCAGATCGTATGACATCGAGAGCTCCTGACCGAGCTTGTTCCAGTTCATACCGTCGTATGAATAATAGAAATTAGCCTTGTCTATGTTATTGGAAGAACTTCCGTCCGAGCCAACATTGGCGAATTTAAAGTCCACCTTGAGGTATACCTCGTCGCCGCTCATATTCTGCTCCGCAACTATCTTGTCGGAGCTGTTTCCAATATCGTTTCCGCCGTTGACGGACATATATACCTTCTTTGAGCCGCTGTCATCAACACGGACGCCGATACAGCCATACATAAGCTGAAATGCCGAAAGACCTGCATAGTCTCCGGGCTTCATATTTGAAGCGTCAAGCTTTATATAGCTGCTGCAGGCAGGACCTTCAGTACGCATAGTAAGGGTGTTCCTTGCGTTAAGCAAATTTGTAGCGATATTCTTGTTCTTGAGTCTCAGCCAGCCTTCACGCTCTGTTACCGACCACGCACTGTTGTCAGGATTGTGGTTCCACTGCCATTCAAGAGCGAGATCGTTGGACGAATAGTCAAAGCTGTCGTCGCCTGCAAGGTCTGTACCTGTACCGGAAGCGATATCAAGAGTAAGCGGAGCCTTGCCGTTGACTCCCATCATAGGCCAGTCATTCTGCCATGTAACGGGAACGAGTACGGGTATTCTTCCTACAGAGCCGTGATCCTGAAAGAGAAGACCGTACCACTTTCCGTCGGGAGTATCAACGATACCTCCCTGTGCCACACCTGCACCGTATGAGCCGAGTGACGAATCGAGAAGAGTCTTGCTCTCCCAGCTGCCTGTGAGGCTCTTTGAACGGTAGCAGAATTCAAGTCTGCCGTGACCTGACGGCCATGCGATACCGAGTATATAATAGTAACCGTTTATCTTATGGATATGCCAGCCCTCACCTGCAAGGTTATCAAAGTTGGTCTTGAAGAGCTGCTTTTCGAGTCCGCCGGACTTCCAGCCTGTCATATCAGAATTGAACTCCTTGATGCTACAGGTTCCGCCGGCTCCGTAAACGAGATAGTTCCTTCCGTCGTCATCGAAAAGGATAGAAGCGTCGTGGTACATACCGTTGAGTTCAACGCGCGACCACTCGCCGTTCTCTATATCATCAGTGGAGCAGATATAGGATTTATTTGAACCATAGCTTCCGAAGAAAGCATAGTATTTGTTATTCTTTTCATTATAGCGAAGACTTGTCGCCCACTGTCCGTGAGCATAATCGTGCTTGCCGTTTTTCAGGTTCTGGACGTCGCCGTTTGCATATGTATCAAAAACATAGTTGCATATCTCCCACGAAACGAGGTCCTTGGACTTCATTATCGGTGCGCCCGGACTGAAGAACATTGTTGTGCTTACCATATAATATGTGTCCCCGACTCTTATAACATCGTCGTCAGGTACATCCGCCCATATTATAGGATTTGACACCGACGCGGCCGCCTCTGCCTTCGGTGCTCTGATACCGCCTGTCACGGACGGCATCACGACAGCTGCTGACAACAATAAAGCAGCCGCTGCCTTCCATTTTTTGCCTAAATTCATTTTAATACCTCCTGAATTCAATTTCGTTATTTTTGCCTAACATATCCCCGTTAACGCAAATGAATTATCATGCTCAATTTATACTGTATTGAGCATTTTTACATATTGGTGCTGCTTTCAACACTTCTCCTTGTCTATTTTAACATTTGTTCTTAATTTGTTCAACCGATTTTTTGAGGAATAGGTGGATAAAATGAATGTCATACCACTTTTTGAATAAATTAGTGCATAATTTTTTTATAATTATCAAAATACCGACATATTTGTATACTTTTGTGCTTGTAATATAAAACTCCCCGAAGCAGTATCATATACCGCTCCGGGGAGTTAAAATCAAAATTGCTATCTGAGCATATCATTTATGGTCCTGCGCTGTTCAAAGGCAAAAATAACGGATATTATCAGAATATATCCCAGCACCGCCGCAGGCACGAGCCTGAGACTTATCACGGCAAAACGGAAAGCTGATACATTTATGCCGTCTCCGAGCATCTTCGTAAAGCATATATCAGACACCAGAAGGAAAATGGCAGACAATCCCAGCGCGATAACAGAAGCCGCTACAGCTGTGATAAAATGCTCTATAAGCACTATGCTGAACAGCTCCTTCTTTTTTATGCCTATTGCCCTCAGCATTGCGAAATACTGTTCCTGCTCCTTCATACCGTTTGAGGATACGCTTATTATCTGCATACACATTGCCAGCGATATGAATAATACCAGCAGAAAAATGATGAATCCCGAAAGCCTTTTTACATTGAAGGTCAGGAGATACTGACTTCCGGCACTTTCTTCGTAATCCAGCTCACTGCTGAGCTGACGTTCATCTATACTCTTTATCACCGCCGGCAGATCGCTGTAATTTTCAGGATAAAATGCCGCTTTCACGGGAGCTCCCCCCATTTCCGAGATAGTCTCCGCGCTGCAGCAGAGCAGTACCTGAGCAGTATACGCTCCAAGATCATAATTCAAACCCTCAGGCAGTATCCTGTAAAAATCAGAATCAACTATCCCGGTGAGCGTATAGCCGGTTATGTATGGCACACCGTCAATGCACAGAGATATCCTGTGTCCGAGCACCTGCGAGTAATCAGTTATCCCGAAATGACTTATGATATAGTCCGACATCATCATCTCGTTTACAGCTGTCATCTCTCTGCCGGCTTTTACAAGCTCCCTGCCCTTATTATAAAATCCGAATACCTGCTTCTGTATGTCACTGAAGATGCTGTGACCTGCAAGGAAACAGTTCACTCCAAGCATTGCGTGCTTTCTGATATTCCCCTTGAAGCTGAAGGTGCGGTCATCGCTTCCCTTGAATTCACTCTCCTCTGTTTTGAGAGTAACACGTTCAAGATTAATATATTCGACCATATTATTTCCGCTTCCGGCTGTAACATCAGCGACCGCGCTTATAATGGGCTTTGAAAGCTCCGGTATCCCGTATATCTTTTTTATGACCGTATCACTTTCCGCTTCCTCCGCCTTTTCCAGTGTGTACGTGAACCGGCAGTCATACATATCGCCGTATATCAGCTTATTATAATAATTTGTTATCCCCGCTGATATCAATGCGGTTATCAGCATGACTGAGATGATGAATGAAAGATAACGCACCAGTGATGAAAAACAGGAGCTTTTGGCACCGAGATCATATGACGCGGCTTTAAGTCTGTTCAATATTTTCATATCAGTTCTCCGAATACTTATTTCTCATGCAGCAGCTCAATGATATTATTGTTTCTGAGCCTTTTTCTGAACCTGAGCATTATTACCGCAAGACAGAACTGCACAATGATAAAGTCCGCTGAAATAGGCAGAAACGCGATACCCGTCACGCGGTCCGGACCTGAGAAGATACCATCGGCATATCCGTTTATCATACGGAGTATGACAGACGACAGTACAGCCGAGACCACAAGCATTATCAAGACTATGATTTCTGATATGCTCAGCAGTATCTTCAGTATATCTTTGCCTGACATTCCTATCGCCGACTGGACCGCATAAAACTTCTTCCTTCTTTGCAGGTATATGTCCATAAAGCTGTATACCGAACCAGCGAGCGCGATCAGCAGTATCATATTTACGGAATACAGCGTAATATACAGCATTCTTACGGTACGGAGCGTCTCTTTCGAATAAATGACATATCCGTTTTTTTCAAGACAGCTTCTCATACCGAAAATTTCCCTGAGCGACTCCGGACTTATCTCATAATTGCAGCTATAATCCGGGAACTCCTCAAAAAATGCCCTCAAAGCGCCCTCAGAGATATAGCACTCCTCTCTTGACGGCTCAGACCTGTAAATACAGCTTATCTCCGCTCTTACAGCCTTTTTAATATTTCTGCTGCGATATATCATATCTATGCTTTCACCTGTGCTGAGTCCGTTCTTTTCTGCCATCTCATCAGAGATCATAACATAGCTGTTTTCAAAAAAATCCCGCTCTGCAGCGTCGTCATTAAACTGCTCTTTTATAAATGAACGGTCATTGTCGTTAAGATAGTCACGGAACATTACTCCGCCGTATACATTGCCTGAAACTGTTTCAACAGGGAAAGGAGCATCACAGCTTTCCACCCTGAACCCGATATTCTTCTCTTCAAGGACAGCCTTTATATCATCCGGATAAGTATATCCCGTTACGAAAAATCGGTCGAGCATATTTTCATGTACTACACCCGAAATATGCTCAGGCAGATATACTGCCGCGTCCATTACCGCTACGGAAACAGAAAAAAGCAATGTGACAATGATGCCAAATATAAGAAAAAGGTATTTTTCGTTTCCTATCTCTTCACCGGCAACATAAAAACTACTTCCTGTCTTCATCTGTTATGACCCCGTCCCTGAGCGTTATTATCCTGTCAGCGTACTGTGCGTCCTCCATGCTGTGAGTTACCATAAGTATGGTCTTTCCGGCATCGCTCAGCTTTCTGAGCAGTTCCATTACCCTTTCAGTATTTACCGAATCAAGGTTTCCGCAGGGTTCATCAGCAAGTATTATATCAGGATCGTTCGCAAGCGCCCTCGCTATGCATACTCTCTGCTTCTCACCGCCTGAAAGAGTCTCCGCGGGCTGTCCGGATTTTTCGCTTATATCAACATATTCCATACATTCTGATATGCGCTTTTTCCTTTCAGCCTTAGGAACGTCAGAAATAAGCAGCGGCATCTCTATGTTCCTGAAAACATTGTACCTCTCTTCAAGATAAAACGACTGAAAAATATATCCCAGCTTATGGTTCCTTATTTCTGCACGCTGTATGTCCGTCATTCTGCCCGTATCAGAGCCTGCAATGTCAATAGTCCCGCTGTCAGGGACCTCGATCAGTCCGATCATGTTCAAAAGAGTCGATTTGCCGCTTCCGGATTTACCTGTCAGCGCGACGAATTCTCCCTTTTCAATGTGCAGTGAAACATCATTTATTACTGTGGTCTCTGTATTGCCGTTTCTGAATCTCTTTGTAACATTCCTGCAGGTTATCATCGTATCAGCCCTCGTATTCAAAACTTACACTTCCGCAGCGTATTACCCTTTCATCTTTATAAACATCAAGCCATATCTCATAGTCATTCTTTTCATCATACACGATCAGGTACAACTCGCCCATATCCCCTTTTTCATAATCAGTCGCATCAAATGTATAACCATTGAAGGCAGAATCATAATCAAGAGTCTTCTGAATTTCCTTTGCCCTTTCGTTCATTCTCTTATGCTTTGTCTCAAAATCTTCACTCTCAGTATCTCCGCTGTTATTTATTTCATTATATGCCTTATAAACAGCTGCTGACTTTTCATATGATGAAAAATCAACATTTGTAAACGTGATATTCTTTTCATCGAGTGTTATATATGATTCCATGCCATTGTAATCATATGCGGAATATTTCCCGTAAGCCGGATGCAGACTGTTTTTGTACCAGACATAGCCTGTGATCCCTCCGGCAGCAAGAACGATTGCGGATATGGCTGAAATAATTATTTTTTTATTCATGATAATGCCTCTGTTTCTGAAAATTAAATACAATATTATCAATATATCATAAAAATCAATTTATGTCAATATATCCGCAAAGCCGCCGTATACCGGCATATCACGGCACAATTATCCAAACGACATTTTTCATATCCCTTCCGTTTTTTCTGCGGTTGACATTTAAGCCGCAATAGTGTATAATTTTTTTCAGACAGGAGATGATAAAATGCGCTCAAAAGGTACTAAAACCATTGCAGAAAACCGCAAAGCCAGACATGACTATTTCGTACTCGAATCCTACGAGGCAGGCATTGAGCTCGTGGGAACAGAAGTAAAATCCATTCGCCAGGGCGGCGTGAACCTCAAGGACTCATGGTGCTCTATCGACAAGGGCGAGCTTTTCGTCCGCGGTATGCACATCTCTCCTTATGAGAAAGGCAATATCTTCAACCGCGACCCGCTGAGAGTAAGAAAGCTCCTCATGCATAAGCGCGAGATAAATAAACTCTATGGCACTCTAAAACAGGAGGGACTGTCACTGATACCGCTGAGTCTTTATTTCAAGGATTCAAGGGTAAAAATGCAGCTCGGTCTCTGCAAGGGCAAAAAGCTCTACGACAAACGCGCCGACATCGCTAAACGTGACGCGAACCGCGAAATTGACCGCAATATAAAAGCACGCAACCAGTAACGAAAGGACTTGCGTTATGATATATCCCAAGCCTCTTAAAAAAGGCGACAAGGTCGTTGTAATATGTCTTTCAAGCGGTATACTCGGCGAGCCGTACTGCTCTCACGAAAAAGAGCTCGGTATAAAAATGCTCCGTGGATTCGGTCTTGAACCCGTTTTCACAAAACACGCTCTTATTGGTACAGATTATATAATGAAACACCCTGAGGCACGGGCTGCCGATCTGAAGGAAGCCTTCCTTGATGACTCCGTAAAGGGTATCATCTGCGCTATCGGCGGTATAGATACATTCCGCACTTTTCCTTATCTCATGGAAGATGAAGAATTCAAAAAGGCGGTTCAGCAGCACCCTAAGTTCTTCCTCGGTTTTTCCGACACTACCAGTAACCATCTGATGTTTCACAGGCTCGGCTTGCAGACCTTCTACGGTCAGGCTTTCATGTGCGACCTTGCAGAGCTTTCAGGAGATATGCTTCCCTACTCAAAGGCTCATTTCGGGAGCTGCTTTGCACCGTATCACGGAAGAAAGATAACTCCCTCCGACGTATGGTATGAGGAAAGGACAGACTTCTCCGCAGCTGCTGTCGGCACTATGCCCGTTTCTCACAGGGAAGAGCACGGCTATGAGCTTTTGCAGGGCAGTCACTTTTTTGAAGGAGAGCTTCTCGGCGGCTGTATCGACAGTATGGGAGAAATGCTCATTTCAGGCAGTATCGACAGGTACGGCGAGTTGCTTGCAGACGAATTCGAGAAATGTCCGCAGCTCAGAGATGACTTTGCAAATCAGAGCGAAATAACGCGCAGATATAACATTTTCCCCAACGCCGAAGAGTGGCGTGGAAAGATACTCTTTGCCGAAACGAGCGAGGTCATGCCGGCTCCGGAAATGCTTGCGGAATACCTCAGCACTCTGAAACAAAAGGGCGTTTTCGATAATATAAACGGTATCATCATCGGCAAGCCCATGAACGAAAAATACTTCGAGGAATACAAGTCAGTATGGCGCGATATCGTCAATAACAGTAAGCTTCCCATACTCTATAATGTCAACTTCGGTCATTCCGCTCCGAGAGCTGTACTTCCCTATGGGGCTGCTGCCCGTGTTGACGCTGACAGACAGGAAATAACCCTTTTGTGATATTACATATAACGACAATGTTTGCAGTTGACAAACGGCTGTAAATATTGTATAATATTATTCGGAGCATTTCAGCTCCCACTACCTGTACCCTCATTGACTATGGGGGCGTAAAGGTTTCGACGGGGGTCTTGAAGTGTGATAAGCGAGCGGAGAATGGCATGATCTCCATAACCTGTGCCACGTTTAAATATAAACGCAAGAAATAACATTACAGTTTCTAGAAATAGCGAACTGGTAGCTGCATAAGTCAGCTTCTGTCCACCGGGAGAGTACCGCGGCTCCCGCTTGGGCATCAATGAGCGGTGAACGACTGTCGGAAGTGTCCGTGTCCGTCAGTTGTATACGGACTACCTGTGATAACAGCCCGTTTATCGGCGGTAATTGCAGGGAATCATAATAGGTAAAATACGCTCGTAGAAAGTTGCATGAATGGGCTTTCGGACAGGAGTTCAATTCTCCTCGCCTCCACCAAGCAAGGTGCTGTGCATCGTTTTTTCCCGGTTTATAGCGTCTTTTTTCATTTATTCCAAGTATCGGATCTGATTATGTATGTTTCACTTTCAAAACGATGAGCAGCACTTTTTCAGCGACAGTGTCACACGAAAAGATAAGCCGCTATATATGCAGAAAGGACGTCTCTTCCGGAGACGTCCTTATTCTTTTTTATCAGCCGAGAGACCTGAGCTTCTTCTGAAGCTCTATCATGTGGTTACGGCAGGCGGTTATTTCGCCTGTATATTTATTGAACCACTCTACGTCCGTTTCATCAGGCTGCTCCTGCAAAAGAATTGCCTGTACAAGTGCTGACTGGGAACGGGAACGCTTTCTCTCGATCTCCTTGATAGTGCTCATGCAGAGCTTTATTTCCTTTTTAAGACGTCTTTTTTCGCCCATAATAAATCCTCCTCTGCATCAATAGCCCTGCTTGTCTATGGAATCGACAAGGGCTTTTGCCTCATCATACCCTTTATCAAGACCGTCAAGTATATCCTGAAGAGCTGTTTCAAGCTCGTCAAGCTTACTTCTCATCTGCTCCGGGTACTTCATAATGCAGGTATTTACCTCGTTGATAACCTTTTTTTCATCCCCGAGGTCATCTATCAGGAACACAAATGAGGTCGCACCGCTCATATCACTGAGAATACGTCTGTATCTCAGTTCCATATCTCCTTCGCCGTTCCTGTAGGAGCCGATGTCTTCAATAACATCTCCGAGACTTGTACGGTACTGATTCCTGTAGGTCTCCTGCACCCGTCTGACTTCATCCATGTACAGGGCAATGAATACGAGCAGTGCAATGAATGTTATAATGAACAGAATGATCGCACTAATCATTCTCCTCTTCATCAGTTTCTCTTGATTCAATCG
The DNA here is from genome assembly GCF_016287535.1 of Ruminococcus sp. Taxonomy (GTDB): domain Bacteria; phylum Bacillota; class Clostridia; order Oscillospirales; family Ruminococcaceae; genus Ruminococcus. The sequence continues at coordinate 50,107 of NZ_JAEFAJ010000013.1, forward strand.
TATTCACCTCGTTTTCGGTGCTGTAGCCTATCTCCTCAAGGCGTTTCTTTTCCTTTTCGATAGCCGCACGCATTGCAGCTTCATGTTTTTCCTCAGGAGTAAGAGCTTCCTTCTCAGCGGTTTCCCTGCCGATCTTCACAACAGTCCTTGCCTCATAAACCGCAATAACCGTCATCGGTATAACCACAAGCAGCAGAAGCAGTTTCCTCATATTTACAAATGAACTGAGCCATATGAAGAACCTTGCCTTGCCGGTGTATTTGCCGACTATGTTTTCAGGCTTTACCGAAACGCTGTCATCGACCGGATTGGCGTCGCCTCTTGTTATGTAGCTTCCGTCGCTGTTCTTCCCGACTATCCTGTGAGTAACGAGAAGTCCGCGGATATCGCTCTGCTCAGAGTAGAATGAGATTATATCCCCTTCCGAAAGAGCGTTCACATCTGTCTTTTCAACTATGATATACTCACCTGTGTATATTGAAGGCTCCATGCTTCCGGTGACTACCCTGAGTATGCTCTTTCCGAAAACATTAACTGCCCTGCCGTGTGCTGAGCACACCATTACATATACAACAAAGGCAAGTGCGAGCAGTGTGATGACTGCAACTATGATATTTGATATCCTTGATGAGTTGTCCTCCTCATCAGTCTCCACGGAGCTGATTTCAAGATTTTCGATACTTTCGGCACTTGCACGTATGCTCTCCTCAAGCTCTCTCTTCTCTTTTCTGCGGGTCTCAACAGCACGGCGAAGCTTCTCAAGGGCATTAACATGGTATTCCCTGTACAGGCGCTTCATTTCCTTATCTATTGCCAGCTGCTCCTCAGGAGTTCTTACAGGCGGGGTATATGCAGGTCTCGGCTTGTTCTTGTCAGCAATGCGCTTCTTGCGTTTGAACTTCATATCGCTGATAAAACGCATTATCCTGTACCGGGCAGCCTGCCCGTACTTCCTGTAGTAGACCTCCATATCCTTTCTTTCCTGCTTTTCGTGCTCATTTGCCTCCTGCTTTGCCTGCTTTTCAGCAAGGAGCTGTTTATAGCGCGGGTTGTCGGTATCCTTTGGTATGATTCCGAATACCACCGCAAGCAGATGTCTTATCAGTCTGATAAGCACATATAATGGATTCCACGAATATTCGCGGTATATCTCCCTGAAAGGTTTGTTTTCAAAACGCTGTCTGTCCGCCTTCAGGCGCTGAGCGCGTTCTGTTTCGGCGCGTTCCTTTTCACGCCGCTGCTGCTCCAGCTTTTTTCTTGCCGCAACAGCTCTCGGATCCTCGAAGCTCTCGCCTTCCTCGTTTGATTCAAGTTCAGCCTTTGCTTCCTCGATCTCTTCTTCTGTGACTTCGTCATAAGCCTGCTTTTCAAGCTCAGCCTCGTCAGGCTCCCTGTTTAGCGCTTCCTCGTCCAGACCCTCAGCTTCACCGAGCTCGTTTCTGGCGATCTCCTTATTATGGCGTATCTCCTCACGCTCTGCGGCAAGTCTTTCTTCCTCCTCGCGTCTGAGACGTGCTTCCTCCTCGCGCTTGCGTATCTCCTCAAGTCTTGCAAGGCGTTCTGCTTCAAGCCGCTGGCGTTCGCGTTCCTCCGCTTCCTGCTCGGCGCGCTTCTGCTCCAGCATTTCCTGAACGCGGCGCTCCTCTTCTTCCTTGGCTATGCGGATACGCTCCAGTTCTGCCTGTCTTGCTTCCTCGATACGCTGCATCTCGGCGAGCCTTGCCTCTTCCTCCTGACGGCGCTTTTCTTCCTCCGCACGCTCGGTCTCGAGCTTTGCGAGATACTCTGTCTCCAGCTTTATAACTAAAGATAGCTCCTGAAACATCTCCGTCAGATTTTCGGGAAGATGCTTCTCCATTTTGAAATCGCCGTCCGCAGCGATATATCCTGCTGTAGTCTCGGAGGAAACACTGTAATCCGCTGCAAGGGTCTTGTCGAATTTCTTCAGGAACTTAGGCGCTATCGGCTTGCCCGTCTGAGTCTTCAGATGAGTCAGCTTATCAGCTGTATCCACGTTCATGTACGAACGGAAAAGCAGCAGATTCAGCACTACAAGCTTGTAGAAATCGTTTACATAGTCCTCCTGCGGCTGCATCGCAGTATTTTCTACGTTTATCTCATAGCCAACCTTGTCGTAGCTCTCTATATACTGCCAGAGCGTCAGGCAGGCTTTCAGATCCACGTTTTTCATGATCGCGTTGGTACGCATTACAGGCGGTCGTATATATGTATTTCCAAGAGCTTTGCAAAGCTCCGAGCCCTTGTAGCCCTCAATAGCTGTTTTCAGCTTTTCGACACGCTGCCATACGGTATATCCGTTGGCGTCATAGGAATCGAGATTGTCTATTGTCTCTATCTTCAGATCTATCTTCATCTTTCCGCCCGAACCGTCATCTATCACCGTATCGTAGCCGAGAGTATAGACCTCTTCGTCCTTTGATACCTGTGCAAGCTTCTCATAGCGGGTATTTATGAAGATGTAAAGTCTGTCGATAAGGGTGTTTATGAATTTGTTCTCGTAGGTCAGCAGACTTTCTTCCTTATGTACGTTCAGTATCTTCGACGGAGTTATCTTTCCCGTCTTCCTGTCAACGCTCTGGATAAGGTCTGTATGCTGCGCAAGGTGCTTGACCGATTCTATGGTGGTCTTTCTTGACAGCGCTATAGGTACTATCTCCTCCACGTCTTCTATAGTACGTCTCGGACTTCTCAGGAAATTATCAACATGGATAATGCCGTTCTCTATAGCCTCTACCCACGATACATCTATCGCCTTCTCCATAAGTTTACGGTTGAAGGCAAATGTGTTACGGCTCGCATTCAGCAGGGAATCAAGTGCATTGTATAACTCATCACTGCCGAATACCTCAGTAAGTATCGAAAACTCACTGTACCACTTGCTGTATAAGTCGTTCACTTGTCCTCACCTGCTTTTTCCGAATCAGAACAGCTTCTGGAGTCTTTCAAGGTAAGCTATGGATTCGTTCATTTTATTCTTGCCGAATGTCTTGGTCATGTAGGCACAAAGTTCACGAAGCTCTTCTCTCAGCATGGCGAGATTGAGAGATTCAAATTTACGGAATATCTTTGTAGCGAGTATGTAGTCGATACCGTCAAGCTCGTCGCCGCCGCAGGCTACATATACCGGCACAAAGAGGTTCATCTGCTTCAGGATACGGTTACCGAAGGCAACTCTCAGCTTCTCTATTACCCAGAGGTCAAGCTGTTGTATCTTCTTGAGATTTTCCTGTGATATGGGATATTTGTCGAACGCATCCCTGAACAGCTGATCAAGGTGATCGAAGCCAAGGTTCATAGGCGGCGTATCGGGCGCATCAAACGCTACGCCCTTTGAGTCAAGATTGATAGGCTGAGCACGGTCGTAAACCTTATCGGAAATAGCGAATGTGGAGTCATCGTTGTTCGCTGTTCCGATATACCATATATTCTGCGGGATGCGTATCTTGCCCTTGTCAAGATTCTCAGGGTCAGTGCTCCATACATTGGGAACAATATCAAGTTCCCACTCGTCTGCGTTCGGCATTTCGAGGATGGAGAGCATTTCCGCGAAGTAATACTCGACACGGGCGATGTTCATCTCATCGAGAAGGATAAGGTTTACATCGTTGTTATAGCCTGACGAATAGATTCGTTTGAGCACCTCTGTCTCGTTGAAGTTCTTGGTAAATTCGTTGAAGTATCCGAAAAGCTCCGTTCTGTCACGCCATGAAGGCTGTACGGAAGCTATGGTCGTATCCACCTGCAGGAACTTACCGAAGGAGTACGGGAGAGAGGTCTTACCTGTACCGGAAATACCCTGAAGGATTATCAGCTTGGTCGAAGCCATACCGGCCATGAACAAGCGTACTACCTTGGGCTCATAGTACAGATGCATTCTTGAACACGCAAAATTTCTGAAATTCTCACAAATACCTACAAGGTCGATATCGTTGTCATACTCAGGCGGAGTATATGTCTTGTAGAAGGTATCCACTTCGATGAGCTTTGAAAATCTGTGCTCTGTCGTCTGGACAACGCCGCTCTCCACAACTGCCGGCTGAGCTTCTCCGCCTTCTCCTTCCGCACCTGCCGCATTTCCGTCAGCAAACGACAATGCACCAGAGCCTGCGGGAAGCCCCATCTGGGCGACCTTCATAGCCATGATCTCGTCCTTTTCCTTTGCCATCTTCATGACCTTTCTCTGCAGCTCGGATATCTCCTCAAGGAGATCCTCATTGCTGACGAGGGAATGTCTGAAGCGTATATATTTTCGTATACCGAAGAATATGAGCATTGCCAGGAGAACGTATATTGCTATTACGACCACTATCGCAAATATGGACAGTACCCAGCCTAAGGCACCGTAATTCTGAGAATGTTCCTTGAAGATATCTATGTAGTTCTTTATGTTGAAGATCTGCTTGATACCGTGACCGAAGCCGCGTATTATCTCTGCATAACCCTTCAGCATCTCAGAAATAAATGCAAAAAACCATTTTAGAAATTCATTCATAATAATCTCCGCAGATCCGGGTATCACCGCAGATCTTTGCCGGATCATCCGGCATTGTCATCAGTTTTTTCCGCTATCTCTGAAAGTTCCTCTGCTGCCTCTTCTTTTAGATCTTCTGCTTTTTCTTCTATCTTTTCGGCAGCGCCGGAAGTTATCTCCTCTGCCTTTTCCTTAATTGCTTCCGCTTTTTCTTCAAGCTTTTCTGCGGCACCGGAAGCTGCTTCCTCTGCCTTTTCCTTAATTGCTTCCGCTTTTTCTTCAAGCTTCTCTGCGGTATCGGAAACCTTTTCCTTTACCGCTTCAGCCTTTCCGGCGATATTGTCGGCTTTTTCTCCCTTGCTTGCAAGGTATTCCTCAATAGCGCGGCGCTTGATCTCTTCCTCGTCAAGCTGCTCCGCAGCAGCCGGACGCCTTACCTCAATAAGTGCAACGATGAACTTGTAAAGCTCGAAAAGGAAGAATATCGCCATCGGAATGAGTATACAAATAAAGAAGCCCTTCTTTGTACGCAGGAAAGCCATAAACTTTCCCAAGCCCACTATCTTTGTATTTGTCCATTTACCGATGATGTCGCTTGCGTATGCAGGAGCTGTATCGTCGATAGGATTGTTATCGCCTCGTGTAACAAAGCTCCTTGCGCCCTCATCGGCATTGACGCTTACGATCCTATGGGTGTTCTTTACTCTTACCCCGTCTATGACAGTCCAGAAGGTAATGACATCACCCTCTTTAAGACTGTTGAGATCATCGATCTCCTTACAGATTATAAGATCATTCTTACTGAAGGTAGGTTTCATTGAATCTGATTCTACCGTCATCGGAATGTAACCGAAAAGATTTGCCACACCGTTGTTCCTGCCGGATGAGAATACTATTATTGTTATCAGAAGCGCAAATATAAGCACTATCCATGCGATCACATTTGCTCCGACTCTAAGTACCTTTTTCATATTGATTATACTCCTTTTATTGAAATTAAGTTGATTCGGTTATCTTGAAGTTCATTCCGAGCTTCAGTGTACCGCCGATTATATCATCAATACAGTCGGGATCATTTCCCTCCAGCCATATAACAACGGTAAATTTGTCTTTTTCATTTGCCTTAAATCCCTCAGATGAGGTCCTCATGACTATACCTGATGTCAGAAACTCGCTGTCGCAATCGCTTTCCATGCCTCCGCCGTTGGACTTGGTCTTTCCGTAAACAGTCTTCTCGCCGTTCTTGTATACCGCAATTCTGACGGCTTCATCGACCTTCTTCGTGACATTTTCAATGACCATTTCGCCTGTATAGCTGATGGTATCATCTCCCGAATTTATAAGATAGAAGGTATAGGCTATGTAATTATCGCCGTTATGACTTCCGTTTATCTTGTCAATATTTTCGGGAAGGTCTCTGCCGCTTATGTTCGTCATATCGTAAACGATGTTAGCATTGAGCACTGCTATAGACCTGTCATATTCGGGAGTTTCCGACAGTGTAAGTCCCTGATGCACCATGTCGTACTTGTTGACCTTTACCGTAAAACTTCCGAACTTATCATAGAAATAGGATATCGCATACGCAACAGCCACAATAAGCACAAGAATTATCACCAGCAGGCCGAGTATCCTCATAAGGACGACATGACGCTTGACCTCTTTTGCAGTTCTTCTGAGTTCAAGGACATCAATCAATTTATCATCCACAGTGAACTCTCCAATCCTTATATATTAGTTCTGCGTAAAAGCGCAGAAACTGTTTTTCCGTATGTTCAGTTTTCGGATTTCTTTCGTACATATCTTTCCGTCATGTACTTGCCGGAAAGGTTTCCTGCACAGTACGCACATTCAAACGAATAGAGCATTTCCGCCTGATGGCTGTTGAAAACGCCGTCGGCTATGGGCTCTGATCCGATATCATTCACAAAGGAAATGATCGACCTTACCGCGTTGTCAGAACGCTCTCCCCTGCCGATATAATTTGCCACCTCCGGGCTGAGCATTACGAAGTCGACAGGATAATCCGAGAGGCGCATAAGAGGACATGAGCTTCCGCCGAAATCCGTAAGCATAAAGTGAAATCCGAGGTTACGCATCGTCTGTATCGTTGAAGGTACCTGTTCGTCAGTTTCCGTAAGTAGCTTCGAGGAAAGCTCAAAACAGATACGGCTCGTGGCGACCTGATAGCGTGCGGCATAGTCGGCTGCAAACTTTGTGGTCCTCTTTTCACGCAAAAGACGTACAGGAAGATAGACTGACAGCCAGTTGAATCCAATATCACGCTCATAAAACGATGAATTTGCTTCAAGAGCCTGTATAAGCTCCAACCGGAACAGCTGATCCGCCTGATTTGTCATTTCAGCTACATCACGGTACGTGTCGGGTGAAAGTACGCCTAAATTAGGCGAATTCAGCATAGTCTTCGTCTGGATGAAAGCGGTCTGACCGCTTGATATCTCCCTGATATTCCGATAATTGAGCTCAACGGCGCGGAGACCGTCAACCGTTGCCTTTAAATTCTTTTCTGCCATATCCTCCCCCCTCTTCCTTAAAATTCTTCTTTTATTTGTTTTATTATACCATATTTACAGTGCAATGTCAATGAAATAACTATTAATTCTAACAAAAAAACAGTATTTTTTTACAAAAAGTAAATATCATATAACAAACTACTTTCCGTATGCCGTTTCCGGCACAGAAATATACAATTTCTTCATGATGCCGCCGCTAAAACATTAAAAATAACCCGCCGGACTATCGCCCGACGGGTTGAGGTATAGAATATGAGCAAGCTGTCGATTAATAAAGTTTGTTTCGCTGCACCGTCAGCACCAAACTGACGGTGCATAAAACTGAAGGTTTTATGTGCCTATGATGAATCTTTTATTATGGAACTCTCTGCCATAACTGCTTAGAGCTCACAGACCATTTTTACAAGGCTTTTCATAAACCTGATCCGTTCGGATCAATAAATAGAGGGCATTTTTTAAGTGATCTGGGGGATCGACTTATACCTTTTGTTTACAATTATATTATACCTCGCCCACACTGATTTGTCAATATTTTCTCTAAGAATTCATATATAGTCAAAAACTTTCAGCATTATATACAATGAGATACCTTTTGTTTGTGCCTTATAGTCAACTGCACATTACATCAAGTATATTATCATCTTTTTTCTCAACCAAATATCCCTGAAACAGCTGGCTGCTTTTTCATGAAGAAAAAGCAGCGGCTCAGGAAGCAGGTATGCCGCCTCCCGAGCCGCTTATACACTATTTTTTCAGATCATTCGATAATGCTCGTCAACAGTTTTGCGTGTGTGTAGATAACATGATCGTCATCCTTGGAACCCTCCATATTCTCCGTTGCGGCAGTATCAGTAAACATCTCGATCTCAAGCTTTATCATGTAATTTGAATAATAATAAGAGCGCTCATTTTCATCAGTTTTACCGAATTGGTCTCCTATTATCACATTGAAGCTAACTGGTATCTGATATACATTTGTATCCGGATCATAATCGAAGTAATTGCTCGGATTAGTCACAGTATACACTATCTTCTTCGGATCTGACGTGTTTGGAGTTGGCGCGGATACAGGCTCCTCGCCTTCCTCCTGCTCCGCTCCGGAGATTGCCAGTCCATCAATATATTCAGCGATGTCAAGCGCTGTTCCGTAGTTTTGCTTCCGGCTGACCGTAAACGTCAGCTTCATGCTTTTCATGTTCTGAACATTATCAGCTGCTGACAGATCTGATACGTCATAGACAGCTTTCAGCTTTACCGGAACATATCCGTCATCTGTAAGACTTTCCGGATCAATATCATTTGCGTTGATACCGAACTGGTAGAACTCACCGTGATCATTGTCTGCGTCGTCCGAATTCAGCGTGAGTATCGCATTGGTATTGATAGTACAGTAATATGAGTATGTTGTCTCCCACATAGTACCTGCCTTTACCGCGACATTCTTACTGTATACCGCTGCCTCCGGAGTAGACGCTACATTCGACGAACCGCCGATAAGGGTTCCTATGCTGCTTTGACTGAGATTTGAAGAGTCACGTGTCGGGAACTGAGCAGCAAGCTTATCTTCTTCTGTATATGAAAGCTCAAATGTGGCAGAGATATTGTATTTCTTACCGGCACTTTCACAAGCCTGCTTCATATAATTCTTCAGGTTCGTATTTCCGCGGAGCTCTATATGATTTGCCGTGGTCATCTCATTTGTATTGGGATCAGACATTCCGGTGCTCGTAGCAGGATTGACATCGATCCGGTAATCAATTCTGCGTACATCCGTGTCGGTACTGTCATCATGTTCGATATGTCCGATCGTATACTCCGATACGTGAATATCAGAAGGACGTGAGGCTATACCTTGTACCGACGATGAAGCCGACTGCTTTTTGAACATTATCAGGAAACTCTGATAAACCTCTACATTGGACAGTCCGAAGCTTGATCTAAGGGTATTTTTAAGTGCTTCGTTCACGCCGACATCTACGCTGAATGTAGCCCATATCTTATCATTTGTCTTGTTTGATATCAGTGACATTTCTGTTCTGGTGTTCATATCACTGATACTGAAGTTTTCATTTACAAAAATGTCACCTGTTATGATATGCGAAGCATAATTGTCAGATGCAAGAGTAGGATAATCACTGTTTCCGAAGCTTCCTCTATCGTCAAATTCAAGATGATACAGCTCAGCATTATTTGAAGTATCGTTTTCCGTGAAAAATGTTATATAATAGTCGTCCTGTATCTTTCCGTCCTTTGTATTTGCATTCGTATCGCCGGCAGTGTTTATTGAAGACTTGTACGAAAGAGTGATCACATAACCTCCGGTATTACCACTGGAATTATCAATAGCATAATAATTTGTGCCGTCGGAAATGATCGCATCTTCCTCAGATTGTACTGTTTTAAACTTTACATTCGCATTTTCATCCGCATTAGTTACTGTAACATCAAAGTAATCATTGAGGACAGGCGGTGAATAATGAGCTGAATTCGCATTGCTGAGTTCTTTTCTGAATGATGTGAAATTGAAATTGTATGAAGTCGAATTCCGCCACGTTCCTGCTCCGACATCAGTCTTCGACGCATAATAATAGCTGTTTTTGCGGTTAACATCGACAAGCACCATTTGCGTTCCATCCGGCAGACCGCCTATATGATCTGTGACACGAATTATCCTGTCAAACGAGGTATGCAGCAGATCTTCGCCGGATTCAAGTGACGACTGCCAGCCTGCAAGGTCACGGTCATAGGTCCACTGGACCTCAAGAGTAACAGGATTTCCGATATTATCTATCAGCGTATTACCTGTTCCGCTGCTTCGTTTATTCTCATAAGGAGCTATCCTGTAATTTGTGCCGGAAAGGAATGACGAATGGAAGTCATAGTACAGCATTTTCTTGATAAGCACCGGTACATACAGATGATAGGCGATCTTCCTGTTGGCAGAAGTGTCACCGGGATCGTAGAACTGAACATCTATCAGGGTAAAACGTGCCCCGACCTCGTTGTCGTACATTCCTTTCTGAAGCTGGAATTCACCGCTTCTGTTCAGCAGGTACGAACCGTTTGCATTTCCGTTTGTGTCATATTCACCTGAACAATAGTCAAATCTGCCGGTGCCGGCGTTCCAGACGCAGGCTCCGAGCTGAATATTGAACACATCTGAATTGCCTTCTGCAAAATCAAAGGATGTATTTGTCAGGTATTGCAGATAATTATTGAAGAACTCTGTTGTAGTCTCCTTCGTAGCATCGTCCCATACAACAACAGGGAAATTGACTGTTACGCCATCGCCTGCCTTCAAGCCCATTTCCTTTTGATATGACGAATACTTGCCATAGGTATTGAGCTTGCTTATCAGCGAAGCCTTTGCGCTGCCGCTGCTGTCGCCGGTCTTAGTATACTTCTTTGCGTCCGTAGCGTTAAGTATCGCTCCTATAGTGGAATTTGCATAGGTTATTGACCTGTTGTAGCCGACGGCATCGCCTGTCAGGAACTGCGTTCCGGAGATATATTTCTTTGGATTTGTAGTAACATAAGGCGGGAGGTTTGTTCCGGGCTTTGTCTTGTTGACTGTTTCTGTCTTTGTAACGTAGTACAGCTCATGATCCTGAGAATTATTGCAGTAAGATGTAAAGTCTGCTATTTCTGCGGCAGTAGGGGTTCTTGGTGATTCTGCACTTGGAGTACTAAAGGTAAATGTTCCATTTGTTTCACTAACCGTGCCATAGTCCCATGCTTTTAGCGCTTTTTCATCAGGAACGGAATAAATTATGAAATCGCAGTTACCATTTGGATTGTCAGCATAGTATCTTATACCGCCGCCACCATTGGAGTGCAATAGGTATTCCTTAGCTGTTCCTTTTTTCTTAAAACGAAATGTCTTTTTTCCATTAGAATCTGTTCCATTACTTACTTCAAATAATTCAGCATTATTTTTACTAAAAGCAGCACGTGTAGTATTTGATGCGTGATAAATGTAGTATTTCACATTTTGTGATATACCGTTGATTTCCTCCTCCACAACTTTATAAATCTTATAATAGTCAACTCCATTCTCCGTTGCTTTTTCAAAATAATAAACCTCTGCATCTTTTAGATCCATACTTTGTGCAATAACTTGTCCTTGTTTAGTTGTGGTGTTCTTTTTATAAAACTCTGTAATAGTTCCAGTAAGATATCCCATTTTTTTATTATTACAATCATCAAGTAAGTTATTCTGTCCAACACAGTAGATATAAAATCCATTTGTCGTTTTGCCATTGACAGTTGCACCATAAGCAGCAAATCCATCTATACTTGAAAGCGCAGTAGGATTATTGACCAAATACGCAAGCTTTGTACCCGCGCTATAGCTTGTTCCATTTGTACCCTGTTCGTTATAGTGGTCAGTCTTGGGATTTTGCTCACCCGCGATTTCTCGTTCATGAGCATTGCTCATTGATGGTATACCGCCGCTGGCAACAGGGATAGCGTATTTCGTTACAGTATCATCACGTCCGTCCGGCACAGTATCTATAACATTGGTTCCACCGGTATCGACATTGGAGAACAGTTCGTTTCCAACTGTCGTTGCCATATTATTATAGTCTGCAAATACAACATAGCCTCCTGATCCGTATTCGCCTCCGGCGTTATTTTGTCCGACCAGCTCAGCGATCATGGTGTTTGCGCCCTTGATGTCCTGCCTGCTGAATCCTGCGAGCTTAATGAAAGGAATTGTACCTGTTCTTCTATTTGTGATTTTTGATTGATCACCTTCGCTTGTATTATAGGTACAGTTCTCACTTTTGGTATTGATTGAACCGCAGATATAACCAGCTTTGTATGAAGGCTCCTGGTTTTCTTCCAATGGCGTATACTGATCAAAAGCAATATCACTTGCAAGAATATTATATCCTACAACAGGCTCGTTCATCTCACCTATCAGACCGCCCGCCATGTCATCTGTTTTCATCGTGCAGTCGGTTACCTTGATATTGTTCAGATACAGATAAACAGAATCATCATAAGCTCCTCTGAAACCGATAATGCCGCCTGCGCCCTTTTTGCCTGCGATAGTATAGCCGCTGATAGAGCAATTGTTGAATTCAAATTCACGGCTTCCGTTGCTTTCATTCTCTCTCGGGTCGGAGCTTCCTATCATACCGCCTGCAAAATCAGTGGTACTCTCGATCGTAGAGTTAAGCGGACTCAAAAGATGTGTATTGACAACTTTAGCAGGCGTTCTTGTCGTTGGGAACGCAACAAGTCCTGCCGCACCGAACTTTGCAACTACACTAAGGTTATAGAAGGTACAGCCTTCAATTGTAATACCTGCACACTTATTCATTATTCCAACAACACCGGCAGTAAAGATATCTGTATTTTCACATTCAACTTCTTGCCGCTGCTCCGGTGTTCCGATAACAATGTTTTTGAAGAAATTAGAGCTTCTGTCTGTATCATTATCAGCAGCACTTGCACCTACATTAGCTCTCATCATGCCGACAAATCCTCCGACACCGAAGTCGTAGTAGTTTCCGCCTCTTGAATTTGTATTGTCACAAACTACCTCTGTGAGGTTAAAGGTGTTGCCGCCCATATCGACCTTAGCGTATCCGGCATTGAGCTTGCCTATCATTCCACCTGTGCTCGCCCTGCCGTGAACCTTTATCTTATCAGAATCATAGTTCGTATCAGCATCTACATCATATTTAAGCGTGGTAGGCGAACCATCCGGACCATTTGTAGTTGTTTGATATCCAACAAGTCCTCCGGTATTACGAAGACCGAAAACATCAATATTTGTCAGCGCCATATTCTCGATCGTAGTATTCTGAACTGCTGTTCCGATAAGCATTCCTGCTGACAGATACTGCCCGTTGTTCAGAGCATTTGGAGATTTGGATGTAACAAAGCTTCCGTCCTTTTGGCTGACAAGATCGGTCTTTACATTGCCTGTCAGGAAGAGATTCTGATATGCGCCTGCAAAACTAATATAATTGATAAATCCAAGACCGCCGTCAATACCTGCCTTTGGAGGATAGGCTGTATCAAAATTCGTGTCATAGTAGTAGTAGCTTGTGTTCTGCGAAATAGTCTTGCCGCTGCCGTCAAAGGTCACTATCTTTATCCTGTAAGCATCGACGCTGTTAAACAGATTTCCGATACCCTTAAAGCCGTCAGGAAGAATAATATCACCAGAAACCTCGCTGTCGATCGTAAGCGTCAGGCTATTGTTGTCGGCAAAAATTTTCCCTGTTTTATTATATGCGCTTGAAAGATAGCCATATTGAGCAGATTTATGTAAGCCTGAATCTAAAACATCATTTTTGGCCTTATTATTATAATCATTGCAGCTTGTACTTGTTCCCTCGGAAGTTCCGATATCGGAGTAGTCTGCCGATCTTGAGACTTTATAAGCCTGTTTGTAGCCAAGAGTTTCTTTTTCAATTCCGCTGTTGATAATAAGCGACATCAGGAAAAGGTCCTGACCGCTGTCAATATTTACATCATCTGATTCATTATTATCTATTGTATCAGATGTGTCGATATCAGTTATAGAATAATGCTTTCTGCCGTTTTGCAGAGTAACAGTATTTCCGGATACAGGGCTTCCGCTTCCGAAAGCTCTCTCGCCGTTCTCATAAGGAGCATAAGCTTCTGATTCAGTAACGGCAAATCCGTTGATAACACGTCCGATGTATGGATTTATGTAAAGCCATGCCATATTGTCAAGATACTCGGTCGTTGCTGTATAATCTGAATCAGCAGAAACATAATCCTGAGATTCGCCGCTTGGTTTATAAGCTGTATCAGGAGTTCCGTTTATAAGATCATCATATAATCCGGCTTCCGCATAAGCAGCCGCAGCGTCGCCCATATTTCTGAAAATAACGCCGCCATTTACAATAACACCGATATATCCGCCAACCGGGACAAGCTGTGCAAATTTACCCGGCAGATCAAACTGCTGAGTCATGTTCGTATAGCTCACGAACACATTTTCAATGACAGTATCTCCGCCCATAACACGGGAGATCACAGCGCCGTACGCGTCATTTCCTGTGGGAGGCTTCGTTGTATCACCGATTTTTCTCGAACTCCATGCACTGTCAAAATTCACCTGATAGCCTACAAGCTGAATATCCTGAACCGGTTCAACGCTTATAGTCAGATCCTTCACTACGCAGCCATTGCTGTAATAGATGAACGGAGCAGAGGTTTTGTTCGTAATGGTTTTATGATTACCGTCAAATACTCCGCGGAAACGGTACGCCGCATTATCGTTCTTGCCTAATCCGTCAAATTCATCATCAATGATAAGATCTTCTGCATTTGCTTCACCGTCGATCTTGTAGTATGCTCCTGCCAGGTAAGCTTTAAGCACACCTTCCTCCAATGTATAAGTTTTTTCCGTATAATATGTTTTACTATTATTCACAGAAGGATCTGATGATAAATTATAAGTGTAATCCGGATAATCACCGCTGCGTTCATACCAGCCTTTCGTACTCGGGTTATCACCGCTTTCAGGTGTAACTGCACTGAATACAGAACACTCAAAGCCGGGATCAGTAAATACACACAGCACATCTGATGTATGATCTGCGCACCATGTACCATTGATTCCGGTTATAGTATCTCCGGAACAACTCAATCCTTCCGCAGGGATCCGGATACTTGCTCCCGCAGCACTATTATTTATCCATGCACAGATATTTTCGATCTGGTCACCTGTTGAGATAACATAGGGATGATCATAGGTTCCGCAGCCTGTGATCGAATCTATCGCAGCATGATTCACCTGCAGCTGATATTTATGGCTGTCTGCATTATAACGCTCAGCCACATAAGGCAGGAAATTGCTGAGGAAACCATTGGCGTACTGATGCTCTGTACCAGTCTCGTTTGCGGTTAAAGGATTGGTATATTTGTCTGAACCGTAATACTTGAATTCCTCGTCCGGATACTGGGAATTGTAATAAGGAGACACTGCGCCCGTCTTAGGATAATTCACGCTGTCGTAGCCAAGCTCCTTGCCATAGGTGACTTTACCTCTGTGCAAAGCGTCAGCTGTATCATCACCGTTTGTGTCCCAGTCCTGCTTCCATGTAAAGTTATACCTTCCCGAGGAACCGGAGCTGAATGAAAGTGAATTCAGGAACGTAGCCTTTGAGAATATAGAATTGTATGTGCTGTACATCTGATCCAGCTGACCTGTTGTACTCAGAGCTGTATCAGCGGCGCCTGTGCTGTTTCTTCCGTCAAGAGTCATGAGCCTGAACTCGGCATTGACATCTGTCGCGGAGCTGCTGCCTGCATCACCTATAAGGCTCGTAGCCGCGATACGTGACCTGCTGACCCCGTTATCAGTATAGTTATAATCACTTGTGGTGCTCACATTGCCAAGATTCAGCGAGGAGTGGCTGTCGAGCCTGTTGATGAGCAGCGGAGCGTAGTCAGAGACATTAAGCGCATTATTCACAGTACCGCTTACATTGTATACCACGATACCCGCAAGACTTATGCCGTCATTGCTGCCTGTTCCGGTTTTAACAGCTCCCACCATACTCGATGATGAACCGTATACCCTGCCGCATACCAGCGCACCGCATATATCAGCCTCACCGGTGCTTTGAGAGTAACCGGCTATGTTTCCGCAAAGCTCGACACTACCGACCGTCAGGGTGCAGGAATAAACATCATAGAACAGTCCGTTATGCATGAGATAATGCTGTGTGTTTTTGCTTTTTGCAGAATCATAGAGAGAGGTACGCTTATATGAGTTTGTCTCCGAAGCGTATTTTACAGCCTCACTTTCCTCAAATCCCCTGTTATTGAATGTAAATGTTCCGTTTACCTTGATATTTGCGTCAACATTTACAGGATACCAGCTGTACCCGTTCATATCATAGATGGCATCCGTGATCTCGTTACCGAATGGGTCCGCAAAATACTGCTTCAGGTTCTCGCAGGCATAAGTATTCACGCCCCAGCTCATAAGCTTCTTTTGCGGTGTATTCAAATCAGCGGTTATGGTTGTAAGGTCATAGTAATATCTTGAATTTGGGTTCGGCTTTGCACCGTAAGAGGTCTGTGCATGATAGCTTCCGCTCGCGGTGGAGCCGTTTGTATAAAAGCCGCCTGTCACTACGGAAATGATACCGTTTCCGTTTTTCATGATATCTGCGGCAGAGGGACAGGTAAAAGCGCAAAGCTCATCAAATACAGCACTCGTACTGATATTTGAGCTGCTTAATACAAGGCTGTAGCAGCCGGCTGCCGGCAGCTCAAGATATATTGCGCTGCTGTTCAGTGCCGAATAAAAGTCAGTATTATCGCCGGAATAATAATATCCCTTATTGACGATAGCTCCCACAGAGGAAGCACCGGAAGCAGTCATTTTCAGTCCTGAGATATCCAGACTTGTAATCGTCCAGTGACCTGTCGCACGGTACACAAGACCTGCTGTATTTCCTGCTGCCGCACCGATATTTACTTCGGAAGAATTCTTTACGTCAACATCAGTTACCGCAACGTCTGTCTTTATCCATGCGTATCCGAGCAGACCGCCCATTGTACCATCGGCAGCCAAAGAACCCGTCACCTTCAGGCCGTCAGTTTCTACGCCGTCCAGCGTAAGAGTACGATCATGCAGGTTCCGGTTATAGTCTCCGGCTATCTCGGCGATCAGACCGCCTGTCTTCTGAGTTGTCTTTGAAGCTGTATTGCTGACAGAGCCTTTTAATGTGATATCGGTAAAATACCAGTTTCTGTCTTCATCGGTCTTATGGCTGATCCTGCCGATAACACCGCCGAAGCAGGAGTTCACATCACTGTTTGTGCCTGAGACAGTACCGTCAAATATACTTTTACTGCTGCTCGTTCCGGAGACCGATATAACATCTGTACCAGCTCCCAGTTCGCCTACAAGACGTCCCATGTAAAGCTTTTTATCTCCTGCGTGAGTCATACGCAGACCGGTGGTCACTCCGCCGACTGTAGTCACTCCTTCTGTAGCAACATTATATGCAGAGAAATCCTGTATCGACCTTGCGGCAAAGCCGCCGCAGCAGAAGATCTCAGCCTTTGCGCTGACATCGACTGTACCCGATATGGTAAGGTCTTTTACCGTATAATCCGATGACGTACCATAATCACCGTCAACGATACCGAAAAGGCCGGTATAGATATGTCTGTATATCCTTCCGTTACCCTCTGCGTTATGATTGGTAAGGGAAGTATTGCTGCGCATACCGTAAGGCTCGCCGACAGCAAGCGTCAGCTTATTATTGCCGCCGTCGAACTTTCCCTTGTAAACGCAGTAAGCCGCACTGTCGGAAGCATTCTCGGCATTGTCCCTTGTAAGTCCGGTCAGACCCGTACCTGCAAGGCTGGCAGATGCGCTCAATGTGATGTCCTGATCAATAATATCTGTCTCATCATAAGACCAGTTACTGTCAAATTTAACGGGCAGTCCCTGAACCGCTTCAAGCTGGAAGCGGAGAGCGATCATAGCGAAATCAGCTGCGGAGGAAATAGTAGTCTGAGCAGCCGGAACTCCTACCGTAACTGTATGTTCTGTCTCATTGACAGTTAAAACAGTACCGGAGCCGTATTTTTCAGAGGTCAGAGCTTGTGATGTTGAAATACCGTCAAAGCGCAGTACCCCGCCCCATGAGCCTATATCGTCAACAGCGCAGGCAGTGCTTCTTTTCAGTACCCATTTACGGGAATTATCCGGGTCGTATTCGGCAAAAATGAGTGAGCTGTCTCTGCCGCCTACTATCTGACCCTCATAATAGCTGTTATCCGAGCTCAGGGCATGACCGCCCGTCAGGTCTGTTGTTCCGCTGAGACGCAGAACGCCGTTATCCATTCGTCCTATAACGCCGCCGCCGTAGAAATTGCCTGTGGAGTTCAAAGTAACATTTTTAGCGTCAACAAATGCATTTGCGGAACGAGCGATCAAGCCTCCGTAAACAGAATCCGACACAGCGTTCCCGCTTACAACTGAAGCCCTGTAATCATTGAACCTTACATACAGAGAATTCTCTGTATTTCCGTTTCCACCCTCTGTGATACCTATACCGCCGCCGTAGTTTACATAGCTGCTGCTTCCGCTGCGGGCAACATTTACGGAAACGTCTTTCACCTCAAGCGAGCCGTCAAGATCGCAGGCTGTATATCTGCCGGCAACGCCGCCGTAATTTATGATATCATTGTTATTGTTCGTATCTGTATTTCCGCTGTGGTCCATATAGATCACGGCTGAATTGTCAGAAGAATCATATATCTTGATATCGCCTGAGGAGTAAGTTACGATTCCCTCAGCTTCGGCAGCCGACTCATTGACAAGCACACCGAACAGACCGCCAACAGAACCGTTTCCGTTTGCAGTCATTCTTGTACCTGATGTTCCAATCTGAAGCCATGAGATATCGAATAAGGCTTCAATTACACCTGTTGTCTCATTTTCCTGAAATACCGGTCTGTAGTATCCGAAAACTCCGCCGGAGCCATATGTTCCGGCAAGCTCATTATTTACAGTATATTTTGACGCCGAAGAGAAAACCGGGACACTGCCGCTGTTCTCAGCTGACCTGACCGTACCGCCGTCGTTATAGCCAACGATACCGCCTGCGTAATGACCGTCGCCGTTTGCTGTTACCGCAGCCGTCGGATCCGGCATATTACTGCCGAGCTCCAGTACCGAGCCCTCCGCCATGCTGCCAACAACACCGCCGGCATTTCCGTTTGCAGTCTCTACGGAATAGGTCTTTGTTCCCGTGACCGACCTGACGTTCAGAGAGCTTCCGCTTCCCATTTTGCCGCAGATATATCCGATATCGTCAGTTCCGTATATATCGCAGGAGGTATTGTCAGTAACGTCGAGTATGAGCTTTGCGTTCGCTTCCATCTCGCCGATAATGCCGCCTGTACTGTAATTGTTGTCTCCGTTGGGATCGAGCTGTATCTGCCAGTTCACAACGCCTACGGCTTCACTGTCATGCAGGACATGGCGGGCAAGCACAGGCTCGCCTGTATCGTCGATGGTCCTTGTTACGATAAGCGGTGACGGAGCGTCATTTACAGAGTCTGTGATCTGTACCGAATCATAAACGTAATCAAAGAAAGCCTCGGGGAGCACAAGCTTATTGTTTGCAGTTGTTGAGAGGATTATCTTTCCTCTGAACGGAAACTGCTCAGTTCCTATCGCAAGGAACTCATCTATATCATCATTGGATTGTGTTCCGCTGAAATCGATATTTATCGTATCTCCCTGATGATACTGGGAAAACGAATAATATGCCTTGGAATATTCTTCTATTTTTTTGATTCCGTCAAGAATATAGACGTCGTCATCATTCTTGTAGCTCAGGACCTTCTGCTGTTCTTCATTAAATTTCTTGTCCGACGGAACATGATCCTTATTTGCAGCTTCAGCAACAAATTCTATCCCCGTTCTGAGGAAACTGCCAAGCTCCTCGGAGGGTGAAATATTCAATACAAATGTCAATGCCAGAAAAACGCTGATGATCCTTTTGATACCAGCAGATATTCTTTCATTTCTGTTTTTCATACTTTACCCTCCTCGCCTGTATGATCGCCATATAATCAGATATGGTATTTTATCAGGTAATAGTCTTGTATACATAGCTCTCGACCCTTTTCCAGAACGGAGACTCATTTTCACCTGCCGCAGGATCTGTATAATCCGAAGTCGGATCTCCTGTCATATACAGCTGAAAGTCGTATCTGTTCAGAACATCAGAGTCTGCGCTGAGCGTGATCTTTTTCCATGTTCCTGTCACATTATTCATGGTAGTGCCGGCAGATGTTATAACGGTAGGATCATTATACTTATCGAGGCTTATCTGACTGACCTCAAGATAATCAGAACACCACCAGAAATCGATAGTTGCCGTTCCGCTTCCGCTGAATACGTAGTTGAACGCGTCGTAATCGTTATAGGCCTTATTATCGCTGAAATATCCCGCCCAGCCGTGTTCAAGGGCTTCAGCCGCAGATGTGATGCCAAAGATACCGCTGAGCGGCTTCAGATTGGTATCTCCGTTTGTCGGCACAGCTTCCAGCCTGACATAAACATTGCTGCCGGCTGCAAGGAGACTTTCGGGAAATTTCAGATCATGCACTTTCGTTGCAGGCGGATAGTTTCCGCTCTGATCTGCTGTGAAGGAATTTGTGCTGTCGGTCAGGACATAAGCACTTTGGCTCTGGACCCATGTTATATTCTGATCGTCAAGCTTTATCACAACATCAAGTGAACTGTCAGTGATCTCGTTATAGGCGACCGTATCCTGTTCACCTTCATTCGCTGCGGGAACGATCACCCTTTCCACAAGTGAAGCTGTCAGGGTATACGGAAGAACCGCCGGATAACCCTTTCCCGGATTGGAGGTGCTGAAATTCCATATCTGTACCGGTATCGTGCAATAGCCGTCAGTCCCTCCGGAAAACGGAACTCTGTGAACAGGCGTATCCTTTTCGAGATAATCGGAAGAAAACATCTGCCCTCCGCTGCTTACATTCGCGGCAACTCTTTTCGCACGGTTTTTGTTTGAATCATATTCAGCAAATGCGATCCAGGATACTGCACAGACTATCACCGCGGTCACCCAGACAGCAGCCCAGTATTTTTTCATAAAAGCTTTTAAGCGCTCTGCTTTTCCCATCTGTGCATCTCCTTTCATAAAAGATATCAAAGATCAGTCCGCCTTTGCCATAACATAAATTATATCCGTGTCCTTATAATCTGTAGTCGCGGCATTGTTTCCTGATATGTCCCAGGATATCCGGAGTATATATTCATGATAGAACGAATCGCTGTTGGTAACATCTCCTCCGGATATGCCGTTCGCCTGCCAGTAGAGCGGCTCTGCATTACCATCAACTTTATCCTCGTCTTCGCTGTATGTATCATTATGATAGGTATTGTTTGCAGAGAAATCCGTTGTCCGGTTAAGGAAATGCCCGTTATATGTCACGGTTTCTCCGCCGACCGTATATGTTGACGGTGTAACAAGGCTTTTATCGTTTTGTGTCGGATTTACCGCGTTCAGGGATACCGGAACAGAGTTGTCAGCTTTTTTTATCCTGTAATACAGGAGCCCGTCCCCTGCCGCCTTAGTTGTATATATATCCTTTGCGGTTATCTCACTGAGTATTGCCGGATCATAATCCTCTGTGATCTTATACTCGATATAGTCCCTTTCAGGCACACCGCCTGCCGGAGGACTGCCCATTGCCTCCGCCTCGAATATCTCGTACCTGTAGTTATTGTTCGTAGTGTGAGCAAGCTGCAGGGTATAGCTGTAAACATAATCTCCGGCAACACAGAAGACGTAATCCTGATACGTTTTACGCTGAGTCTGACTGTTCCCGAGATCCCATAAGGCTTTCTCGCTGACGTCCACGCCGGCTATCTGAAAGCTCTTTACATCTTCTCGGCTCGCAGCAGTGATATAAAGGGTGTTTACCGACCTTACCTTTTCATATCTCGCCATTTCCTGCTGCTTTTTGAACCACGAATACGTCGGGGCAATGATAAGCAGGCTTAATGTCAGCAAAGCGGCAGTGATGACCTGCAGTTTTCTGTTCCTGAATGCTGCGGATATTTTTTTCATTAAGCCCATATCAGCGCCCCCTTTCATGTTATATTCATTCAGCTGTTACTGAAAGCAGCATATACTGAACGTCCTTTCCCACCTTGCTGTCAGCAAGATTGTAGCCTTCGCTCAGCGCGATCAGATTAGTCTGCGCTTTGCTTGCATTAAACGTGTACGTTTGATCGCCTGCGTCATCAGACATTTTCAGCAAAGCCTCATTTCTGCTTATTGTCGCCCTGTTCAGGAGATTCTGCGGCTCAGCCACGATATATGCACGTATCGCCGCCCGAGCTGTTGTATCATTGGTGATATTATCCGCTGTATTTTCGGAGATACACGCCATCTGAGCAAAGGTCTTCGGCCATATCCACCTGAGAGTCACCTCGATAGGGACTCCCATAGTCACCTCATTATCCGCAAAGGTCAGATCAAATCCGTCCTTGTCGATAAATCCGGTATACGTTCCCTTTGAGCCGCCGCTGAAAAACAGGATACGACGGTTCAGATATTCACAGGCAGCATACTCGGAGTCGGTCGAAGTTATCCGCGTCAGGTTCGAGACCGCATAAGAACCGTTATGCTGCGCATCGTTTTCATCATTGTTTATCCTCACATCAGCCTTATAGCCTTCCATATTAAGTGAAATATGCGCTGTAAAGCCTGAATCGGTGCTGGGTATGAGATAGAATGTTAAAGTACCGCTGGAATCAGGACCTATGCCCTCGTCAGCAGGATCATAGTTATCAGTGAGTCTCCATTTTATTATATCCGCGCCTCTGGCAGTATAATATGTTACACCAGAGTATGTGTAGCTGGCGCCGTCCCCGGCGCCTACAGCACCTGTCATTTCATACAGAGGCTCCGAGGTATAGACACCGCCTGATTTTGTATAGCTTATCGCTCCCGTATTGTCTCCCCGGGCAGCCAGTACAAAAGGACCGGTATCCACGTTTATTCCCATACCCCCGCCGCTAACGCTCTTATTCATGGAAAACCATGCAATAGTGCTGAATACCCATACAATGAAGGCGAGTACCATAACAGAACCGAGCTTTATCAGTGAGGAGCGCCGCTTTTTTTCAGTCTCATCACTGCTTTTCGTTCCGTCCCTATTCTGTTTTTTCATCGCCTCACCTCCTTATGGCTGTTCAGCCGCAGTGCGAATATCATATCTACAGCGTACCGTGCAGGCTCTGACAGAGTGATGCCGGGAGCCTGCTCCGGTACAATGATGACGAACCTTATTCAGATCATACTGTTTGTGCACAGTCTCTCTGTAAGTTCCCCAAACATTTCAGATCATGCTTACTGCCGGCAGCAGTAAATACTCCATGTAAAAAAACACTTCTTTTCAATATATATTATAACATAAAACAAAAGAATTTGCAAGCGTTTTCACTGAAATTTCGCTAATCATTAACAATAAACTGTGAGTATTATCCAATATAAAATTAACATATAGATATTAAAAAGTAATCCCCTCCCGGACAGGGAGGGGAAACTCTTTAGGAGGTTTACAGCCTATTATGAAACTTCTATCATGAATCTCTCATGCCATCGCCGTTTTGAGTTCACAGAAACTTTAATTAAGGCCTAAACTTACCTATGAATTGGAGGAATTTATGAGAGGGAGTGATTTTTTATAATTTATATGTGCCTGTATGTTCAGCTGTGAGACATTATTAGCCACCGCCGCCACCAGAAGGTGTAGCAGCAACAAGATCGAAAGTGAAGGTAAACGCATATGTATCCAGATTGATAGCATTAGCATTCATACACTGTGCATCTTCACCGTCATAGAAAACATACACTTTATATGTTACCTCATCATTATCTGTATCGAAAGCAGTTACATTAGTTGGAGTATAAACATACTTATTAGCATCATCACCAGATGTAGTCCATGTTGCTGAACCCATATCAAATTCATATACATTAGGAGTTGATTCATTATCAACTAATACAACATGAAGAGCACCAACAATAGGAGAATTAGCATTTGTAGTATCATTATCAGTAAATGTGATCTTTACTCTTGGCTGGCTAATAGAAGCATCCAATTGACCAGCATACTTCAAAGTGAATGTGTCGTAGAAATAATCTGTATTTGCTGTAGCAGCCTCAACGTCTGTCGCAGAAGACAGATCAACTACAGTGCCGCTTACACGACCTAATTCATCAACTTTTGCCATTCCAGCTGTAGTTAATTTTTTGAAAGTATTATTAGGATCGGAAGTAGCAGCTGTCTGCTGTTTGTAAGCAACAGGAACAAGGTTGGTTAATGCAGCGCTTGTATTAACAGCTGAATCAACGCTCTCGTTAAATGCAATCGCAGCCTTGTAAGCCGCATTCTCTGCAGAACCCTTGATAAGGAGCTGATTTGGAACTGTCGCTGTCATGCTGATACCTGTAGCGGTAACAGTCTTATTCATTGAAAACCACGCGTAGGTGGATGTTCCCAGCATTGAAGCAGAAACAGCAAGCATCATTGCAGCCGGTATGAGCTTCTTAGCTGTATTTCCCTTTTTCTCGTTATTAGTTTTCATCATAAGTCATTTTCCTTTCATAATAGATTACCGGAAACGGCTCCGGCTGCCTCCTGTTTGTGTGTCTGCTTTATACTTTTTGTTTACAACCATATTATAACCTGTTTTAATAGAAATGTCAATATCACAGCAAAAAGTTCAT
>NZ_JAEFAJ010000002.1 GCF_016287535.1 Ruminococcus sp.
TGGAGCAAGAAAAGTCATAGCAGCGGATTTTCAGATAAATACGCCTCAATGCGTCAAAGAAGCTATAGGAAACTATAGGGAGGATAACGACTGGCTGGGACGTTTTCTGAACGACTGCTGTGATGTGGATCAGTGCTATAAGGAGAAGTCAGGAGAGATATATAAGGAATACAGGCGATATTGCGGAGAGACAGGCGACTTTATCCGTAGTACTACTGATTTCTATGGAGCTCTGGATCTTTGCGGTTTTGAGCGTAAAAAGACAAAGAAAGGTATTATAGTCAGCGGTCTGAGACTGAAAGCAGATGATTTTCTTGACTGATGACCTGCACTAAAAAACACTGTTTTTCTCCAATTTATGGAAAAGTGCATATCGGTGTATATTATTTCCATACTTTACGCAGGCGAGAAAAAATAAAAAATTCTATTATGTAAAAGGTATGGATTTGATAATCACCGAGGTGCACTTCTCATAGAATAGCCCTTTATTTGATGTGACGGGTGAATGTCACAAGAAAGGATAAATACCATGACGAAAAATGAAACAGGCAGCTTCTATAGCTGGATGATATATAATTTTCTGGAAAAGAACAATCGCTTCGGTGATCTTGCCAGAGATATGAACGAGGACTATAGCTTCCCACATGATAATGATTTTGATGCCATTATTGACTACCTTGTCTTTGACTGCGGTGCAGCGGAGGCCTGTGTTGATGTATTCCGCGAATGCTGGAAGAAATATCAGGAGGCACTGGTATATGCTTGAAAGGGAAGTAGAGAGGAAGCTGGTGAAGGCTGTCAGAGACAGAAAAGGTGTCTGCTGGAAGTTCGTATCACCTGGAACAGCAGGTGTACCTGACAGGATAATACTGATGCCTGCAGGGAGGATAGCCTTTGTAGAAGTAAAAAAGCCGGGAGAAACTCCAAGAAAGCTGCAGCTTTCAAGGCACAGGCTCCTGCGGCGATTAGGCTTTAAGGTATTCGTGCTTGATAAGGCAGAGGAGATAGGAGGGATTCTTGATGAAATACAGACCACATGATTATCAGAAATATGCATCGGAGTTTATAAAGTCGCACCCTGTGGCAGCACTTCTCCTTGATATGGGACTGGGTAAAACCAGTATAACACTGACAGCTATACATGATCTGATGTTTGACAGCTTTGAGATAAGCTCTGTCCTTGTTATAGCTCCAATCCGCGTAGCTCAGAATTCATGGCCTGAAGAAATCAGAAAGTGGGATCACCTCAGTGACCTGAGATACAGCATAGCAATTGGCACTGTTGAAGAACGCAGGGAAGCTCTTAAGAAAAAAGCTGATATTTATCTTATCAACAGGGAGAATGTACAGTGGCTTGTGGAGGATAGCGGCATTCCATTCAAGTTTGATATGATAGTAATTGATGAGCTGAGTTCATTCAAGAATCATCAGACAAAACGGTTCAAGGCTCTGATGAAAAAGCGGCCTTTGGTCAGACGTATAGTAGGACTTACAGGAACACCAAGCAGTAACGGGCTCATGGACATTTACGCCGAATACCGAATACTGGATATGGGAGAAAGGCTGGGCAGATTCATAGGTAAATATCGTGAAGCCTACTTCAAGCCTGATAAGCGCAATGGAGTTGTCATATATTCTTACAAGCCTCTTCCTGATGCAGAGAAAGAGATATATGAGAAGATATCGGATATTACTATTTCCATGAAAGCTACAGATTATCTGAAAATGCCTGAGCTTCTGGAACTGAGCTATCCTGTATATATGTCCGATGCAGAAAAAGAGAAGTACAGTGAGATGAAGCAGGAACTTGTTCTTGATCTGCCTGACGGAGAGATAACGGCTGCAAATGCTGCCAGTCTCAGCAACAAGCTTTCTCAGATGGCAAATGGTGCCATATATGACGAGGATAGACAGGCAGTTAAGATACACGATCATAAATTAGACGCACTAGAGGATATAATAGAAGCTGCAAATGGTAAGCCTGTACTTGTAGCCTATTGGTTCAAACACGACCTTGAGAGAATAAGTGAGCGGCTTAAGTCTCTGCATATACAGTTTTCAACAATGGACAAGCCTGATGCTATACAACGATGGAACAGGGGAGAGCTCCCCGTAGCTCTTATACACCCTGCCTCAGCAGGACACGGTCTCAACCTTCAATCGGGAGGAAGCTGTCTTATATGGTTCGGCCTGACATGGTCGCTTGAGCTTTATCTTCAGACCATAGCAAGACTCTGGAGACAGGGGCAGAGATCAGGTACCGTAGTAATACAGCATATTATAACCAAAGGGACAATAGATGAGCGTATCATGAAGTCCCTGCATATCAAGGACGCAGACCAGTCCGCGCTGCTTGAAGCAGTGAAGGCAGAAATAGGACAATCATAGTAAATCAGAGTCAATCCGAGCGGAATACATACATCGGAGGTAACTTATGAATATTATCTGGCAATACTTAGATAAAAAGGGAGCAGCCATAAATGCTCTCAAGGATTATAACAGCATGGCATATATCATTGAGCACACAGATGAGGAGATAGCAAATATTCACGATGACCTTACTGCTATCGGCAGTCCCGAGTTCACTGATATGCCAGGCGGTATACATAACCCGCAATCAAGAGAAATAAAAATGGCAGCCGCTATTGATGAGATAGACGTGCTGCGCGAGCGATACAGGCAGGCGAAAGAATATATGGAGTGGTTTCAGCCTGCATGGGATACACTATCTGATGATGAACGATACGTTCTTGAGCAGTTTTATTGGGTGGAGGAAGATGTATATACTATCTGCGAGCACTTCAATATTGAGCGTTCTTCAGCGTATAACAAGAAAAACAGGGCTGTTCAGCATCTGACACTTCTTCTTTACGGAAAGGCATGAGTAATTTCGTGGATGACATTTCCGTAAAGGTGTGATATGATATATATTAGCAAAGAAAGAGAGCCGTTGTGGATATTCACAGCGGCTTTTATTATGTTTGAAGGAGGTGTCGGCGATGCCGAGGAAGGCACTGAAACCGTGCAAGCATTCCGGCTGTCCGAGATTGACAGAGGGTGTGTACTGCGACGAACACAAGCCGCTGCACCCTGACCGACCTTCAGCAACCAAGCGAGGCTACAGCAGCAAGTGGCAGCGTGTCAGTATTATAGACAGGGAATATAACGTCATCGCAGGACATGGACGTATAATGGCTGCTATCCCATCGGCAACTCCACGCAGGAGAACGCCGTGGTCATTGATACCTTCGGCGGCAGCGGCTCGACGCTCATGGCGTGTGAACAGATGAACCGCATTTGCTACATGATGGAGCTTGACGAAAAATACGCCTCCGTCATTCTCCGCCGCTATGTTGAGGACACCGGGAATGCCGAAGGCGTGTATGTAATTCGTAACGGGCAGCAGATTCCTTATTCCGATCTGGTTAAAGAGGTCGAAACGAAGGAAGGCTGACAACGTGATGAGTGTACGATTTAATATTCAGTATTTTGGTGCTTTTTTATCCATTCTAATATTTCTTCTATGCTTGCATCAGGCTTAAACTGTTTTTGATACAACCCACTCCAATACAAGTCACCGATGATGAAATCAGCATATTCCTCCATCATATCGATCTTTCTGTTATATACATCCCAACGCAAGGCAGCATACTGTGGTTCAGGGGATTCAAACAGTTCATAGCAATACGGATTGATGGTAAGCTCAGCAATGCTTTTATGGGTAAATTTTTCGATTGACGATATCATCTTTTCAAATGAATCGAATTTAAAAGCAGCTCGGAAACCACCCTCTGAATCACGATCATCATATGTGTGATCATAATCAAGAAAAACGGTATTATCCTTTGTGACTCTAAGCAGACAGCAAATGCCTTCATACTTTTTTTCACAGTAAACAACAGGCGGGTAATTTCCCAATTCAATATATCGTATCAACTCTTCTTTCGTCATGACTATCACCCCATAGTACGATGTTATTTACTATGATTATACATTATAGCCGCCGATCTGTCAATATCCGGAAACGCTGTAATATGCACAAATAGACGCAGTGTATATCGCCCTAAACGAACAGCAGATGCTGTATGCGGAGCTGGTAAAAGAGGTCGAAACGCAGGAAGTCTGACGCTGTATCATACTTATAATTTGTATTCAGTAGGAATTAAAAATCCTAAACGACCATTCGTATGCCTGTGGGTTCGCTCTGAATTTTTGACGATCCTCTTCAAGAATAATAAAACTATCAGGTAATCTGTACGAATGATTTTCCCATAATCCTTCATGCTTGTCTGATTCAAGTGCTGTGTATCTGTTTTCATAATGGATTCGTTCTAATTCATATATAAACTTTCGCAGCAGATTGGCTTTTATCAGGAAATTGTATTCATCGTTTTCACGTTCATCCCATTTATGGAATTCTTTTTCATCATCAGAAAGCTCCATATACGGAATATTATTTTCTTTTTCACGCTGATGTATATCCCAGTAACTGCTTTCAACTTCATATAAGAAACGGTTATCTTCAGGAAAAATCGCATTGCTGAAAAGGCAGCTGCACATTTCTCTCAAAGCCGATTGAGGAAATGGAATAATGATATCCTCATAGCTATAATTTGTCTTCAGATACCTGTTTATTATGTCAATCCAACTGTTACGAGGTACAGCCGCATCCCATCCGCACATCCATAATATAGTAAAATATTGGCATTCTTCGGGATCAAATACGTCAGGATCAAGCACTCTTTTTCGTGCATCTTCTGTATCGGGCATAGTAATACATCTTCCTGTTGCCTTCTCAGTTATCTTAGCTTCTATGTATAGATCAAGTCCCATAACATCCTCCAAATCAAGTAGTTAAATAAATACCGATTTCTGTTACTATGATTATACAGTGCCTATGACGATATGTCAATATCCGGAAACGCTATAATATGCACAAATCGGCGCGGTGTATGCTATCTTCAACAGACAGCAGATTCCGTATGTAGAGTTAGTTAAGGAGGTTGATACAAAAGAATCATGAAATGCTTTCGGGATTTATTATTTCTCCACGTTTTCTTATTTCATTTATAAGCTTAAGTTCTGAAATTATCTCGCCTTCAATCGGATATGTATCCTTAAGCTTCATTGCAGCCTGATATTCCTTTTCAGCAGCTTCGGCATCATGCTTGATAAGCAATTGATAAGCGTACATAAGTCTTCGTTTGGAAATAAATGTCTTACCTGCAGAGGAATGTACTTTGCAAGCTCCTGATCATATATCTTCTCAATTTCTTCAGCAGATGCACCATTCATTATTTTACAGAACATCAGTTCCGAAAGGCTTTCAAGCTGATAATACATGATCTTATCATCACTTGCAGCTTCGGATAATATCTTTTCTGCACCTTCATAATCCATTTTATCCATAAGAGCCTGTCCTTTTAGTAATTCTTCAGCTGCTTTGTAAAAGCCTTCGTTGCCAAGAGCCAGAAGCTCGGGAGAAATCTGTGACAGAGTCATGCCGTTAAAGAGAAGCCCGTTTACTTTCAGTGTTTTGTATATTGCAACTCTTTCAGCAGGATTTCGTAGCATCATCATTATATTATAGCCGTCATTTGGAACTTGTATTATCATTGGAATAAGGTTAGTAAAGCCAATGACTAGAGATATTGCTCCTAATACCCAAAGGAAAGTACGTATAATGATTCCGTTGATTGAAAAAGCTATTGGAAATGTGATAAGAGCAGTCAGGATGTTGAAAATACCTCCGCCTGCGTGATACAGGAAAAAAGGCACTTTTTCAGGTTCTTTGCTTTCTGGGGGCATAAGGACACATTGTCCTGCTGTACCCTTTATTGACATTTTTTTAAATTCAAATTTATTATTGCGCTTTATCAGTGTAAGTGAGCCTACTCTAAATAACAGATATTTGTACCCTGAGAGCAAACCGAAAACAAGATGTCCCGCTTCATGTATTATTATTATAAGCAGATAAGAAATAAAAAGTGAAACACAAGCTGTAATTACCATAGCTGTTTTGTCTGCTCCGCTTACAGCTAATGAACTGGGAGATATATGCTTGATTATTTTTCCAGCTACCAAGCCTCCACCGAAGCAGCCTATAAAAAACGCAGTTAAAAGAAATATTATTTTTTGATCTTTTTTCTTTTTCATTTCAATT
This sequence comes from Ruminococcus sp., assembly GCF_016287535.1. Taxonomy (GTDB): domain Bacteria; phylum Bacillota; class Clostridia; order Oscillospirales; family Ruminococcaceae; genus Ruminococcus. The sequence continues at coordinate 6,164 of NZ_JAEFAJ010000002.1, forward strand.
CTCCTTAGTAGTTTTTTATTGTAGTTTATATTGCGTAAGAACCAATAAGAACCAAATAAGAACCAAACGCCTATTTGGACAAATAGTGTACTGGAAGAAAATACTCATATTTTTGGTTCTTACGTAAGAACCAAAATGACATTTTTAGAGAAAAACGGTATATAAAATTTTAACCACGCAGTCCATAAACCGCGTGGTTAAGCCATTTGCTTGGAGCTTGTGACGGGACTCGAACCTGCGACCTGCTCATTACGAATGAGCTGCACTACCAACTGTGCTACACAAGCAACTATTAAATTTTAGAAGGAGACCTGAACATTACGAATGCGCTGCACTACCAGCTGTGCTACACAAGCAAATATTAAATTTTGTAAGGCGGTCTGAACTAACCGATCAGCAAATCCGTAACATAGATATTATACATCAAAAGGGCGGCGATGTCAAGAAAAATCTTTACAAAAGGGAAATGCGACAGAAAAGACCGCCGCATTTCTCTGAACACACATTATATAAGAAAGAGGTCAATAGATGTTTACGTGTGCTTTTGAAGCAGGTTCTGTTTTGATCTCGAACTCGAAATCGTCGGAATTATCGTCAGAAAAATCGAAATCAACGTCTGAACCTATTGAGAGGCTGAACGACATCTCGGTATCTTCGGGAACTGGAGTGAATTCGTCAACCTTTACGAGATAAGCCTTGAAAACTGACAAATCATCAGACATATCAAGTATCAGCTTATCGTCCTTCTTTATGAGAGTCATTTCTTCGCTCTCATCTATAGACATACCGTCCTTATCCTTTGTTTTTCCCTCGTCGGGATCAACAACTGTAAAAGTGATCGTATTTGCGTCCTTTTTCTTCCACTTTATATCCAGAGGATCCTCAGAGCCTAAAAAGCCTGAATAGAGGAAAGAGAAGAACGAACCTGTATTATCCTCGTTGATCTCGATCTGGAAGAGAGTAAAAGCATCTGCACCCCAAAGATTATCGGTTTTTCCTTCTTCTGTTTCCAGCTCTTCACACTGCCACTTGCCTGAAAAACCGTCAGTATCGGACTTGTTTGAAGTCTTTCCGGACTTTTTATCCTTTGCTGTCTCTGTAGCAGCAGAAGACGATGGTGCGTCAGACTCATAATCCTTGACCTTCCTGATGCTGAAGCTGCAGCTTGCAAGAGCTGATGTAAGGCAGATAAGAGCTGCGGATAAACATAATACTTTTTTCATAATAAAACCCTCCTAAATCATGGACGTCTTTTTTGAAGTTCACTGCAACCTCTGTGGTAGTCATCTGAACCTCTCGACGAATGCATTGTAACACAGCCTGCTATCATTGTCAAATAAATGTCAATGGTAGGACAAGTTGCGAAAAACAGCCATAACAGGCGATTTCTGATATTCTGTTATGAAGCCTGCGAGAGAAGCGCGGTTTGGCTGATAACTGCCAGGATCGCCAGAAACAGGCAAAAAAACGATATACGGCAGCATGAAATGATATAAAAAAGTGCGATTCTGCGTTTTGAACAACTGGACTGCAAAAATAAGTATGCTTTATTGTGCTATATGCTGCAAAAACATATAAAAAAGCGGACAGAAATGAAATTTCATCTCTGTCCGGTCAATATTTATTCATAATCGTCTTCCGACTGGTCGCCGCTGTCGCCATTTTCATTTTCAGAGCCGCTCAGGTCGCCTGAAACATCTTCAAACTCCTTGGTAGTAACTTCCTCGACGATAGGCTTCTGACCCTTGTATACGGTAACTATGAAGCCGTCCACATTGTTTCCGGAGATCTCATATCTTTCTCCGTTGGGAACAGGAATGCTTGTCTTTTCCGAGCTGTCGTCAGCAGCCACGAAGTATATTTCGTAATCGTTCTTGTCGTCACTGAATTCAAGGTGTTCGCCGCTGTAGGGGTACTTGCGCAGGAGGTCAATATATTCCTCAAGGCAGAGGTCGTGTGAATCCATATAATATGCATGGGGCTTGCCCACATAGCGGAAGTGCCACGGCTCGTCACGGAATTTTGTAATGCTCTCCTTTGAACGTGTATAGCGAACTATAAAGCCGTACTTGTAGCAGTTCGCGTTTAACCACGCGAAATCGCCCTCGCCGTTGTAGTCATAGTTCTCTGTCTCGGTAAAGTCAAAGGCAAGACCTGATTCATGTTCGCTGAAGCCGGCAGGAGCGACCCGCTTTGAGTCGGATTCGCCGGTGGAAGCAAGGTCCTTCTGGTAGAGCTCGTCCTGAAACTCCTTTGTGCGGTATGAGCCATATATCTCAAGGGTATCATTTGCGTAGATATCATAGAAGTCCTGTATCATTTTTGACATTGGTCCGTATACCTGTCTGAGAATAGTATAGGAGGTGTCAACTATGGAGAAACAGTGGCAGTTGTTCTCGACGTTCATATCATAGATATTGACAAGGTCTTCGTTGAATGATGTAAAATACTCATGGTCTCTGTTTATAAGTATAAGGTCGCCGTAGAACTTGTTCTTTGTCTCAACGGACAGCGACTCGTATATGACCTGATTCGGGTCAGGCTCTGTAGTCTGGGTCATAAGGTCCTGTTCGATATTGTTATTATCGAAATAAGGCGACTGTTCCACCTTTGTGATGTCGGTAAAGGCGTTCTTGACAAAAAGGCCGCAGCTGCCGAGGAGTACAAGGCTTATAACGATCTCGGTGGTAGTTTTGGCGTGCCTTATGCTTTTTTCTTTGCTTATCCTTTTCTTGGACATAGGTATTCTCCAATCCGCTGTCATAATTCAGCTTGCAATAGGTTGCTTTTGTTCTTTATTATCTCTTTTCTGAAAGCTTTTTGATTACTGACATATGACCGTTACGGGAAATAAAAAGTGTTCTCCGACGGTTCACGGTATATTATAACACATTTCTTTGTGAAAATATAGTGGTTTGGGATTATATTTGTAAAATCGCGGTATATGCATAACAATATGACGAATTATATGTTATTATTTACCAATGAGGAGAACCTGATTGTTACTCAAAAAGCTCCTGTTATGTGACAAATTGCTCATAAAAACGGCACAAAGCGTTATTGTATACAAAAAGGGTCGGCACTTTAGCACAGTATTGCACAATCTTTTTTTAAACCCCTTGAAAATCCATTAACATAATGATATAATATATTTGTGAAAGTATGTATTAGCAGAGCTGTTAGGGGGGCGGCTTTAAAAAAACAGTCGTTCTTCCTGTATTTCCGGCTCTGCGGTTTTTCTGTATTTTCGCCTAAAGGAGTGATGTTTATGAAATGTCCACAGTGCGGAACCAACAATGAAAAGGGCTTCAAGTTCTGCGTGAAATGCGGAACCAATCTCGAAAATCCGCAGGATATTAACATTGAACAGGTAGATATGGGCGGATATCATTCTGAAGAAGATTCTGCGACCGGCGGATTTACCCTCGGCAGCGGCACTTTCACCATCAGCGACATTTCATCGAGGGATTCATCTTCAGACCTTTATACCGCCGCTGAGCTCAATGATACTGATGAAGAGTTTGATTTCAGCAGCTTTGACGATATAGATGAGCCTTTTATCCCTAAGCTCGATACAGGAAGAGTTACTCTTCCGGAACAGACAAAGGCTGTAAGGCAGGCACAGATGCAGAATGCGGGCGGTATGCGTCCGCAGGGCATGATGCAGGGTATCCCGCAGCCACAGGGCATGATGCAGGGCATACCTCAGCCGCAGGGTATGATGCAGGGTATCCCGCAGCCGCAGGGCGTGATGCAGGGAATCCCGCAGCCTCAGGGCGTGATGCAGGGAATCCCGCAGCCTCAGGGCGCGGCTTCACCTCAGGGCGGCGCTCAGCAGATGAACGGAATGCCTGTTTACGGACAGCCCGTGATGTATGCTCAGCCTCAGATAATCGGCTATGACCAGAACGGTATGCCTGTTTACGGTCAGCCCGTGATGTACCAGCCCCAGCTAATCGGCTATGACCAGAACGGTATGCCTGTTTACGGACAGCCTGTGATGTACAGCCAGCCTCAGATAATCGGCTATGACCAGAACGGTATGCCTGTCTACGGACAGCCCGTGATGTATGCTCAGCCTCAGATGGGCGAGCTGCCGGAGGGCGCCGCTCCCAATGCGGCAGGTATGCAGGCGGTGCCTAATATGGGAGGTATCCCCGGAGCCCAGTTCGCGCAGAATGCTCCTGTTCCTCCTCCGGTGGAGGACAAGGAAAAGGTAGAGGTGCCTGACGATTTCTGGGAGTTCTTCGACGGCGGAAAGGCTACAGAACACGCTGAGACAGATAACGCCAGCGACTTCTTCGGAAAGCGCGGAGATGAGATAGAGGGCATGAAGCGTTTCGAGAAGAAGGGCAATCCCTATATGAGCGATACCCCTCTTGTTGACGCCAGCGAGCTCAAGAAGAACGATTCCTCAAAGCTGAGCAATATGTATATGAAGAGCGCTGAAGTCGGCGACGCCAGCAAGCTCCGTGCCAAGGACGACTACAGAATGAGAGACTATATGGGCTCTACAAAGGCTGTTGACGCTTCTGAACTCAGGGCTAACGAGAAGGGCAAGGCGTGGAATATCATGGGCGGTACAAAGACGACCAACGCCGACGACCTTGAAGCCGCAGGAGCAGCGCAGCGCAGAGGTTCTATGATGGCTCAGGCAGATCACGCGGTACAGGCTATGCCTAAAAAGGCAAAGACCTACAACGACGAGATAGACGCCATAGAGCTGCCGGAAGAAATGAAGGCAAAAAAGACCAGAAACAAAGTGGAAATTCCCGGCTTGCCGGAAATTTAATAAATCTATTTTATATCTTATCAAGGAGATGTTGTAAAAAATGAAGAAGTTTTTACAGGAATTCAAGGAATTCGCACTCAAAGGCAATGTAATGGACATGGCAGTCGGCGTTATCATCGGTGCTGCATTCGGAAACATTGTAACAGCTCTCACTGAGGACTTCATCAATCCTCTCATCGCTTGTATAGGCGGCGCTGAAGTTGCCGGCAAGATCAAGCTCGGTGATACCGGACAGTACCTCAACTGGGGTCACTTCATCACAGCTATCATCAACTTCCTCATCATGGCATTCTGTATTTTCCTCATGATAAAGGCAGTAAACAAGGTCATGAGCATGGGCAAGAAAAAGGAAGAGGAAAAGCCTGCCGAGCCTCCGAAGGAAGAGGTTCTCCTCACAGAGATCAGAGATCTGCTGAAGGAAAAGAAGTAATTGCATACTTTCTGTTATAACACCAAAAGCTCCCGTATTTACGGGAGCTTTTTGCATATTTTTTATCCGATTTTCATTGCAAGAAGGAACAGACCTACGAAAGCGCACCACATTCCTCCGATGAGCCACGCGGAGAGCTTTGCGGAGCGGAACAGCTCCTTGCAGTACATCTCGCTGACATTGTCCGAATTTATGAAAAATCTGATCACTCCGCCGTATCCGGGGGAGAGGAAATCCTCGTTCTGGTCAAAAACTATGGTACGGTCTTCGATAAAAACTGTGGGTTCTCTTTTCCCGGTATATTCGTTCATGGCGAATCTCAGCTCACAAGGAATATCGCACCTTATTTTTCTGAGCCATGCGTCGGCGTAGTTCAGCACTATTAGTGCAACTCCGAAGAACAGGAAAAATATATGCATAAGGTCGTTTATGCGATCAAAGCTGCGTGAGAATACGCACACCCATGCAAAGCTCAGCGCTCCCCATATAACTGCCGCCGCGCTCTTGAAACAGAAACGTCCGCAGCTGAGATGATGTCTCAGGTGAACAGATCCTGCCCCGAAGAATATAGCGCTGACCGCCAGATAACAAAGCCTTACGTCTGTAATGCGGATCGCCGCAGGGATAATTGTCGCTGTCAAAGCAATGAGCAGGCATTTAGTTACATTTAAAGCCAGCTTTGTATTATAAGTCATATTCACAGCTTCAAGGAGTCTTTCCTTCAGTTCCTGATCACTGTATTCGTTGTAAGCTTTTTTGTTCATATTGATCCCTCATATCATTTGTGCCGCCTCAGAATAAGAGACGGCACTTTTATCAGCTGTTAATGTCACTTGATATCGGCGTGATGTGCCTGAAGCGACTTTACGCCGAGGTGAGTATTGTTCTTGATAGCCTTGATGCCCTCTGCGCTTGCCTTTGCGGCAGCCATAGTGGTCATGTAAGGAACCCTGTGCTTGATAGCAGCCTTGCGGATATAGCTGTCGTCGTGAGCGCTGGTCTTGCCTGCGGGAGTATTGATTATCATCTGTATCTCGCCGTTTGCGATCTCATCAGCGATATTCGGACGTCCCTCGTAGATCTTGAAGATCTTGTCGCAGGGGATACCTGCTTCCTTTATCATCTCATAACTCTTGCCTGTAGCGATTATATGGAAGCCCAGCTCATGGAATGACTTTGCGATATCAACAAGCTCAGGCTTGTCTCTTTCGCATACGCTGAGAAGAACAGTTCCCTCCAGCGGGAGCTTGTTCTTTGTAGCCTCCTGAGCCTTGTAGTAAGCCTCGCCGAAGGAAGGAGATATACCGAGGACCTCACCTGTTGAACGCATTTCAGGTCCGAGGAGAGGGTCTACCTCCTGGAACATATTGAATGGGAATACAGCTTCCTTTACGCCGTAGTGACCTATCTGCTTGTCCCTGAGCTCCGGAACGGGAGAAGGTCTGCCTGTGATAGAGGAAGTGATGATATCCGTAGCAATCTTTACCATGTTGATATCGCATACCTTTGATACCAGCGGAACAGTTCTTGACGCACGGGGATTTGCTTCGAGAACGTATACTGTGTCGCCCTCGATAGCGTACTGCATATTCATAAGTCCGCATACGTTCATTTCCACAGCTATCTTCTTGGTGTACTCCTTGATAGTAGCCACCTGCTTTTCTGTCAGGTTCTTTGAGGGGAGTATACAAGCGGAGTCGCCGGAGTGTATGCCTGCAAGCTCGATATGCTCCATAACAGCGGGAACAAAGCAGTGCGTACCGTCGGATATAGCGTCAGCCTCGCACTCTGTAGCGTGGTTGAGGAAACGGTCAATGAGGATAGGTCTGTCGGGGGTAACACCAACGGCAGCGTTCATGTATACTCTCATCATCTCGTCGTCGTGAACTACCTCCATTCCGCGTCCGCCGAGAACGTAGGAAGGACGTACCATTACGGGATAGCCTATCTTGTTGGCGATAGCGATAGCCTCGTCAGCGTTTACAGCCATGCCGGCCTCAGGCATTGGGATACCCAGCTTGTCCATCATAGCGCGGAAGTGGTCACGGTCTTCGGCAAGGTCGATAGTCTCCGGAGTAGTGCCGAGGATATTGACGCCGTACTTTTTCAGGTCGTTCGCAAGGTTGAGGGGAGTCTGTCCGCCGAACTGAGCGATAACGCCCACAGGCTTCTCCTTTTTGTGTATAGCGAGAACATCTTCAAGAGTAAGGGGCTCGAAATAGAGCTTGTCCGATGTATCATAGTCAGTTGATACTGTCTCAGGGTTGCAGTTTACGATAATTGACTCGAAGCCCAGCTTTTTCAGTGCGAGCGCGGCGTGAACGCAGCAGTAGTCGAACTCGATACCCTGACCGATTCTGTTAGGACCGCCGCCGAGTATCATTATCTTGGGCTTTTCGGTGCTTACAGGGCTCTTGTCTTCGTCAAGATGATATGTTGAGTAGTAGTAAGCAGCGTCCTTTGTACCGCTTACGTGAACGCCCTCCCATGCTTCCTTTATACCGAAGCCGATACGGGCATTGCGTATCTCCTCCTCTGTTACTTCGAGGAGAGAGCTGAGGTAACGGTCGCTGAAGCCGTCCAGCTTAGCCTGTCTGAGCACGTTCTCGGCAGGAACTGAGCCCTTCATTGTAAGGAGCTTCTCCTCCTCGTCAACGAGCTCCTTCATCTGCTCGATGAAGTACTTCTTTATCTTTGTGAGCTCATAGAGCTCGTCTATGGTCGCGCCCTTGCGGAGAGCCTCATACATTACGAACTGTCTCTCGCTTGTGGGGAAGCGGAGCTGTGCGAGGAGCTCCTCCTTGGTCATGCTGTTGAAGTTCTTGGCAAAGCCGAGACCGTATCTTCCTGTCTCCAGTGAACGGATAGCCTTCTGGAAGGCTTCCTTGTAGGTCTTGCCGATGCTCATTACTTCGCCGACAGCTCTCATCTGAGTGCCCAGCTTGTCCTCAGCGCCCTTGAACTTCTCAAATGCCCAGCGGGCGAACTTGATAACTATATAATCGCCGTCGGGAACGTACTTGTCAAGAGTACCGTACTTGCCGCATTCGATGTCCTTCAGTGTAAGACCGCAGGCGAGCATAGCCGAAACGAGAGCGATGGGGAAGCCTGTTGCCTTTGAAGCGAGAGCGGAAGAACGTGAGGTCCTTGGGTTTATTTCAATAACTACTATACGACCGGTCTCAGGGTCACGTGCGAACTGACAGTTGCAGCCGCCGATAACCTCGATGGATTCGATTATCCTGTATGACATCTCCTGGAGTTCCTTCTGAACGTCCTCAGGAATAGTGAGCATAGGTGCGGAGCAGAAGGAATCGCCTGTATGAACGCCGATAGGGTCGATGTTCTCGATAAAGCATACTGTGATCTTGTTGTTCTCCGCATCGCGGACAACCTCAAGCTCCAGCTCTTCCCAGCCGAAGATACACTCCTCGACCAGTACCTGTCCTACAAGGGAAGCCTGAAGACCTCTTGCACAGACTACCTTCAGTTCATCTACATTGTATACCATACCGCCGCCGGCGCCGCCCATAGTGTAGGCAGGACGGAGAACAACGGGATATTTCAGCTTTTCAGCTATTTTAACAGCCTCATCGACAGAATATGCTACCTCGCTCTTTGGCATACCGATACCGAGAGCCTTCATAGCGTTTTTGAACTCTATACGGTCCTCGCCGCGCTCGATAGCGTCCACCTGAACGCCTATTACCTGAACGCCGTACTGTTTGAGTACGCCTGCCTTGTCCAGCTCGGAGCAGAGGTTGAGACCTGACTGGCCGCCGAGATTGGGAAGAAGAGCGTCGGGGCGTTCTTTTTCGATTATCTGGGTAAGTCTTTCGAGGTTGAGAGGTTCGATGTAAGTAATATCAGCAACATCGGGATCCGTCATGATAGTAGCAGGGTTTGAGTTTACGAGGACTATCTCATATCCAAGCTTGCGGAGAGCCTTGCAGGCCTGAGTGCCTGAGTAGTCGAATTCGCAGGCCTGTCCGATGATGATAGGACCCGAACCGATTATCATGATCTTGTTAATATCCTGTCTTTTTGGCATATTATACTCCTGACCCGTACACCGGAAAATGTACGTTGATATATTTGCCATGAAACGTCATGGCGCAACTTCTTACCTTATATAATAACATAATTCGGTGCAAATTGCAATATAGAAAATATCTTTTACGACCAGTACAATTTTAGGGAATATGCCGTATCTGTATGAGCCGTTAGCTTGCAGGGGCGTACAGTGTGCGCCCGCCACTTACCTGCTTTTTTTGCGGGCGGGACTCGTCCTGAAAAAAATTTTTTTGTTTCCTGTTACACCCTGCAAAAAAAATGCGTTAGTATAAGTGAAGGCTGCTTTCAGCCTTGAATTTTATGTAAAGGATGTAATAAGAATGAAAAAGGTAAAACTTATCGGCACATTACTTGCAGCTGTGATAGCAGCAGCACCCGCAGCAGGTTTCACAGGAAACGTATTACCGTTCAACGATAATGCTATCGTTGCAGATGCAGCAGCATATGCACCTATTTCAAGAACGGTATTCGGTACGTATTTAGTATTCAGATCCAATACCGTTGATCCTATTCTCTCGACTGGCAACGGTGAAGGCTGTTACAATTTACATTACAGAAATGGCAGAATGGTGATTTCAAGAGTTCATTATGCACAGGGCAGAAGATATGAGTACAATGTAAAAATGTATGATGTGGGCGGAAATTCTCTCTTATTACAGGGAGACGGAAATCTTGTAGCATATAACTGCGCATATCCTGATGATTTTTCGCGTCCCACCGCACATTCAAATACATGGAGCTTTGATCTTGCAAACATTACATTCAGTTACACTTATAAACTGACTTATTCGGGCGAATTGCAGATCCAGCGCAATTTCTTATCTGGACAGTATAAAGGAAAAAGCGATATTATCTGGAGAAGCTCAACTGGCAGAATGTATAAATTATGATCATGAAAATCTAAAAAGAATAATCATAAGTGAAGGCTGCTTTCAGCCTTGGATTTAATGTAAAGGATGTAATAAGAATGAAAAAGGCAAAACTTATCGGCACATTACTTGCAGCTGTGATAGCAGCAGCTCCCGCAGCAGGTCTCACAGGAAACGTATTGTCATTCAATGATAATGCTATCGTGGCAGAAGCAGCAAATACTCCGGCTTCAGTTACGATTTACGGCAACGGAACAGAATACAGGCAATCAAATAATCCTGTTCTGAAAAATGGTTCATACGCTTTATATTATCGAAACAACAGAATAGAAGTTACTCAAACTGTAAAGGCAGGCAGATCAACACAGGTACGGACCCGAAAGTACAGATCGGTAGGCGGAGTCAAGCTTTCAATGCAGGGAGACGGTAATCTTGTGACTTACGATCAGTCCGGACGTCCCGTATGGCATACCAATACATGGATGTATAACCTCTCAGACCCAAAGGTGCGTTTTACCTATCAGTTGACCAGCACTGGCACATTACAGATCAAACGTACATTTTTAACTGGACAGTTTGCAGGTAAATATGATATTATCTGGCAGATGTAATATATAAAAAAGGACTGCAAAAGCAGTCCTTTTTCTTACCCTTTGCGCCGTGCAAGCATTGCAAGGGTAAGGGAGAGATTCTCATATAGATGTCCTGTTATCGTCAGCCAATAGTTCTTGAATGGTACAGCCTTGAAAGGTAAAAATATTGTAATTATATATTTTTCCAAAGATTACTGCGCTTTTGTATTCGTGTGTCATATAGCATTTGCGCCCGTCAGAAAGTGTGAACACTGCTCTGTTTCCATCATATTTCGCTCTGACAAAAGCTGTGAATTCACTGAGGTCTTTTGCAACGACTACCTGTACATCTTCGCCGTTTTTGTTTCTGACAGTACGCAGAACTTCGTATTCGCTGTCGTTATTGACTTTTATTATTTTTGATATATCGCCTGCTTGAGTGTAATCATAACTGATAAGGTGGTATTCCGAATAAGCAAACGGAGAAATAATGCCTGCGAGTACGATAATTAATGCAATAATGGTTATTTTCTTTGCTTTTGACTTGTTTTTCATGGTATTCTCCTTTCAGCAGCGGAAAAGCTTTTGCTTACAAGTCTATAATAGCATATAAATACCTTAAAAACAATAAATATGACGAAAAAGTAATAGAAAAAGGGCTGCAAAAGCAGTCCTTTTTCTTACCCTTTGCGCCGTGCAAGCATTGCAAGGGTAAGGGAAATATTCTCGTTATGCACCGCAACGCCCTTTGGAGCGCTGAGATATACTGCGGCAAAGTTGAGGATAAACCTTATCCCTGCCTTTGCCATTCTGTCGCAGACCTCCTGTGCAGCCGCCTCCGGAACGGTAATGATACCGATGTGTATGCCGCTGCTTTTGCAGAAGCTTTCCAGCTCGTCGATATGGCGGACCGGCTTGCCGTTTATGGAACTGCCCACGCGCTCGCTGTTGCAGTCGAAGCCGCAGACTATATCGAAGCCGTAAGCCTCAAAGCCGTTGTATTCAAGCATAGCCCTGCCGAAATTGCCCATACCTGCCACAACAACGCTGTCATGGTTCTCGAAGCCAAGAAATCTGCCAATATCGCTCATAAGCTCGGAGGTGATATAGCCCACCTTGGGTCTGCCGCCGCTGCTTACCGAAGCAAGGTCCTTTCTGACCTGAACGTCGTTGAGTCCGAGGGCTTCCGCGATCGCCGTAGCAGAGATATTGCCTTTTTTCCGCTCTTCCGGGAGGGATCTGAGATAATTGAAGTACACAGGGAGACGCGCCAGCGTCTGAGAGGTAATATTCTTATTCATGGTGTACCCCCGTTCAGGGACTTACTTTTTCTGCATATATTCGTCCATAGCTGCGGCAGCCTTCTTGCCGGCGCCCATAGCGAGGATAACTGTAGCAGCTCCTGTTACAGCGTCGCCGCCTGCGTAAACGCCCTCCTTTGAAGTAAGACCGTCCTCATCTGCGATGATACCGCCCCACTTCTGGGTATCGAGACCTGCTGTAGTGGACTTGATGAGCGGATTCGGCGAAGTACCGATAGACATGATGACGCAGTCAGCCTCGATGTCCACGAAAGCGCCGTCTATCGGGACAGGCTTTGCTCTGCCGGAAGCGTCGGGCTCTGAGAGCTCCATCTGCTGGCAGTGAACGCTCTTTACCCAGCCGTCGTCTGTAGCCTGTATCTCAATAGGATTTGTGAGGAACTTGAAGATAATGCCCTCTTCCTTTGCGTGCTCGACTTCCTCTGCTCTTGCAGGGAGCTCAGCCTCTGTACGTCTGTAAACTATGTATACCTCAGCGCCCAGTCTCTTAGCGCAGCGGGCTGCATCCATAGCAACATTTCCGCCGCCTACGATAACAGCCTTTGTGCCTGCCTTGATAGGAGTAGCGCTGCCCTCCTTGTAGGCTTTCATGAGGTTTATACGTGTGAGGAACTCGTTGGCTGAGTAAACGCCGTTGAGGTTCTCGCCGGGGATATTCATAAATCTGGGAAGACCCGCGCCTGAGCCGATGAATACGGTCTCGAAGCCCTCTTCCTTCATGAGCTCGTCAACAGAGATAGTCTTTCCGACTACTGTATTTGTCTCCACCTTTACGCCGAGAGCCTTCAGACCGCCGATCTCCTTCTGAACTATTGACTTGGGAAGTCTGAATTCGGGGATACCGTAGGAGAGAACTCCTCCCGCAACGTGGAGAGCTTCAAATATAGTAACGTCGTAGCCCTTCTTGGCAAGGTCGCCTGCGCAGGCAAGACCGGAAGGACCCGAACCGATAACAGCAGCCTTGTGACCGTTCTTTGCGGGTACTTCGGGAGCTGCTTCGGGCTGTGCGTTGTGCCAGTCGGCAACGAAGCGCTCCAGTCTTCCGATAGCAACGGGTTCGCCCTTGATACCTCTTACGCACTTGCTCTCGCACTGTGTCTCCTGGGGACAAACTCTTCCGCATACAGCAGGGAGAGAGCTGGACTTTGTGATTATTTTGTAAGCCTCTGCGAAATTTCCCTCAGCCACCTGAGCGATAAATGCGGGGATATCTATCTGCACCGGACATCCTGTTGAGCAGGGCTTGTTCTTGCAGTTAAGGCAGCGTTTAGCTTCATCTATAGCCTGTTCTTCGGTATAGCCGAGAGCTACCTCGCTGAAATTCTTGTTTCTTACGTCGGGAGCCTGTACAGGCATCTCGTTTCTTGCAGCAGACATATTCGGCATTTTACTTTACCTCCTTGAACAGATTGCAGGCTTCCTCGTATGCATGGCGCTCGAAGGGCTTATACATAGCTCCTCTTGCCATAGCCTGGTCGAAGTCTATAAGATGACCGTCGAATTCGGGACCGTCGACGCAGGCGAATTTTGTCTCGCCGCCGACTGTGAGACGGCAGCCGCCGCACATTCCCGTACCGTCTATCATTATGGGGTTCATAGAAGCAACAGTGGGAACACCGTACTCCTTGGTGAGCTTGCAGACGAACTTCATCATTATGAGAGGTCCGATAGTGATGACTCTGTCGTACTTTTCGCCGCTGTCTATGAGCTTTTTGAGAGCGTCGGTAACGAGACCCTTTTCGCCTGCGCTTCCGTCATCGCTCATAAGTACGAACTTTGAGCTTGCTGCTTTGAACTCGTCCTCAAGAATAACGAGGTCCTTTGTTCTGAAGCCAACTATTGAATGTACCTCAACGCCGAGGGCATGGAGCTTCTTTGCAACGGGATAAGCAATAGCGCAGCCAACGCCTCCTCCTACGACAGCTACTTTTTTGAGACCCTCTGTCTCTGTAGCCTTTCCGAGAGGTCCTACGAAGTCCTGTAAGCAGTCGCCCTCGTTCATGTGGTTGAGCTTTTCTGTCGTAGCGCCTACTATTTGAAAAATGATAGTAACAGAGCCGCTTGTGCGGTCAAAATCAGCGATAGTGAGCGGTATGCGCTCGCCGTCAGCGTCTGTTCTGAGTATTATGAACTGTCCCGGCTCAGCCTTCCTTGCTACCTTGGGAGCGTTTATACGCATAAGGGTAACGGTGGGGTTGAGGCTTCTTTTTTCAAGAATTTCAAACATTGTCCATACCTTCCTTGCGATAGATTTGCAATGCGGGAGCTTTTCGCGGACGTCGCCGTTGACTTCCGCCGATACAGGCATTGCATTGATATATTCAATATTATATCACATAACGGGGGTGTTGCACAAATATAACAGCGGAATATCGATATTCCGATATCGATATTTTTGCTGTGAATGATATCGGGAGCACTGCCGGACTTTGGCTTATCTCCGTGGGAATACAGTGGAAATAATAAAAAAGGGCGGCGTGAGCCGCCTTGAAATATATAATTGCATAGTATAAGGGCTGATCGGTCATCAGCCCCTGCACAGCGCAGATCTGACTGTAAAATACAAGGGGCGATGTGAACATCGCCCCGCAAATAACAATATATGATGATTATTCTTATTCAGAATGCGCCCATATTCAAATACACATATCATTTGTACTCTGCAAAGGCACTCTCATTTCTTACCTCATAAAGACGGTTTACAAGTTTCAGCTCGTTTTCCGAGAGCTTATGTCCGGAAGCATATATGAGCATATCCTTGAAGTTGTTGTCCGGGAATGCGCATTTGCGCTGTACAAGACCATATTTTCCGCACAGGCTCGCAGGCATGGGAGAGTCCAGCATGAAAGCCTGAGGCACGGTGAGCAGGAAGTCGAGAGCGCTTCCGCGGTCGTACATACAAACCTTTCTTACGGGAACGTCAGCAGGACGGTTTGAAGCATAGAGCTTCTCGACGGCTCCCGACACATAGGGAACAGCGTCGTCGCCCTGTCCGAGCTCGGTGTAGTTGCAGGAAAGGTCGGAATAGGTTATGATATCCGCGTTTGCGGCAGGGTGCTCGGAGGACATTACCGCCAGCATCTCAAATTCCCAGAGCAGCTTGTTGTCGAGATTCTTTTCCGCAAGGAAGTCTGTGAAGTATTTCTCATGGGCTGCGTTGAAGCGGATTACTCCGAAGTCGTAGCCGTTTTCACGGACGTTTTCGATAGTTCTCAGGGAGTTGGTCTCACAGAAGAATATCTCCATATCTTCGGGAGCGTTCAGTCCCGCGATATACTCCGAGAAAGCCTTTGAGATGTAGCCGGTTCTCGGTACAGATATCCTCAGACGGCTGTTTTTCGGCTTGTCCGGAGAGTGTATCGCCTCCATATTGTCTATCTGTATAAGTATCTGCTTGGCGTAGTCGAGGAACCTGAGTCCCTGATCTGTAGGTATTACGCCCTTTGAGGTACGTCTGAATATAGTTATGCCAAGGGTGCTTTCCAGTTCCTTGATAGCCTTGCTCAGATTGGGCTGAGCCATGTAGAGATTTTCCGCAGCCTGTGTTATGGAGCGTGTCTTTTCTATCTCAACGGCGTATTTGAAGTGAAGAGTATTCATGGTTCAGTCCTCCTTTTGTTATTTTCTTCTGTTTGGGAAGCCGTTTCCGTTCGGATTATCCACGCGGTGTACCTCAAGGTGTCTTGAGCCGGAGGGCTTCCTGTTTTCGGGAGCCGCAGGTGCGGCAGGTTTCTGTTCTTCTTTTTGCGGAGCTGCTGCGGCACCGGGAGCTGCCGCCGGCTTTTCCTCAGCCTTTTTCGGCGCTTCATGAGCAGCGCTTCTTTCTGTTATTTTTGCGGGCAGACACGGATTTCCGGAAGCTATACAGTCTGACGGGACGTCCTTTGTAACGGCACTGCCAGATGTTATCACCACGTTATCGCCGATAGTTATTCCTGCCGCTATGGTCACATTGCTGCCGAAGCATACGTTATTGCCTACCTTGATAGACTTTGCGTATTCAAGTCCGGTATTCCTTGTGACCGAATCGAGAGGGCGGTCTGCCGTACAGAAACAGCAGTTCGGACCGATATACACGTTATCGCCGAAGGTTATCTCGGCATTGTCTATCATAACGCAGTTTACATCGGCGTGGAAGTTGTTTCCGATAACTATATTGTAGCCGTAATTGCAGAGGAAGCCTGCTTCGATAGTTACATTATCGCCCTTCAGAGCGACAATCCTGTCGATGACTCTTTCCTTTTTCTGGAAATCGTTGTACTCCAGCGCGTTGAATTCAGCGCAGAGCTTTCTTGCCTTTACTCTTTCTGTGAAAAGCTCTCTGTCGCTTGCGTCATAAAGCTCTCCAGCCTGTTGTTTTTCTTTTTCGGTCATTTTAAACCCTCCTTGTTTTATATTATATTTATAAGCTGAGATCAGCGTTTTAGCTTACCATTGTCTGCCCCGGCCGAGTATGAATTTTAAGAGAAAAGCTCCCCATACCGGCGAGGTGAACAGTACGATCATAATAAGTTTCACTATGAATTGCCAGAGACTTTTACAATAATGCCCGAACACACTTTTCAGGTAATACCGCTCAGGAGAATCCGGGTCTATCATTATCGTATTGTCTAAACCGGTGCTTTCGGCAAATATTGACCCGTCATGATCCATGAAGTGATAGCATTCGCCCTCATAATAGTATTTGTAAATGTTAGTGCCGTCAGGCGCGTAATCATCGTGTTCATAAGGCACCGGGCAGGTGCAGGAGTTTTTTCTGCCTAAAGCGGCGGCAGATAAAACGATAAGATATATCAGCCTTCCGATGGTTATTGAAGCAATAGTCACTATCATAAGCGCAAGTACTATTTTTGCGGCAAAGCCTGCTATTGACTTATCATACATGGAAAGGGACCCGCATATCCCGAAAAGCGTTACGAATATGCCGATTATCAGTAAAGGCAGGCGGTTCTTTGCGTTGTTTTCCACTGCTCTGCCGTTTTGATATATCGTTCCGCTGTTGTCTATTCCCGGTAAAATGAATAATATACCGACGAGCGGGAGAGACAGCAAGGGCTTGATGAGCCCGATAACGCATATTACGGCAAACAGTATGATGTAAACGAGCATGGAAACGGCTATACCGCCTCCTTTTCGGACCTGCGTTATGAGCAGTGAGTAGTCAACTTCTTTTTCCACCAACGGAAGTATATTTATCTTTTTCATGTCTAAGCGGCGTTTATCAGCACTTGCTTCCCTTTGAGCCGAAGCTTCCTCCCATTGAGAGTATATTGGTATCAAATGTATAGCTTATCTTCTCGCCCTGTCTGTAGCGTTTGAGAGCGAGCTGTATGAGCCTTTCGAGGAGCTCAGTGTACTTCACGCCCTTGGGCTCCCAGAGATAGAAAGCGAGAGAGCCGGGGATAGTGTTTATCTCGTTGATATATATCTTGTCTGTTGCCATATCTATCATGAAATCGATACGTGTAACGCCGTTGAGTCCGAGATAACGGAAGGCGTCAACAGCTGTCCTTCTGATGAATTCGTCCTGTTCGGGAGTGATATCAGCGGGTATCTTTCTTTTAAGGGTAGCCATGCCCTTGCTGCCGCCCTTGCCGCCGCCTACGTACTTCTGGTCGTAGCTGAGGATATCGTCGCCGCTTGCCTGTACCGGCTCCTCGCATACGGAAGCCTCAGCGGACTCGCTGTCGCCTGCTACGGCGCAGTTTATCTCCTTGAGCTGAACCACACAGGGCTCGATGAGGATACGGTCAGCGAACTCGAAAGCCTCCTCGATAGACTTTATAAGACTGTCTCTGTCCTTGCCCTTTGAGATACCTACGCTTGAACCGAGGTTTATGGGCTTTACGATAACGGGATAGCCGAACTTCTTCTCTACCTCGGCTACCATTCTGTCCATGTCGTTTATCTCGTATGACGAGAAGCGGCAGCAGTCAAGAACAGGGAAACCTGCGTCTTTAAGGAGTATCTTCATTACGAATTTATCCATGCCGATCGCGGAAGCAAGCACATCGCAGCCTACATATGGCAGGTCGAGGGTCTGCAAATAGCCCTGCAGAGCGCCGTCCTCAACATTGGTGCCATGAACGATAGGGAAAGCAACGTCAATATCGGAGATGACATTTGAGCCGAACTTCTTCATCTTCTGGCGGATAAGCTGTACCTTGCCCTCGCTTCTTACGAAAACGCACTCGGTACACTCTTTGAGGAGGGCGGGGATATCCCTGAAGCTGTTGATATCCATGAGCTTCTCGCCTGTCCAGAATTCGCTCTTTTTTGTCATATATACAGGGATAATGTTGTATTTTTCCTTGTTTATGCTTGCCATAGCCTGAACTGCCGAGATGACTGATACCTCATGCTCGACGCTTCTTCCGCCGAAAAGAACTGCAAGATTGATCTTCATTACTATTTCTCCTTTTATTTAATTCGGAATTAATGTGTCTGCTTTGCAGACATATCAAAATATTTCAGATCTATCGCCGACAGGCGCTACCTAAATTCCTAATTCCGCATTTCTCAATAATTGTCGGGCAGGTCGTTTTCAAGAAGGACTATTTTCTTCTTGTCAGTCTGATAGGCGTTTACGTGGGCGAGAGCCTCGCTGAGACTGTCCGCAACGAAAACATTTTCCATATCATAGCCTGCGTCCTTGATACCGTTGTATATCGGCACTGTCTGAGCCTTGCCCACGAGAACTATATGGTCGCAGGCTTTTGCAGCCTCCTGACCGAACTCGAAGTTGAGCTCCTCCTGCTTCGCGCCAAGCTCTACCATACCGGGAGTTACCAGTATACGGCAGGCGTCGAAAAGTCCCAGTACATTGAGAGCTGCGCGGCAGCCGCTGGGATTTGAGTTGTATGCGTCGTCGATAAAGGTCATATTGCCGCCCTTGTCGAGAAGCTGCAATCTGTGGGGAACTGCGGCGATACGCTTGACAGGGAGAGTGAGCTTTTCAAGCGATATGCCCGTACCGTGAGCGTAGGCGATAGCGCCGAGTACGTTCTGTACGTTGTGCTCACCGAGGAGCTTCATTGAGAAGCGCTGTGTCTCGCCGCCGGGAGCAGTTACCGTGAACTCAGTGCCTCTGTCTGAAACGGAAATATCAGTTGCGCGGTAGTGGTTGCCCTCCTGAAGTCCGTAGAGCACCGCATTTGGATATTCGGGAGCCTTTTTACGGATAAGCTCGTTGTCACCGTTGAGGTAAATCTTACCGCCCTTAGCCTTTACATGGTCGGCAAGCTCGAACTTGGTATTCACCACATTCTCGATAGAACTGAAGGTCTCAAGATGCTGAGGACCGACGGAAGTGATTATTCCGTCATGGGGGTCCGCAATGCCGCAGAGCTCCTTTATTTCGTGAACTCGTCTCGCGCCCATTTCGCAGATGAAGTATTCGTGAGTGGGCTTTAAGTCGCGGCGAATGGTTATTGTAACTCCCATGGGAGTATTGAAGCTCTCAGGAGTTTTCAGGGTGTTGTACTGTGAGTTGAGAAGCTCGTCAAGGTAGAACTTCATACTGGTCTTGCCGTAGCTTCCCGTGATACCCACTTTATGGAGCGTGGGACACTCGGAAAGTATCCTCTTTGCGTCGTTGATGTACCAGTTCTGTACCGCTTTTTCCACGGGCTTGTTTATCAGATTGGACAGCGGAACGAGTATGGGAGTAAGGTACAGCGCAGAGCCAACAAGTATATATGGCAGAGCCGTTATGAACCAGTGTGTTTCTTCCCGGCCGCCGTTTGCAGTGTCCACCTGCACGAATGTCTTTCCGTTAAGAATTGCAATTACATAGAATACCGCAATGAGTATACCGAAGGTTATCATCATGCGTTTCATTCTTGCCGTATAAACAAGGGGCTTCTTGAACTTCTTGCCGGGCTTGTTGAGCAGGGCTGTTATGGCATTGAAGAAGCAAAGCGTTATGACAAAAATGGCTGCAGTCACTTCACTGCCCCTCTGGAGCGGTATCAGCAGAAACTGCGTCAAAAACAGCACCGCAGGCAGTATATAGCGCTTTCTGTTCTTCTTCATCCAGCGTGAATGTTCGGGAGTCTTGTAGCCGTTGAGCTGCAGCATATGGAACTCTCTCAGTCCGAGAAAGACTGTCGCCGTCAGCGCAATGACCGCAAATATTATCCATAAAACCAAATTCATATATTTCTCCTTGAATTCGGAATTCGGAATGCGTAATTCGGAATTAATGTGTCTGCTTCGCAGACTGATCAAAATATTCAGATCTATCGCCGACAGGCGATACCATAATTCCTAATTCCGAATTCCTAATTCCGCATTAATATCATTCTTCTATCTTCATGAACGAGCACATCACGCGGTTAAAGGTGAACTGCTGTTCAAGGAATGAATAATGCCCTGCGTTTTCCAGCTTTACAAGACCTGCGTCGGGTATGAGCTTCTCCATTTTCTCACCGTCGGAAAGGGGAGTTGCAGTATCGTTCACGCCCCATATGAGCAGTGTGGGAGCCTTTATATTCGGCAGGTAAGGCTCCAAGTCCTCGTTTACCACCTTTACCATGACCTGTCTCATCATGGGCGAAGCTGCGGCGTAATCCGCGCTTCCCATTTTCTTGCGGAAGTTCTCCAGCGCGTCGGGGAAGAGCTTTTTTACTATGCCCAATGAAAGGACAGCCTTTCCCATTTTGTAATAGCGTGTGCGCCAGCTCTTCTTGTTGGACTTCGGCGGCATGATGCCTGCGCTGTCCACGAGTATTACCTTTGTCACCCTGAAAGGCAGGTCGTCGCGGCTGTGCATTTTTATGATGACACGTCCGCCGAAGCTGTGACCGAGGAACATAACCTCCTTAGCGTCGTAGTCTTTGAGGAAGTCGATAACGAACTGCACATAGGAGCTCACGTCCCATACTTCCTTTGGCTCGTCGCTCTTTCCGAAGCCGGGCATATCCATAGCCACGACCTTGTACTTCTTCGAGAGAAGCTCCATCATATTGGCAAAAAGGGTGATATTGCTGCCCCAGCCGTGAAGCAGTACGATGAGGTCGCCCTCGCCCTTTTCCTCGTAGTTTATCTTCAAACCGTTGACTGTTTTTTCCAATTCTATTATCTCCGTATCTCTAAGTTGAGAGTGGAGAGTGGAGAGTGGAGAGTGGTGGTGTCTGCTTCGCAGATATATTTTAAAAAGCTTATCGACTCTCAACTCTCAATTCTCAACTTTCCACTCTTATATCATATACGGCATACAGCCGCAAATATACATATATAATTTATTATATCACTTACGGTATTTATTGTCAACAAAAAAATCGGGCGGCAGTTAAGCCGTCCGAATGAGGTCATTATTCTTTTGCTTTTGTGTCGAGCCATAGCTGCCATAGGTCGATAACAACATCTTTGTCACGACAGTGAACAGTAATGGTGTCGCCTTCTTTTACATCGGGAAATCCGCGGACTGATACGTTAGGGGATTCGCCGCGGTCATCAAACGGAAGCTTGAAAGTTGGATATATCTCCATTGACAGTTTGTAATTTGTCATATCTGAGAAATCCCAGAAATCCCTGTGCTCAACATATCTTGCGTTGCTGCAGTCCGGCATAATGCGGACTATAAGTTCTTCGCGCGAGTCGATTTCGGCAGCATCTGGTATTCCGTCATTGTTGCTATCGGTAATGTCAGCTTTATCACTCCAGCTATATGTGTTCACATTCGTGATTTCGGCTGTATAGTGGAGCTTATCAGAGCTAATGGGTATAACTCCCACGAACAGAAAAACAAAGGCGGCTGCCAGTGCGGCGAAAGTTCCGAAAAATATTGCAAAAGCCCTCAGTATGAAGCGCTTTTTTACTTTTTTCAGCGGTTTTACGTCCTTATCAGGCGCTTTTATAATATCTTCCTTATTGTTCATGCTCTCATAGACAGCATTGCACTCCTCACACTCATGGAGGTGCTTTTCTATTTCTTCGTTGCTGTCCTGAGATGTAAGTTTGTCGCAGTACAGCGGCAAAAGGTCTCTCACGATATTGCATTTCATAATATCACTCCTTTCATTGTAGGGACGACCATTGGTCGTCCGAAAAGCAAATTTCATGTCGGACGCGCAATGCGCGTCCCTACAGGCTAACGGCTATCGGCTAATTTCTGTTTCGCGCGGTAGTAGGTCACACGTGCCCAGTTTTCGGACTTGCCGAATATCTCCCCTATCTCCCGGAAGCTCAGCTCCTGCGAAGCCCGGAGCAGTATTATCTCCTTTTCCGTCTCCGGCAGGGAGTGTATCCTTTTCAGCAGGCGGATACGGCTGTCCTCGCTTTCCGCCTCCTCGTCGGGACGGGGAGAGGTGTCCTCGATGAGCTCTGTTATCTCCTCGCTTGTATGCTTCCTGCGTTTGCGGAGCTCCTCCAGCCATGCGTTCCGCGCGATACTGCACAGCCATGTGTATACGGAGCTGTCTCCCTTGTACTTTTTAAGCGACCGCAGAGCACGGTAAAAAGTCTCCTGAGTGAGCTCCTCGGCGGTATCGGCATTGCCGCAGAGGGTCATGAGGTACAGGAACACCTTTCTGCCGTTTTCCCTGTAGTATTGCTCCATATCCGACGACACGACACCGCCTCCTTTCCGAACGTTCATATATTAGTTGCACGAAATGCGCATTCGTTACAGAAGATCAGAAAAATTTTCAAATTGACATTGCAGACCTTTCGTGCTATACTGAAAAAGTATTGGATATACGATATTATACAACATTTTGCATACATCTTCAACTCAGTTCCGGAAAAACGGCTGTATATTGTCCGTTGCTTTTTTTACAATTATATGATATAATAATAAGATAGCGGCATTGGATCGGCAGCCGCTGCATAATTACTTCTACTGAGGTGCGTAATGGCAAACAAGTATTCACTGGGTATAGATGTGGGCTCGACCACCGTAAAAACGGTCATAACCGACGCTGACGGGGAGATACTCTACTCCAAGTATCAGCGGCATCTTTCAAAGGTCAAGGAGACCGTAACAGATCAGCTTAAAATAATACAGGCGGACTATCCCGACGAGGAGTTCACTGTCTGCATAACAGGCTCGGCAGGTCTCGGACTTGCAAATTCCGCAGGCATACCCTTCGTGCAGGAGGTACACGCGGCGTTTCTTGCCGTAAAGGAGAAGCAGCCCGACGCCGACGCGGTCATAGAGCTTGGCGGCGAGGACGCAAAGATAATATTCCTTACAGGCGGCGTTGAGCAGCGTATGAACGGCACCTGCGCGGGCGGCACGGGAGCTTTTATAGACCAGATGGCTACACTTCTCGGCATCACCGCCGACGAGCTGGACGAGCTGTCCCTCCACGCCCAGAAGGTATACCCCATAGCTTCACGCTGCGGAGTATTCGCAAAATCAGATATACAGCCCCTTCTCAATCAGGGAGCAAGACGTGAGGACATTGCGGCAAGTATCTTTCAGGCAGTTGTCGATCAGACCGTTTCCGGACTTGCTCAGGGACGTACTATCGAAGGAAAGGTGCTTTTCCTCGGTGGTCCGCTGTTCTTCCTGAACGGACTTAAAAAGGCTTTTGTAAAAACTCTCGGACTTGACGGCAGCAATGCGGTATTTCCGCAGGAGGCTCCCGTATTCGTGGCTTACGGCTGCGCAATATATGCGGCTACAGCCGAGGACGCCTTTGCCATAGACGATATTATCGAAAAGATACAGAACGCAAAGGCTTCAGACGATATTGTCACGGGAGAGCCCCTTTTCAGCTCTCAGGCAGAGTATGAGGGCTTCATAGACAGGCATAAGAAATTCGATCTTAAATACGCCGATCTTCGTACATACACCGGTGACGCATACCTTGGCATAGACGCGGGCTCCACTACCACGAAGCTTGTGCTCATAACCGATGACGGACGTATGCTCTACCACCATTATTCCTCAAATCAGGGACAGCCCCTCGACAAGATAGCCGATCAGGTGAGGAAGATATACTCCGAGATGAATCCCGGCATCACCATAAAGGGCTCGGCTGTTACCGGCTACGGCGAGGATCTGATAAAGGCAGGTCTTTCCATAGACCACGGCATAGTTGAAACTGTTGCCCATTTCAAGGCGGCGGCATATTTCTGCCCCGACGTTGACTTCATAATTGATATCGGCGGACAGGACATCAAGTGCTTCAAGATAAAAAACCAGAGCATAGACAGCATAATGCTCAACGAGGCTTGTTCATCGGGCTGCGGCTCTTTCATACAGACCTTCGCAATGGCTCTCGGATACGATATCGCCGAATTCTCCCGGCTGGGACTCTTTGCGGAGCACCCTGTCGATCTCGGCTCACGCTGTACTGTATTCATGAACAGCTCCGTAAAGCAGGCGCAGAAGGACGGCGCTACCGTTGAGGACATCTCCGCGGGACTTTCCTCGTCCATCATCAAGAACGCCATATATAAAGTAATACGCGCGAATTCTCCTGACGACCTCGGAAAGAATATAGTAGTACAGGGCGGCACCTTCCTCAACGACGCGGTGCTCCGCTCCTTCGAGAAGGAGCTTGGCAGGAATGTTATACGTCCGGCCATTTCCGGACTTATGGGAGCTTTCGGCTGTGCCCTCTACGCAAAGGAAAGAGCGGACGGAGAGCCCTCAAAGCTCATACCGGCAGAGGAACTGGAGAACTTTACATATACCTCACGCTCTGTGAACTGCGGCGGCTGTACCGCGCACTGCCAGCTGAATATCATCAGCTTCGGTCAGGGACGGAAATTTATTTCCGGAAACCGCTGCGAAAAGGGCGGCGGAGCCGTCAATAAAAACACCGTACCGAATCTCTATGAGTTCAAATACGACAGTATCCTCAATACCGTAAAGACCCATCAGCCAAAGCGTTTCCGCGCAACAGTGGGACTTCCCCTTGCGCTGGGCTTCTATGAGCAGCTGCCCTTCTGGCACACGCTGTTCACGACTTTGGGCTTCAGGACGGTCATTTCCGACGAGAGCTCAAGAGATATGTATTACCTCGGACAGCACACCATACCCTCGGATACGGTATGCTACCCCGCAAAGCTTACTCACGGACATATCGAGAATCTTCTCGACAAGGGAGCGGATTTCATATTCTACCCCTGCATGAGCTACAATCTTGACGAGGGCGGCAGCGACAACCATTTCAACTGTCCTGTAGTCGCCTATTATCCGGAGCTCCTCAAAGCCAACAATCCGAAGCTCAACGATGATAATTTCGTGCATCCCTACCTTGACCTGAATATCAGAAAGAACGTCATAAAGGTACTGGGACAGGCTCTCGGCAGGTATAATGTCAGAGGAAAGATATCTGAGGCTGTGGACAGGGCATACGAAGCCCTTGAGACCTATCACCATACCGTGACCCGCAAGGCAATGGAGATAATAAACCAGGCAAGAGCCGAGGGCAGAAAGATAATAGTCATCGCCGGCAGACCCTACCACATCGACAAGGAGATAAACCACGGGATACACAAGCTTGTGTCAAGCCTCGGCATGGCGGTCATCACTGAGGACAGTATCGCAGGTCTTGCGGAGACTCCGAAGCTGGGGGTACTCAATCAGTGGACCTATCATTCACGTCTTTACCGCGCGGCGAAGTACGTAACTACTCAGCCTGATATGCAGCTCATACAGCTGGTATCCTTCGGCTGCGGAATAGACGCCGTTACCGGCGACGAGGTGAGACATATACTGGAAAGCCGCGGAAAGCTCTATACACAGCTTAAAATAGATGAGATAAACAACCTCGGCGCCGCAAGGATAAGACTCAGGAGCCTTGTTGCCGCTATGGAGCAGGCAGAGAAAAAGCCTGCCAGAAAGCGAGAGGTGCAGCCTGTGTGACGTCACAGGCTCCAAGCATTTATTGGGTAAATAACTTTTTTGGCGGTCGGTAACTGCGGGGCGTTTGCGTATTTGTGGTATAATAAGCAATTGCGAACGCCGTATACACAATAAACCACCAGAATATTTATATACCCCATTTATTATACGGAGGTCACTATGCCCGAATATGCAAAGTTTACCGAGGATATGATAAGGACCCATACTATCCTCGTTCCCGATATGCTGCCCATACACTTCAAAATGCTCATATCCATATTTGAAGCAAAGGGCTATAAGCTGGAGCTGCTGCGGAACGATTCACGAGCCGTAGTTGACGAAGGCCTGAAAAATGTACACAACGACGCCTGCTATCCCGCACTGCTGGTAATAGGACAGTTCATGGACGCGCTGAAAAGCGGAAAGTACGACCCTGACAGGACTGCCCTGCTCATTACCCAGACGGGCGGCGGCTGCCGTGCCTCAAACTATATCCATCTGCTGAGAAAGGCTGTGGCGAAGAACTATCCCCAGATACCGGTGGTATCCCTCAATTTCAGCGGACTTGAAAAGGACAGCGCCTTCAGGATAACAGCGCCCATGTTTCTGAAAATGCTGTACGCCGTGCTCTACGGCGACCTGCTCATGACCTGCTACAACAAGTGCAGAGCCTATGAGATAAACAAGGGCGACGCAAAGAAAATGCTGGACAAATGGCACAGGAGACTGTGCAATATCTTCCGCAAGGGCAGTAAGATGTTCCTGAAAACCAAGAAGATATACAGGGATATACTTGACGACTTTGCTTCCATCCCCCTCAGCAGCGAGAAGAAGATAAGAGTAGGCATAGTGGGAGAGATATACGTGAAGTATTCTCCCCTTGCCAACAATCATCTTGAGGATTTCCTGATATCCGAGGGCTGCGAGCCTGTTGTGCCGTCGCTGCTGGAGTTCGTGATGTACTGCGCAGCGGCAAACTTCAACAACGCCAAGATATATGACCACCCCACAAAAAGCTCTGTGTTCAACAAGATAGGCTACGACCTTATCTACGCAAAGCAGAAGGAGCTGATAAAGGTGATGAAGGAGCAGGGCAGCTTCGAGCCCCTCCACGATTTCGAGCACCTGAGAAAGCTTGCTGACAAGTACATCAATCAGGGCGTTGTAATGGGCGAGGGCTGGCTGATACCTGCGGAAATGGCTGCGCTTGCGAAGTCGGGCGTTGAGAATATAATCTGCACTCAGCCCTTTGGCTGCCTGCCGAACCATATAGTCGCGAAGGGTATGTCAAGAGCAATAAAGCAGGACAATCCCAACGCGAATATAGTTGCTATAGACTATGACCCCGGTGCCACACGGGTAAATCAGGAAAACCGCATAAAGCTCATGCTTGCAAACGCGCGTCTTTGATTTTACGCTCACACATGATATAAGGAGCTCGATATGATAAAAACAAGAACAGGTCAGGTCGTGGTATCAAACGAAAAACAGAACAGACTGCTGAAAAAGCTTTACGGCAGCACTGCGGGAAGAGTCATGCTTAAAGCGCTGACAGCTCCCGCGCTGTCATATATAGCAGGCTGCTTCATGGATTCGCCCCTGTCAAAGCCGCTGATAAAGCCCTTCATCAGACGCTGCGGTATAGATACGTCGGAGTACATTATGAAGGGCATAAATTCCTATAATGACTTTTTTACCCGCAGGATAAAGCCGGGCAGACGACCTGTGGACACTGATCCTGATCACCTTATAAGCCCCTGCGACTCAAAACTGACCGTTCACAAGATAAACAGCAGGAGCTTTTTCTGCATAAAGGGCTCACGTTACAGGGTATCCGACCTGGTCAGCAACGAGTTCCTCGCAAAGCGCTACTGCGGCGGATACTGCTGTATATTCCGGCTTGAGGTGAACGACTATCACCGCTACTGCTATATAGACGACGGAGTGAAAAGCGAAAATACCTATATACGCGGAGAGCTCCACACCGTAAATCCCATAGCCCTTGAAAGATACAATATCTACAAGCGCAACAGCCGTGAGTATACTGTCCTGCATACCGAGAATTTCGGCGATGTGGTGCAGATAGAAGTTGGAGCAATGCTGGTGGGAAGGATAGTCAACCTTCATGAAGAGAGCTCTTTCATGCGGGGCGATGAAAAGGGAAGATTCGAGTTCGGCGGCTCTACGATAGTCCTGCTCTTTGAAAAGGACAGTATCGTTCCGGATATGGATATACTGAGAAATTCCGCCGATGGTACCGAAACTGTCGTGAAGTACGGAGAAAAGATAGGAACAAAGGCTCCTGAGGAGCAGACATGAATACCCGGAGAATGATATGAAAAAAATATATTTGCTGCTGCTTTGCGGCGTTATGTTTACAGCCGCAGGCTGCCTTGAAAAAAAAGAAGTATCCGTCGAGGTGCCTCAGATAGATGTCGCTCCTACGCTGGAACCTTATACCGTCGCGGACGGCGTTTTCGACGTTGACGCGGTAAGGAGCAATATCACCATAAAGGGACAGCACTTTGACCTGCCGGTAAAGCTTTCATCACTTGGCAGTGAATGGGAGTACCGCTTTTACAGCAGGTCGGAGTATGGCCTGAAAAACGGCAGCGGATTGGCGACACTCTACTTCAGGGGTGTTGAGATGTGTACCGCTTCACTGGAAAACTGCTACAAGGGCGCGGAAAAAGAAAGCGTTGTATACAGCATCTCAATAAAGACCAGCGAAAGCGATATCTACGGGATAGTTCCGCTGGTCTCCACCGTGAGCGACGTGGAAAAGCTCCTTGGCAAGCCGGATGACGAGCAGACAATGGAGATACCCTTTATGCACAGCTATACCTACGGTGTTCTCAGCGGGACTGACGATAAGGGCGTCGTGAGAGGCCATTCGGTCACTGTGGATTTTGACCAGAACGGAGTCGTGGACTTCGTGAGCGTTACCTATTCCGATATGAGCGGAACGGAAGAAAAATAATTTTTATTTACCCCCTTGACAAATGGCGGCAAGTGTAGTATAATGTGTAAAGTGATTTTGCATTACAGCATGAAGAGGTACGCTGAATATGGCTAAGGAACTGAAATTCGTAATGCTCCTTGACTGCTACGGAGACCTGCTCACAGAACACCAGCGCAGTATCATGGAGATGTATTACTGCGAGGATCTCTCCCTTGCGGAGATAGGTCAGCCGCTGGATATAACAAGACAGGCAGTGCGCAGTATAATAAAGCGTACAGAGGATATCCTCATGAACTATGAGGAGAAGCTCGGCTTCGCCGAAAGGCTCGGAAAAATGCGTGAATACTTCGGACGTATCGAGTCCGCGGCAGAACGCATCGCCGACGGGGATATCAAAAATGAAATAACAAGTGATATAAAAAAGGTGAGGGAGCTCCTCTGAGCGACCTGACTATTTCATAAACAGGAGGCTTCATAATGGCATTCGAGGGACTTTCCGAAAAACTTAATAACGTCTTCAAAAAGCTCAAATCAA
Source organism: Ruminococcus sp. (assembly GCF_016287535.1). Lineage (GTDB taxonomy): Bacteria > Bacillota > Clostridia > Oscillospirales > Ruminococcaceae > Ruminococcus. The sequence continues at coordinate 35,524 of NZ_JAEFAJ010000002.1, forward strand.
GAGGAAAGCTCACAGAGTCCGACGTAAAAGAAGCAATGCGCGAGGTTCGTCTTGCTCTTCTTGAAGCTGATGTAAGCTACAAGGTAGTAAAGGACTTCGTAAAGAATGTCACCGAACGCGCTGTTGGCGAGGAAGTGCTCGCAAGCCTTACCCCCGCACAGCAGGTAATAAAGATAGTTAACGACGAGCTCGTTTCACTCATGGGCAACAGCAATGCCCGTATAAATATGGCTTCAAAGCCGCCTACGGTAATAATGATGTGCGGTCTTCAGGGTTCAGGTAAGACCACCCACGCCGCAAAGCTTGCAAAGCTGCTCAAGAAAGAGGGACACCGTCCACTTCTTGCAGCCTGCGATATTTACCGTCCTGCCGCTATCAACCAGTTGCAGGTGGTAGGCGCGAAGGCTGACGTAAAGGTATTTGAGATGGGTCAGACAGACCCGGTAGTAATCGCTAAGAAAGCTCTTGCCTACGCTAAGGACTACGGTCACGATATCCTTATCATAGATACCGCAGGCCGTCTTCACATAGACGAGACCCTCATGGACGAGCTGGTAAACATCAAGAATGAGACCCAGCCCGATGAGATAATGCTGGTAGTTGACGCTATGACAGGTCAGGACGCAGTAAACGTCGCAAAGGCGTTTGACGACGCCGTAGGCATCACAGGCGTTCTTATGTCAAAGCTCGATTCAGATACAAGAGGCGGTGCGGCACTGTCCGTACTTTCCGTAACAGGCAAGCCTATCAAGTTCGTGGGTATGGGCGAAAAGCTTGACGATTTCGAGCAGTTCCACCCTGAGAGAATGGCTTCAAGAATACTTGGCATGGGCGATGTTCTTACCCTTATCGAAAAGGCTGAGAACGTAATGTCCCAGAAGGACGCTGAAAAGCTGACAAAGAAGTTCAAGGAGAACAAGTTCGATATGGACGACCTCCTCGACCAGATGAAGCAGATAAAGCGTATGGGCTCCATGAAGTCAATACTTGGTATGCTCCCCGGCGTCGGCGACAAGCTCAAGGACGCTGATATCGACGAGGGCCAGCTCGGCAGGGTAGAGGCTATGATAACCTCTATGACACGTGCTGAAAGAGCAAAGCCCTCTATCATAAATCCCTCCCGTAAAAAGCGTATCGCAAAGGGTTCGGGAACAAAGGTAGAGGACGTAAACAGACTGCTGAAGCAGTTTGAGCAGATGCAGTCGGTAATGAAGCAGTTTACAGGCAAAAGCGGAAAGATGTCTCTCCGCAAGGCAAGAAAGAACCTTGCAGGTATGAACTTTGACAAGTTCACAGGCAAGGGCGGCGGCAATCTGCCGTTCTGACAGGTTTTCAATGCGGTCTCCCGCCGCTTGAATATATATTATGTTTCCGGAGGTGAATACAATGGCAGTAAAGATCAGACTCAGAAGAATGGGTGCTAAGAAGGCTCCTTTCTATCGTGTAGTAGTTGCTGATTCCAGATATCCGAGAGATGGTCGTTTCATCGAGGAGATCGGATACTTTGATCCTACAAAGGAGCCCTCTGTAGTTAAAATAGACGCAGATAAGGCTAAGGACTGGATCGCAAAGGGCGCTCAGCCTACAGACACAGTAAAGGCTATCCTCAAGAAAGAGGGAGTTCTTTGATCATAAGCTAAATGGAAGAGGAGAGGCTTGAGCGTCTCTGCCTCTGTCCGGCAGCTTTACGGAGGTTTTTACAATGAAAGATTTACTTTATGCCATCGCAGCAGGTCTTGTAGAAGATAAAACTGCCATAAATATTACCGAAGACGCACCGGATGAAGAGGGCGTTATAGTTTTTCACCTTAACGTAGCTCCAGACGATATGGGAAGAGTTATCGGCAAGCAGGGCAGGATAGCAAAGGCTCTCCGTACGATCATGCGTGCAGGTGCAGCTAAGAAGGACCAGAAGGTCTCTGTTACGATCGAATAAAAAGTGAGCTCCCTATAAAGGGAGCTTTTTGTTGGCTTACGTTTAACGTAAGCCTTTTTTATTTTTCGTCGCCGCCGAAATAGAGGTCTGTCATCTGATTTAAGCCGAACTTTTCCGCAAAGTGCTCAAAGTCCTTTTTAGCCGTTACAAGGCTGTAACCATTTTCATCAAAGAAATCATCGTCCATATCGCTGAGCTGGGCATAGAATTCAAGACCTATCATCAGGTTTTCCTTGGTGTTGTTATCAGAGAGCCTGTCAAGCTGCTCAACAGCTTCTTTCGGCTCGCCGTTCCTCATTTGTTCTATGAGTGCGAATGCCTTCTGCCTTTCGACCTCCTGCAGCATTTCAAAGGATCTCTCCACCTTTGTGCCAAAGACCACCTTGGCGATAACAGCGGTCATTTCTTTTATCTGCCGCATGATGTAATCCTGTTCAAACATAAACAGCCTCCTTTCGTTATAAAAACAGACCTGCCGTTTATGGCACGACAGGTCTGTATCGTTTGTCAGAAATCAAGCTTTGAGCGGAGCTTCTCGAAGAAGCTCTGACGCTTTGCGTAGTTCTTTTCGTTGAGTGAAGCCTCGAACTCTTTCAGGAGGTCCTTCTGCTTCTTTGTGAGGTTCTTGGGTACTTCAACATATATCTTTACGTACTGGTTTCCGCGGTCTGTGCGGTGGAGGCGTGTAACGCCCTTGCCCTTGAGGCGGAATATAGTGCCTGTCTGAGTGCCCTCGCCGATAGTATATTTTACGTCTCCGTCGATAGTGGGGACTGTTATCTCGGCGCCGAGAACGGCTTCCATGTAAGTAACAGGGATATCGCAGTGTATGTCGTAGCCCTCACGTCTGAATATGGGGTGGGACTTTACATTGATGCCAACGAGAAGATCGCCGCTGGGACCGCCGTTTACGCCGCAGTCTCCCTGACCGCCGATACGGAGTGTCTGTCCGTCGTCAATACCTGCCGGGATATCCACGGATACGGTCTTCTGTACTCTTATACGTCCTACGCCGCGGCACTTGCTGCACGGGTTCTTGATTATCTTGCCCTTGCCTCCGCAGTGAGGACATGGCTTTGTTGAGGAAATAGCGCCGAAGGGAGTACGCTGAGTAGCCTTGATAGTACCTCTGCCCTGACAGTCCGGACAGATATCCGGAGTTGAGCCTGCCTCTGCGCCTGAGCCCTTACAGGATTCACAGACGCACATACGGTTTATCTTGATATCCTGCTTTTTACCGTTGCAGGCGTCCATAAAGCTGATGGAGATAGTTTCCTGTATATCCGCGCCTCTTCTCGGAGCGTTTGCGTTTGAGCGCTTTGAGCCGCCGCCGAAGCCGAATCCGCCGAAGATACTGCCGAGGATATCGTCCATATCGGCAAATCCGCCGAAGCCGCCCATACCGTCAGAGCCGCCGCCGTAGCTGGGGTCGACACCTGCATGGCCGAACTGGTCATAACGGGCACGTTTTTCGGGGTCGGAAAGCACCTCGTTAGCCTCGTTTATCTCCTGAAACTTCTCAACGTATGAAGGATCATCGGGGTGAAGGTCGGGGTGATTTTCTCTTGCCTTTTTTCGGAAGGCTTTTTTTATCTCGTCCTCAGAAGCACCCTTCTGTAATCCGAGGACTTCATAATAATCTCTTTTTTCAGCCATAGATAACTCCATTCTGTCGCTGCCGGAGCAATGACAATGTTGTAGGGGCGGATATTATCCGCCCATGCCGTTTTAAGGGCAGGTTGCGGGCGGCTGATAACCGCCCCTACAATAATTTACAGTAAATACACCTATAGGGCGGAAGTTCATTCCGCCCTAAAAGTCTTATCAACTGTTCTCAATTGAATCCTCATATTTGCCTCTGCCGCCGTCGTAGCCGGAAAGCTCGTCGTTCGCAAGGTTGTAGAAGCCCTTGAAGCCAAGGTAGACCAATGCGATAAGAGCGGCAATTATCAAAATAGTCTTCAATTTTTTATTCATAGATCAGACCTCTGTGAAGTCAGCGTCAACTACTCCGTCGTCGTTTCCGCCCTGAGCGCCTGCGTCAGCCGCACCGCCCATATTAGCGAACTGTGACGGGTCTATGCCCTGAGCGCCGTTAGGAGCAGCCTGCTGGTAGATCTTAGCGGAGAGGTCGTAGAATGCCTTCTGGAGATCTTCCTTGAGGGACTTTATCTCGTCGTTGTTGTCAGCTGCGATAGCTGACTTGAGAGCTGTGCATTTAGCTTCTATATTGGATTTCTCGTCAGCGGATACCTTGTCGCCGAAGTCTGTGAGAGCCTTCTCGCACTGGAATACAAGGTTCTCAGCCTCGTTCTTGTTGTCAACGGCTTCACGGCGCTTCTTGTCCTCAGCAGCGTACTGCTCGGCTTCCTTTACAGCCTTGTCGATATCGTCCTTGGACATATTCGTGGAAGCTGTGATGGAGATGTTCTGCTCCTTGCCTGTGCCGAGGTCCTTAGCGGATACGTGAACGATACCGTTCTGGTCGATATCGAAGGTTACCTCGATCTGAGGGATTCCTCTCGGAGCGGGAGCGATACCGTCGAGACGGAAGGTACCCAGCTGCTTGTTGTCTCTTGCGAATTCACGCTCACCCTGAAGTACGTTGATATCAACGGCAGGCTGGTTGTCTGCGTATGTTGAGAATACCTGTGACTTCTTTGTAGGGATAGTTGTATTTCTTTCAATCATTCTTGTGCATACTCCGCCTGCTGTCTCGATACCGAGTGAGAGAGGAGTTACATCGAGAAGAAGGAGACCGTTCTTAACGTCGCCGCCGAGAACGCCGCCCTGGTATGCAGCACCGAGAGCTACGCACTCATCAGGGTTGATACCCTTGAAAGGATCCTTGCCGATGAGCTTCTTTACAGCTTCCTGTACAGCGGGGATTCTTGAAGAACCGCCGACCATGAGCACCTTGTTGATCTCGGATATGCTCAGACCGCTGTCGCTGAGAGCCTGTCTTACAGGTCCCATCGTGGACTCAACGAGGTCAGCTGTGAGCTCGTTGAACTTAGCCTGTGTAAGTGTGAGGTCGAGGTGCTTTGGAGTACCGCTGGCGTCAACAGTGATGAACGGGATATTGATATTTGAAGTAGTTGTGGATGAAAGCTCTATCTTTGACTTTTCAGCTGCGTCCTTGAGTCTCTGAGCAGCCATCTTGTCCTGTGAAAGATCGATGCCCTCAGTCTTCTTGAACTCCTCAACTATCCAGTTGATGATACGCTGGTCGAAGTCGTCGCCACCGAGACGGTTGTTACCTGCTGTAGCAAGTACCTGCTGAACGTCCTCGCCCATTTCGATGATAGATACATCGAAGGTACCGCCGCCGAGGTCGTAAACCATTACGGTCTGCTCCTCTTCCTTGTCGATACCGTATGAGAGAGCAGCTGCTGTAGGCTCGTTGATGATACGCTTAACGGTAAGACCTGCGATCTGACCTGCGTCCTTTGTAGCCTGTCTCTGTGAGTCTGTGAAGTAAGCAGGAACTGTGATAACAGCTTCTGTTACAGGCTCGCCGAGGTAAGCTTCAGCGTCAGCCTTCAGCTTCTGGAGTATCATAGCGGAGATCTCCTGAGGAGTATAGTTCTTGCCGTCGATAGAAACTTTATAATCTGAACCCATGTGTCTCTTGATAGAAGAAACGGTCCTGTCGTGGTTTGTGATAGCCTGTCTCTTAGCCACCTGACCTACGAGACGCTCGCCGTTGTTTGTGAAAGCAACGACTGAAGGAGTTGTTCTTGCGCCCTCGCTGTTGGGGATAACTACAGCGTTACCGCCCTCCATAACAGCTACGCAAGAGTTAGTTGTACCAAGATCGATACCAATGATTTTTGCCATAATATATTCCTCCTGATCTATAAGCCATCAGCCATTAGCCATTAGCCTTTAGCTGGTGGTGTCCGCATTGCGGACGGATTTGATTGTTTTGATTGATTTTTTTCGGAACGCCGAGGGCGGCGTTCCCTACAGGCTAAACTGCCACTGCCACCATAGCAGGTCTTACCAGCTTATCTCCGAGCATATAGCCCTTCTGGAACACTGCGCACACGTAATTGCTTGCGTAGTCCGTTCCGTCCTGCTGCTGTATGGCATTGTGCAGGTTCGGATCGAATTCAGCGCCGAGAGCTTCGATCTCGCTGACATTCATCTGCGTCAGGAAGCTTTTGAACTGATTGTAGATCATGTTCATGCCGTTTTTGAAGTTCTCGTCGGAACATTCCGCTTCAAGCGACCTCTCGAAGCTGTCAAGCACGGGGAGAAGCTTCTCCACGCACTGAACGGAAGCGTTCTGATAGGTCTCCGTTTTCTCCTTTGCGGTCCTTTTGCGGTAGTTGTCGTACTCCGCGAACAACCTCAGGTATTTATCCTTTTCCTCTGCGAGAGCGTCTTCGAGGTCGGCGAACTGAGCGGCTGAATCGTTGTATTCGCTTGCCGCGTCGGCTTCATCGAGTTCGTCGGAGTTGTCTCCGGCTTCCTCAGCCATATCCTCGTCGAGCTCATCGAGGGGCTCTGAGATATTCTCGTTTTTCTCCATCGGTCATTGCTCCTTTCTACGGCTCCTGTATATCTGACGGAGCGTTTGTTATGTCATCGTCGCCGTCCATGAGAGCAGATATCTTCTGCGTCAGGTACTCGACGTAAGGGATTATCTTTTTGTAGTCCACACGCATGGGACCTATTATTCCCAGCGAGCCGGCTTCCTTGCCGCCCTTGCGGTATTTTGAAACTATAAGGCTTGAATTGCCTATTGCGAAGCTGTCGTTTTCCGAGCCGAACTTTACCTGTATGCCGCTGAAAGCGTTTTCAAGCATCTCGGAAAGTCCGTCCTTGTGTTCAATGAACTTTACGACCTCCATTTTGTCCAGTTCTTCACAGGAGAGAAGCTTTTCGCTTCCGCTGACAGTCAGCTCCTGCTGGCGAAGATCCTCTGAGAGCTCGCATATACCTTTTACAAGGGGAGAAAGCGATACCATGTAGGCGCTTACCGCGGCCACCATTTTATCGAACATTTCTTCCGAGAGGTCATCGACTGATACGCCGCTGAGGTTTTCCTCTATATAATGTGTAAAGAAATCCAGCTGTTCATGACTCAGGTCGAATTCCAGTCTGCAAGCCTTGTTTTTTATGCTTCCGTTGGAGGTTATCAGCAGGATAACGTAAAGGCGCTTTCCTGTGGGTATGACCTCTACCTTTGATATTACCGAGAAACGCGGTACCGCGTTGGTAACTACCGCGGCGCACTGAGTTATCTCAGTGAGAGCGGTGGCGGCGTTCTGCACAAGGAGCTCCTCAGGAGTGTCCTTGCCGCCCAGCATTTCATCGAGCCTCAGCTTTTCATCCTCCGGCAGATCGTGGGGAGTCATGAGCTCGTCGATATATAGGCGGTAGCCCTTGAAGGTGGGGACTCTTCCTGCTGAAGTGTGAGGCTGTTCGAGGTAGCCGAGCTGTTCCAGCGCTGCCATATCGTTTCGGATAGTAGCGGAAGAAACATTTATATTTTCAAGCTGCGAGATCGATTTTGACCCGACAGGCTCGCCTGTCCGGACGTACTCGTCAACCACGGCAGCAAGTATTTTCAGCTTTCTGTCGTCCACTGCACTCACGACCTTTCAATCTCGTTAGCACTCTATCTCTTTGAGTGCTAATTATAATTTATCACTATTGTGATGTTTTGTCAAGGGGTTTATACATTTTCGGCTTTTTGACCTATTTTTACCACCTGCTTATATGCATTTAGAGCAAATTGACAAAGAGTATAACAAAGCGGTTTTTCGTGGATTATCCTATTGACAAAGGCGTTTTTACGCTGTATAATAAAGGTGCAGTAAGGTACTGCATAAAAATGTTTGAAGAGTAAAAATGCGTTCGTTATACCTACGGGTATTCCAGTGTTGACCGGACGGGGAGTTGTCGGTCAAACGAAAAGCTTAGGCTTACGGTTCGTATTTTGCATCCCGCTTCATAGGACAATATAAAAGAGACTATGCCTTCTTTTCTTGTCGTATGAGTGAGGAAAAGGAGGATTTTTTTATGACTACAAACAACAGAGAAGCTGCGGTAAAGCAGGATATCAGACTTTTCGGCAGCACAAAGGTGCTCATCGTTGCGGCGCTCCTTGCGGCAATGAGCATCGTGCTGGGCAAATTCGGCGCTATAAATATAGGAAACAGTATCCGTATCGGCTTCGGCGGACTGCCCATACAGATGGCAGGTATCTTCTTCGGACCTGTTGTGGGAGCTGCTGTGGGACTTGTTGCGGACGTCATAGGCTGTCTGCTCAAGGGCTATGCCATAAACCCCATTATCACCATAGGCTCGACCTGTATCGGACTTTTCTCAGGTCTGGTTTTCCACTATGCCCTCCGTCCCATGAAGAGCGTTCTTCTGCCGAGGATAGCCATTTCGACTGTTGCGGCTCACGCTGTAGGCTCAATGCTCATCACATCCTTCGGACTTTATGTCTACTATCATACCCCGTTTGAGACTCTTATGCTGCGTGTACCGATATATCTTATAACAGCGGCTCTCGAAACAGCTGTCATATACCTGATGCTCAAAAACAAGGCGTTTTCCGCAGAGCTTGACAAGGTAAGAAGAAAATGAACTTCACGGAAGCGCTGGATTATATGAAAAAGGCTGCCGAAAGGGGCAGTGTACTGGGACTTTCCCGTATCACCGAGCTCCTCAGGCTTCTGGGAGATCCGCAGGAAAAGCTGAAGATCGTACATATAGCAGGCACCAACGGTAAGGGCTCCTTCGGGGCTATGCTTACCTCTGTGCTTAAAAGCGCAGGCTATAATGTCGGGGGATTTTCTTCCCCTGCCCTGACCGGAGTTACGGACAGCTTCCGCATAGGCGGCGAGGAGATATCAAAGCAGGATTTCGCCGACCTTATCGGTGATATTGCGCCTGTATGCGAGAGCATGGCGGAAAAGCCCACGGAGTTCGAGGTGCTGACTGCGGCTGCCTTTGAGCTATTTGTGCGCAGAGGCTGCGATATAGCGCTTGTTGAGTGCGGAATGGGGGGCGACCTTGATTCCACCAATGTGATCAAGGCTCCCGTATTGTCGGTAATTACCAATGTTCAGAAGGATCATGCCGCTTTTCTCGGAAATACCATTGGGGAGATAGCTTCCCACAAATGCGGTATCATAAAGCGCGGCAGACCCGTTTATTTCGGCGGCGACAGCGAGGAAGCCTACGAGATAGTCATGGATACCGCGGAGAAAACGGAGGCGGAGCTGTTCCTGCCTGATTATTCGCAGTTTGCGTGGTCTGACGAAAGCTGCACCATAAACGGTACAGATATCACTTATAAGGGCGAAAAGCTCCATATACCGCTTCTTGGCACCTATCAGTGCGAGAATGCGGTGAACGTGCTGAGCTGCGTTGAGATACTGAGGCGCGAGGGTATGGATATACCTGCTGAGGCAGTCCGCGAGGGACTCGCAAACGTGAAATGGCACGGTCGCTTTGAGGTGCTGTGCAAAGAGCCCCTTATCATATACGACGGCGCTCACAATCCCGACGGCATACGCTGTGCGGCAGACAGTATACGCCGATATTTCGATAAAAAAGTCGTTCTGCTCATTGGCGTGATGGCTGACAAGGAATATGAGCTCTACGCGGATATGCTTTCTGAGCTCGCAAATGCGGTATTTACCGTAAAACCCGATAATCCCCGCTCGCTGGACAGCGCAGTCCTCGCGGAGACCTTCCGGCGCAAGGGCGTAACGGCGGAACCTTATGACGATTTTGATGAGGGCGTAAGAGCTGTGTACAGCTATGCAAGTGAGAGAAAGCTCCCGCTCATAGCGCTTGGCACACTTTATATGTACAGGCAGTTCACGGAGGCTCTTGAAGAGCTGAAAAAGGACAGGAAATAACACAAAAACCGGCTCTGATACGCATATCAAAGCCGGTTTTGTAATTCATGCTCCCTGAAAATGGGACGTTATTTCCTTTCGTTCTCTTTATGCTTGCCGATGGTAAAGGAGCTTGCTTTCCACTTGTCGTCTTCCTTTACGGCTTTTACTGTCATTTTCTCCACAACGCCGAAATTGTTCACCGGAACCGCAGCTGTGAATGATGTGTCAGATGATTCGGTCATCTCAGGCTGTCCGGCGTACTCAAGACCCTTGCTGCCGTCGGACTGCACCAGATAAAGATAGCCGCCGTACTCACGGAATGAAGCGCTGTCGCCCTCGTATATCCCCTTGTACTTTTCGAGGAGAGTTCCGCTGAAGGAGTCGCTGAGCAGCTTCTTTACGTCATCTGTGCTGCTGAAACGGCTGTCTGTCACCTTGAAGAATATCATATCAGTGTCCTTGCCGTTTTCCTTGACAGTGAACTCTTTTGCCAGCTCGTTGTCGGTCTCGACGCCTGCGCCTGTCCGGAGCATTTCCGCTGTATTTACCGCTTCAAACAGCCTTACCGCGTCAGCGAGATGCTCATCGGAGACCTCGGCGGCAGTTGTTTCCTCTGTGGGAGCGGCAGTAGTTGCGGCAGCAGTCGTTTCGGACGCAGCTTCTGTGGCAGTTTCAGCGGTTGTTGCTGAAGTTCCGGAAGAAGTTGAGCCAGTGACCTGCGAACCAGCCTTGCTTCCGCAAGAAACTGCGGAAAAGCAAAGCATTGCAGCTGCTGCGATATATTTTATCTTTCCTTTGTTCATATTTATCCTTTCTTTTTACAGTATCTTTTTATACGTCTGCATCTATTATGATACACATTTTTGACGGATAATGCAAGATAAATAATTCACAAACTTTGTGGGAGCATAGCTGCTTTTTAGTGTATTTAGTGCAGATATGGAAGAACTGTTGGTAAAAACGGCGCAAAAAAGGACTGCCGGAGCAGTCCCTTTTAATGTCATTAACCGATCTTGGGAAGATTTGCAATTGACTTTGCGATCTCCTCGTCTGTGGGGATATAGTCGCTCATAGTGCCGTCGTTGTATGCGCCGTAAGCGTACATATCAAAATAGCCTGTACCGGTGAGACCGAAGAGGATAGTTTTCTCCTCGCCTGTCTCCTTGCATTTGAGAGCCTCGTCGATAGCGGCGCGGATAGCGTGGCTGCTCTCCGGAGCGGGAAGAATACCCTCAACTCTTGCGAACATCTCAGCAGCCTCGAATACAGATGTCTGCTCGACTGATGTAGCTTCCATGAGACCCTGATCGTAGAGCTCGGAGAGTATGGAGCTCATGCCGTGATAGCGGAGTCCGCCTGCGTGGTTAGGTGAAGGCATGAAGCCGCTGCCCAGTGTGTACATCTTCTGGAGCGGGCAAACCTTACCTGTGTCGCAGAAGTCGTAAGCGTAAGTACCTCTTGTGAAGCTTGGGCATGATGCAGGCTCAACTGCGATAATACGGTAATCTGCTTCGCCGCGGAGCTTCTGACCCATGAAAGGTGAGATAAGTCCGCCGAGGTTTGAACCGCCGCCTGCGCAGCCGATGATGATATCGGGCTTGATGCCGTACTTGTCCATAGCAGCCTTTGATTCAAGACCGATGATGGACTGGTGGAGGAGTACCTGAGCGAGAACGCTTCCGAGAACATAGCGGTAGCCTTCCTTGGAAGTTGCAGCCTCTACAGCCTCTGAGATAGCGCAGCCGAGGCTTCCGTTAGTACCGGGGAATTCCTCCAGTATCTTTCTGCCGATCTCTGTTGTATTTGAAGGCGAAGGAGTTACGTTAGCGCCGTAGGTACGCATTACCTCACGGCGGAAGGGCTTCTGCTCGTAGCTTACCTTGACCATGTATACATTGCAGTCGAGTCCGAAGTAAGCACAGGCCATTGAAAGAGCCGTACCCCACTGACCTGCGCCAGTCTCTGTGGTAACGCCTTTGAGACCCTGCTTCTTTGCGTAGTAAGCCTGAGCGATGGCGGAGTTGAGCTTATGGCTTCCACTGGTGTTGTTGCCCTCGAACTTATAGTAGATCTTTGCGGGAGTGCCCAGCTTCTTTTCGAGGAAGTAAGCTCTTACAAGGGGAGATGGACGGAACATTCTGTAGAAGTCCTGTATCTCCTGAGGGATGTCGATGAAGGGTGTAGTTTCGTCAAGCTCCTGCTTTACAAGCTCGTCGCAGAAAACGTGGCTGAGCTCTTCTGCTGTGCAGGGCTTGCCTGTGCCGGGGTTGATGAGAGGAGCGGGCTTCTTTTTCATATCAGCGCGTACATTGTACCACTGCTTGGGAAGATCCTTTTCCTCAAGGTAGATCTTGTAAGGTATTTTCTCATTTGACATTGACATAGTAATTCTCCTTTTCATAAATAATATTTGGGTTCGTACCATGCTGAGACGGAAATATAAAAAGCTTCTGTCCCGGCATTAACTGCGGGGACAGAAGCTGTAAGTTCTTCTGCGGTGCCACCCTGCTTGACGCTGTGCGTCCACTCAGTACGTACATGACATACGCCGGTTTTGTTAACGCAGAGCCTCTGCGTCTCACCTACACAGCGCGGTAAAAAGCGCCTTCAGCTTGCCCTCGGAAGTCCATTCACTCTGCCGCACTTACCTGCTCGCACCAGCCGCAGGCTCTCTGAAAAGCTAAAACAGAAGCTACTCACACTTCTTCAACGGTTTATTACAACGAAATTATAACACATACAACCGGATATGTCAATAGCGGCTGCTGTTTTTTCAACGAAAGCGACTAAGAAGATATTTGTCTGAGGGTGGATTTGCTGCGAAATTTCAAAAAGCACAGCCGCGTCTGCGCGGATATACGGTCAATTGAATGATTTTTTACCGAAAAGCGCGGCATAAAATCGGAAAAGGGCTTTTCAACGGTGTGCAAAAGTGGTATAATATTACTTGATATCGCTGCGGTACTTCGCACGTGTACGGGATATACTTTCCTCGCTTCGCTTAATGAGGTTGAGGAGAGATGACGAGTACTGCGAATAGTCCTTCTGGAGAGTTGCCGTAGTAACGTAGAGGGTATCGAAATTATCAACGCAGTCGTTGCCGTCAAGGGCAATACCGCTGGAAGCGGCTTTGATGTTTGCCTCACTCATTGAAACGATAGCGTTGGAGCTGTCGTTTGCGATGACCTTGGGGATACGGAAGAGCTTCTGGTCGTTATGGGGGTTAGCGTTGTAAACGATACGGAAGAGCTTGTATACCGACAGCATGAGGTATGACGATACCTCTTTTATAAGAGTGATACTGTTTGCCTTCTGCGCAAGGCTGAAGAGCAGACTGATAGAGTTGTTGATGATCCTTCTGTTGAAGTTGATGATCTCTGGAGACGGCATCTTCATGCTGTTGTTTCCGTCGTCGTCCGGGATATCTTCTATAGTAATGGTTTTTCCTTCTGGCTCGGGAGTTCTGCCAAGCAGATAGTCGCAGGAAACATTATAGTAATCTGCGATCTTTACAAGGAAGTTGAGTCCGCACTCTCTTATTCCCTTTTCGTAATGCGAGAGAAGAGCCTGCGAGATGCCTAAGTCCGTGGCAGCCTGCTTCTGACTGATGTGTCTTTCCTTACGCTGTAAAGTTATTATTCTTGCGAAATCCGAGTTCATTGAAATTCCTCCAAATCGTATGGTTTTGAAAAAAATCTTGTACTTATATTATAATACAAAATGTATAATTTGTAAATATGCAGAAATATGAAAGAATTTGTTGAAAAAAGTAGTATTTTTCGTGAAATTTACTAAGAGTTAAAAAAACGAGCAGTATTTTTGTGCAAAATTATCCTATCTGTAGCACCTGCCCGGAAGGTGTGACAAGGTAATAACATATAAAAGGAGAGTGTTATGAAAGGTTACAGGATAAGCGTGCTCCGTCACGGCATGACGGAAGCCAATGAAAAAGGCATATACATAGGCAGCACGGATATGCCCCTGTCGGACAGGGGCGCAGCAGACCTTGCGGCAAAGATGGACGAGTTCGACTACCCTGCTGTACATAGAGTTTACTCATCGCCGCTGAAAAGATGTACAGAGACTGCCGAGATACTTTTCCCCTATACTGAGCTTTGTCCGGTGGACGACCTCAGGGAGCTGAATTTCGGCGATTTCGAGAACAAGAGCATTGACGAGCTCGCAAAGCGGGCTGACTATAACCAGTGGCTCCGCGGCGGCAAGGAGAGCCGTCCGCCCAACGGCGAGAGCCTTGAGGAGCTGACAGCACGTACCTATAAGGCTCTCCATGCGGTGATAACGGATATGATGGAGTCGGGGCTCACCCACTGCGCCATGATAACCCACGGCGGTATAATCTCGAATATGCTCAGCTGCTTCGGTATACCCAAATATCCGCCGTCGCAGATAACTGCTGAGGCGGGAGGCGGCTTTGATATTATTGTTACCGCACAGATGTGGCTTAATTCACAGGCGTTTGAAATTCTTGGATACTGTCCGTATGACAGGATACCCGATGACGAATACTGATGTATTTCCTGAATATTTCATGAAAAAGAGCCGATAATATCTGCAAAAACATTTGAGTAAATACCTTTTTTGGTGGTCGGGAACTGCTGTGCGTTTGCGTAAATGCCCCAAACCACAAATAAAAATTCTGTCAAGGCCGCCATTTATGGCGCTTGTCTTGGCCTTTACAGAATTTGTATTTGTGGTATAATAAGCAATTGCGAACGCCGTATGCACAATAAACCACTAAAGAATTTATATACCCAAACATTCTTCGGAGGCGCGGATATGAAGGTCAGGGAACTGATACGCTATACAGACAGGCTGCTGAAAGGCAGACGCACAAGGACTATGCTTATATGCATACTTCCCGTCGGAGCGGAGCTGTTTTTCCGCTGTGCGGAGGCTGCGGTGTGCAGTCTGCTGCTGTATTTCGGCGACAGGGAGCCTATCAGCCTCTTCGGCAGCGGCGACCCGGCAAGGCTTGCGGTAACGGTCATGAGCACTGTCCTGAGGTGGCTGACGGCTGCTCCGCTGATGTATGCGGCGGTGTACCGCCTTTACGGTCTGACCGCGGAGCGCTGCGACAAGCGGCGTGAAAGCTTTTCACGGATACTGCTGAGGAAATGTACATTCAGGCGCAGCATCTCGGCTGCTCTCTGGACAAGGACAGCAGGGCTCCTTGCGCTGGCGCCGGCTGTTTTCTTTGGATTATCGGCATTCGGACTGATACATGACAGAATGTTCGCAGATGAGTTCTTCGTCGTGGTCAACGCCGTTTTCCTTACGGCGGTATCGCTGATGATGTGGCTTTCGCTGAAGCTGAGCTTTGCGGCTGTACCGTACCTGCTGGTGCGATTCCCTAAGCTTACGGCTTTTCGCGCCATGCTGTACTCGGTAAGGCTCATGGGCGGCAGAAAGAGAGTATTCCTGCGGCTTATAGCGATATATCTTCCGCAGATGCTTACGCTGGTGCTGCTGCCTTACGCCGTTACAAGGCTCATGACCGCTTTTTCGCTGAGTATCGACATTTTTATCAAGGAGGACGAGTACCTTGAAACGAATAGAGCTGACGGTGGAGAACGCAAAGCCCGTAACTCTGGAAAAATTTCTCACAGGAGAAAAGGGCGTATCAAGGCGGCTGCTGACAAGGCTTAAACGCTGTGAAGGCGGCATAACGCGGAACGGAGAGCTGATCCGCAGTATTGACGAGGTCCGGCAGGGAGACGTGATAGTTCTGAGCCTCGCGGACGACAGCTTCCTCGAACCCAATGGCAGCCTGAACGTACCCATAGCCTTTGAGAACGACAGGCTTGTGGTGTTCGACAAGCCCAGCGGTATGCCTGTACATCCTTCCATACGCCATCAGGGCGACACCCTCGGAAATTACTTCGCTCACCTTTATCCGGAGCTGACCTTCCGCTCGGTGAACAGGCTCGACCGTGACACCTCAGGGCTGTGCGTCATAGCCAAGGACGCTCTTGCGGCAAAGCTGCTGCAGGGGAGCTGCAAAAAGGTATACTATGCGGCTGTACACGGCACTATCCCGGAGAGCGGCACTATAGACGCGCCCATAGCCCGTGAGAGGGAGTCTATAATACTCAGGTGCGTCCGTGAGGACGGACAGCGCGCGGTAACGCATTATAAACGGCTGCAATGCAATGGGAGGTACTCTCTTGCGGAGATAGAACTCGAAACAGGACGTACTCACCAGATAAGGGTACATTTTGCTCATACCGGAGCTCCGCTCGCAGGGGACGACCTCTACGGCGGACTTCGTGATGATATAAACAGACAGGCTCTCCACTGCGGCAGGATAAGCTTCAATGATCCGCTGACAGGAGAGAGCATAACAGTTTCCTCGGAAATACCGGAGGATATAAGATCACTTTTCACACAGGAGGAAAAATAATGGAAAAGATAGCAAGCTTTCAGGTAGACCACACAAAATTCGGCGTAGGAATGTACATATCACGTATAGATGACGATATAGTAACCTATGACGTGCGCATGGTAAAGCCCAACGGCGACGTATACCTTGCGACTCCCTCAATGCATACCATAGAGCATTTATTTGCGACCTACGCGAGAAATTCCGAGTTCGGAAAGAATATAGTATATGTAGGACCTATGGGCTGCCGCACGGGATTCTATCTGCTCACAAGGGGTATTTCCCACGAGAACGCAATAAAACTTGTGCGTGAAGCATATACTTTCATCAGGGACTACGAAGGCGTTATACCCGGCTGTACAGAGGTGGAATGCGGCAATTACCGTGAGCATGATCTTGCTTCCGCAAAGAAGGACGTAGTTCCGCTGCTTGAAAAGCTTGAAGGTTATACAGTGGAAATGCTTGATTATTCATGGCATTTTGACAAAAATTAAAAGCGGATTTTGTGCATGATGATGAAATATCCGCCAAATTGAGATATTTAGCGGATCATTTCTTTTTATTGTCACAAAATACTGGTATAATAATCTTTGTGTGATATTATTACCGTGAAAGGAGGAGGCACCATGGCAGGAAAACGGCATGAGTACAGCTATGTATATACGCCCCGTGATAAGAAGCCGGAGATACCGAAGATACCGCAGGAAACAGCATATACAGAGCATTTCGGTGCGAAGGAGTTCTTTCCGGAATTCGGCGGATTTGCTGTTGATCTTGTAAAAGCGCTGTTCAAGGGTCTGCTTTATTCGCTGAAGCTGATAGGCTCGGAGCTGCTTAGTCTCGGCGCTGTCATACTCAAAGGGCTGATATGGCTTTTCATGGAGCTGATATCTCCTGTACGGGAAAGATTCAATCTTAACAAGGGACTGCAGAAGCAGGTCCGCAAGGCAAAGAAGCTTGGCGAGGAAGAGTACAAAAAGGCTCTCTTCCATTTCTGGTGCTCCTATCTCTTCGGTGAGGACGGAGTATTCTATACCGCTTTCAATTATATACTTCCCATTCTTTCGATTGTGTTCCTTGTGGGAATAATACGGTACGGTTCGGGACTTGAGTACGGACTCAGCGTAGAGTACAACGGCAGGGAGATAGGCATAATAACTGCCGAAGCCGATTTCGAGGAAGCCGAGCGGGAGGCTCAGCAGAGAATATCATATATCGGAAACAATGAAAAAATAGACCTTTCGGCAAAGTATTCCCTCAGGATAATCAATGAGAATGATAAGGTGTATACAGCCTCGCAGCTTGCGAATGAAATGCTTGCCGCTTCCGACCACGCTCTTACTGAAGCATACGGCATATATATAGACGGCAGGTTCATAGGTGCGGTCAGAAACAAGGAAAAGGTGCAGGACGCCCTTAACGAGAGGATACTGAATTTCCGTGTGGACGGCGTAATAAAGGATGTCGCATACAAGGGAGATGTTGAGTACACCAAGGGAATGTATCTTGCGGAAAGCGTTCTTTCAGAGAAGGATGCGATAGAGCTCCTTACTTCCTCAAAGGAGAAAAAATCGGTATATATCGCTCAGAGAGAGGATACAGTCGTAACTATAGCACAGAAATTCAATATGGATCTTGCAAAGCTGGAGGAGATGAATCCGGATATAACCGCCAACTGCCGTAAGGGTATGCTGGTCAATGTCATCGAGACCGAAAGCTATCTGCCTATACAGTATGTCCGCGAGATATCGCCTGTTACCTTTATCGACTATGAGACCGTAGAGGTCGAGACAAGCTCTCTCAACGCAGGTACAAGGGACGTTATCGCCAAGGGCAGACAGGGCGAGAAGGTCAGCCATATAGAGGTCACCTACGTGGACGGCAAGGAGTATTCCCGCAAGACTATCAGCACACAGATAACAAGACAGCCTGTAGTCGAAAAGATAGGTATAGGCATATATGCCGCCAGACCTGACAGCGCGAGCACTGTCCTTACAGGCTCCGGAGAGTTCGGCTGGCCGGTTGACGGAGGATACGTTAGCGATCCGTTCATCAGCGACAGAAACCATAAGGGTATGGATATAGGCGCTATGACCGGTACCGAGATATATGCCGCAGCAGACGGCGTGGTAGTATCTGCCGGCTGGAATTCCGGAGGATACGGCTATTTCGTGCAGCTCGGACACGTTGACGGATATCAGACCGTATACGGTCATATGAGCTCCGTGCTTGTTGTCGAGGGACAGGAGGTCTCAAGAGGACAGCTCATAGGACTTGTTGGAAATACCGGTAATTCCTTCGGCTCCCACTGCCATTTTGAGGTGCGCCATAACGGAGTATGCCTTGACCCCGCACTCTTTATAAATACTGCCGACAGCTTCAATGAAATTGCCAACAAACAGAAAGAGGAAGAAAAGAAAAACAAGAAGAACTGAAAGAGCTCCGCGATCGCGGAGCTTTTCTTTTACTTTCTGTTCTTTTTGTAGATAATTGCAAGGCCCTTGATGAGCAGGTTGCTGTCGAGTATTATCTTTCGTCTGCACAGAGGCACCACAAGCTCGGACAGACCGCCTGTAGCCACGACGGTACACTTTTCGCCAAGCTCCTCCTCCATGCGGTCGATAATGCCGTCGAGGGCGCTTGCGTTGGAGTAGAGTATACCGCTCTTCAGGCAGTCAACTGTGTTTGTTCCGATAACATGGGGCGGAACTTCAAAATTTATCTTGGGGAGCTGTGCGGTGCGTGCGGTGAGAGCGTCTGCCGAGACCTTCATACCTGTGAGTATCACGCCGCCGCGGTAGTTTTTCTTGCTGTCAACTACGGAGAGAGTGGTAGCCGTTCCCATATCTATGATTATGAGCGGAACAGGGTACTGGTTTATCGCCGCGACTGCGTCAACAGCCTGATCGCTGCCCAGCTGTGCCGGGTTGTCGATTAGTATATTCAGTCCGGTTTTTACTCCGGGACCTGCCATCATCACCTCAACTCCGAAGAGCTTTTTCACAGCTTCCTTGACTGTATTCGTGACAGACGGAACTACCGACGACATTATAGCGTCGTCTATGTCTGAGATGTTGAAGCTGTTCATTTCAAGTATGGTCTTTATGAGTACAGCGTATTCCGCTGCTGTTGCGTTGTGGTCTGTGCTTATGCGCTCGAAGATAAGCACCTCGTCCCTGTCGTCAACACAGCCGAAAACAATGTTTGTATTACCGATATCTACTGCTAAAAGCATAATTATCCTCCTGTATATTTTTAAGCGGTTTTTGAGAACCGGACGTTCGCAGTTTCATATTATACTACGCAAACGTCTGACTGCCTTCGACCGCCAAAAAAGCTATATTCCCTGTTATTTATCCGTGCGGAATGGCGGCAGCGGCAGCTCGTTCACGCCGAAAAGTCCGACCTCAGCATAGTTTGTCCATTTGAAACGGGCTGCGGCAGGAGCCTTGACATTGTCGCTGTGAAGCTCGATATAGGGCAGCCTTACCTTTGCTTCGGCAGGATAGTATTTACCGTCTGCTCCCGCTATCTCAAAGCCGTCGAGGCAGCGTTCGTCAGTGCCGCAGAGCCCTCTTTCGCAGTTGGTGAGGTATATGTGCATGGTATCTCCTATGACCTCATAGCTGTCATACATCGGCGGCAGTGTGTCGCTGTCGTTCAGTATGCCGTATACCACGTTCATAGCCTGAAGATACAGCCTGTGACCGATGGGGGATTTGTCCAGCGGGTGTATATTGTTGAACTCGCCGCAGTCGAGAGCGACTGCGAGACCGGTATTTTTTACAGTGCGGAAAACCTTTTCCTGAGCCTCCCTGATGTAAGCCCAGCTCTGTGTATCCGGGTCGTACTCGTATCTGAACATGGGCAGCTGAACTATCATGAAGGGCAGTTCATCGTCATGCCAGTCATGCCGCCAGTTCTCTATCATAGCCCTGAGGAGAACATCGTAGGTATGGGGGCGGCAGTCGTCGGCTTCTCCCTGATACCACAGCACGCCTGCAAGGGTATACGGAGCTATACGGCTGAGCATAGTTTCATAAAGTCCGCCGGGACGCAGGGGATTTTTTATATTCAGCGGACCGGAATACGGATTTTCACCGCATTCGGCCAGCACCTCGTCCCACTTTGCGTTGGGGTGGGCGGCAACGTATTCCTCTGTCGCGCTGTTCCATTTCAGCTGCTTTTCGGAATATGCGTCGTATTCAGCTATCATCTGCTCGTCGGTCTTGCCTCTGGTCTCGTTGTCGTAGTCATCAAGGTAGGGGTGCAGACGGCTGTCATAGCTGAGATACTCGCGGCTCATCCATGCGGAAGCGGAGGTCCCGCCCCAGTTGCAGCCGATTATTCCCACTGTAACTCCGAGTCTGCGGCTCAGCTCCTTGGCGAAGTAATATGCTGCCGCCGACCATGAGCGGGAATTGTCCGGGGAAGGAGTCATCCAGCAGGACTCCCTTTCGGCTCTGAGAAGCTCGTCGCCGGGCATACTGCATTTGGGAGTATAGTAATATCTCACGTTCTCGCCGTAGCAGGCTGCAAGGGCGGCAGCGCCCCTGCGGTCGTAGCGGAGCTCGAATTCCATGTTGGACTGACCTCCTGCGAGCCAGACCTCGCCTATGGCTACATTGCTGAATATCTTCTTTACAGCGCCGCATGACACCACAAGTGTACATGAACCAAGCTCTTTGCGCGGCGGGAGCACGGCTTCCCATTTACCGTCCTTTATGACAGCGCGGGCGGAGCTGTCGAGCTCCGGGATACTTACGGTTATAACCTTTTCTCTGTTGGTGCAGGTACCGAAAACACGTATCGGCTTATTGCGCTGAAGCACCATATTATCGCTGAAAACAGCTGCTATCTTCATAATATCCTCCTCTTTACTTGAAAATGAGAGAGCCCGTATTCTCCAGTGATTTCAGCAGTGTGAAACGCGCTTCGTCGCGGTATTCGGGCTTTGCCATATAATACATATAGGTTTCGAGCACATTTATAGGACTTGCGGTCCTTCCCTCTATTTTGAACTGTTCAAAGCCCATAGGAACATATTTCTCCCATATATCGTCGGGGGAGATATGTGTGCGCAGACCCTTTATATCGAAGAGACCGCGCTTTGAGTACGGGCAGTCGCGGAAATTCTCGGTGTCGTACCTGTCACCGTTGAACGGGAGGTTGGGATACTTCTTTATATGCTCGTTATAGGCTATCTGCTGAACGCCTATGGTATAATAATGAGCCGAACGTCGTGGACATCCCGGCTCGCAGCAGGCGTTTGACAGGAATTCTATACGCGGTCTGTCCTCCATTGGTATCTGTTCGAGGAGGTCGAATCTGTTGTTGAGGTCGTAGTCCATAACGACTATATGGTAATCCTTTTTCAGCTCTTCAAGGAGACCCTCGATAGTATCCAGGCGCTTGCAGGTGGAGCTTGTGAGCTTGTAATCGGGATAGTTGCGTCTGATATAGTCTTCAAGCAGGGGCGACATAACAATAGCTTCGTTTAGGCCGTTGTTTGCCATTGCCATAACCATATTGCAGAACTGATCGCTGAGGTGTTTCTTTTCAAGTGCGGGATTTGTGAATGTAAAGCGGAGGGGTATACCGAGGTCGTTGAATGTCTTTATAACGCCCTTGACAAAGGTCTTGTCGCATACGCCGCCCTGGGTCCTGCCGCCGTTCCACAAGGAGGGTGGAAACACGCCGTAGAACGACGCTATCTCTACTCCCTCGCGGAAAAACTCAGGCTTATGGCTGAGAAGCTCCGCAAAGACCAGATTGAGCTTGAAGTTGCCGGAAAAGTCGGGAAGATGGAAACGTACTCGCATAGTATTCTCCTTAAATCAATGTATGGAATGATTTTAGTGTTTTTATTATCAAGTCAGGATCTGACGTAAAAGTTGAGAGTTCAGGTGTTCGCTTCGTTCACGTTATTCAAGTTTTCTCGCCAGAGGCGACTCCATAACTTTCAACTCTCAATTCTAAACTCTGAATTTAAATAAAGCTTTGTCCTGCAATAACAGGTTTAATCTATGCAGTCTCCGCGTTCCGATACTGTCTCGTATCCTGCGGATTCTATTCTTCTTTGCAGGCAGCCGCGGCACTCAGCCGCTTCCTCGCCTGTGCATATCTTGTTATCGTAGAGGTCGTACTTTTTGCGCACCTTTACAGGTGAAAGATTCGGCATTACCACGTTGCAGCCTGTCTGCAGTCCAAGCTCCCTTCCGTTGGGAGCTATAGTGCCGAGGGCAGTTGTCGCGGGGAGCAGTACCTTCGGGAACATAAGCCTGAGTATGCCGAGAAGCCGCAGGGTAAGTTCAAGAGTGCCGCCTTTTTCGCCGGCAAATGGAGTTTTGTGATGAGGCACGAAAGGACCTATTCCTATCATCTGCGGCTGAAGCTCCTGTAAAAAGCGAAGGTCGGCGATGAGATGCTCTACAGTCTGGAAGGGAGCTCCCACCATGAAGCCGGCGCCCACCTGATAGCCCAGTTCTTTCAGCTGAAACAGGCATTTCTTGCGGTTGTCGAGGCTCATTTCCTCAGGGTGCAGCTTTGAATACAGCTCCTGTGAAGCTGCTTCGTGGCGGAGCAGATATCTGTCTGCGCCTGCATCTCTCAGCAGCTTGTAGCTCGCATATGAGCGCTCACCGAGTGAGAGCGTCACCGCGCAGTCGGGATACTTTTCCTTTATCTCTTCTATCAGCGGACAGAGAAACTCGTCCGTAAAGAAGCTGTCCTCGCCGCCCTGCATTACGAATGTGCGGAAGCCCAGCTCATAGCCGTTTTCGCAGCAGCTCAGTATCTCCTCACGGGAAAGGCGGTAGCGGTCTGCGTCCGTATTGCCTCTGCGTATGCCGCAGTATAGGCAGTTGTTTTTACAGTAGCTAGAGATCTCTATAAGACCTCTCAGGAACACCTTTTTCCCGTAGCTCTTCTGCCTTGCCTCGTCTGCCCTTTTACGGAGCAGTTCCGCGGCGTCCTTATCATCAGTATTTATCAGCTCCCTCAGCTCGCTGTCAGAGAGGTCGCCTGTGCTGTACAGCTTTTCGACAATTTCCGTCATATCAGCCGCCCAGCCTTATCATTTCGTCTATGCATTTCCTTGCCTGAGCGATAAGCTCGTCACTCATAAGTATCTCACAGGCTTCACGGTCCTCGCCGCTTATTGCAAGGAGAGTATTGTACACGTCGGGAAGCGTTGTGAGCTTCATATTATGGCAGACAAGGTCTCTGCTCACAGGATAGAAGCTCTTTTCGGGACAGTCGTACTGCAAATGCTCAACTATTGAATTCTCCGTACCGATGATGAACTCCTTTTTGTCCGACTTCTTTGCATAATCCATTATGCCCGTTGTCGAGCCCACATAATCCGCAAGTTCTACTACTTTGGGGGTACATTCGGGGTGTACGAGGAAGAGAGCGTCGGGGTGCTCCTCCCTTGCCTTTTTCACCTCGCTGACGGTTATCCTTGCGTGTGTGGGACATCCGCCCTGCAGGAGCTTTATGTCCTTGTCGGGGCACTGCTTTTTTATATAGTCTCCGAGGTTGCAGTCGGGGATAAAGAGTATCTTGTCACTGTCGAGAGCCTTTACTATCTTCAACGCGCTGGAAGAGGTAACACACACGTCGCAGACCGTTTTGAGAGCGGCTGTGGTATTGATATACGCAACAACGGTGCGGTCGGGCTCTTGAGCGCGTATGGCGCTTATCATGTCCCTGTCCATCTGCTCAGCCATAGGGCAGCCGGCGTGTTTGCTGGAGAGGTAAACACGCTTCTGAGGCGAGAGCATTTTAGCTGTCTCAGCCATGAAGTGAACTCCGCAGAAGATTATATTCTCCTCAGCTACGCCCTTAGCGTCAACGCTGAGCTTGTAGCTGTCGCCTACGAAGTCTGCTATCTCGCATATCTCACGAGCCTGATAGCAGTGAGCGAGGACAGCGGTATTTGTTTCCTTTTTGAGCTTTATTATCTTATCCTGTAATTCCCTTACGGTCATACTTATACTTCCTTTCGTTTTCAGCCCTTTGTATGTGCGGACATTATCCGCCCAAGCCTTTAGTCATTAATTCTCAACTATCAACTCTCATCTTCCCCGTCAGCTTACAATTCACCTATTCTATCATTATATCACAAAGCAAGCATAATTTCAAGCAAAAAAGAAACTCCCCTGTCTGTAACGGACAGAGGAGCTGTTCATTTATCACTGAATCTTTCTGAGCTGTATTTCCACCCATGCAGCCGACAAAACGGCAGCAGCCGTGAGTATGATAAGTACAGCTATATGTGCGGGACTGTTATCGGAGAACAGGAATACCGCAGCCACAGACAGAACGAAGCAGACTGCTCCGATAACTGTCCATGCCATACCGCATTTTTCGTTGGCGAACCGCCATGCCTCGTCGCTTGACAGGGCTCTTACGGTCCTGAAGCCTATGGAGTGATCCAAGGGCGTTTTCGCGTATTTTCTCATACATAAGCCACCGAGCATTATACCGAGCGAAGTAATGATATTTACGATAATAACAACATTCATGATCCTTCTCCTGTACAGATTCTTTGTAAGATATTAATAAAATCCAACAGCCGGATTTGTACATTGCTACAAAGTCGAAAATTATTTTTTCAATATTCAATGGTTTTCCGTTGAATAAAGCCCCATTCCGACCCCATTATAGAGAGGCTCAGTAAGAATAGTCAGAGACCTCAGCTATTACCTCGACCTCTGCGAGTACGCCCTTGGGGAGGGTCTTTACCGCAACGCAGCTTCTTGCGGGCATTGATGTGAAGTACCTGCCGTATATCTCGTTGAAGGCGGCAAAGTCGTTCATATCCGCAAGGAAACAGGTAGTTTTCACAGCCATATGGAAGCCTGAATTTGCCTCCTCAAGTATAGCTGCAAGGTTTTTCATTATCTGCTCTGTCTGCTCTTCGATAGTTGTGCCCTTTACGGAATTGGTAGCAGGATCGATAGCTATCTGACCGCTGGTGTAGACCATACCGTGTGAAACGATAGCCTGTGAATAGGGACCTATCGCTGCGGGTGCGTTTGCTGTGATGATAGTAAGCATAAAAATACCTCCGTTATGAATAAATATTGTTGTTTTATAACTCAGTCCTTGCTGAACGATATGTAAGCGGAGCTCGATTTGTCACCGTTTGCGGTGAGATGGACTTTGTATATATCATACGACGCATCCTCGTCATTGATCGTAAAGTGCTGAGTTTCCTTTGTGAAATATACAGCACCGTCATAATCCTTGTCAACTCTTCCGTTCTCGGAAAAACTGCCGAAGTCGAATCCGCTTCCGTCGATACTGAATATAACGGCATCGTTTTTTGTGCCCTCGGAAATGAGCTTGTAATCGGCGCCGTGAAAGTGCATAGTACCGTCTGCTGATATAGTCATAGGATCATTTTCAAGATCGTTTTGTATCGTTTCGCAGTCGGGATACTTGTCACCGCCCCATGAGCCGTATCCGTTACAGGTATAGCTGCCGGTATAGTCCTTTATATCGGGCAGCACGTTATTGTTCTTATTTTTGTCTGACTTTTTTCAGTGGTCACTTCTGTAGCTTTTTCTTTTGTTGTTTCTGTAACTTTTACTGTTGTTGCTTCTGTCTTTTCACCCTTTGATACTGAAAAGCTGAAGGAAGAACCTCCGCTTCTTACAGTGCAGCCTGTGAGAGCTGCTGCGAAAATGAAAGAAGATGCTGTTAACCCCAATAATCTCTTTTTCATAATATTACTCCTTTAAAAACTGGTTTATTGCTGATATACGACCGGATAACGTATCGTATTGCCATAATGATAATATAAAACCATTCTGTTGTCAAGGAATAAATTATAAACTTATTGTTAAGTTCGTATGAACTTGTTATAGGTTCATATATCTTTTAATATCTCTTCTGTCATTTCGGAGCAGGAAAGGGGAACTGTTTTCTTGTCCGTACCTATGATATCCGCAGTACGGCAGCCCTTTTCAAGTACCTTGTCCACAGCTCTTTCTATAGCGTCCGCTTCCTTGTTGAGACCAAAGGAATAGCGGAGCATCATTGCGCCGGAAAGCACGGTAGCAATAGGGTTTGCTATATCCTTTCCCGCAATGTCCGGAGCCGAGCCGTGTATGGGCTCATAGAGTCCCCGCTTTGAAGCTCCCAGTGAAGCCGAGGCGAGCATACCTATAGAGCCTGTGATCTGCGAGGCTTCATCTGAAAGTATATCTCCGAACATATTGGACGTAACGATAACATCGAACTGTTTCGGGTCGCGGACGAGCTGCATAGCGGCATTATCCACAAGCATATCCGTATAGTGTACCTCAGGGTACTGCTCCGAAAGCTCGTGCATGGTCTTTCGCCAGAGCCGCGAGGATTCGAGGACATTTGACTTGTCGATGCTGCATACGCATTTTCTGCGCTTCATGGCAGCCTCAAAGGCAGCCTTTCCTATACGTTCTATCTCAGTGATACTGTAAGCCTCGGTGTCAAAGGCTTCCGTGCCGAATCTGCCCTCCCGGAGACCTCTTTCACCGAAGTATATACCGCCTGTGAGCTCCCTTACAATGAGGAGATCAAAGCCGTCGCCCACTATCTCGTCCTTGAGAGGAGAAGCGTTTCTCAGCGCGGGATAGAGCTTTGCAGGACGGAGATTGGTATAAAGTCCGAGAGCAGCTCTGATACCGAGTAGAGCCTTTTCCGGGCGGACATCTCCGCCGAGGCTGTCCCATTTCGGACCGCCCACAGCTCCGAGGAGAACGCTGTCGGAAGCAAGGCAGCCGTCCACAGTTTCCTGCGGCAGTGGCACTCCCGTCTCGTCGATAGCGCAGCCGCCTATGAGGTATGGAGTGAATATGAATTTGTGTCCGAATTTCTTTGCGGTCTTTTCAAGCACCGCCACGGCGCTGTCCACTATTTCGGGACCAATGCCGTCACCCTTTAACAATGCGATCTTCAGTTCCATAATATTCTCCTTTCGTTTTCAGCTATGCAGGGTAGATACTATCCGCCCGGCGCAGAGCCTGCGCACTCTTGCTACGTTTCGCCCGTAAACTCGCTTACGGCACAATAATTCCGAATTAAATCCACTCTCCACTCTCCACTCTCAATTCTCAACTCTCACCTCTCAGCTTCACAAAGCAGCGGTATGCCGCATAGCAGATACCCGCGGTGAGGATAGTGCTTTTTATTACAACTATGGGGGTGCTGAAGCTGTAGAGCGTTGTTGTTGCATTGCTTATGAAGTGTAAGAATATTGCAATTGGCAGCATGAGTTTTGTTCTGCCTGTCTGTATGCCGTAGAATATCAGTACAGTCAGTGCAATGGCAAACGCCTCGCCTTCAATGGCTGTAAAGAGATTTACAGGTAAGATATCTGGCGCAGCCTTTCCTGTGCCGATAAGGTTTATACAGGCTATTCCGCCGCTGAAGCTCTCAAATGCGCCGTGACCTATACCGTAGGAAACTGCATCCCTGCGGTTGTCGTATGAAGTGAGCAGATAGCGCATGGCAAGGAACTTCGAGCCCTCCTCAAAAATACCGTAAAGCAGTCCCTGCTTTACGCAGAACGAGAGCAGGTCGCCATGAGCGAAGCCTGTACGTATCAGACCTGCTATCGTAAAAACAGGCAGGCATACAAGAAATGCGGCAAGCGCCGGAAGTATGCGTGCACCCGTCCTTTTGCGCCAGAATATGAGCAGGAGCACAGGAACGAGCAGCCGTGCAAGTCCTGCAAGAAGGCAGTTAAGATCTGTCATGATTATCTCCGTATCCCTGTCAGAAAACGCCGTTTTCTATAGCCTTCATAAGTCCGCCGTTTTCGATTATATTCTGTACGAACTCCGGGAAGGGAGCCGTTCTGTACTCCCTGCCGGTGGTGATATTCCGTATTATCCCGTTATCGAGGTCAGCCTCTACGGTATCCCCCTCGGATATTTCCTCCGCAGCCGCGGGGCACTCCACTATGGCAAGACCTATATTTATAGCGTTGCGGTAGAAGATACGGGCGAAGCTCTTTGCGATAACGAGAGATACTCCGCTTGCCTTTATGGCTATGGGAGCGTGTTCACGGGAGGAGCCGCAGCCAAAATTCATGCCGGCGGTGATGATATCACCCGGCTTTACACGGCTGACGAAGGTTCTGTCCAGGTCCTCCATGCAGTGACTCGCAAGCTCTTTGTGGTCGCTGGTATTGAGGTAACGGGCGGGGATAATAACGTCTGTATCCACATTGTCCCCGTATTTTATAACATCTCCGGTATATTTCATATCTCAGCCACCTCCCACGGACTGGTTATCCTGCCTGTAACTGCGCTTGCCGCGGCAGTTGCGGGACTTGCAAGATATACCTCTGACTCTGTATGTCCCATACGTCCCACGAAGTTGCGGTTTGTGGTGGTAACAGCTTTTTCGCCTGCCGCTAATATGCCCATATATCCGCCTAAACACGGACCGCAGGTGGGAGTCGACACAACAGCTCCGAACTCGATAAATGTTCTGAGAAGTCCCATTTCCATTGCTTCAAGGTATACTCTCTGAGTTGCGGGGATAATGATTACCCTTACGTTTTTGGCGGCTTTGCGTCCTTTCATTATCTCCGCGGCAGTTATAAGGTCTTCCAGTCTGCCGTTGGTGCAGGAGCCTATGACCACCTGATCTATTTTTACGTCGCCTATCTCGCTGAATACCTTGGCGTTTCCGGGAAGATGAGGGAAAGCCACAGTAGGCTCTATCGCCGAAAGGTCGATATTTATCACATCGTCGTATTCCGCGTCGGCGTCAGCTTTGTAAACCGTTGGCTCTGTGCCGCCGTGGTCGCTGATATAACCGAGAGTTTTATCGTCCACCCCGAATATACCGTTTTTCGCTCCTGCCTCTATAGCCATATTTGCAATGCAGAAGCGGTCAGCCATAGTAAGTGAGGAAAGTCCCTCACCTGTGAATTCCATTGAGCGGTAAAGGGCTCCGTCAACGCCTATATTTCCGATTATATGGAGTATAACGTCCTTGCCGGAAACGTATTTCCGGAGACTTCCGCTAAGATCGAACTTTATCGCCGACGGCACCTTGAACCATGCCTTGCCGGTTGCCATGCCGCAGGCCATATCCGTAGAGCCCACGCCTGTTGAAAAGGCTCCGAGAGCTCCGTAGGTACAGGTGTGGGAATCTGCTCCGATGACCACATTTCCTGCGGTGACAAGTCCTTTTTCGGGGAGCAGGGCGTGTTCTATGCCCATTTCTCCCACGTCGTAAAAATGTGTGATATCCTTTTTACCGCAGAAATCACGGCACATTTTGCACTGCTCCGCAGCCTTTATGTCCTTGTTCGGAACAAAATGGTCCATGACCATAGTGACTTTATTTCTGTCGAACACGCTGTCCCTGCCGAGCTTTGCGAACTCCTTTATAGCTACGGGAGAGGTGATATCGTTTCCGAGAACGAGGTCGAGGTCCGCGAGGATAAGCTCTCCTGCGCTGACCGACTCCCTGCCGCAATGAGCCGCAAGTATCTTCTGCGTCATTGTCATTGCCATTTTTATCATTCCTTTCGATAAGTTATGCTTATCGGATCTATTTGAGTATTTGAAAATTTTGGCGGTTTATTGAGCATAAGGCGTTTGCAATTGCTTATTATACCACAAACGCCCGGTTACTTCCGACCACCCAAAAAGTTATTTACTCGTTTATTTCACTGTTTTCAGGCAGTTCTCTCCTCTTTCGATAGCTACGATACCGGTGCGGCACATCTCCATTATGCCGAAGGGCTTGAGAAGCTCTATAAATGCGTCTATCTTGGAGGTCTCGCCTGTTAGCTCGCAGGTGAGGGAGGTGGGAGAATAGTCCACTATCTTTGAGCGGAAAATTTCCACCGCAGTCATTATATCCTGACGTATCTCAGCCTTGTTCCTTACCTTTATGAGCAGGAGCTCGCGTATTACCGTGTCCTTGCTGTCGAGCACCTCTACCTCTCTGACATCATGGAGCTTCTGGAGCTGCTGGAGTATCCTCTCCTTGATATCCTCGTCGCCGTGGAAGGCGATGGTTATGCGGGAAAAGCCGCTGGATTCGGTCTCGCCCACAGTAAGGCTGTCGATATTGAAGCCGCGTCTCGTGAACATACCCGATACTCTCGAAAGTACGCCCGAAACATTGGCAACTATCACGCCTATTACGTATTGCTTATCCATAATGTCACCTCACTTTATCTCTGTGATTATATCGTCTACCGAACCGTTTGGCGGAAGCATGGGGAGAACCAGCTCGTCGCTGTCCACCGCGCAGTCGATAACGAAGGGAGTATTGCATGAAAGCGCTTCATCAGCCAGCTTTTCCAGCTCTGATACCGAAGCCGCATGACCGCCCCTTGCGCCGAAGGCTTCCGCAAGCTTTGTGAAATCCGTCCTGCGGCCGAGGGTGGTGTTTGAATATCTCTTATCGTAGAAAATGGTTTGCAGCTGCCTTACCATTCCGAGAACGCCGTTGTTCATTATTACTACTGTTATGGGGAGCTCCTGTGATACCGCAGTTGCGAGCTCGCAGAGGTCCATGCCGAAGCTGCCGTCGCCTGTGAAGAGAATACAGCGCTTTCCCGTTGCGGAAGCCGCGCCCACGGCTGCTCCGAGGCCGAAGCCCATAGTTCCCAGACCGCCGCTTGAAAGGAAGGTACGGGGCTTTTTCAGCGGATAGCGCTGGGCTGTCCACATCTGATGCTGACCCACGTCGGTAACGATTACCGTATCCTCCTCTGCACGGGAGCTGATAACGTCTATTATATCGTAAGGACTGAGCTTTCCGCTGCCGGTCTTTTCCTTTGCGATACTCAGAGCCGACGCTGTGCGTCTGAGCTCCTCGGCTCTCAGCTCTCCGATACGTTCAGCCCACTGAGGACGCTTTTTCTCCTCTGTCATGGCGATAAGACGTTCGAGAGAGTCGTGGAGGTCGCCCTTTATGGCAACATCCGCAGCTATATTCTTGTGGAGCTCCGCTCCGTCGATATCTATGTGTATTATGTTGAAATGCTTGGAATAGCGTGATTCGTCGCCTGTTCCCCTGTCGCTGAACCTTACGCCGAGAGCAATGACGAGATCGGATTCGTTCTGAGCGACGGAGGACGCGAAATGTCCGTGCATACCCTGCATACCGAGAAAACGGGGGTGGTCGGAGGGAACGGCTGAAAGTCCCATGAGGGAGCAGCCGAGAGGGGCGTCGATCTTATCCGCAAGAGCCATTATCTGCTGTGAAGCCTTTCCGCTGATAACTCCTCCGCCGAAATAGATATACGGCTTTTCGCAGCTGTTTATCATTGCGGCAGCCTTCTGAAGCTTTTCCTCAGAAGCAAAGGTGAGAGGATAAGGTATAACAGGCTGAGCGTTGGGTTCAAATTCGCAGAGAGCCTCCTGAACGTCCTTGGGTATATCCACGAGAACAGGTCCCGGTCTGCCTGATTTGGCTATTTTAAAGGCTGTGCGGAGCGTATCCGCAAGCTCGTTTATATCCTTTACTATGAAATTATGCTTGGTGATAGGCATGGTTATACCAACGATATCAACTTCCTGAAAGCTGTCCCGTCCTATGAGGCTGCAGGCTACGTTGCCTGTGATAGCCACCATAGGTACGGAATCGAGATATGCCGTAGCTATGCCTGTTACAAGGTTGGTCGCGCCGGGACCCGATGTCGCTATTACTACTCCCACCTTGCCTGTTGAGCGGGCATAGCCGTCCGCAGCATGGGCAGCTCCCTGCTCATGGGCGGCAAGTATGTGCTTTATGCGGCTCTGTGCGGAATAAAGCTCGTCAAAGAGGTCGATGACCTGTCCGCCGGGGTAGCCGAAAACAGTGTCGCAGCCCTGTTCTATTAGTGTTTCAACAACTATTTTTGCACCTGATATTTTCATAGTATCATGTCCTTTACTTTTGTTCTGCAAGCTGCGTCATGAGGCGGCGTTCAGCATATTGTTCACCGCGCTCACAAGCGCCTTTACAGATGATGTGATGATATCGTTGTCTATACCTGTTCCCCAGAAGCTCTTTCCGCTTCCGGAGACTATCTCAACGTAGGATACGGCTTTTGAAGCCGAGCCCACCTCAAGGGCGTGTTCGGAGTAGCTGTTAAGGCTGTAGTCAGTTCCGGTGTAGGACTTCACGGCATTGCTGACCGCGTCAAGACGTCCGTTTCCGGTATCTGTAACAGTTACCTTCCTGCCGTTGTAATCAAAGCTGATGGTAGCTTCTATGCCGTTGCGCTGTACGAAGTGCGTTTCTCTCATATTTATTGGAGAGG
Source organism: Ruminococcus sp. (assembly GCF_016287535.1). Lineage (GTDB taxonomy): Bacteria > Bacillota > Clostridia > Oscillospirales > Ruminococcaceae > Ruminococcus. Next base: position 68,001 of record NZ_JAEFAJ010000002.1, read on the forward strand.
TTATATCCACGTAATTGGTCTTGAATATCTCGTAGACCTCGTCGGGAAGGAGCTCCTTGTGCTTGCGGTCGGATACTCCCTTGACAAGATAGCCCACGCTTTCACGCATCTTTTTCGGCAGATTGTAGCCGAAGCGTGTTTCGAGTATATATCCGATACCGCCCTTGCCGGACTGGCTGTTGATGCGGATAACGTCTGCGGAGTACTCTCTGCCGATATCCTCCGGGTCAATAGGGAGATAGGGTACTGTCCAGAACTGAGTATTGCCTTCCTCCCGCCATTTCATACCCTTTGCGATAGCGTCCTGATGAGAGCCGCTGAAGGCTGCGAATACCAGCTTTCCGGAATAGGGCTGGCGCTCGTATACATTCATTCTCGTCACTCTTGTGTAGAGCTCGGATATCGACGGTATATCGCTGAAATTCAGGTCAGGCTCAACGCCCTGGGAGTACATATTCATAGCGAGCACCACTATATCCACATTTCCCGTGCGTTCGCCGTTGCCGAAGAGAGTTCCCTCAACGCGCTCGGCGCCGGCAAGGAGTCCCATTTCGGTGTCAGCCACCGCGCAGCCGCGGTCGTTGTGGGGGTGGAGGGAAACTATGACGTTTTCCCGGTATTTCAGGTTATCGCACATATACTCCACCTGATTTGCGTATACGTGAGGCATTGACAGCTGCACGGTCACGGGGAGGTTGATTATCACCTTGTCTTCGGGAGTGGGCTGCCATACGTCCAGTACGGCGTTGCATACTTCAAGAGCGAATTCCGGCTCTGTTCCGGTGAAGCTTTCGGGAGAATACTCAAAGCGGTAATTTCCCTCGTATCTTTCGCGGTACTCCTTGCAGAGCCGTGCGCCGCTGACGGCTATATCCCTTATCTCCTCCTTGCTCTTGCGGAAGACCTGCTCGCGCTGAGCCGCGGAGGTGGAGTTGTACAGGTGTACTATAGCGTTTTTGCAGCCTCTGAGGGCTTCAAAGGTCTTTTCTATTATATGCTCTCTCGACTGTGTGAGCACCTGTATTGTAACGTCGTCAGGTATGAGATCCTGCTCGATGAGAGTGCGGCAGAAGTCATATTCCGTTTCGGAAGCCGCAGGGAAGCCTATCTCTATCTCCTTGAAGCCGATATTCACCAGCTGCTGGAAAAATTCGAGTTTTTCACCGAGGCTCATTGGTATGATAAGTGCCTGATTGCCGTCCCTCAGATCGACGCTGCACCACTGGGGAGCCTTGTCGATATAGGACTTTTTTGCCCATTTCATGGACGTTTCCGGCGCTTCAAAGAACTGCCGTGTGTACTTGCTGACGTTATTCATTGTATTACCTCCATTCCGATCCGTTCTGCCATTGCGGAGGGTATAAAAAATCTCCTCCATGCATGGCATGGAAGAGACGAAGCTGCAATAATACTCCGTGGTACCACTCTTCTTGATGTAAGAATACACCCACTCGTCTGCGTCGGATCAACGCATATCTCTGTAACGGGAGAACCCGTTCAAGCCTATTTGCCGAAGCTTTCAGCCGACTGCTCAGGGAGGAGTTATGGCTCGTACTTGTCTGCCGTCTTGCACCCACCGCCGGCTCTCTGTGAAAACTTGTACGGGCTTTGTTTCCCTTCATAGCATTTTTGATTTGTTAAGTGTATTATACACGGAAAAAAAGCGTTTGTCAAGACCCTGCCGAAATTTTGCGCCGTAAAATCTGAGCCGTTAGCTATTAGCTTTTGTAGGGGCTGCCTTCGGCAGCCCGTGCCAATATCATCGAAGTATTCGTGCGCCGGAACGGCGCCCCTACACCTATTTATTTTCAATCGTCCGCATCAGCGGACACATCAATTCCTAATTAAACAGGGGCTTTACTGCCGCAGTCCGGGCAAAAATTTGTACCGCAATCTCTGCCGCAGGAGCATTTCCACGGTCTGACGGGAGCCTTTGTGCCGCATTCGGGACAGAAGTTGGTGCTGTTTTCCATACCGCAGATACAGCGCCATTTATCGCCGTGCCATGCAAAGGCAGCTTTATTTTCGGCAGCCATGCGGAAAAGCGCGTCTCCGCTCGCCAGATACTGCATACCCATAAGGGGGATACCATATATAAACATACTCTCACCTCATTTTACTGCTGAGACTTTATATAGTCGGCTATCCTGTATATCGCGTAAAATACCCATATTATCCAAGAGAGCGCCCACAGTCCCGTGAATACGCTGAAAAGCAGGTATATCACGGCGACTGCGGCGGTTATGAGCCAGTTTTTCATTTATCAGCGCTTTGCACCGAGAGAAAGGATCTTTCCTGCAAAGTCGTTGAAGTTCTGTGTCTGGAGTATGATCTTGCCGGGGCCTGTAAGCTTTGTGAGGAAGAGACCCTCGCCGCCGAAGAATATGTTTCCGAGGCCCTTTACAGTCTCTATCTCGTACTGTACCGTAGGCTCAAAAGCGACTACGTTTCCTGTGTCTACCTTGAGGACTTCACCGGGGTTGAGGTAGCGCTCTACCATATCTCCGTCAACTTCAAGGAAAGCCATACCGTTTCCGAAGAGCTGCTGGAGTATGAAGCCCTCGCCGCCGAAGAGACCTGAGAGTATCTTCTTTGTAAAGACAGCCTTGAGGTCTACCGACTGTTCAGCGCAGAGGAAAGCGCCCTTCTGGCAGATGAGACCGCCGTTCGATATATTTACCGGAACTATAGAGCCCGGAACAGTAGCGCCGAAAGCGATCCTTGCGCCGGGAATATCAGCTTTGTAATTAGCCATGAATATTGATTCGCCTGTGAAAAGTCTGCCAAGGCTCCTGCCGACACCGCCTCTTGCGTTTGTGGACATAGTAAAGCCCTGAGTCTGCCAGATCATTCCGCCTGACTGTGTGAACATTGATTCTCCCGCATTGAGTTCGCACTCAACAGCCGGAACTGTCTGACCGATAATAGTATATCTCATATTGAAATACCTCCTGCAAATTATTATATATTATGCGGCATATCCGCATTCTGACATTATTTTACTATCCTGCACAGATTTGCCTCGCCTGAGCTGAGATACTTTATTTCCCCGTAGGGAAGCCTTATGATAAGGTTTGCGTTGTCGTCGATACCGAGAGCTTCACCGATGAGCTTTTCCGTGCCGACAACTGCGGTTATCATATTGCCTGTAAGAAGCTCGCGTTCCCTGTATGACCGGAGGAAGCTTCTGTCTGATATCTTGCCGAGATAGACCTCAAGGCGGTTCAGTATACCTGCGCAGAGCCTGTTCCTGTCAAGTCTGACGCCTGTTTCGTCCTCTATTGAGGTCGCTGTCTTTTTGAGCTCCTCGTCGAAGAGGTCGCCGATGCTGTGAACATTTATGCCTATACCTATAGTCGCACAGTCAAGTACACGCATTTCCAGTCCGAGGGAAGCCTCTGTAAGTATACCGCATATCTTTTTGCCGTTCATATACAGGTCGTTGACCCATTTTATCATTACCTTGCTGCCGCACAGTTCCTCTATTGCCTCAGCGGCTGCACAGGCTGTAGCGGCGGTTATCATGGGGGCAAACTGAAGATTGAAATTCGGGCGGACAAGAACGCTGAGATACAGTCCCACTCCCGGTGGGGAGACAAAATGTCTGCCGATACGACCCCTTCCTGCGGTCTGACGGTCTGCCACAGCGGTGGTGCCGTGGGGAGCTTTTTCGGTCTCAAGCTCACGAACCACGTTGTTTGTGGAATCCACCTCATCAAAGACCTTTATATTCCTGCCTACCTCCTTTGTAGTAAGGAGCGGTGAGATAAGGTCAGCCGAAAGCTTGTTATTGTCTTCGTTCAGTTTATAGCCCTTTGAAGTTATGGAACTAATTGAAAACCCCTCTGATTCAAGCACCTTTACGGCTTTCCACACAGCGTTGCGGCTCACGCCGAGCTTTTCCGCGAGAGCAGCTCCCGATATGTAGTCGCCGCCTGCGCCTGCGAGAGTGGCGAGCAGTTCGGATCTTACATTCATGGTAAAATGTTCCTTTCGGTAATATTGATAACATTGTACCACAAAAAGATAAAAATTTCAAGATAAAAAGTATAAAAAAGCAGCTTAAAGTGTGAATTTTTTTGCTGATACGCAAAAAAGGACGGTTTTCCCGTCCTTTCTGGTGTATAATATTTGGGTATATAAATACTTTGGTGGGTTACTGTGTATACAGCGTTCGCAATTGCTTATTATACCACAAATGCAAATTCAGTCAAGGTCAAGACGAGCGCCATAAATGGCGGTCTTGACAGAATTTGTATCTGTAGTTTGGGGAAATTACGCAAACGCCCCGCAGTTACCGACAGCCAAAAAGCTATTTACTCTGATATTTACCGCGGCACTGCTCCTGTACCTCATATGAGCACAGCTGCACAGCCGCAATGACCACTGCCATAGTCACGGGAGCGATACAGGGCAGTATCCGGCGTATGTACATATCGCTCACAGGAGAAAGGGTGTACTTGTCCGTCCAGCCTGCTGAATCGGCGTGAGCGGCGAGACGGTGCAGCATAGTCAGGCACAGGACAAGCCCTGAGGCTGACAGTATTATCGAAAGTATATTTACCTTTTTTTTCCGGAAGAGGCATAAAAAAGCTCCGGAAGTCATCAAAACGGCGGATATAACAAGGAACACGCCTGTTTTTGAGAGGCTTTCCCCGTAGCTACCGCGGTTGTATACAAGTCCTGCGCCGCTGAGAGCCGTCATAGCGCATGAGAACCACAGGCTGAGTGCCAGCATTGTAGCCTTTGCAGCGGTCATAATGCGGGAACGCTTTGCAGGAAGATATTTCTTTTTTTTACGGTCCATATTTACTCCATAAGTACATTCCGGCTGTGTGGATTTCACATTTATATTATCACAAAGCCGGAGCATAATAATTATGTTCCTCCGGGAACATGAAAGGATAAAAAACAAAATGATGTTGAAAAGAAAAATAATTAGATCAGCTGCAGCCTTATTATCTGCTGCAATGCTCGGATTATTCGGAACAGCAGGATATTATTCGCTGCGGCTGCCGTCGGCTGTCACTGCCGAAACGGGAAAAGCCTTTAAAATAGCGGAATATCCCGAACTGAGATGTATGACTGCCTTTGACGGGGCAGTTCCTGCGGCGGGGAGCTGTTCAGGCACCGAGCAGGTAACTCTATCGCTTTTTGGCGTCATACCGGTGAAAAATGTGGAAGTCCGCCGGGCAGAAGCGCCGGTGTATGCAGTCGGCGGCAGACCTTTCGGTATAAAGCTCCTTATGGAAGGAGTAATGGTCACAGGTCTGGGCGATGTTGAGGACGAAAACGGTGATATGAGCTGTCCTGCGGAAAAAGCCGGGATACGAACAGGCGATGTGATACGTCTTGCGGACGGCGAGGTCCTTACCTCAAATGACGCTTTGCAGGCGGCAATAGCTGCGTCCGGCGGAAAAGCGGTTGAGCTCTCCGTGGAACGCGACGGTGATATTTTTCCCGTGTCGCTCCAGCCTGTATTCTCGCGCAGGAGCGGAAGCTGGAAAGGCGGAATGTGGGTCCGTGACAGTATCGCAGGCATAGGTACGATGTCATTTTTTGACAAGGAAAGCGGCTGCTTTGCAGGTCTCGGACACCCTGTATGTGACTCTGACACCGGGGGTATAGTTCCTGTTCACAGCGGGGAAGCCGTACCTGTTGAGATAACCGATGTCCGGCGCGGCGCGGAAGGTATCCCCGGTGAGCTGCGTGGCAGCTTTGCCGCAGGTGAGAGCTTCGGCGTACTTGACAGCAACAGGAACAGCGGTATCTATGGTAAGCTCACTCCGGAGGCGCTCGCAGAGCTTTCTGCGGACTGTGAAGAGTTCACTATGGCGTACAGTCAGGATATAAAAGAGGGTCCGGCTGAGATATACGCCACGATATCCGGTGAAAAGCCTGAAAAGTACACCGCGGAGATAGAGCGTGTCGATTACGGCAGCTCCGGGTCAAAGAATATGGTGATACGCATAACTGACAAAAGGCTTCTTGAAGCCGCAGGCGGCATAGTTCAGGGCATGAGCGGAAGTCCTGTCATACAGGACGGCAGGCTTGCCGGAGCTGTGACCCATGTATTTGTATCCGATCCCTCACGCGGATACGGTATATTCGCCGAAAATATGGCGGAATATCTGCAGTAGGCAAAAATAAAAGCGGGCGTTACTTATCGTAACGCCCCAAAATATAGTCGTCGTTAAATTATCTGTTCTCCTCGCTGAAACCGCTGTCAACAAGCTCGATGAGTGCGTCAACTGCAGCCTTTTCATCAGCGCCGTCAGCGATGACCTTAACATTTGTACCGCCAACGATACCGAGTGAAAGGATACCGAGTAAGCTCTTAGCGTTTACTCTGCGCTCTTCCTTCTCGATCCAGATTGATGACTTGAACTCGTTTGCTTTCTGAATAAAGAAAGTAGCGGGTCTTGCGTGAAGTCCAACCTGATTCTTTACCATTACTTCTCTAACAAACATAAACAACTCTCCTATTCTCTGTGGTTACAGCCCCTCTCATTTTTTTGCAGGACTGTGTTGTCGTTTGCAATTGTTTTACTTGCTGATTTTATTATACATTCTATTTTTTCCTTCGTCAACGGATTTTTGCGATTATGCTTCTTCTTTTCTCTAAATTCTACATTTAGATTAAATGTGAACGAATTTTTATCAACTTGCTTGTTTATTATCACTACAAAAAAATGTTGATTCTAATTGTTGAAAATGCATATTATTCAACGTAAGATTATGTTGAATTCTTCTAAAGGGAAAATGTTTTTTTGTGTATACAGCCAGTTAATATGTGGAACAGCAATAAATGTTAAACTTAAACCCAAAAGCGCAAAAAACGCTCAGTCATTATTTAATTTATATTTAGCTAAAAGATCAGGACGCCTTTCCTCGGTGATTTTAAGGCTCTGTTCATGTCTCCATGCCTCTATATTCTTGTGATGACCCGTGAGAAGAACAGGCGGAACGGCTTCTCCCTCCCATACCTCTGGTCGTGTATACTGGGGATATTCGAGGAGTCCGCTGTATATGCTCTCGTCTGTGAAGCACACCTCGTCTGAGAGGACTCCCTCACACATACGGGCGACTGTATCGGCGACTACCATTGCGGGAAGCTCGCCGCCTGTGAGTACATAATCGCCTATGGAAAGCTCCTCGTCAACTATTTTGTCGATGACGCGCTGATCCACGCCTTCGTAGTGACCGCATACAATAAGGATATTGTCCAGCTTTGAAAGCTCTATGGCGCGTTTCTGGTCGAAGATCCTGCCTTTTGGAGACATATATATAGTATGCGGCTTTGTGCCGAGCTCCTCGCATACCGCCATATAGCAGTTGTATATCGGCTCACACTGCATCACCATGCCCATGCCGCCGCCGTAGGGCGTATCATCGACTCTGCGGTGCTTGTCGTGAGTATACTCTCTTATCTGACGGCAGTGAAGGCTTATTTTCCCTGCTTTCCGCGCTCTGCCGACTATGCTTTCTCCGAGTACAGCCTCGCACATTTCGGGAAACAGTGTGGCGATCTCAATATGCATAATTTTCTCCTTTATAGTTCGGGAACACACTCAATGGCAGTTCCTGCATTGCTGTCATGTAAGCTGTACGCTTTCGGCAATAGCTAATACCTCATTCCAGTCTGTTACGCTCATGGACAGGATATAGCGGTGACGCTTGTCCATTTCGGGGTAGATATTTATAAAAGCAGTCTGTCCCTCCGGAGTGTCATGAGTTATGAGGAAACCGCGGAATCCCACGCCGTCAACAGGGTAGAAGCTTACCTTGTTGGATTCTCCCGCTATCATATCGTTTTTGCAGCTCATTATCCTGTAAGCTGTCTTTGCGTTTTTTCTGCTGCGAAGGTCAAAGTCGTCCATAGTCAGCATTGATGCAAGGCGGACGAATTCATATTTGTTTTCGGGAGTGGTCTTCTGTATTTTTCTGCAGTAGCGGTCCAGATCTTCGGGATCTATGCCCGTCATGTCGAGAAAGTCATAATTCTCGCCGAGAGTGTCCACGCAGACCGAAACAAAGAGATTCTCGTCCTTGCTGCCCCACATTACAGCGTCCTTTTCGTCGGTGCGGACGGGCTCCATGCCCTTCCACGCGGTTATACGCACACCAAGTGAGGAGTAGAGGTCGTAGCCGTCGGACAGCTCCGGCAGCTCCTTAGGGACATCGTACCATATACTTCCGGTCTCGTCAAATTCGTGCTTTGTCTTGTAGTAGTAGGGAAGTCCGGGGAAGAAGTACGCGCATACTCCGATAGCGGCGATGATTAGAAAAAACAGTACGCCTAAGATCTTTTTCATGATAAATGCCTCCTTTTTGGCTGTGTTGAGCCGTTTTTCTTTTGTTCTTTTATTTTTCTGTTTCTTTTTTATGCATAAGGTGTATGCCGATGTGTCCGATGCCGAGTATTACTGCCGCTGCGATAAGAAAGACATTGCAGTCGTAAACTCCCAGCAGGAACGCGGCAAATACCGGCAGGGAAGCTCCTGCCAGCGGAAATCCGCAGTAATCCGAGTACATATCCGCAAGTGTGCGGCTGCTTCGGAAATACTTTATCCAGTACAGCTCGTAAATTATCATAAGTACAAGTGCAAGTATTATGTAGCCCAGCCGCGGTGAGAATGAAAAGCGGTCAAGCCGGCGGTCGGTGAGCAGAAGTGCGCTAACAAGCACTTCGCCTGTACGTTCAAGAGCAAGGAGCACCTTGTTTTCACGTTTTGCGGATTCCTTATAGCCTTCGGGTTGTCTTTTGCTCCATATGATATTGGGTATGAAGAGCATGAGCAGGAATACCATGCCCACGACCGATATGCCCCATTCCGGGAGCTGTCCCCAGCCGCGGTAATACTTTGTCGGGAGCAGAGTATAGCTTATATATTCGCCGTAATGCTTTTTGAGCGCTCCTGCCATTATGTCCGCTGACATATCCAAATGGTATGTGCCGTAGATACCCATTATCTCAGGCTGACCGGCATTGTCATACTCGCGGATAAAGTTTGATATCATATAAGGCTCACGCAAAGCCAAAAATTCGGAAGGATCGGCACTGTACGCCGTTTTTGCCTGCTCGATGTTTTCAAGAGCTATGCGCTGGTTCTCCGAATGAGTCAGATCGCCTGAGTTCATTTCCGAAATATATTCAAGATATCTTGCGCCCGTGGTCTTGTACTGGTGACCGATATCGGTGCCGTGAAAAACGGTTTCCGGGAAATCGCGCTTTATAGCGAGGAAAAACTCCTTATAATCAGGGGTGTCGCTTGCCGTGCCCTGAATCTCTTCAAGCATACTGTCAAGCAGCTCATCATTATCGGACTGCATCCATATATTGAGGAATTCTCCGTCATAGTAGGGAAGCTCCAGAAAAAGGTGGCGCATACCCTTGTTTTCGTAGCAGTCCTTCCAGTATTCGAGCTCCATATCGTAGTATCGCTTCACACCGTGCTCTTCGCCGATCAGTATTATATCAGCGTTTTTGTTCCTGTAGTGAGGCGGGAAAAACAGCACAGACCAGACTGCGAGTCCTGCGAACAGCACTGCCAGTACAGTGAGGGATATTATATTGTTTTTCTTCATATATCAGTCGAAAAGTCCGTCGAGTGGGCGGATAGTCATTACATTCCCGTCGGTATCGGTGGATACCACAACATCTGCGATAGCCGGGACAAGGTACTCCTTGTCAACGCCCTTGATGACGTAGACATCGTTTGCGCCGGTCTGCATTACGTCGGCGATAGTGCCGTATACCTCCGAGGTGTCCGCGTCCCTGACCTCCATACCGATAAGGTCCTGTATGAAATAGGTGTCCTCGTCAAGTTCAAGGTCGTCGCGGTGCATATACAGCACCTTGTTGCGGAGCTTTTCCGCATCCTCAGGAGTGTCCACGCCCTCTATCTTGGCAATGACAGTATTCTTGAACACCCGTGAGCGCTCAATGAACACTTCCTTGTGATCTTTTCCTATGAACAGCCTGTCGAACTCCGCAAGGAGCTCAGGGCTGTCGGTGTAGGGCATTATCTTCACCTCGCCCCGTATGCCGTGGGTGGTGACTATCTTGCCCGCTTCGAGATATTCTTTTTTCATAGCTTATCCTTTGTTATTCAAGCTCTATGGAGCTGATTATCTGCTTTGCGGTCGTTTCGTCGGCACATTTGACCGTCACGACGATCAGATCCTCGCTGTCATTCGGGATCACTGTATAAGTCCATATCCCGCCGTCATATCCGTAGCCTGTGACCTGTCCGATATAGGCTTTAAAGCCCTCGCCTGAGGTCTTCCACGAATTCTCAATATTCGGCGAATTCTCCTTGATCTCAGCAAGCTCCTCAAAAACGTCAAGGTCAGTGCCGCGGAGCTTTAAGCAGTCCTTAGCCGTAAAGCCGTCTCTTGCGAGCCAGATAATGAGCATATTCAGCCATTTTCCGGGGGGATCCGATCCTGTTTTGCTGAAAAAGTGTCTGTACTCCTCCACGCTGTGGTCATATCCCTCCCACGGGTCGTATTCAGCGTCTTCGCTGTAAAGGATATCGTAATAGCTCTGGTCGAACCTGATAGCAATTATCATCGACTTTTCATCTGCGGCGCGGTAGGACGACGGCTCAAAGCCGGAAATTGCCGAATGAGCCTCCCAGTCGGACGGAGCGCTGAACGTCACTCCCCTGATGGTATGAGTCACGTAATCCGCCGGTATTTCCACTCTTGGGAACTCAGGCACACGGCTGTCTATGTTGTCGTATTTGTGCTTTACCTTTAAATAAGTGGGAAGTCCGGGAAAGAATATGAATATTACCAGTGCGGCGGCGAGCAGAGATCCGAGAACAGCTCCGCCGATAATGAGTGGTTTTTTCATTTTATCTCCTGTGATCGTTTAATATTATCAGGGCGTATAATATCCGCCCCGTATATTCAGTGTGTCAGTCTGCGCTTGCAGTAAGAACGTTTGCCGCACTTAGGGCAGGTGAGCTTTCTCTTTGTGATAGTATGAATGCCGAAAACATAGCTCTTTGCAGACGGTACGAAGCGTGTTCCACACTGTCTGCACTCATAGGTGCCTGCGCTGAGATCCGCCATGCAGGCAACAGCGATACCGCCTGCCATAACGATCACGGCTATTGCGATAAGCAGAATCCTCTGCCATGTTTCCATTTTCAATGTGCCTGCCACTAATATGATCGTAACGCTTGCAAGTACTGCGATAGCGGCTGAAACAGCCGAAATGATTATTTTTCTGATGCTTTCTTCTTTTTCACGCATGATATCCATAATATTTTCCTCCGCTTTCTTCTTGTAGTCCTCGTCGGGGATACGCTCGCCCGTGAGGAGCTCGTTTACATTGATACCTAACTTTTCACAGAGGGGCAGCATAAGGGACACCTCCGGCATACCCTTGCCTGTTTCCCATTTGGAAACTGTCTTATCGCTGATAAGGAGTTCTTCAGCAAGCTGTTTCTGTGTAAGTCCTTTTTCTTTTCTCATCTGAGAGATGAATTTACCGATCTTTACCTGATCCATTCATGTTTCCTCCTTTCTGAGAAAAGTGTATCATGCTGCGCAGGAAATGTACACCCACGGGGTGTAGAATTATGATGAAAAGCGGAGTCTACGCATCGTAGAGTGCGGAATATCGCAAAAAGTTGAGAGTTTAGAGTTGAGAGTTGAAAAAGCTGCTCTTGACAGCGGAGGGTATCAAAAACTCTCAACTCTCCACTTTCAACTCTCAACTGAGCAGCCGAAGGCTTCGCTCAATTCTTCATTTCAAAGCTTTCGCCGAGAACGTCCTTGTTTGCGTCGAGTATGGGCTTTATGCACTCGGCAAGGAATTCGTCCACCTGCTGTGAGCTTCTGCCTGTGTAGTTCTCAGGCTTGAGAACTGCGTCAAGCTCCTCCTTTGTTACCATGAACATAGGATCGGCTTCGATGAGCTCGCAGAGATTGTTGTCGAGACCCCTGACCTTTACATTGGCGCCTGCCTCCATGGAGTAGTCCATGATACGGTCGTGGAGCTCCTGACGGTTTCCGCCCTTCTTTACGGCGTCCATCATGATGTTCTCGCTTGCCATGAAGGGAAGCTCCGCCATAACGCGGCGGCGTATCATTTCGGGGTAAACAACGATACCGTTTGTAACATTGAGCATTATGTTGAGTATAGCGTCAACGCCGAGGAAAGCCTCTGCTACGCTGATACGCTTGTTTGCGGAGTCATCGAGAGTCCTCTCGAACCACTGTGTGCCCGCTGTGAACGCAGGGTTGAGGCTGTCTATCATCACGTAACGCGCAAGAGAGGTTATTCTCTCACAGCGCATGGGATTGCGCTTGTAAGCCATCGCGGACGAGCCTATCTGCTTCTTTTCACGGGGCTCCTCCATTTCCTTGAAGGACTGGAGTATACGCATATCGTTGGAGAATTTGCTTGCGGACTGAGCTATGTCGCTGAGAAGCTCCAGCACCTTTGAGTCGACCTTGCGTGAGTAGGTCTGACCGGATACGGGAACTACCGCGTCGAAGCCCATTTCCTCCGCTATCATCTGCTCCAGCTTCTTGATCTTATCGGTATCGCCCTCGAAAAGCTCCATGAATGAAGCCTGAGTGCCTGTTGTACCCTTCGAGCCGAGGAGCTTCAGTGTGGACATACGGTATTCAAGGTCCTGAAAGTCCATGAGGAGCTCATTGAGCCAGAGAGTAGCCCTCTTGCCCACTGTGGTGAGCTGAGCGGGCTGCAGATGGGTATAAGCAAGGCAGGGGAGATTTTTGTACTCGTCTGCGAACTTTGCAAGGTTGTTCATTACATTGAGAAGCTTTCTGCGCACTACTTTAAGAGCGTCACGCATGATGATGACGTCGGTATTATCGCCTACATAGCATGAAGTCGCGCCGAGGTGTATGATACCTGCCGCATCGGGACAAGCCTGTCCGTATGTAAATACATGAGCCATAACATCGTGGCGTGTTATTTTTTCACGTTCAGCTGCCATTTCGTAGTCCACATCGTTTATATGCTCCTCAAGCTGCTTCACCTGAGCCTCTGTTACCGGCAGACCCAGCTTCATCTCGGCTCTCGCAAGAGCCACCCAGAGCTTTCTCCATGTGGTGAACTTCTTATCCGCGGAGAAAATGTACTGCATTTCCTCACTTGCGTAACGTGTACAGAATGGGCTTTCATAGCTGTTGATATTACTGCTCATTTGAAACTTACTCCTTTAAAATGAAAATTGATGTGCGCTTTAAGCGCAAAGGATATCAATCAGTATACCGCGCAAATTCTGTGTCTTTTAAGAAATTTGCGCCCCCACCGAACGAAGTTCGGGGCAATAACCGCCTTACGGCGGTTATTGAGGATATACTAATTATATCATCATAAATCTTTCGTGTCAACAAAAAAGGCGGCTGAGAGCCGCCTTAGTTTTAATGAAATTCTGCCTGATTTCTGTGTAAATTACACATCATCCATAAAGTTGTTTCTGTAATCGTCGATATACTCATCGATCTCATCGTCGGGAGCCGTAAGCTCCGACATTGAATCCGAAGCGCTTTTTTTGAGCCTTTCAAATTCAGTCTGATAAGGGTCCTTTATAGCTGCCTGCTTTCTGTCCATGTCCTGGTCGTAGAAGCGCTCGCTGAAATGCGGGAACCCGTCTGCTTCTTCAAGCCTGTGGTAAACAATGTTCGCTGCCATGTTTATAACAACGATCACAAGTATGACGGCGAGCAGAAACAGGTGTATTTTAAAAGTATAGCCTATGGAATCGAATTTGAAGTATTTCAGGTATTCGCCTTTGGCGTAGTGCCTGAACACTCCGAGTATGAGCTGATTGACCACAGCTGTGATGCCGACGAATATTACGAACAGATCCCGTTTTCGGTATGCCGCCTGCCATGCGCAGTATATACTCAGCGAGTAGACTATAAAGCTCTCAAATGTCAGGAATATGGTATCTTCCGCAAAAACGCTGCCGAGCATAAGAAAGAATGAAAGCAGCGGAAAGAATGTCAGTGCGAAAAGATATGCTATGATAAGTCCTTTGTAGGTCTTGCTGCATTTGTTGAGCAGAGTGCGGTTGTGGGCGTACTCCTTCGCCTTTGCCTCCTGATTGCGGTAAATATCGGATCTGTCCATATTAAACTCCTTTAAGAAGCTGATATCAGTATTTTGAAGCCAGCATTTTTGCCATGAAGCAGTATACTATAGCAATAGCGAGACTGATAACACCAGTGCTTTTCTCTTTGCTCAGCAAAAATGATACTATGACTATCACAAGCAGCAGCGCTGAGAGCTTGAAACAGAAATCATAGTTCTCTTTCAGACCGGCTATAGTCATGAATATAGCAATGCCAACCGGGATCAGTCCGAGGATTATGATCAGGACATTGAGACCGCTCATAGCGGCATCTGCACCTGTATGACCGGCTGCGCTCGAACTAATTATTGAGATATCACTGATGTTTGAGATAGCTACTAAACTGTAGCATACCAGCAATACTATGCTTGAGACCTTAAAAACTGTTTTCATTTTGATTTTCCTCCTATATCATAAAAAAATATATATCAGACCGCCGCCTGCATGGAGAGCGGCAGGTATGACCCTATATCCTGTCGTCCGTGTGGACGATGACAATATTTTCAAGCAGCCTGAATCCCATTTCGGCTGCTGCTCCGGGTACTCCGCCCGGCAGCTTTATGCCTTTGTCCGCAGAGGCTGCTTCTTCCGCGGCAGCTTCCCTGCGTTCCTTTTTTATAATAATGGTCCACATTATTATATTTATTATAATGAACACCGCAGCGGCTGCTGCGATGACGAGTATCTCTCCTGTAGTCATGGTTCCTCTCCTTTGAAGCGTATAGCTGCGTTTGAAGGTGTGTCAGAATTCGGGACGGAACAGAGCGGCTGTAATATTATCGTTTTCCTCTCTTGTCTTGACTGTGTCTATGAGCTGACGAAGCTTTTTCTGCATATCCGCTTTTGAAGCGGTGACGGCAGGCGACAGTTCCTCGAAAAGCTCCTTTTCGGTAAGGACGTGGCGGAAACCGTCCGAGCATATCATATAGTTCGCGCCGCTTTCGAGGTCGCCGAGCTTGACCTCCGGGAAGATATCGGCGGTAACGCCTACACACTGTACGAGAGCGTTCCTGCGGGGGTCTGTCTTAGCCTCCTCGGGAGTCATTCTTCCGCTTTTTACTTCGCGGTTCACGAAGGTGTGGTCGTCGGTGAGCTGGCTGAGCTTGTCGGATATCTTGTAAATACGGGTATCGCCCACATGGAAGGTCATGAATTTTGAATCCACGGCTATTATTCCGGTAGCGGTGGTGCCGAGCTGTATATCCTCGTGCATACCGTAGTCCACCATCATAGCGTTCAGCCTTCTCAGGCGGCTTATGACATTGTGTGCGGCTGCTTCCCAGTTCCAGTCCGGAAGCTCGAACGGGAACTCGCTGTCGAACCATTCCGCAAAGCTGCGTATGACCTCTGCGCTGGCGAGCTCTCCGCGGGAGAGACCTCCCATGCCGTCGCATACCAGTATAAGAGCGGCTTTCCCGCTGCCTGTTTCAGCAGTTTTGACGCATACGCTGTCCTGATTGATATATTTTGAGATGCCTGCGTCTGTATCGCAGGCTGCGATGTATTCCATACTGCATTCTACCTGTCTGTGAAATCGAATTCTTCGTTGGAAAGTTTGAGTACGTCGCCGTTCTTGAGTTTTATCTCCCTGTCGGGAATGACCGGCGTACCATTGATGTATGTTCTGTTGGTGGAGTTGTTATCCTCTATGAAGCATGAGCCGCTGCGTGTGTATATAGTCGCGTGAAGCCGGCTCACTGTGCGGTTTTCAGTGATACAGAAGTCAACGCGGTCGCGTTCCTTGCCTATCCTGAAAACAGGCTTGTCGATATTTACGGTGACCCCTGTTGAGCGTCTTGTAAGGGTGGGATAGCTCTGTTCTGTATGAGGTATCTCCTTTCTGACGAGCTCTGGGAGGCTCTGTTTCTTGTCCTCCTTTATAGCAGGTATCACCTTGGGCTCTGTTCTTTTTAAAACTGCAGCCGCAGGCTTTTCTGCCCGGGGCGGTGCGAAAATATGCGTATCTCCGCTGCTTTCGACAGGCGGTATCACCTTCGGCTTGCGCACAGGCTGCTGAGCAGCCTGTGAAGCGGGTCTGCTGAATTCGCTCCTGTCCGGGAGTGCGAAAAGCTCCGGAGCTTCACTGCGTATATAGTTCTTTGTTTCATATATGCTGAAAGCGGACTTGCTTATGACGAAATTCATAAAGCTGTCAATGTGGTCGTAGTCGTAGCGGGTGCTGTAATTTGCGTAGGTAGATATCCTGCGCAGACAGTTTACTATACCGTCGTTGGTGGTCTCGTTGTACCAGAGCGGGAGATAGAAAAGGTGTATCTCTTTTGTATGCTGGTCTGCCGTGATGAAGTTCGGATCGAGAACGATGTTCTGCATATTGAAGCCGCACTTTTCGGCAACTTCGAGAATGTCGAGAAGATTTGACACTATCCTGAAATACTGTTTCTTGTCGATACCGTTTTTCAGCACGTTTATCAGAGGTACTCCCTTGGCGCCTGTGAAGACCATTTTTCCGTCGGAAACAAGAGAGGGAACGAGCCAGCCCTTTATGCTGTTATCTATAAAATAACGGTATTCAGGCTCGTTGAGCATTTCGCTCCCCGTAAATCTGCACACGATACATACTTCATTGTTTTTTTCAGTAAATTTGAGCTTTGCCACGTTACCACTCCTTTCGGTCATTCTGCAATATATTATACAATATAATTATTACAAAGTCAAGATGATCGGAGCAGCAGCTGTGCAAAGCAACGCACAAAAGAAACAGCCCCGTTTTTCACGGGGCTGTGTGTCAGATAGCAAAGCGGCTGATTTGAAATCAGAGAACTGATTTCATTTTTGCAAGAGATTTAGGACCAAATATTCCGTCTACATCTTTTAAGCCGAATCTCTTTTGGAATGCTTTAACAGCTGCTACGGTCTTAGCGCCATATTTACCGTCAACTTCAAGATAATGATTACTTATATAGCGACCGTCTCTGGAACCGAAAAAGATCAGTTTGTTGATCGCGCACTGTAACCAGCGAACTGATGAACCGCTGCTTCCCTTTTTGAGTGTTGTTGTAGGTACGTTATAATTATTATATGCATATAATGCGTTGGTTATAGGCAATGCATTTCTCATTACTGTACGGGATTCTTTACCAAAGATACCGTCTGCGTCTATTGAATATTTTCTCTGAAAAGCTATAACAGCTTTTTGGGTTTTCTCGCCAAAGGCACCGTCAACATCAAGCTTTGATGTGTTTAATTTGTGTCCGTAGCTGTCGCCCTTAATGATCAGGTAATTGAGCGCGCACTGCAGCCATGATACCGTATCACCTTTGCTTCCCACAGAAAGAGTTGTTGTAGGCTGATTGTGATTCCAGTAATCTGTAGAGTTATTTGCTGCAAAAGCAGACATAGGAAGTACAGAGATAAGCATTATTAAGCTTACAAAGATCGTGATAAAGCTTTTAGTGAATTTTTTCATTTTTAATTCCTCCGTTGTTATAATAATAGTAGTTCGATAAATACTGATAACGAATATTGTAAATATAAAACCGCCCTGATCTGAAAGTATGTTAACAGCATTACCTTAAATATATTATCATTGCAAAAGCAAAAAGTCAATATTAATAGTAAAATAACATACAAACATAATAAATGTTTAAACAAAGAAAGACCGCCCCTGAGGACGGTCTGTGATATTACTTTGATTTCTTTTTCTTTGCGTCGTTCTTGTTCTTCCACCATGACCATGTTACAGGCGCAACGAAGAGTGACGAGAACGTACCTGAGATAAGACCCATCATAAGCGGTACAGAGAAGCTGAGCAGCGACTTGTAGCCTGTTACAAGAACAACTATGGTGATTACGAGCATAGTACCGATAGTTGTTACAGAAGTTCTGATAGAACGTGTAAGTGACTGTGTACAGCTTACGTTGATAAGCTCATTGAGTGAAGCCTTTGGCATAAGGTTGCGGTTCTCTCTGATTCTGTCGTAAATAACGATGGTGTTGTTGATGGAGTAACCGAGGATAGTAAGGATAACCGCAACGATGTTTGAGTCGATGCTGAAACCGCATACTACAGTAGTTGTGAACGCTACGAAGATATCGAGGCAGAGCGCGAAGATAGAGCATACGCCTGCGGACCAGCCGCCGATATTTCTGAATCTTACAGCAATATAGATGATAACAATGAATGCTGCAAAGAGCACCGCGATAAAGCATTTGAGCAGGAATTCACGGCCCGAAGATGGGTTAACATCGTTTGAATCGTAGATAACGAGGTCGTTTGAAGCAAACTTCTCTCTCAGAGCTGTTGTGAGCTCTGTCTGTCTGTCGGCTGTAAGTCCCTCATCGGAGGTAAAGGAGATAGTTATCTGCTTTCCGCCGGAGTCAAGGCTCTCACCGGTTCTTGCCGTAACAGTTGAGCCTACAATTTCCTTTACAGCGTCAACAACTTCATTGGTATTGATATCGCCCTGATAGGTGTAGGTTATGAGCGTACCGCCCTTGAACTCGATAGCGAGGTGTATGCCTCTGATTATCGCACCTGCGATGAATACCACGAGAACAGTGATTACGACGCCGAGGATAAGCCTTTTCTTTGAACAGAAGTCATATACCTTTGCGGGAGTGCTTACGTTTTCCTTCTGAGTAGTATTCTTGCTCATTTCACGTCACCTCCGTAAAGCTTTCTGTTTTTGAAGCACTTGAACTTGGAGAGTGATGTTACCATAAGTCTTGAAGCAAATACTCCGAAGATGAAGTTGCAGATAACACCTGCGAGCAGGGTAAATCCGAAGGAGTAAACAACGCCCTCAGCAGTAGCGCCGAATGGGAAGAAGATAGTCTTGTTGAGGATCTTCGAGAAGAAGCTGTCCGGAACGCCGAAAGCACCCATGAGTATAACAGCGATGATAACATTTGTGATGTTACCGTCAAGGATAGCGGAGAATGCCTTCTTGTATGCTATCTTTATAGCAGCGTCAAGAGACTTGCCTGTTCTGAGCTCTTCCTTGATACGCTCGCCGGTGATGATGTTTGCGTCAACGCCCATGCCGACTGCAAGTATGATACCTGCGATACCGGGGATAGTGAGCGTGGAGCCCTTCATGAAACCGAACCAGCCTGTAACAGCTGCAAGAGAGCCTGCGACCTGACCGCAGAGTGCGATAACGGCAACAACGCCGGGAAGCTTGTAAAGGATTATCATATATACAGCGATGCAGCAGAATGCGATGATAGCTGCAAGGAGTATAGCGTCAAGTGAACCCTCACCCATTGTAGGAGATATGGTCCTGAAGCTCTTTGTCTCCATTTTGAAGGGGAGAGCACCTGAGTTGATCTGATTAGCGAGCTTTGTCGATGATTCGAGATCGAAATTACCTGTGATCTGAGCAGTTCCGCCTGTGATAGCGTTCTTTACTGTAGGAGCTGAGATCATTGTATTGTCCATCCAGATCGAGATAGGCGTACTGGAGCCTGCGAGCTCACCGGTAGCCTCAGCGAATTTTTCTGTACCAGAGGATTTGAGCTCAAGGGATACGGAGTATTCCATATCCTTGCCGTCTTCAGTGGGTAGGTACTGACTCTTTGCAGAAGCGATATCGTCGCCGTTGAGAACGATCTCGCCTGACGGTACAGTATTTCCGTCAGCGTCAGTAGTTGTATCTGTGCCCTTACGGAATGTCAGTTCAGCCATTTCACCGAGTTCCTTAACAGCGGACTCAGGGTCGAAGTTTGATTCGCCGACTTTCCAAGGGAAGCGGACGATAATTCTGTCGCTCTTAATATCGCTGTACACTTCGTTATCTGTGATACCGAGTGAAGAAAGTCTGGTCTTGATGACTTCGGTAGCAGAATCAAGCTGTCCCTGATCTGCGTCGAAGTTGCCGGCAGGACCGAAAGTAACGTCAACGCCGCCCTTGATATCTATACCGAGACGGATATCGTCAACGCCCTTGACGTAAGTAGTTCTGTTATCGCCGTAGAGCTTATCAATGCCCATTACTGACGTAACAGCGAACAAAGCGATAAAAGCAACGACAATGAAGAAAGTTTTTTTGCCTGTCTTTTTCACAGTCATGCCTCCTAAATATGGGGCTTTTTCCCCCTTTCCGCAGGTATGCGGAAAAGGCAGCAGCCCTTATTTCCTGTCTCTTTGACAATTACAATTATTGTACTATATTTTTATAAAAAAGTCAAGTATCTGGACTGAAAAAATCCCCATTTCAAAAATATGCACAATTAAGAACAGAAAATTTCGGAATTATGAACAAAATAGCCGTTAGCCTGCAGGGGCGGCGGAAAGGGCGCCCACTGCAGTGATAACAAAAAATGCACCCCGGATACGGAGTGCATTTATTCTTACTTGAAATGCTTCTGTGACAGTTTAAGGCGGTTCATCGCGCGGTTCAGAGCAGCCTGTGTCTCATAGTATTCCTTTATGCTCTGTTTCTGTCTGAGACGCTCCTCAGCGCGTTCCTTTGCCTCCTGAGCGCGTTTGATGTCTATCTCCTCAGGAAGCTCACAGGTGTCCGCAAGGATTATGGACGAATCCGGCATGACCTGTATGAAGCCCTCAGATATGGCGGCATACTTCCATACGCCGTCCACAAGGTATTTCAGCTCGCCTGTGGGAAGTGATGTTACGAGGGGCTCGTGACCCGCCATTATTCCGAGAAGTCCGTCGATAGCGGTTATAACGAGATGCTCGACTTCTCCGCTGAAGAAAATGCGGTCGGTAGCGATTATTTCAAGGTGAAAGGTCTTTGCCATATCCGGCTCCCTCCTTTATTACTCGTCCATCTGACGGGCTTTCATAATAACGTCGTCAATAGTGCCTGCCATGAGGAATGCGGTTTCGGGGTACTTGTCCATCTCGCCCTCGATAATGGCCTTGAAGCCCTCGATAGTGTCCTTGAGGGGCACGTACTTGCCCTTGAGACCTGTGAAGTTCTCGGCAACATTGAAGGGCTGGGACAGGAACTTCTGTATCTTTCTTGCACGGTATACCGTCAGCTTGTCCTCCTCGCCCAGCTCCTCCATACCGAGTATGGCGATGATGTCCTGGAGCTCCTTGTATTTCTGGAGTATCTCCTGAGTCTGTCTTGCGACCGCATAATGCTCCTCGCCGACTATTTCAGGTTCGAGGATACGTGAATTGGATTCAAGGGGGTCTACAGCCGGGTATATGCCCTGTTCAACTATCTTACGGGAAAGTACCGTGGTAGCGTCAAGGTGTGCGAATGTTACCGCAGGAGCAGGGTCCGTAAGGTCGTCGGCAGGGACGTAGACCGCCTGTACCGAGGTTATGGAGCCGTTTCTGGTGGAAGTTATACGCTCCTGCAATTCGCCGACTTCGTTTGCAAGTGTAGGCTGATATCCAACAGCTGAGGGCATACGTCCCAGAAGTGCTGATACCTCCGAGCCTGCCTGTACATAACGGAAGATATTGTCGATAAAGAGAAGAACGTCCTTGTGCTCGCAGTCACGGAAATACTCAGCCATGGTAAGACCTGTCTGAGCCACGCGCATACGAGATCCGGGAGGCTCGTTCATCTGACCGAAAACAAGAGCGGTCTTTGAGATAACTCCCGATTCCTGCATTTCGTTCCAGAGGTCGTTGCCCTCACGGGAACGCTCTCCCACACCTGTGAATATGGAATAGCCGCCGTGCTCGGTGGCGATATTGCGTATGAGCTCCTGTATAAGAACAGTCTTTCCTACGCCGGCGCCTCCGAAGAGACCTATCTTACCGCCTTTTGCGTAGGGAGCTATAAGGTCTATGACCTTGATTCCTGTTTCGAGGACCTCAACAACGGGGCTCTGATCCTGAAAGGTTGGAGCCTTGCGGTGTATCTCCCATTTCTCTTCGGTCTCAACGTCGCCTTTCTTGTCGATAGGTTCGCCGAGGACATTGAACATACGTCCGAGTGTTTTCTCGCCCACCGGTACCTTTATACAGGAGCCTGTGGGAGTGACCTCCATATTTTTGCTGAGTCCCTCGCTGGACGCCAGCATTATGCAGCGGACGATGTGGTTGCCCATATGCTGAGCGACTTCCATTACCCGCTTTCTGCCGTCCACCTCAACGGTGAGAGCGTCCTTTATCATAGGGAGCTTTCCAACGCTGAACTCAACGTCTATAACAGGTCCGATGACCTGAGTTATTCTGCCTTTTTCCATAAGCTTCACCTTTCAGGAAGAAGCAGTTGTCAGAAATCAGAAAGCAGAAAGTAGTTTATTCTGCTTTTAGATTTCTGAGAAACGATGTTAGCATTTTGCCGATTTCATTACAAAGCTCTGGCTGCTTGTTCTTCCTTAATAAATCCTAATCTGATACATATAAGTATCTGTGTTTCAAGTTCATATCTCGAACCTCTTGCTATAACAAGAAAATGTGCAAAATCCGAATTTGTTTTTCTTCCTGCACCCTCAGCTATGTTAGATGGTATTGAAACAACTGCTCTACGCATCTGGTCTGACAAAGCATATGTTTCTTCTTTAGGAAGAAATTTAATTAATCTATATATTTCTTCCACCAGTTCCATTGCTCTTTGCCAAACTATCAGATTTTGAAAAATAGTATGATTATTATTCAACATAAATCTCTCACTACTTTCTACTTTCTGATCACTGATTTCTAATCGCTGACCGATGCCGCGCCGCCGCATATCTCGGTTATCTCCTGAGTGATAGCCGCCTGTCTTGCGCGGTTATAGAGCAGCGACAGGTCCTTTATCATGTCCTTTGCGCTGGTGGTAGCAGCGTCCATAGCGGTCATTCTCGACTGCTGCTCGCAGCAGAAGGCTTCCACCATAGCGCCGTAGATTATTCCCTTTGCGTACTGAGGGATAAGGTAGTTCATAACCTCTTCCGGAGAAGGCATGAAGGAAGCCTTCGGCAGCTTCTTCATAGTACCGTCGGCAGCCTTTCCAAAGTGCTTTCTCTCAAAGGGGAGGAGACGGAGCGTTCTCGGCTCCTGCAAATTAGAGGATACCATATCGGTATATATGAGGTATACCTCGTCCAGCTCCCTCTTCTCGAACTTATCAAGCACGAGCTCTGCTATCTCACGGGCTCTGTAAAGGGTGGGGTTCTGGGTGGTATAGAGAAATTCTCCGTCCACGTAAGCCTTCTTGTCGCTGCCTATGCGGCGCTGGAAGTGCATTCTTCCCACCTGTCCCATGACGAAGAGGTAGCAGTTGTCGATATCTGCCGCTTCTTCAAGCTTCTGCTCGGTGTATCTCAGGATATTATGATTGTAGCTTCCACACAGCCCCTTGTCGGCGGTAATGACGATATATCCCTTTTTACGCTTGTCCTCCGGGATATCCTGACGCCTGTCGAAATAGAGCTGACGGGTATGGGGAGTATGCTCCAGCACGCTTTCGATAGTTGACTGGAGCTTGTAGAAGTAAGGCTCTGTAGCCTCAAGCGAGCTTCTTGCCTTTTTGAGCTTTGAGGACGACATGAGGTACATAGCGTTGGTTATTTTGAGTATCTGCTGGATACTTCCGATCCTTTCGCGGATCTCTCTCATGTTGGGCATAGCTTTTCACCGCCTTATTCTTCAAAAGCTGTGAGTATTCTTTCGATACGCTCTGCAAGATCGTCAGTGAGGACCTTGTTTTCTTCTATTTCCGAGATAATGTCCTGACCGTAGCTCCTGATGTAGTTCATAAGGTCTTTGCGGTACTCTCTCAGCTCGTCAAGGGGAATGCCCCTGAAAAAGTCATGCTGTGCAGCGTAGAGGAGTATGACCTGCTCGTAATGGGGGAGCGGATTGTAGAGCGGCTGTTTGAGCAGCTCTGTGAGCATATGTCCGTGGTTGAGGAGCTCAGTCGTGGACTGGTCGAGCTCTGAGGAGAACTGTGTGAATATCTCCATTTCCTTGAACTGGGCAAGGTCAATACGGAGATTGCCCGAAGCCTTCTTCATAGCCTTTGTCTGAGCTGCGCCGCCTACACGGGATACGGAGAGTCCGTAGTTCACGGCAGGGCGCAGACCTGAGTTAAAAAGCTCGCTCTCCAGGAATATCTGACCGTCGGTTATGGATATTACATTGGTCGGGATATAAGCGGAGATATCGCCTGCGAGGGTCTCGATTATCGGGAGAGCCGTCAGCGAACCGCCGCCGTGCTCGTCGTCAAGACGGCTGGAGCGTTCAAGAAGTCTCGAATGGAGATAGAAAACGTCGCCGGGGTATGCTTCACGTCCGGGAGGACGGTGGAGCAGCAGGGACATGGCTCTGTAAGCGACGGCGTGTTTGGAGAGGTCGTCGTATACTATGAGTACGTCCTTGCCCTTTGACATGAAGTATTCCGCGATAGCAGTTCCCGAATAAGGGGCTATATACTGGAAGGGCGCGGGATCACTGGCAGATGCGCATACAACTACGGAGTAATCCATAGCGCCGTACTTTTTAAGGGTATTTACTATCTGTGCAACAGTGGAGGACTTCTGACCTATGGCAACATAGATACAGATAACGTCCTGTCCCTTCTGGTTTATGATAGTATCAACGGCAATTGAGGTCTTTCCGGTCTGGCGGTCGCCGATAATGAGCTCACGCTGACCTCTGCCTATGGGGAACATCGAGTCTATGGCAAGTATGCCTGTCTGGAGAGGTACGCTTACGGGCTTACGCTCGATAACTCCCGGAGCCTCGCGCTCTATGGGGAAGTAGTCCTCTGCCTTTATCTGTCCGAGACCGTCTATAGGCGCTCCGAGAGCGTCAACTACTCGTCCGAGAAGCTCGTCGCTCACGCCGATACCGGCTCTCTTGCCGGTCCTGATAACAGAAGAGCCCTCAGTGAGTCCGTGGTCGTCTCCGAGGAGAACTACACCCACGGTCTTTTCCTCAAGGTTCTGTACTATGCCTCTGATACCTGTTTCAAATTCTACAAGCTCGCCGTACATTACGGAATTCATGCCGTATACTCTTGCGATACCGTCGCCGAGACGGGTGATGAAGCCTGTTTCGGTAGCTCCTGACTTTACGTCAAAGTCCCGCACCTCTGTTTTGAGTACGGATATGATATCGCTGTTCCTGCTTTTTGAAACAGAGCTCACATACTCTGTAGCCTTGTTCTGAAGCGTGTCCTTCATAAGACGGAGACTGGTGCGGTAGCTCTTGTCGTATTCAAGGTCGCCTGCGTTGAGTATGAAGCCTCCGATGATATCAGGGTCGTGCTTATATTCTATATCGACGTCTTCCTTGTCGAATTTATCCATGATAAACTGTCTCAGGTCAGCCTGCTGCGACTCCGTAAGCGGAGTAACATAGCGTACCACAGCCTTTATACTGCCCTGTCTGTTTATGAGGATATCGTCATATTCGTCAAGTATATCGCCTATGCGCTCAACATCTCCGCTGCGGACGGCGCTCATCATGAATTTCTGCATAGACTCCGGGAAGAGCTTGTTTATAACGGCTCTTTTCTCGTCGTGGGTGACAAGGGGATTAGAGAGCGTATCCGCAAGGTCGGGACAGGTCTCAAGAACCTTTCTTGTGTCAGAGCAGTCGGTCTGAGAAACGTCAAGACGTACCAGCTCTTTCAGCAATTCTCTGTCTGCGTCTTTCATCTCTTGCCCTCCTCTTCGGAAAGGAACTTGTCTACAAGACGGCGGTTCTTTTCGTCGTCAACATTTTCACCGATGATCCTGGAAGCAGCTTCTATAGCAAGGTCTGCTATCTCGGACTGAGCCTGACGGAGAACTCGCTTTCTCTCGTTCTCGATGGTCTTGTCGGCGTCTGCAACGATCTTTTCAGCCTCTTCCTGGGACTTCTTTATTATGGCAGATGACTCAGCCTCAGCGTCCTCATGCGCTTTCATGATTATCCGGTTAGCCTTTTCCTTTGCTTCACTGATAGAATCCTCATACTGCTTACGGAGCTCCTCGGCTTCGGCTTTTGCCTTTTCGGCGGAGTCAAGGTTGTTCTGTATAGTACGGGTGCGTTCTGCCTTTATTTTGTTTATAGGCTTGAAAAGGAATATCCTCAGCAGCACAAAAAGTATGACAGTGTTTACAACTGCCTCAAAAATGCTCCAGAATGAAAAATCAAGCATTTCATGCCCTCCTTATGTGAATTTGCCATGATTATCTGCTGCCGGGCATCAGCGGAGCATAATGATTATAAGCAGAGCCACAACAAAGCCGTAAACAGCGGTAGCCTCAGCCATAGCGCATCCGATTATAAGCGCAGTTCTGATGTCGCCCTTTACCTCAGGCTGACGGGCGATAGACTCAGTAGCCTTGCCGGTCGCGATTCCTATACCGATACCTGCGCCTATGCCTGTAAGTACGGCAACAGCGGCGCCTAATGCGATTATTCCCATTTTTAATATACCTCCGTGTATGTAGTTGTTATTTGCTGCCGGGCATCAGCGGAGCATAATGATTATAAGCAGAGCTACAACAAAGCCGTAAACAGCGGTAGCCTCAGCCATAGCACATCCGATTATGAGCGCGGTCCTGATGTCGCTCTTTACTTCGGGCTGTTTTGCTATTGATTCTGTTGCCTTGGCAGTTGCGATTCCTATACCGATACCTGCGCCTATGCCTGTAAGTACGGCAACAGCAGCGCCTAATGCGATTATTCCCATATTTATTTACCTCCGTGAAGATGTGGTATTTTTTTAGCTTTTTTCAGTTTTTTTCCCTCTTTTCCTTCTTCCTCCTCCATAGCCTCAGACATATAGAGCGAGGTGAGGAATACGAATATATAGGCCTGCAGGAGTCCGTCAAATATATCGAAGTAAGCGCTGAAAATGACGGGTAATCCTATCGCGGGAACGCCCATGACTGCCTTGAAGGGGAGCTTTACGAGCTCCATAACGACGAACGCTCCGAGAATGTTTCCGAAAAGTCGCATACACAGCGACAGCGGTCTTGTTACAAGGTCAAGCAGATTTATAGGATTAAGGAAGCTTTTCAGCCATTTCACAGGGCCCTTTTCGATTATGAAGGTCGCCTGTACGAGTATGATAGCCATTCCCGCAAGCGCAGCCGTTACGTTTACGTCCTTTGTGGGCGGTACGAAACCGAAAATACCGATTATATTCGATATTCCTATGTAGAGTATAAAGGTTTCGAGTATAGGTATGTACCTTCTGCCTTTTTCTCCGAGGATATCCACAAACAGAGCGTCAAGCCAGTCCATTACTCCCTCAAGTATGCACTGGGAGCCTGTGGGCACCTTTTTCAGCTTTCTTGTGAGTAGTATTGAAAGCAGTACAAGAACTGCCATTATTACCCAGGTCACCACACATGAATCAGCAATGGGGATATCAAGACCGAATAAATGTATCGTAAAGGCGGTATGGTTATCCAGCCCTTCCATTAGCTCTTCTGCCATGATAACACCTTCTTTCTTTGCGTAATTATTCCAAAAATAATAAAACGGAGACTGCAATTACACAAATCTCCGTTGATTGAGTCTTGATGATGTACAGATATATGTCCGTCGGACTTTTTCAAGCTGCGGATAACATCATGTCCACTTATATATAATATAACAAAAACATCTTATTGTCAAGACTTTGAGAAAAATTTCACACTAAAGATACAATTATTTTCCGTCGCCTTCCGCAAGCTTCAGAGCGCGGTCGATACGCTCTATAGCGCCGGAATTGAGCTTTTCCGCAAGGCGGACGCGGTCTATCTCCTTTTTGAAGGAACCGAGCTCGTCAGCGATACGTCTGAGCACTTCGGCAGTTTTCAGCTGCTGATCCTCCAGAGCGCAGACCCGCTTTATAAGGTCGTTTATATTTGCGGCAAGAAGCTCGTTGGCGTTGTTCTGATTTTCACCGAATTCCGTCAGCTTTTCGCCTGCTTTAAGCGTACTTATCTTTTCGTGTCCGGTAAATGTAAGCATTTTGTCTTTGGTCAGCTTCATATCAGACATTTTGTTCACTCCTTTTATTCGGTTAAGAGTCGTTGTTCCGGCTTTTTATGTGCCAAGTGACAAGCCGTAAGCCATGAGCTTTTCTCTCCAGTAGTTCAGCGTATCCTCTACGGTCTGCTCCATGCTTATCTCCGCGCACCAGCCGGTATCGGCGAATATCAGCGAAACATCTGGCTCTATTAAAGGTATATCTGAAGCTCTCATGCGGCTGGGATCCTGTTTTACTTCTATCGGCAGCTCTGCGAAGGAAAGGGCAGTATCAAGTATGAACTGTATCGTCACAGCCCTGCCTCTGCCCACGTTGTACACGGCTCCGCTCCTGCCCTTTTCGCCGAGAAGCCGGTAAGCTCTGACCACGTCCCTGACGTCGGTGAAATCACGCATAGCCGTGAGATTTCCAACGCTGATAACAGGCTCGCGCATACCCTTTTCTATCTCCGCTATCTGTTTGCAGAAATCGGAGATAACGAAGATATCGCTCTGACGGGGACCCGAATGGTTGAAAGCTCTCACCATCACTATGTCCATTTTGTAGGCACGGGCGTATATCTCGCCTATCATGCCCTGACAAGCCTTTGTGGCGGCATAGATATTGCCGGGATTGAGGGGCTCCGACTCCTTCAGCGGACAGGCTCCCTTGCGGATATAGCCGTATTCCTCGCCGGAGCCGATGAGCAGCGTCCTTATATCCTTTTTTTCTGCTGCGCGAATCGCTTCAAGCACATTTATAGTGCCGATGACATTTATTTCCGCAGTGAGCTGCGGTTTTTTCCATGATACCGACACCGAGCTCTGAGCGGCAAGGTGATACACCACGTCGGGAGCGGTTTCGTCAAATATCTGCGATATGTCGTCCCCGTTCATTATATCGAGCACGTGGGTGCCGCATTTTTCGGTTATTGTCTCATTCGGCAGACAGGTAGCGTGGACCTCCCAGCCTGCGGAGGCGAGCTCGCGGATAAGATAAGCTCCCACGAAGCCTGCCGCGCCGATTATCAATGCTTTCAAGTGTCTGCCCTCCATTATCAAGAAGTTGTACTATTTCAGAAGCTCATAGAGCCTGTTGAGTATGGTCTTTTCGTTGAATTCGTTCTGCACTCTCTCAGCGGCGGCTTTGCCGTACCTTTCACGGAGCTCCTTATCGGCTGCAAGGGTGTTTATCGCCTCTGCAAGAGCCTTCGGAGATGAGGGCGGCACTGTAATGCCCGTCATTCCGTCGAGACTGACGTATGGAACGCCCGACTTCAGGGCTGTATTTATTACCGGTTTGCCGTATATCATGGCTTCGAGCTGCACGATGCCGAAGGCTTCGCTTGGCGCTACAGACGGCAGCACGAAGATATCGCAGTCTGCGTAAGCCTGTTTCAGCTCCTCGTCGGGGAGAAAGCCGAGAAAGTGTACCCTGTCCTCCATGCCATGAGCGGAAACAAAGCTCCTGAGCCTGTCGCCAAGCTCTCCCGTGCCTGCGATGAAAAGCTCGCAGCCCCGCACCTTTTCAAAGGCTCTGAGAAGAACGTCAACGCCCTTATAGTAGACGAGCCTGCCTGTGAAGAACACCTTTACGCTGCTTTTGTCATTCGCTTTTTCGGTGAGAACAGGTCTACGCGGTACGGAGAGGTAGTCCTCAGGAGTTATGCCGTAGGGCAGTATCCTGCATTTTTCCCTGAATTCCGGGAGATAGCGGGAGTGCTTCACGTGTCCCTCCGTAGCGGTGAGTATGATATCAGCCCTTTTGAGCAGACAGCGCATGAAGGGCTTGTAAAAAAGCATGAGTTTTTTCTGCTTTACGATGTCGCTGTGCCACGATACCACGACCTTTCCTTTGTAGCCTGACAGCAGCAGAGCGACGTCCGCAAGAGGGAATGGTACGTGTATGTGTACCACATCGGCTTTTTTCGCCATTCGCCTGAAATTGCGGATAAATGACAGGGATACGGGACATGAGAAATATGTTCCGAAGCTCCCCGACCGTGTGAGGTCTACTCCGCACATTTTCTCGCGGATAGTTTTTCCTCTTCCGTCACGGCACACGAGAGCCTTTACCTTAACGCCCTCAAGCTTTCCGAGCTCCTCGGAATACTGGCGGATAAGAGTCTCTATACCGCCTATATGGGGAAAGTAAGCCTTATTTACTTCAAGTATGTTAAGCTGTTTTTTCATTTTGCGAGCTCCCTGTATACTTCCATGAGCATTTCTGCGGAGCGTTTCCATGTGAAGCCCTGAGCACGCTGAAGTCCCTTTCTGCCCAGCTCTTTGCGCAGCTCTTCGTCAGTGTAGAGCCTGTACATACCCTCGGCAATGCTTTTAGGTTCATAAGCGTCGCATATCACAGCGCAGTCGCCTGTTACCTCCGGGAGAGAAGCCTCTCCGGAAGAAAGTACCGGCACTCCGCAAGCCATAGCCTCAAGGGGAGGCATGCCGAAGCCCTCGTAGAGCGAGGGGAAGACGAATGCCAGCGCACCGCACATAAGGGGATTCATGTCCTCTGAGGGGACGTATTTCGTGAATATGACCCTGTCCGTCAGACCAAGCTTTTCCACACGGCTGTAGATCCCCTGATCCAGCCAGCCCTTGCCGCCTGCGAGAACCAGCTTTGGAGCGCTGTCTCCTGCCTTTTTGGTAAAGGCGGCATATGCGGTTATGAGGCGTTCGAGGTTCTTGCGGGGCTCGATAGTGCCCACGTACAGGAAGTAATCGCCCTTAATGCCCAGAGACTCCTTTACCGCAGGTATGCGCTCCGGAGTATCGCAGGGGTGAAAGCGTCCGAGGTCAACTCCGCAGGGAATGACCCTTATCTTTTTTTCATGCTGAGGGAAATATTTTATTATCTCCGACTTTGAGAATTCAGAGTCGGTAACTATGAGGTCGGCACGCTTCATGGAGCGTTTCAGACCTATATCCAGCATATATTTCGTCCTGCCGCGGACAGTTCCGGGGAAGGACTTGTATACCATATCGTGAACGGTCACGACCTTTTTCCCGTGTACAAAAGGAGGGACGATATAGTTGAAGAAGTGGGTAATATCGGACTTTCTGCCGAAGAAGAATGAATAGGGCACGGGCAGGAAGGTGCTGACGGCGCGGTAGACAAAGCCCGAAAACTTTGAGGTATTGAGCCTTATTTTTTTGCCTGCCAGCTTTTTTACGCGCTTTACGCGCTCCTCATCACCGCTTGTGAAGAAGCTGTATTCGTATTTGTTTTCGGGACAGAGCTCCGCGAGAGCCTGAGTCTGTCCGAGCTCGCACCAGCCTATTCCCGTCATTTTGTCGCTGCATATCGGTACAGCGTCGAAGGTTATTTTCAAATCAACTTCTCCACCTTTGATGTATTTTTATTGTATTTTTTTCTCGATCATCGCAATAAGATCGGAGATGTAAGCGTCGGTATCCTCCACCGAAAAACCGGGAGTTCCGAAAAAGCCGCCCTTTTCGGTGCGGATCTCGATCTGCTTTATCCTTTCAAGCTCTGAGATCGCTTTTTCCCGCGGCATACCCTCCTCCACAGCGAGCAGTAACCCGTTCAGTGCGTCCAGTTTAGCGATTACACTGGCCTTGGAATAGCCGCCCTTTTTAGTTCTGAGTACCTCGAATCTCATGATGAGCCCTCCTTAAAAAAGCTTTTATATCAGCCTACAGTTTCCTTTATTTTTATTTCCTTTTCGACCAGCGCAAGGTCGTTCTTTACCATGCGCTCAACCAGCTGTGAGAAATCTATCTCGCGCTTCCAGCCGAGAGCCTTTTCAGCCTTTGATGGATCGCCGAGGAGTATATCCACTTCCGCAGGACGGAAGAACTTCTTGTTCACCTTAACGACAGTCCTGCCGTTTGCCTTGTTTATACCGGTCTCGTCAACGCCCTTGCCCTTCCATTCAATGTCGATACCCGCGTGTCTGAAAGCGGTCTCAACGAATTCGCGGACAGTTCTTGTCTCGTTTGTAGCGATAACGTAGTCGTCGGGCTTGTCCTGCTGGAGCATGAGCCACATTGCGCGGACATAGTCCTTTGAGTGTCCCCAGTCGCGCTTTGAGTCCATATTTCCCAGCTCAACGCAGTCCTGAACACCTAACTTTATACGTGCTACAGCGTCTGTTATCTTTCGTGTGACGAACTCTATGCCTCTGCGCTCGGATTCGTGGTTGAAGAGTATTCCGGAGCAGGCGAAAAGTCCGTAGCTCTCGCGGTAGTTCTTTGTTATCCAGTGACCGTAGAGCTTTGCGACGCCGTAGGGACTTCTCGGATAGAAGGGAGTTGTTTCCTTCTGGGGTATCTCCTGTACAAGTCCGAACATCTCAGATGTGGAAGCCTGATAGAAATGCGCATCGGGTTTGACGATACGGATAGCCTCCAGCATATTCGTAACGCCGAGAGCGTCGATATCGGCGGTGCCGATGGGGGTATCCCAGCTCGTAGCCACGAAGGACTGCGCTGCGAGATTGTAGACCTCGTCAGCCTGTGAAATCTTCATAGCGGATATAAGAGAAACAGGATCGGTCATATCAGCGTATATGAGAGTTACCCTGTCTCTGAGGTGGGCGATGTTGCCGTAATCGGCAGTAGCCTTTCTTCTCCATATACCGTAGACGTTATAGCCTTTTTCCAGCAGAAGCTCTGCAAGGTAAGAGCCGTCCTGACCTGTGATTCCTGTGATAAGTGCATTCTTCATTTTTATTGCTCCTCCGTAATATTCATGCCGCAGATCATACGAACTCGTTCCTGTTCTGTTCCTTGAGCTGTGCTATGACTTTTTTTACATCCTGTGTGTTGTTCTTTGAGCATACAAGAAGCACATCGTCCGTATCCACGATGATGATATCTCTTGTGCCCACAGCGGCGATCAGTCTTTTTCCGCCGCATACGGTCGTGCGCTGGGCATCGACTGTTATCACGTCGCCGTCGATGAAGTTGTTGTCGTTGTCGGTCTCGTTAATTCTCTCGACAGCGAGCCAGCTTCCCACATCGTCCCAGCCGAAGCTGCCGGGGATAGTATAGATGTGACTGGCTTTTTCCATTATTCCGAAGTCGATGGACTCACTTCTGAAGGCTGTGAATTCCTTAACGAGCACATCTGTGAAGTCAGGTGTTCCGAATGCCTGTCCTATATGCACTGCGCCCTCGTATATATCCGGCATGAATTCCTTTATATTATGCATTACCGAGGATATCTTCCACACGAACATACCGCTGTTCCAGAGGTAGCGTCCGGAGGCAAGATACTCCTTTGCTGTGGCAAGGTCCGGTTTCTCGACAAAGCGCTCCACAGCGTATACGTCGCCCTTTTCCTCGCCGAAGTTGATATAGCCGTAGCCTGTTTCGGGGTACTCAGGAGTTATTCCGATAGTTACGAGGCGCTTGCCCTTTTCGGCTGCCCTGACAGCCTTTTTGAGAGTGTTGATGTATATGTCCTCATAGCCGATGAGGTGGTCCGAGGGAAGCACGAGCATTATCGCGTCCTCGTACTTCCTGCTGATGACTGCTGCCGCAAAGGCTATGCACGGGGCGGTATTCCTTGCGCATGGCTCAAGGAGGACATTTTCCCTGGGTACTGCCGGGAGCTGTTCAAAAACGAGCTCCTTATAGGCTGCGTTGGTGACGATGTAGATATCGTCTGTTTCGACTATGGGAAGAAGACGTTTTACCGTCTTTTGTATCATGGTCTCGCCGTCCTTGGTCAGTGAGAGGAACTGCTTCGGACTTGCGTTGCGGCTTTTCGGCCAGAAACGCTCGCCTCTGCCTCCTGCCATGATAACTGCTGTGATCTTCATTTTGTATTTTCCTTTCTTTCGCTGTTCTTCGGCATTAAGAGGGCTTCCGCCGTTTCAGCGTTGTTTTTCGGCGGGAAGAACATTGTCTTTAGTGTCATAAGTATTATCTGAAGATCAAGACGTACCGAGTAATTTTCAATGTACATCAGATCCATTTTCAGCTTGTCGTAGGGAGTTGTATCATAAGCGCCGGTGACCTGCGCATAGCCTGTGAGACCTGCCTTGACTTTAAGTCTGAAGCCGAATTCCGGCATTTCCTCCTCGTATTCCTTTGTGAGCTCCGGACGTTCCGGTCTCGGACCTACAACGGACATATCTCCTTTGAGTATGTTGAGGAGCTGCGGGAATTCATCAATACGGAATTTCCTCAGGACTTTTCCGACGGGAGTTATACGGTCGTCCTCCTCGGTGGCAAGACGCGGTCTGCCGTCCTTTTCAGCGTCAACTATCATGCTGCGGAATTTGTATACGTCAAATTCCCTGCCGTTGAGGGTAAGGCGCTTCTGCTTGTAGAAAACGGGGCCGCGGTCGTAGAGCTTTACAGCGAGGGCTGATATGAGCATGAACGGTGCGGCAGGTATAAGCGCTATCACGGAAAAAATTATGTCGAAGGTGCGCTTTACAAGCTGCTGCTCGAAGTCCAGACCGTAATTGCGGCAGAGCATGAGAGGGGTATCGAACAGACGTATGTCGTCAGCACCTCTTATTATAATATCTGATATTTTTGGCGCTATATACGCGCGTCTGGAGTGGGCAAAGCAGAATTTGAGATAGTCGTTGCGCTGTTCTGCGGGAATGTCGCAGACGATAGCGCCCTCGTATTTCATTATAAGCTCCTTCACCTTTTCTTCCGGTTCGGCTATGCTGATGGATTCACATATCATGTACTTGTCCACGCGCTGACTCATTTTAAGCACGAGTGACGCGGCGCGGTGGCTTCCGTAGATTATGACCAGCTTTCTCGGTGGATATATCATGAAATATATCTTTCCCATAAAAAGCGTCCAGAGAGCTATCGCTCCCATGTCCACGCAGGACATATAGACTATCGGCATGACCGCCATGAAATGACGTCCGATAAGGCTTATCAGGAAGTAGCTGACGGTATTCACGCACAGCATGGATATCATCTGGGCATAGAACATATCCGTCTTTTTCAGGTAGCCCAGCTTGAAGCCGCCGTAGGCTCTGAAAAAGAGCCATACTATCAGGCAGTATATAGCGATGAGCACCCAGTTTCCTCGTCTGTAGTACGGAAGTACGATGACTTCGCTGTAGTTCCTGTACCATACAAAGGCGAATATGCCTGTTATCATGGCAAGCAGGAGCACTCCCGATACAAAGGTGACAAATCTTTTATACAGGTCTTTATTTTTGTTCATAATCCTTATCCGCCCGGTGCGGACACAGTCTCCTTCTGATTCATTTGTGTTTCGTTTCTTCTGTTGAGCCGCAACAAGCGGCACAAAGTTATTATAACAAATCGTCGGAGCTATGTCAATATGAATTGACATATTCGGCAAAAAATGAAAACCAAATATTGCGGTCTCAGCAGGGGCTCAGCTGCCGGTCACAGTGCAGCCGGGGTAATAATGTTCAATTATCTCGCGCCAGCTTTTTCCTGCGGCAGCCATTGCGTTTGCCCCGTACTGGCTCATGCCCACTCCGTGTCCGAAGCCCTTGGTGGTAATGACTGCTCCGCTGCTGTCTGCGGCATATTCAAAGCTTGCCGAGCGCAGTCCGAGAGCGTCGCGGAGCTCTCCGCCTGTGACCGTCATATTCCCGACGGAAGCCGTAAGCACCGTGCCCGGATCGGATGTGGTCAGTACCTCTATCCATTTTTTTATGTCATCTCCGAGAACTATCCCCGGAAATGCTGCTTCGAGGGCGGCCTTCAGCTCCTCCTGCGTGTACTCCTTCTTTTCGCGGAAATGCGGAGCTGTCAGGTCGGAGCGGCTGTCGACCTCCACAAGATAATCAACGGAAGCACCCCAGACGTTTTCAGCGCTTTCTGTAAACCCCGGTGACATGGAGTGGAAAGCAGCTATTATGGGAGCGTCCTCGTATGTGATTATGAAGGGCAGCACCTCATCGGCGGCAGCGGCGATCTTGGTGTAATTTTCACTGAATTTTTCACCGAAGCATTCCTTTGCCTTCTCCTTTGTGAAAAAGCCCTGATACTTTGCGGTATCGTTGGAAAAGTCCGCGCCTCTGAGCTCTGCCGTGGGGGAGCTCCTCTCGCTTATGCGGCGGCGCTCGGCGTAGGTATGAGCTGCGACAGCCTGTGCTTTCAGGGCTTCCTCGCCGAAATCCGCAGGCATTTCCGCGCATACCGCTCCTATGACGTAGTCGCGGACAGGCACTTCCATGACCTCGCCGCTCTCGACGTCCAGCACCTTGTAGGGCTCGCCGGAAAACACCGTCTTTTTGCTTACTTTATCATCGTCAAAGCGGAACTCCTTCAGCTGTATCGTCCCGCCGGCGGAAACATCGTTTTTTCCGGATATACAGACGGGAACAGCAGGTATGACAGTTACGGATACTATCAGCAGCAGTGCTGCGGCAATTGCTTTTTTCATACTTGTCCTCCATTCGGAACACCGGCTTGTTTACTGCTGTTTCTTTAATAAGAAATAATGTTTGACATTAAACAAGATATGGTGTATAATTAATAATGAATATGTTTTAGGAGAGTGATCAGGATGCCGTCATATATTTCGGGCGCCAATATTACAGATTTATGCAGCAAGCTTGCTGAAAATACCGTCATAGATCAGAATCTTTATGAAAAGTATCACATCAAGAGAGGACTCCGCAACAGCGACGGTACCGGCGTAATGGCGGGTATTACAAACATATGCAATGTTCACGGATATGTTATTAACGAGGGCGAAAGGGAACCTATCCCCGGACAGCTCATATACAGAGGCTATAACGTAAACGACCTTGTGGAGAATGTTGAACAGGACGACCGCTTCGGTTACGAGGAGACCGCTTTCCTTCTCCTCTTCGGTCATCTGCCGAATGAGAAGGAGCTCAAGACTTTCAGCTCCTACATCTCCGTAAAAAGAGACCTCCCCAACGGTTTCGTTGAGGATATGATACTCAAGGCTCCGTCAAAGAATATCATGAACAAGCTGGCGCGTTCTGTGCTGGCTCTGTATTCCTACGACGACGAGTGCGAGAACAAGGGCCTTGAAAACGAAATGCGCACAGCGGTGAGCCTTATCGCAAAAATGCCTGTAATCATGGCAAACGCCTATCAGGTAAAGCGCAGGGTATTCGACAACCAGAGCATGATAATGCATCCCATAAATTACGAGGAAAACACGGCGCAGTGCATACTCTCGCTGCTCCGTCCCGACAGGAAGTACACCAAGGAAGAGGCTCAGATGCTCGACCGTCTGCTCATGCTCCAGGCAGAGCACGGCGGCGGAAACAACTCGACTTTTACCTGCCGGGTACTCACTTCGTCGGGAACTGACCCCTATTCCGCTTATTCGTCGGCTATATGCTCACTGAAGGGACCGCGCCACGGCGGTGCCAACCTCCAGGTGATAAATATGCTCGACAACTTCAAGGCGAATATAAAGAACTGGGAAGACGAGGGCGAGGTCGCGGACTATATGCGCAAGACCATACTAAAGGAGACCAATGACCATTCAGGTCTTATCTACGGTATGGGCCATGCGGTATACACCATATCCGACCCCCGTGCCGTTATCCTGAAGAAAAAGGCTTTCGAGCTCGCAAAGGGCAAGGACATAGAAGCAGAGTTCCGCCTACTTGAAACTATCGAGAGACTTACTCCCGAAGTGTTCAGAGAGATGAAGGGCAGCTGCAAGGTAATGTGCGCAAATGTTGATATGTATTCCGGACTTGTTTACAGAATGCTCGGTATCCCTGATGAGCTCTTTACTCCGCTTTTCGCTATCGCGCGTATGGCAGGCTGGGCTGCTCACCGCATGGAGGAGATACTCACGGGCGGAAGGATAATAAGACCCGCCTACAAGGCCATAGCAAAGGAAAAGGAATACATAAAGCTCTCTGAGCGCGAATGACCTTTACAGGATATATGAAAAAAATTTCAGCGATTATCACAGCCCTCTCAACGGGGGCTGCGCTTACGGGCTGTACCTTCGGTGCAAGCATAGACACGCTCATGACTCCTCCAAAGCTCAGTGTCGAGCAGGAACAGATATATTCAAAACTGACCGACCCGACAGGAGCTTCAACGATAAGCCTCAAATATCCGAAATCGGGCAAATATCTCTCCGCCTTCATAATCGAGGATATCGATGACGACGGCGGCAATGAAGCTATCGTGTTCTATGAGAGGAAAAACCATGCGGCAGACGAGAATCCGCTGCGTATAAACGTCCTCGACAAAGAGGGCGATGAGTGGAAATCGGTCTATGACACGGCGGCGGAAGGCAGCGAGATCGAAGAGGTCATAATCTCAAAGCTCGGCTCAAACAAAAGGACGAACATCATCGTCGGAACAAGTATCATAAACCGTTCCGAGAAGAATGTTTCCATATACAACTACTCAAACGGAGAACTGATGAAGCAGATATTCGATGCTCCCGCTTCGTCGGATGAACCTTATTCTTACATAGGCGTAAAGGATCTCGATTCCGACGGACAAAACGAGTTCCTGAGGTTTACGGGAGCGTCCAACGGCACTCCTGCCACGGCTAATGTGTATACTCTCGACAAGAACGGCAATTTCAACAACGCTTCCATCGGGCTGAGTGAGAACTTCGGTGATTTCACGATAAACTACGGCAGGCTGCCTGACGGGAATACCGGTATATACATCGACGCTGTGTCCGGAACGGGAACTATCCAGTCGGACGTGGTGTATATGCAGGACGGCTCGCTGCAAAGGTTCTTCAGCACTCCTGAAGAGGCTTCCGTGACTGAAAGATCAGCCGGCTGCACCTGCTTTGACGTGGACGGCGACGGCAGCATAGAGATACCGGTGCAGAAAGCAGCTCCGGGATATGAATATTACGACGACAGCGAAAAGCTGAAGCTGACAGAGTGGATGAAGATAAACAGCGATATGAAGCTGCAGAGGTGCTATGTATCCTATTACAGCCTTAATGACGGATATATCTTCATTTTCCCCGACAGGTGGGTGGGAAAGGTAACTCTGAAGACTGATCTCATAAACGACGAGATCGTTTTCTGCGCCTATGACAAAAAGATCATCGGAAGAGACCTTATGAACATTTTCTGCGCCGAGGACGCTCCTTCATGTGAGGACAGGCTAATGGGAGAATATATGCTGATGCATACAAAAGGCGATTCGTCTTACCTTGCGTATATCCCCAATAACACCGGCACTGACGGCGACGGTCTTTCCATAACGGCGGGAGAAGCTGCCATAGGCTTCAGGACAAGAGACTGATATTACCCGGTCTGAATGCCTACCGGGAAATAATACATAAAGGAGTGATACTCTCATGAAACGTATTCTTATATGCGAGGACGAGGATACAATACGTGAATTCGTTGTAATAAACCTCAAGCGTGCAGGCTATGACGTAGTCGATGTAAGCTGCGGCGAGGACGCGCTCAAGACCTTTGAGGCAGAGCACGGGAATTTCGATATCGTCCTGCTCGATATAATGATGCCTGGTATAGACGGTTTCACAGTCTGCAAGAAGATACGTGAAAAAAGCTCTACCATCGGAATAATCATGCTTACTGCAAGGACACAGGAAATGGACAAGGTCAGCGGTCTTATGATAGGCGCGGACGATTATATCACCAAACCTTTCTCACCGTCAGAGCTTACCGCCCGTGTTGACGCTATCTACAGGCGGGTATGCATGAGCTTCATCAAGAGCGAGAAACAGTCCGTCATAGAGAGCGGTCCCTTCGTGCTTAACCTGAAAAGCCGCACCGTCACAAAGGACGGCAATCCTATAGAGCTTACACAGGTAGAGTACCAGATACTTGAGTTCTTCATGAACAACAAGAATACCGCTCTTGACCGTGCGAGCATCCTCAACCATATATGGGGCGAGAGCTACTACGGCGACGATAAGATAGTAGACGTCAATATAAGACGTATCCGTATGAAAATAGAGGAGGAACCCTCCAACCCCAAATATATCATCACTATATGGGGCTACGGATATAAGTGGAATGACGGACAGTAATGGCTAAACACAGTATCACCAAGCGCTGGATATTCAACAATCTCGGCGTTGTCGTGCTTGCTATTCTCGTCATTGATATGGCCATAATCTATGCTGTGCAGAATTATTTCTACAGCAATGCGAAGCAGTACCTTATATCAAAGCTGAATGCCGTAACGAGCGTGCTGAGTATCCATTCTCAGGACAGCTCGTCGAATTTCTCGGCTGAAATGAGAAAAATGCTTGAGACCTTCAACGAGAAGGACAAGATAGAGCTGATGGCGATAAACTCAAAGGGAAGAGTTGTTCTGACTTCTTCGGGATTTTCGCCGGACGCAGGCGATCCTATGCCGGATTACGATAAAGCCCTCAGCAAAAGCGAGGGTGACCAGGTGTACAGACTGAACAGAGGCGAAAAGATCCTTGCGGTATCTGTGCCGATAGACTCCATGAGCAGCGAGTACAGCGCCGTCAGAATGGTGACGTCCCTTGAAAAGATAGACGATACCATAAAGAATTACGCCATCGCGATAACCATCGTCTGCCTTGTGATAATACTCATAATCGTGATGACAGGTCTGTATTTCGCAGGCTCGATCGTCAGACCGATACGGCAGATAAGCGGTATAGCGCGTAAGTATGCTATGGGCGACTTCTCCAGACGTATCGAGAACGACAGCGACGACGAGATAGGCGACCTCTGTACGGCTATAAACAATATGGCTGACGAGCTCTCCGCCACAGAGGCGATGAAGAACGAGTTCATATCTTCGGTATCACATGAGCTGAGAACTCCCCTTACTGCCATAAAGGGCTGGGCGGAGACGCTCATGATAGACGGCGGAGGCAGTCCCGACACAATGAAGAAGGGCGTAGGAGTAATCGTCAACGAGACTGAGCGCCTTTCACAGATGGTAGAGGAGCTCCTTGACTTCTCCCGTATGCAGAACGGTCACTTCACTCTCCAGAATGCGAATATGGATATCCTCGCAGAGCTCGGTGACGCTGTGCTGATATACAGCGACAAGGCAAGGCGTGAGGAAAAGGAGATAATCTACAACGAGCCTGAGATGCTCCCCTTCGTGTACGGAGACAAGAACCGCATACGTCAGGTGTTCATCAATGTCATAGACAATGCGGTAAAGTATTCCTCGGCAGGAGATACCGTTACCATAATGGCTTATGAAAAAGGCGGCAGCGTCGTTGTCATGGTGACCGACACCGGCTGCGGAATAAAGGAATCAGACCTTTCAAAAGTTAAGACCAAGTTCTACAAGGCGAACCACACGCGCCGCGGCTCAGGTATAGGACTTGCCGTTGCAGATGAGATAATAACCATGCACGGCGGCACTATGGATGTTACCAGCGAGGGCGAGGGAAAGGGTACAACAGTTATCATCACCCTTCCTGCGGTAAAGCCGTAAGGCGGACAGAATACTGAATTCAATAAGGTGAAAACATGGAAAAAAACGATAATACACAGGAAAAATTCAAATCAAAGATAGGCGGTCAGGCTCTCATAGAGGGCATAATGATGCTGGGACCTACAAAGGGCGCAATGGCTTGCAGGCTCCCCGACGGTACTGTTGACCTGGAGACATGGGACGAGAATAACGGAAAGAACGCCCCGTGGTACAGGAAAGTTCCGCTGGTAAGAGGCTGTACGGGCTTTGTCATATCCCTTGTCAAAGGCTATAAGTACATGATGAAGTCTGCGGAAAAGCAGATGCCTGAGGACGAGGAGGACGGAAAGGAAAAGAAAAATAAGAAAACGGCTGATACCGACACCGCGCCTGCAATAGCCGGCGATGCTGCGGTCAGTGCCGGCAGTACAGCTGCTGAAGCTGTTCCCGAAAAGAAAAAGGAAGGCTCAGGATATGATATATTCATGTACCTCGGCATACTCCTCGGAGTAGTAATGGCTCTGGGACTTTTTGTCATGCTCCCCAAGTGGATAGTGGGACTTATCCCCTCCGTAAAGGAGAATCGCTTCCTGCGCTCTCTCCTTGAGGGCGTTGTGAAGATAGTCCTTTTCGTTGTATATATGTACCTTACAAGTCTAATGAAGGATATACGCAGACAGTTCATGTATCACGGCGCAGAGCACAAGACCATTGCCTGCCATGAGGCGGAGCTCCCGCTCACAGTTGAGAATATCCGCAAGCAGAGCCGCTTCCACAAGCGCTGCGGCACCAGCTTCATATTCATAGTTCTTATCGTAAGTATATTCGTGATGTGCTTCGTGCCTTTCACGGTAACATGGCAGCGTATAGTTGCTTCACTGGTGCTGCTGCCGCTTGTTGTGGGTATCTCCTACGAGTTTATACGCCTTGCGGGAAATAACGACAACCTCTTCACACGTATCCTTTCCGCTCCCGGACTCGCAATGCAGCGCATAACCACTCGTGAGCCCGACGACAGTATGATAGAGATAGCGATAGCAGCTATGACTCCCTGTATCCCTCAGGACAAGGAGGAGGACAGGTGGTAAGCCGCGGCGAGCTTTTTGCAAAATGCCGCGGGCTCATAGCCCTGCGTGACGAGGAGTCCGCGGACTTTGACACCGCCTGTATATTTCAGGATATGCTGGGGGAGAAGTTCCCCATGTTCGCTCCGAAGGAGCCTGTTCCCGATGAGAAGGCTGCGGAGATACTTTCTCTTGCAAAGCGCCGTTCCGAGGGCTATCCCCTGCAGTATCTGCTGGGACAGTGGGAGTTCTGGGGCTGCAATTTCAAGGTGGGCGAGGGTGTTCTCATACCCCGTCCCG
The DNA here is from genome assembly GCF_016287535.1 of Ruminococcus sp. Classification (GTDB taxonomy): domain Bacteria; phylum Bacillota; class Clostridia; order Oscillospirales; family Ruminococcaceae; genus Ruminococcus. Next base: position 110,666 of record NZ_JAEFAJ010000002.1, read on the forward strand.
ATACGGAAACTCTTGTGGAGCAGATACTCGATATATGTCGCAGGGAAAAGCTTACAGCGCCCAAGATAGCCGATCTTTGCAGCGGCAGCGGCTGTATAGCCGTAGCGCTGAAAAAGGAGCTCCCCCAAGCGGAGGTATACGCCGTGGAACTGTCTGAAAAGGCTCTGTACTATCTGAGACAGAACACAGAGCTAAACGGCTGCGGCGATATAAAAATAATAAGCGGCGATGTGCTGAGAAGTGAAACTGCCCGTCAGATAACGGGACTTGATATACTTGTGAGCAATCCCCCTTACCTTACCTCGCAGGACATGAGTGAGCTCATGACAGAGGTGAGATACGAGCCTGAATCGGCGCTTTTCGGCGGCAAGGACGGTCTCGACTTCTACAGAGCCATGACAAGGCTGTGGAAAGCTTCCATAAAGAACGGCGGATATATCGTATATGAGTTCGGTCTCGGTCAGCATGACGCCGTAAAGGATATACTCGAAAAAAACGGTTTCGCCGACGTTGAGCTTCGGCGTGACGGCGGGGGAATAATCAGAACAGCCGCCGCCGTGAATTGATTTTTAGGTTTTTCAGGAATTTTAAAGCTTAATATATTATAATACAGTACGGAGGAAATACCAATGGCAAAAAAGGAACTTGCTAAAAAGCCTACAGTTGTCAGAGTTACAGCCGTAGAGGACAAGAAAGCCGCTCTTGACGGCGCTCTCAAGCAGATAGAAAAGAAGTACGGCGCAGGCGCGGTAATGCGCCTCGGACAGACAAAGACCCTGAATGTTGACGCTATCCCCACTGGTTCCATGACTCTCGATATGGCGCTTGGTATAGGCGGCGTTCCGAGAGGACGTATCGTTGAGATATACGGCCCTGAGAGCTCCGGTAAGACCACAGTTGCGCTGTCTATCGTGGCTCAGGCACAGAAGGCAGGCGGAGAAGCCGCGTTCATAGACGTTGAGCACGCTCTCGACCCTGTTTACGCAAAGGCTCTTGGAGTAAATATCGACAATCTTCTCGTTTCGCAGCCTGACAGCGGCGAACAGGCTCTCGAAATAGCTGAGGCTCTTATCCGTTCGGGCGCTATCGATGTAATAGTTCTCGACTCTATCGCCGCTATGACCACCCGTGCCGAGATAGACGGCGAAATGGGTGATCTCCATGTAGGTCAGCTGGCGAGACTTATGTCACAGGCTATGAGAAAGCTCACAGCGGCTATATCAAAGTCCAACTGTGTTGCTATATTCATCAATCAGATACGCGAAAAGATAGGCGTTATGTACGGAAATCCCGAAACTACTCCCGGCGGTCGTGCGCTGAAGTTCTATTCATCGGTGCGTATCGAGGTAAGAAAGGGCGAGGTGCTGAAATCCGGTACTGATGTTATTGGTGCAAGCACACGCTGCAAGATAGTAAAGAACAAGGTAGCTCCTCCTTTCAAGGAGTGCGAATTCGACCTTATGTACGGCAGCGGAATCTCCCGTACAGGTGAGGTGCTCGACCTTGCCGTAGACCTTGACATCATCAAGAAGGGCGGCTCGTGGTTCAGCTACAAGGATCAGAAGCTTGGACAGGGACGTGATAACGTAAAGGAGCTGCTCCAGAACGACGAAAAGCTCATGAAGGAGATTGAGGAGCAGATACTGGCAAGAAAGGACGAGCTGAACGCTTCTGTTGCAAAGAAGAGCAAGCCCGCGGCAGCTCCGGCTGCTGAAAAGCCTGCGGCTGAGAGCGGAGAAGGCGCTTCAGACGAGGACGTTCTTGCAAGCTTTGACGAGAACTTTGAGGAGTTCACGCCGGCTGAGGAATAATGAAGATAATATCCGTTGCGCGGTACAAGGGCTCGACCTACGAAGCGGAACTTGACGACGGGCGGAAGCTCTATCTCCATGCCGATATAATCACTGATTTCGGTATACGTCCCGGTATGGAGACAGACAGGGAGACCCTGAAAAAGATTGTCTACGCTTCCAACTTCCGCAGAGCCTATCAGCGGGCTCTTTACTTGCTGGACTACAGAGACTATACTTATTCGGAAATGTTCGGAAAGCTCATTGAGAACTATAAAAGCGAGCCGCTTTGCACTGCGGTCATGAAAAGACTCACTGAGCACGGCTTCATAGATGATGTGCGATACGCTGAGCGTATGGCGCGAAAGCTCGTTGAGGTAAAGCGCTTCGGCTCACGCCGCTGCAAGAGAGAGCTCATGCAGAAGGGTATAAGCGAATATATCGCAGAGGACGCTCTCGCCCCCTACAGCGATACCTTCGGGAAGAACCTTATGGAGCTGCTGAAAACCAAGCATTCCCGATACCTTACAGACCGTGAGGACAGAAAAACAATAGAAAAGGTCAAAAGCGCACTTGTGCGGTACGGCTATGATTTTACAGAGATAAACCGCGCCGTTAAGGAGTATTTTGAATGTGCGGACGATCTTGAGGAGGAAAACTGATATGGCGATCAAGGTGGGCATGGTGTCCCTTGGCTGCTCGAAAAATCTTGTTGACTCTGAGCGTATGCTCTACAAGCTCAGGAGCCACGGCTACAAGCTTGTGACAGAGCCGGGGCTTGCCGATGTGGCAGTCGTCAATACCTGCGGCTTCATAAAGGCCGCAAAGGAAGAAGCTATAGAAACTATCCTTGAACTGGGAAAGCTCAAGGAGGAGGGCAGTCTCAAAAAGATTATCATAACAGGCTGTCTTGTGGAAAGGTACAAGGAGGAGGCTGCGGCGCAGTTCCCCGAAGCGGACGCCGTTATAGGCATAGGTGACACAAAGGATATAGTCGATATCCTCGACCACGTTCTTGCGGACGAGCGCGTCGTGCGCTTTGCTCCCAAGCTTGACGCGGAGCTCTGCGGAGAGAGGATAATATCCACCCTGCCATTCTTTACTTACCTTAAAGTCGCGGAGGGCTGTTCGAACTGCTGCACCTACTGCGCTATACCCATGATAAGGGGGAAATTCCGCAGCGTCCCTATGGAAAAGCTCATAGAGGAAGCGAGATTCCTTGCTGACAACGGCGTTACGGAGCTTGTGGTCATCGCACAGGATACGGCTCAGTACGGAAAGGATCTCTACGGCGAGCCGAAACTGGCGGAGCTTCTCACAGAGCTGTGCAAAATAGACGGTCTCCGCTGGATACGCACCCTTTACTGCTATCCGGAGCGCATAACCGACGAGCTTCTTGACGTTATCGCCCGTGAGGAAAAGCTTGTAAAGTACCTTGAGGTACCGATACAGCACTGCAGCGGGGATATACTTTCAAGCATGAACCGCTGGGGCGATGCCGAAAAGCTGGAGGCGCTGTTTGCGCATATACGCGAAAAGATACCGGGAGTTGTACTCAGGACTACGCTTATTACAGGCTTTCCCGGTGAGACTGAGGAGCAGTTCGAGGAGCTGGCTGAATTCGTGAAGAGAGTACGCTTTGACAGACTGGGCTGCTTTGCTTATTCACGTGAGGAGGGCACCAAGGCTTACGATATGCCTGGTCAGGTTGACGAGGAAACTGCCGCCCACCGCGCGGATATCATAATGGAGCAGCAGATGCTCATCAGCTGCGAGAACAACGAAAAGCTCATGGGCGAAGAGCTTGAAGCTGTTGTTGAAGGCTTTGACAAGTTCGGTGAGTGCTGGTTCGGAAGGACGCGGCTCGACGCTCCCGATATTGACGGAAAAGTATTCTTTACTTCGGAAAAACCGCTTGAGATCGGAGATCATGTAAGAATAAGGATCACTGATACACTTGATTATGACCTGATAGGAGAGGTGATAAAATAATGAATCTGCCAAATAAGCTGACTCTTCTGAGAGTTCTTCTTATACCGTTTTTCCTTTTGTTCATGTATATAAACGTGCCTTTTCACTATGCGATCGCCCTCATTATCTTTGCAGCTGCTTCCATAACGGACGCTCTTGACGGAAAGATAGCAAGATCGAGAAACCTCGTTACCAACTTCGGTAAATTCCTCGATCCCCTTGCGGACAAGGTGCTCGTAATAGCTGCGCTGGCGGTATTTGTAGAGCTTGCAGAGGTGAATATGGGTGCTGTACCCTTCATCATCATAACCGCAAGAGAGTTCATGGTATCAGGACTCAGGCTCCTTGCCGCAAACAGCGGTATAGTTGTTGCAGCCGGTATATGGGGCAAGCTGAAGACTGCCTTTACTATGGTGGCTATAATAGCTATACTGTTCTGGCTCAGTCTGTGCTTTGATTTCGGTATAGACTTCCCCGACGCGTTCAGAAATGCTGTGGACAATGTGATAATCCCTGCGCTTATATGGATATCTGCGGGTCTTACAGTAATTTCAGGTGCTGTATACCTGAAGGGTTACTGGAATCTCATCGACTCTGACAAGTAAGAAATGTCTCTTTGAAAGGAGAATATAATGAAACACTGTGCAGGTCAGATAAAGTATCTGGCAGCAATAAAGGAACTGTCCGAAAAAGAGGAATGTGTACGCTGTGTAAGCATAGCGCGGCACCTTGGAGTTTCAAGGCCAAGCGTAAGCAAAATGCTCAGGTGTCTCGCCAACTGCGGACTGGTATATGAGGACTTCTGCAACAGCGTCGTTCTCACTCCTGAGGGTGAGGAGACCGTGGAAAGGCTGTTCTCGTCATTTGACGAGGTATATGCGTTCTTCCACAGGTTTTTGAAGCTCCCCCGTGAGGAAGCTCATGAGCAGGCGATAAAGTTCATAACGGAATTTCCGCAGGATACCTGCGAGCGTGTGAAAGTGCTCATAAAGCGGACTCTGAAGAAAAAAGGAACATAAATTCAAGTTAGATACTTATGTATAAGACAAGCCCCTAAGCAATTGATGCTTCGGGGCTTGTTTATTTTTGTAGGGGACGATGCCTAACAGGCACTCGCCCCTGCAGAAATCATATTTTTACAGCATTTATTACATAAGCTCGCAGATAAGGTTCGAGAACTCGACGGGATTCTCAATGCTCATGCCTTCGATAAGAAGAGCCTGATCGTAGAGCAGCTGTGCGTACTTGCCCAGCTTTTCCTTGTCGCCGCCCTCGCTGAGAGCTTTAAGTTTGCCGAATATCTCATGGTCGGGATTGATCTCCAGAACTCTCTGCGCGTGTACCTTCTGATCTGTAGGCATGGAGTTGAGGACCTTCTCCATTTCAAGGGATATCTCGCCCTCGCTTGTAAGGCATACGGGGTGGGATTTAAGTCTCTGTGAGATAGCCACCTTTGTTACCTTGCCGTTCAGCGCTTCCTGAAGCTCTTTGAGAAGGTCTGCGCTCTCCTCCTCTTTAGCCTTGAGCTCTTCCTTCTTTTCAGGTGAGTCAAGTCCCAGGTCGTCAGCGGATACCGACTTGAATTCCTTATCCTTGTACTTCATCAGCGACTTTACAGCGAACTCGTCGATATTGTCCGTCAGGTAAAGTATCTCGAAGCCGTTGTCCTTTACCAGCTCTGTCTGAGGGAGCTGCTCGATACGTGCTGCGCTCTCGCCTGTAGCGTAGTAGATGTACTTCTGATCCTCACGCATACCTGTAACGTACTCGTCAAGAGTTACAAGCTTCTGCTCGTTGGAAGAAGTGAACAGGAGAAGATCCTGAAGCTTTTCCTTATTCATGCCGAAGTCGCTGTAGATACCGTATTTCAGCTGCAAGCCGAATGCCTTCCAGAATTCCTCGTACTTCTCACGCTCGTTCTTGAGCATCTTTTTCAGCTCGCTGCTGACAGTCTTTTCGATGCTCTTTGCGATCACTTTCAGCTGTCTGTCGTGCTGGAGCATCTCACGGGAGATATTCAGCGAAAGGTCCTCACTGTCAACAAGCCCCTTTACGAAGCTGAAATAATCGGGGAGAAGGTCTGCGCACTTGTCCATGATGAGTACGCCGTTTGAGTAGAGCTGCAAGCCCTTTTCGTATTCCTTTGAGTAGTAGTCAAATGGAGCCTTTGACGGTATATAAAGCAGTGCGTTGTAGGCAGGCATTTCGTTGCTGACGTGTGAATATTTCAGAGGAGCATTGTAATCGAAGAACTTCTCGGTATAGAAGTGCTTGTAGTCCTCCTCCTTCAGCTCGTTCCTGTTCTTTTTCCAGAGGGGAGTCATGCTGTTGAGAGTTTCAACCTCGATGTAGTCCTCATACTCAACAGGGAAGTTCTTCTCCTTTTCCTCTTCTGTCTGCTCCTTGGGACGGCTGTGGGATACCTCCATCTTGATAGGGAAGCGGATATAGTCAGAGTATTTGGAAACGAGGGACTTTATCCTGTACTGGTCGAGAAACTCGCCGTAGTTCTCGTCCTCTGTATCGTCAAGCATTTCGAGGATTATCTCTGTGCCGGCGTTCTTTTTTTCGTCCTCGGTAATGGTATAGCCGTCAATGCCCTCGGACTCCCAGCGGTAAGCCTTGTCACTTCCGTAAGCCTTGGATATGACGGTGACTTTCTTTGCTACCATGAATGCCGAGTAGAAGCCTACACCGAACTGTCCGATTATCTGATTGTCCTCTTCCAGCTTGTTCTCGTTCTTGAACTTGAAGGAGCCGCTGTTTGCGATAGTACCGAGGTTGTTTTCAAGCTCCTCCTCGGTCATGCCGATACCGTTGTCGGTAATTTTAAGGGTGCGGCTGTCCTTGTCAGCGGATATCCATATTGCGAAATCGTCTTTATTCAGTCCTACCTTGTCATCGGTGAGGGATTTGAAATACAGCTTATCAATAGCGTCGCTTGCATTGGAGATAAGCTCACGGAGAAATATCTCCTTATGAGTATAGATCGAGTGGATCATCATATCGAGCAGTCTTTTGGATTCTGCTTTGAACTGTTTGGTTTCCATTAAAAACATCTCCGTAGTAAATTGATTAGCACTCTATCTCGTAGAGTGCTAAAACAAGTATATAACTTTTACGGGGGTAAAGTCAAGGGGAAGAGGAAATGTTTACAATTTGTTCATATTTAAAAAGCGACGCTCCGTCTTGACAAATCCCGGTGCTTTGGTATATAATAGTTTTTAGAGCTTAGAGCTTAGAGCTTAGAGCTTAGAGCTTAGAGCTTAGAGCTTAGAGCTTAGAGCTTAGAGCTTAGAGCTTAGACTCAGCTTTTTTGTATACAACTAAATTCTAAGATCTTGGTTCTAAGGTCTTAGTTCTGATAAAGGCGTAGCAGTCAGAGTAGCTTTTCTGCGGACTTTCAGAGAGTGTGCGGGTGGTGTGAGCACACAGTCGGGATAAGTGAAGTGCGGCTGTCAGCTCCGGCAGTGAAGCGGTATGTGTGTATCTGCCGGCGTTTCGTCCGCGTTAAGGATATGATGAGTAAAAACGGAGTGGAAACGTGCTTTTGCGCCTCCGAGGGTCAGCCCTCGGAGGCTTTGTTTTTATGTCCTGACAACATAAAAAATGTGTGATATAGTTTCATTTCTTTATTTGTAAAAAGGAGGACGGAGATGAATATAATAAAGTATCCCTCAGACGAGGCGGTAAACGAAGCTGTAAAGAACGACAGCAGATTCCTTGCGGCTGTCAGCCTTGACGGAAGCATGGCTTATGTGGGAGCGGCTGACGACGCAGGAGACCATATCGCTCTCCTTGAAAGCTTCGGCGAGGAAAGTCCCTCTGGCTTTTTCAGGCTCAGCTTCGACAGTCTTACTGCCGACTGGATATTCTCATGTCCGCGGAGCTATAAGGGAATAGCTGAAGAAAAGGAGCGCATGGGAGCTTACTATCATGACGGACTTCGCATACTTCCGGAGTTCCTTGTGATGTTCGGCTATTTCTCAAAGCTGAAAATAAAAAATCCGCCCCCTGAGATATGGGAGTTCTGATTCAGTTGAGAGTTGAGAATTGAGAGTTGAAAGTTTTTAATTCTTAATTCGGAAAGCTGTGAGGAAGATATGAGTGATAGCATTGTAGGCGAAAAAAGTTTTAAATTTGCTGTAAGAGTAATTAATTTGTATAAATTCCTTTTGGAAAAGAAAGAGTATGTTTTATCTCAACAGGTGCTGAGAAGCGGAACGAGCATCGGCGCAAATATAAGTTAAGCGTTAGAAGCGCAAAGCGGCAGGGATTTTATTTCTAAAATGGGAATAGCTCTGAAGGAGTCGGCAGAAACGATATATTGGCTTCGGCTTCTGCGTGAAACAGATTACATAAATGAGATACAGTTTGAATTAATGCACAGAGATGTTCACGAAATAAAACTGATTATTTCATCAATAATAAAAACCAAAAAAGAGAATATGAAGAAAATGAGCAATGGGAAATAACTCTCCACTCTCAATTCTCAACTCTCAACTTTATATAGGAGGAAGAAAAATGCAGTTATATAATTCACTGTCACATAAGAAAGAGGAGTTCGTACCTCATACTGAGGGAAAAGTCAATATGTATACCTGCGGACCGACCGTGTACCACTTTGCGCACATTGGTAATCTCAGAAGCTACATCATGGAGGACGTTCTTGAAAAATACCTGCGCTTCATCGGCTACGATGTGAACCGTGTCATGAACATCACAGACGTGGGACATCTTACCAGCGACGGCGACACCGGCGACGACAAGATGCTCAAGGGCGCCAAGCGCGAGCACAAGACAGTAATGGAGATTGCTAAGTTCTATACAGACGCATTCTTTGAGGACTGCAAAAAACTCAACGTCAGAAAGCCCGATACTGTAGTTCCGGCAACTACCTATATAGACGAGTTTATCCGCGTTATCAGCACCCTTATGGAAAAGGGCTACGCTTACGAAGCAGGCGGAAATATCTATTTCGATACCTCAAGGCTTGAAAAGTATTATGTTTTCAACGATTTCAACGAGGAAGACCTTGCAGTAGGCGTCCGTGAGGGTGTTGAGGCTGACGAGAACAAGCGCAACAAGGCAGACTTCGTGCTCTGGTTCACCAAGTCCAAATTTGACGACCAGGAGCTGAAATGGGACAGCCCGTGGGGCGTAGGCTATCCGGGCTGGCATATCGAGTGCTCGTGCATAAGCATGAAGAACAACGGCGAGTACCTCGATATCCACTGCGGCGGAATCGACAACGCTTTCCCTCACCATACCAACGAGATAGCGCAGTCTGAGGCTTACCTCGGACATAAGTGGTGCAATTACTGGTTCCATGTGCTCCACCTCAATACAAACAGCGGCAAGATGAGCAAGAGCAAGGGAGAGTTCCTGACGGTATCGCTTCTTGAGGAAAAGGGCTACAAGCCTGTGGTATACCGTTTCTTCTGCCTGCAGTCTCACTACAGGAAGTCGCTGGTATTCTCATGGGAGAACCTTGACAACGCTGTGGTAGCATACAATAAGCTCACAGAGAAGATAGCTCCACTTACAAAGGAGAGCGGCGGAGATATCGACAAGGCTGAGTACGACCGCCTTATGGGAGCTTTCAACGAGGCTCTCGGAAACGATATCAATACCGCTATGGGTATCACTGTTATATATGACGTTCTGAAATCAAAGGCAAATGCGGCTACAAAGCTTGCACTTATAAACGAATTCGACAAGGTCATGGGACTTGACCTTATCGCAAACGCCAAGGAAGCGGCAAATCCTGTAGGTGACGGCGTCCTCGACGTCCCGAATGAAGTTATGGAGCTTGTTGAACAGCGTCAGGCTGCACGTAAGGAAAAGAACTTCGCACTGGCTGACGAGCTCCGCGATAAGATAGCGGCTCTCGGTTATGAGGTCAAGGAAACAAGACAGGGCACGGAGATCAATAAAATAAGTTGAGAGTTGAAAGTGGAGAGTTGAGAGTTAATGTGTTTGCTGTGTTCACGTTATTTAAATAATATCGCCGCAAGCGACACCAAAACTGTCAACTCTCAACTATAAGCTTTGCGCTTATAAGCATAATAATGATCAAAAAGAACGGAGAATCCCAATGGCAAGACTCTATCCCCTTTTCAGTTCCAGCAAGGGCAATTCCACATTTATCGGCACTGAAAAGGGCGGTATCCTTATAGACTGCGGCGTCAGCTTCAAACGGCTCTCGGAAGCCCTTGAAGTGAATAATATACCGCTGAGCGCGGTCCAGGGCGTGTTCATAACCCATGAGCACACCGATCACATCGCAGGCCTGACTATGCTCACAAAAAAGACGGGTATGCCGGTGTACGGACAGAAACGCACTCTGCAAAGGCTCTGCGACGGTAATAAGATAGCGGTGAATTCGCCTGTTATCGACATAAACGGCAAGACTATAAGCTGCGGCGGCAGCGAGGTGAGCTGCTTTGATACTCCCCACGACGCCATACAGAGCTGCGGCTATCGCATACATACCTCTGACGACAAATACTGTGCGATATGCACCGACCTCGGTCACGTTACCCCTGAGGTGGACGAAGCTCTTACAGGCTGCCGCATGGTGCTGATAGAAGCAAATTACGATGACTATATGCTGCGCAGAGGTCCCTATCCGCTGTACCTGAAAGAGCGTATCCTTTCGCAGAACGGTCATCTCTCCAACGACGACTGCGCTGTGCAGGTGGGCAGGCTCATAGAGCGGGGAACTACACATTTCCTTCTCGGACATCTCAGTCAGGACAACAACCGTCCCGATATTGCCGACGGAACTGTACAGAGAAGCCTTGAAAGATTCGCAAGAGGAAGGGACTATCTCCTCGGAGTAGCTCCTGTTGAAACACAGGGAGGAGCGGTGATATTCTGATGAATATAAATCTGATAGTCATAGGAAAACTGAAAGAGGATTATCTCCGCAGCGCCTGCGGGGAATACATCAAGAGACTGGGGAGATACTGCACATTCGAGCTCCGTGAGCTGGACGAGTGCCGCCTCAGTGACGACCCGTCGGAGAAGGAGATAGCGACCGCACTGAAAAAGGAAGCGGAGCAGATAAAGAAGTACGCAAGGGGCATGATAGTCCCCATGTGCATCGAAGGAAAGCAGCTGACAAGTCCCGAACTTTCGGAGAAGATAAGCTCAGCCGGAGTGAGCGGGCAGAGCACCGTCACTTTCATTATCGGCAGCTCCTTCGGACTTGACCCGGAGATAAAGGCAATGGGAACTCTCAAACTCTCAATGTCGAAGATGACCTTTCCGCACCAGCTTGCGAGGGTAATGCTCCTTGAGCAGATATACCGCGCGTTCCAGATAGCGGAGGGCGGAAAGTACCATAAATGATAGTTGATATGCAGGGGCGGTGACTGCATTGCTCCGGATTGAATATGTTATTTAAAAAAGCGGACAAAACTGTCCGTTTTTTGCATTATATGGCAGAACGGCAGCTTTTTACTTGACAGCATAAATGGCTTGTGATATAATTAAAAGATACTATGGAATTTTATGCGCTTTTGGCGGAAAGTACCGCTTATCAGCGCTTTAAGGAGCGTTAAATGAGTACGATAAAAGAGCTGTACGCATACAGGCAAATGATATTCAGCCTTGTGAAAAAGGATCTGCGCGGACGCTACAAGGGCTCTGTCCTCGGCTTTCTGTGGACCTTCATCAATCCTCTTTTTCAGCTGATAGTCTATACGATAGTTTTCACACATATACTCCCGAACAATAATGTGGATAAGTATTACCTTTATCTGTTCGTTGCGCTGATACCGTGGATATTCTTCTCCTCTGCCATAACAACCGGAGCAGCTTCCGTTCTGGCACAGAAGGACCTCGTGAAGAAGATATACTTTCCCAGAATGGTAATCCCCATATCCTATGTGACCAGCTGTTTCGTGAATATGCTGCTGAGCTTCATAGTGGTATTCGCGGTCATAATCGTAACGGGAACAGGCTTCAATTTTCTTGCGCTGCTTACGCTTCCTGTTATCATGCTGGTCGAATATCTCTTTGCTCTGGGAATGTCCCTGCTGACCTCTGCTGTCACAGTTTATTTCAGAGACCTGGAGCATATCCTCGGCATTGTGGCTATGGGTTGGATGTATCTTACTCCTATCGTGTATCAGGTGCCTCCGGGATATGAAAAGTATTTCGATCTCAATCCTATGACGCATATAATCGAATGCTACAGGACCGTGCTGTACGAAAAGCAGGTGCCTGACCTATCAACCCTTCTTCTGGCGGCAGGACTGGGAGTATTCTTCCTTATATTCGGCACAATGGTATTCAACAAGCTTCAAAGGCATTTTGCGGAGGAACTCTGATGGCAGGAAATGAAATTGCGATAGAAGTCAAAGACGTGACCAAGAGCTTCAAGGTATATCTTGACAAGGGTTCACAGTTGAAGGAAAGGCTTCTCTTCTTCAAAAGGAACAAATATGAGGAGCGAAAGGTGCTCAGAGGGATCAGCTTTAAGGTGAACAAGGGCGAGGCTATCGGTCTTATCGGCAGGAACGGCTGCGGAAAGAGCACGACCCTGAAACTGCTGACAAGGATAATGTATCCCGATTCGGGAACTATAAAGATGAACGGTAGAGTATCGAGCCTTATCGAGCTCGGAGCAGGCTTTCACCCGGATATGAGCGGCAGGGAGAACATCTACACCAACGCTTCCATATTCGGACTTACCAGAAAAGAAATTGACGCGAGATTACAGGATATAATCGACTTCTCGGAGCTCGCAAGCTTTATAGACAATCCTGTCCGCACCTATTCATCGGGAATGTATATGCGCCTTGCCTTTTCCGTAGCAATAAATGTTGACGCTGATATACTCCTCATTGATGAGATACTTGCGGTTGGCGACGCCAATTTTCAGGCGAAATGCTTTGCCAAGCTCAAAGAGATAAAGGCTCAGGGAGCGACAATAGTTATAGTTTCACATTCACTCGGTCAGATAGAGCAGATATGCGACCGCTCGATATGGATATACGACGGCCTTATTCGCGCTGAGGGCGACCCAAAAGAAGTAGACCTTGAATACCTTGACTTCATGAGCCGTGAGATGCAGAAGAACATGAACAGCGGCAATGTAACGGGTGCCTGTGAGACAGAACGTCACGGCAACGGCAATGCGCGTATCGAAAAGGTATCATCTTTCAGTGCCGAAGGAGAAGAACAGTCTGTTTTCCGCACGGGCGACAGGATAGTTTTCAGGATAGGCTACAGCGTGAAGAAAAAGGTGGAGGACGCTGTTTTCGGACTAGGCGTATTCAACAGCAAGGGCATATCCTGCTACGGCACCAATACGAGGATAGACCGCTTTGATATATTTGACATTTCAAAGGACGGAACAGTAGAGATAGTTCTGGAAGACGTACCTCTTCTTCCTGATGTGTATACCCTTGATTTTACAATAGAATGCGGCGACGGAATACCTGTTGATTACTGCCGCCATATATACAAGATAGAGATACTGTCGAGCGTCGGAGATGTGGGTGTCGCAAGGATAAAACACAGCTTCGGGCTTGACGATAATACAGACTGGAAAAAAAGTAACCGAAAGGACACGGAAAATGGACAATAGTATAAATATAGAGCAGATAATGGCTGACATAAGAAGGGAGATAAAGGAAAAAGGACTTACTTCGGATATGCTCAGCTTTGATGATATTCCCTATAAGAAGACCGCTCAGGGCGGCTCTCCCGCGGAAGCCATAGACTATGTTACTTCTCACTACTATGTGCAGCCATATCAGGAGTTCAAGGGCAATCCCGTGAAGGTATTCTTCAAGAAGGCTCTGCGCAAGATAATGAGATTCTATGTGGATCCTATAGTTATGGAGCAGAACGACTTCAACGCCAACACTGCCATAGCCGTAAAAGCAATATCAGAGGACAAGTCAAAGGATATGTGCAACAGGGTCGAGACCCTTGAAATAGTAAACAAAGAGCTTGCAAAGCGCCTTGAAAAGCTGGAGCGTGAGAACGCGGAGCTCCGCAGCATGATAACAAAGGAGCAGGCATAATGCGCGTAGTACAGCTCCTTCCCACCCTCTCATTCGGCGACGCTATAGGCAATGACACTATCGCTCTTAAAGGCGTTATCAGCGAGATGGGATATTCCACTGATATATACGCTGAGAATATCGACAAGCGGCTGCCCGGCGGTCTTGCGAAAAAAGTTGACAAGCTCCGTGATCTGAAAAAGGACGACGTCCTTATATACCACAAGTCTACCGGCACAGACCTTACCTTCAAGCTCGAAAAGTATAAGTGCCGCAGGATAATGGTGTATCACAATATCACGCCGGCTGAGTTTTTCCGCTCCTACAGCGTACCTGCCACACAGCTCACGGAGCTCGGCTACAAGGGCGTTGAGTTCCTCAGGGATAAAGTGGACTATGTACTGGCGGTATCGGCGTACAATAAGTCCGAGCTGCTGAAAATGGGTTATACCTGCCCTATAGATATCAGACCGATACTTATAAAGTTTGATGACTACAGGCAGGCTCCTGATGAAGCTGTGATAAAAAAATACAGCGACGGAAAGAAGAATATTATCTTTGTGGGACGTATCGCTCCGAATAAGAAACAGGAAAACGTCATAAGGGCATTTTACAGCTACAAGAAGCTCAATCCGGAATCAAGGCTGATACTTGTTGGCTCTGCCAGGGGCATGGAAAACTACCGTGACCGTCTTGCGAAGTACGCAAGGGCTCTCGGTATAGGCGATGACGTTGTCTTTCCGGGACATATAAAGTTCAGCGAGATACTTGCGTATTATCACCTTGCCGACGCATTCGTGTGCATGAGCGAGCATGAGGGCTTCTGCGTACCGCTGGTGGAAGCGATGTTTTTCGATGTCCCTATAATCGCTTATGATACAAGTGCAATATCAGATACCCTCGGCGGCAGCGGAGTGCTCCTTGACAGCAATGACCCCGTATACGCGGCGGCTGTTATGGACAGGGTGCTCACGGACGACAAGCTCCGGGAGAGTATAATCGCAGGTCAGCGCAGACGTCTTGAGGACTTCTCCTATGAGAACGTCAGGGCTGTATTCGAGAGGGAGCTCAGGGACTTCATAGACGGCAGAAAAGGATAAGGAAATGAAAAAAATAGGATTTGTTATCCCGTGGTACAGCGAGAAGATACCCGGCGGAGCCGAAATGGAGCTCCGCGGTCTCACCACGCATCTTCACGAGGCAGGAGTGGAAGTGGAAATGCTCAGCACCTGCGTGAAGGAGTTCTCCGCTGACTGGAACGAGAACTATTTCAGTGCGGGTACTGATAATGTACACGGGTTCAATATAAGGCGCTTCAAGGTAAGGAAGCGCGATACAGGAGCGTTTGACGCAGTGAACGCAAGGCTGATGAAGGGACTTCCTGTTTCCGCTGACGATCAGAACACATATGTTGAGGAAATGGTGAACAGTCCCGACCTCTGCGAGTATATAAGGACTCACAGTGACGAGTACAGCCTCTTTGTGTTCATACCCTATATGTTCGGCACGACATATCATGGCTTGCAGGTATGCCCTGAAAAATCGGTGCTGATACCCTGCTTCCATGACGAGCCCTATGTGTATATGGACGTATTCAAACCGGTCTTCGAGAACATCGGCGGTATAATATACCACGCAAAGCCTGAGTACGAGCTGGCAAACCGGGTCTTCGACATGAGCCGCGTAAAGCAGGGCTGTCTCGGCGAGGGAGTATATACGGACCTTACCGGAGACGCTGCGGCTTTCCGGAGCAAATTCGGCATAGACAGTCCCTTTGTGATATACGCAGGAAGGAAGGACGAGGGCAAGAATGTCCATACCCTTGTCAGGTACTATTCCGAGTACGTGAAGCGCCATGACACCGACCTGAAGCTGATACTCATAGGCGGCGGAAATATAGAGCTTCCTGACGGACTTGTAAAGCAGAAGAGGATAATCGACCTCGGCTTCATAGACCTGCAGGACAAGTACAACGCTCAGGCAGCGGCGGAATTCCTCTGTCAGCCCTCTACCAACGAGAGCTTCTCCCTTGTTATCATGGAGAGCTGGCTGTGTGGACGTCCGGTGCTCGTAAACAGCGACTGCGCTGTAACGAGAAATTTCGCCTCAGAGTCCAACGGCGGGCTTTACTTCGGGGACTATTTTGAGTTCGAGGGCTGCACCGACTGGTTCCTGAGCAATAAGGAGAAAGCAGCGCAGATGGGCGAAAACGGCAGGAACTACGTCCGCAGCAATTTTGCGTGGGACGTTATCGTGGATAAATACATGAAGTTTTTCAGAGAAGTGAGCGGAGATAAGGAATAATGAAAAGGATAGCTCTTGTCAATCAGAGATACGGACTTGAAGTCAACGGCGGCTCGGAGTATTACACCCGTCTCATCGCCGAAAGGCTCGCAGGCAGCTTTGATGTGGACGTGATTACAACAAAGGCACTTGAATACACCACATGGGAGAATCACTACAAGGCTGACGAGGAGGAGATAAACGGAGTAAGGGTTCTCCGTTTCCCGGTGGCAAAGCCCCGCGCAAAGGACTTCAACGACTATAACGGGAAGTACCTGCGCTCCGGAAATTACAGCACTGAGGCTGAAAAGATATGGTTCGAGAAGCAGGGTCCCTATTCTCCTGCGGCGATAGACTATATCCGCGAAAACAAGGACAGATATGATGTTTTCATATTCGTTACCTATCTCTATTACCTTACTGTTGCGGGACTTCCTGAGGTGGCTGACAAAGCGGTGCTTATTCCCACAGCCCATGAGGAGCCCTATATACACTTCAAAACATTTGAGAAGCTTTTTACTCTCCCGAAGGCCTTCGTGTTCCTCACTGACGAGGAAAAGGCGCTTGTACAGGGACTCTTTGACTGCAGGGATATACCCTGCCGGGTAATGGGCACGGGCGTTGAAGTGCCCTGTGAGCCTGATGAAGCGGCTTTCCGAAGCAAGTTCGGCATCGAGGGCGATTATCTTATATATGTGGGACGTATCGACGAGGGCAAGAACTGCCCTGCGATGTTCAGATACTTTCTCGAATACAAAAAGCGCCGTCCCGACAGCGGTCTGAAGCTGGTGCTCATGGGAAAACCGGTATGCGATATACCCTCCCATAAGGATATCATCAGCCTCGGCTTTGTCAGCGAGGAGGACAAGTTCAGCGGCATAGCAGGAGCAAAGTGCCTGTGGCTGCCGTCGAATTTCGAGAGCCTTTCGATATCGGTGCTGGAAGCAATGACGCTGTCTGTTCCCGTTATAGTGAACGGCGTGTGCGAGGTGCTGAAAGGACACTGCAT
Organism: Ruminococcus sp.; assembly: GCF_016287535.1. Lineage (GTDB taxonomy): Bacteria > Bacillota > Clostridia > Oscillospirales > Ruminococcaceae > Ruminococcus. The sequence goes on from NZ_JAEFAJ010000002.1 coordinate 127,741, forward strand.
AAAGAGCAACGGCGGTCTTTATTATACTGATTATTTTGAGCTGGAAGGCATATTAGACTATATCTTCTCTCACGGCAGGGAGTACGGTATCATGCGGCAGAACGCGGGAGAATATGTTGACAGGAACTATCGCTGGGAGGTCATAATGAAAAGCTTCAGCGAAATGATAAACGATATCTGTAAGGAGTGAGCATAAGAAATGATATTTGCGGCAGTCTGCTTTGCGGGAGTGGTCTTCTCCGTGCTTGGCGCTGTGATATGGTTCAGGAAAAAGAATATAATAGAAGGTGCGGTACTTGGTGTGATAATGTGGTTCTTTGCGCATATATTCGCAAGTATGGGACTTTTTCTGATCGACAGGTATACTGTGTTCCGCGCAGGCTGCGGAGCAGCCGTACTGAGCGCGGCAGCACTGGCTGCGGCGCTTTTCGCGCGAAGGAGCAAGCCCTTCCGCTGGCGGCACATATGGAAACATGATTTCTCACTGAAGGATATGCTTATACCTGTGATAGTATGCGTTCTCGCTGTGCCGTTCGTAATGCGGAAAAACGAGTTTTTCGGCATGGGACAGGATCAGGGCGTATACCAGACTCAGGCGATATACTTCATCAATGGCGATACAAAGCGTCAGAAAGAGCTTTCGGAGTATGACGAGCTGGAGACCGACGAGGAACGTGAGTTTTTCGAGAGCACTGTAAAGGGCTCTCTCGGCGGATACGACATACCTGCGGAAGATTATCCCGATACTGTCTATGACAGGACACGCGGACCTGTTTCGGGAATAATACACGGTATCCCTACATACTCGGCATTGCTTGCCATGTGGGGAAAGGTATTCGGTATATCAAATATGCAGGGCTTTGAGACAATACTTTATATATGCCTTATCTTCCTGGTATATTTCATATGCTGCAACCTCAGACTTAAAAAGACTGCGTCTGCCTGCGCCTGCGCGGCGACTGCGTTTGCTCCCATAGTGATATGGGTGGCAAAATCATCACTTACCGAGATACTTCTCTCACTTGTGCCGGCGGTATTCCTTTACCTTATAACCGATGAGGACGATCCTGCGAACAGGAGCCTTTCCATAATACCGATTCTTGTATTTGGCTGCTATCATGTATCGTTCTATACAATGCTGCCGATGTTCGTGCTGATATACGGCGGAATGTACTTCTTCACCCGTGAGAGCAGATATGCTGTGCTGATGCCGGCAACAGTGGCGTTTTATGCGGTGAGCTATTTCATGATGAGGCATATACAGCCGTTCTATACTATGAACAACTACAGATCGGTATTTGTCGGCGGACTGAACGTGAACAATATCACGGCGGCGGTAGCGGCGGCGTCTGTTGTATTGCTTACAGCTGTCATCGTGTTTGCGGTCATCGTTAAAAGGCGCACGAAAAAGGATTTCAGCGCTGTCAGGTTCGCAAGGAACGCGGCGGCTTCAAATGGTTTCATACTGCTGCTCAGACTGATGCTCATACTTCCCTGTGTGTACATAATTGCAAGAGCTCTTATAAAATACCGCAGCTGGGGCGCCATGAACCATGTCGCTCTGCTTGGATTCGCTGGAAATGCGGGACTTATACTCATGCCTCTCGGTATAATCTTCGCAGTGGCATATATCAGGTACTTTGCGGAAAAGCCGTCAAGGCTCGTGATTTTCCTCATGTTCTTCTACTGTATACTGGTATATTCCTCGTTCCTGAGATATGAGATACAGTATTATTACTACTATGGCAGATATCTTGCACCGTTCATTTCGGTCGCTGTGATATTCGCGGCCGCGGCTCTGGACAGAGCCGGTGGAAAGCTGCTCATACCGGTGACAGCTGCCGGACTTCTCTATGTTGCACGTTTTGACGCATACCTTATGATAAATGTCGATGACAGCCGCATTGAATGGGATGTCATGGAGGATCTTGCCGACTTTATCGGCGAGGACGACTGCGTGGTCATATCTTCTGATTACGCTTCAAAGCTGTGGCTGGCAGTGAGGAGCATGACGGGCGCAAAGGTCATACCAGAGGACAGGAACGACAGCGGACAGCTTGACAGACTTGCCGAAAGATACGGCAGAGTAAGTGTGCTCACGGCAGATGTGCTTGACGAGGAGATATTCTCCAACGTGTATTCAAACAAGATACATCACTGCGAGGACGATCTCAACAATACCGGCAGGATAGTGCCGTTTTCAAAGAGCTTCTGGAAGATAGACGACGATATCCGTCTGTATTCCTATGACAGAAGCAGATATGTCTATACCGCAAAGGGTGACTACACACGCCTGAGCGGGGTTTCAAATCTTGAGCCCACGTTATTATGCTGGACCGACAGTGAGGACGCACAGATAAAGTGCGGCTTCCCTGCGAAGGATTACGATGTTACCCTTGAATTCGGCGATAAGCTCCCCCTTGATAAGATAGGCATTGACAAGGCGGAGGTCACTCTCCTGCTCAACGGCAGGGAGATAGGGACTCAGGCTATAACTCCCGAAAACAACGGAGAACCGCTGCATTTCAGTCTGAAAAAGGAACTTGTTAATGACGGGGAGAATATACTTTATATCAGCAGTCCGCTGTGGAAAGCGGCGCTTGCAAATCCTGCCGACGGCAGAACTCTGGGAATACCCTTCAGGGCGGTGCGGTTTGAAGCTGCTCAATAACGAAAGGAAAGATCACAATGAAGCTGATAATACAGATACCATGCTATAACGAGGAGGAGACCCTTGAACTGGCATACAACGACCTGCCGCATCATATAGACGGTATCGACACTATAGAGTACCTTATCATAAACGACGGAAGCAGGGACAATACCGTCGCCCGCGCCCGTGAACTGGGATTCCATCATATCGTTTCCTTCAAGCGCAACAAGGGGCTTGCCAAGGGATTTATGGCGGGTATAGACGCCTGCCTGCACCTCGGAGCTGATATAATCGTGAATACCGACGCCGACAATCAGTATTGCGGAGCGGATATCGAAAAGATAGTCCGTCCCATACTTGACGAAAAGGCGGATATAGTCATAGGCGAGCGCCCTATCGACAAGACCGAGCATTTCTCATGGAAAAAGAAGAAGTTCCAGCATATCGGAAGCTGGGTGGTACGGGTTGCCTCAGGTACTGATATCCCCGACGCACCAAGCGGTTTCAGAGCATATTCCCGTGAGGCTGCGCTGAGGCTCAATGTTGTCAACGAGTACACTTATACCCTTGAAACTATCATACAGGCAGGCAATAACAAGACTGCCATGACCTCTGTTCCAATAAGGACTAATCCGGAGACAAGACCTTCCCGCCTTTTTTCAAGTATGTGGCGGTATATGAAGCGCTCATCCACTGTTATCACACGTTCATTCGTTATGTACAAGCCTCTGAAGTTCTTCATGACTATCGGCTTTGTGCTTCTTCTCTTCGGAGCTGTGCTGGGAATAAGATTCCTTGTGCTCATGGCAATGGGTGAGGGCGGCGGACATATACAGTCCCTTATCCTTACCGCTATACTCGTTATGATGGGCTTCCAGACCATGACCATAGGACTTCTCGGAGATACCATATCCGCAAACAGGAAGCTCCTTGAGGACGTGCAGTACAGAGTGAGAAAGATGGAATGCGGCAGGAGCGACGAGGAAATAAAGAATGAAAAATAAAAAGGAAAAGATAGTTATGATAGGTCCGGTATTCCCGTACAAGGGCGGCATAGCCCACTATACGGGAGCAATGGTGAAGAATCTTAAAAAGGATTTCGACGTCGAGACCGTATCCTACAAAATGCAGTACCCTAAGCTGCTTTTCAGGAACGAGCAGAAGGACTTCGCCAACGACCTGTTCAGGATACCTGAGACAAAGTATCTCATAAACACTGCAAATCCGATAAACTGGCTCATATCGGCTTATAAGATAAAAAAGATGAAGCCGGACCGTATAATAATACAGTGGTGGCACCCTTATTTCTCGCCCTGCTACAGCTGCCTTTCGTTCCTGCTCAGAAGGATACCGAGGATATTTGTCTGCCATAATGTATTCCCCCATGAGCGTTTCCCAATGGACCGCTTTCTTACAAAGCTTGCGCTGAAAAGGGGTTCGGCATATATAACCCACTCAGAAAAGGAGGCAGCCGACCTGAAGCAGATAACAGCTTCGCCTGTCTGCGAGGCTGCTGTGCACCCTGTGTATAACGCCTTCAAGATAAAGGATATGACCAAGGAGCAGGCAAAGCAGGAGACAGGTATAGCTCCCGGCAGGAAAATGCTTCTGTTTTTCGGCTTTATCCGGGAGTACAAGGGACTGCGGCATATCATTAACGCCATGCCGGAGATACTGAAATACGATCCTGATATCGAACTGTGGGTGGTCGGCGAATTCAGGTGTGAAAAGGAAGAATATCTCGCACTGATAAAGAAGAGCGGAGCTGAGGACAGGATCAGGATAGTTGACGGCTATATCCCCGACAGCGGCATAGAGAAGTATTTTGCGGCTGCGGATATAGTGGTGCTGCCCTATGAATCCGCTACACAGAGCGGTATAGTACAGATAGCCTACGGCTTTGAAAAGCCTGTTGTCGCCACAAATGTGGGCGGACTCCCTGAGGTCGTTCTTGACGGAAAGACCGGCTATATCGTACCGCCGAAGGATCCCCGCGCTCTTGCAGAGGCTGTATGCCGTTTCTTCCGTGAGGACAGGGCGGAGGAGTTCGCGGAAAATGTCCGCAAGGAAGCCTACAAGTATTCATGGGACAGAATGAACGAGGTAGTTCAGCGACTTACAGAAAAGACTGGTGCTCATGAAGGATAAGCTTAACATAAAGAAGCTGGTGAAGCTTGCAGGACATCTGGTAGTAATTCTGGCACTTGCATTTGTTGTCAGAAAGATCGCAGACATGGATATCAGCCTGAAGGATCTCAGCTCACCCGGAGTGATCGGAGCCTTTGCGCTGAGCTTTGTCATACAGACTGCGCAGATAATCATAGCCTGCTTTCCGTGGCTCATGTTCACGAGGTCGCTTTCAGGCAGAAAGATACCGTATTCGTCGGCTATGCCTGTTTATACACAGTCCAATATATACAAATACCTTCCGGGAAACGTATTTCAGTACGTGGGACGAAACAAGCTTGCCGCGGACATGGAGATAAGCCATGTGGACGTAGCCTGTGCCACTGTACTGGACGTATTCTTCTGCGTTTTCTGGACAGGAGCGGTATCTGTTATCCTGCTGGGCGGCAGGATAGGTGCGCTTATTGAGAAGTACGGAAAGAACCTGTTTATCGCGGGAGCGGCAGGGATACTCATTCTTACGGCGCTTTTTGCGTTTATATGGCTGAAATTCCGCGACAGGCTCCGGAGCTATCTTTCACGCTATTCAAAGGCGTTTGAAAGGAGCAACCGTCCGCAGCTCCTGAGCGGAGTGTTTTACTATTTCGCTCATAACATCGTATCAGCGGCAATGTATATGTCATGTGTGGCACTTATTATACCACAGGCTGAAACGAGAGAGCTGTTCACGCTTACAGGAGCTTTCCTGTTTGCGTGGATAATCGGATTTGTTACGCCCGGAGCTCCGGGCGGTATCGGTATACGCGAGGGCGTTATGCTGTTTGTCTGCGGCAACAGCTATGCGGACAGGATACTGCTGTTCGTGCTGGTAATGCGCATAGCCTCGGTGTTTGCCGACGTAGCGGCATTTCTTATCGGCAGAGTTTATGCTTCCAAAGCTAAGAACTAAGTGTAGGGGCTGATGTCCACATCAGCCCGTCAATAACCATAAAACTTCAAATGACACATTGTAGGGAACGCCGCCCTCGGCGTTCCTTTTGTTTATCCAACCGAAAAAAGCAGCCAACTGAGGCTGCTTTTTTCATTGTTTGTTTAATTCGTCGAGCAGGTCAAGAGTCCTGATGACCTTTTCACAGTGCCTGCACTGCCAGTCGCAGTCGCTCTTCTTGGCTTTTTTATGGAGCAGTTCCAGCTCGCCGCCGCATATGGGACAGGGAGCTCCCTCACCGTTCCAAAGCTTTTTCAGGAACGACATTGCTTCATTGCGCGAGTTGATTTTCAGTTCTTTCAGTGTTATCTTTTCCATAATAGTACCTGTACACATTCCATCTTGCCACCTTGCCATCTTCACATATAGTTCTTGCGGACGCCCATTGGGCGTCCCTATTACTTTCTACTCTCTACTTACTACTCACTACGCATTATAGACCTGCGAGGCTATATCCACGGTCTGCTTCGCGTCCTTGGCGTAGAAATCAGCGTGTATCTGCTCCGCGTAGGAGGCGGTGAGAACAGCTCCCCCCACCACAGTCTTGCATTCGGGATATTTCTCGTTGAGCTGGCGTATAGTCTCAGCCATAGCGCCGAGTGTGGTCGTCATAAGTGCGGACAGTCCCACAAGGCTCACCTTGTTCTCCACAGCTGCGTTTACGATAGTCTCAGGCGGTACGTCCTTTCCGAGATCTATGACCGTGAAGCCGTAGCTGTCAAGGAGCACCTTTACGATGTTCTTGCCTATATCGTGGATGTCTCCGTGTACCGTTGCAAGGACCACCTTGCCCTTTGATACGCTCTCGCTGTTTGCAGCCGAGAGCTTTGTCTTTATTATCTCAAAGCAAGCCTGCGCCGCTTCCGCTGTGAGTATCAGCTGCGGCAGGAATATCTTGCCCTTTTCAAATCTCGCTCCCGCGTTGTCGAGAGCAGGTATGAGGTAGCTGTTGATTATCTCCATAGGGTCAACGCTCTGCATAAGCTCCTCTGCGGCTTTTACGGCTTGGTTTTTCAGACCGTTCTCCACTGAGTACATTATATCGGGAGCACCCTTGTCCTGCGCAGGTGCGGGAGCCTTGGGAGCGCTGTCGTCCTGAGCGTATATGCTTATGAAATCCGCGGAATTTCGGTCTATACCCGCAAGGAGACGGTAAGCCCGGACAGCTCCGATTATGCCCTCGATATTGGGGTTTATGATAGGCAGGGTAAGACCGCTGTGTAGAGCCATAGTGAGGAAAGTCCTTGTTATGAGCTCACGGTTGGGCAGTCCGAAGGAGATATTGGATACGCCGAGTACCGTGTTCAGTCCCAGCTCTGTTTTTACCCTGTGGAGAGCGTTGAGGGTCTCCATAACGCCGTCCTGCTCTGCGGAAGCCGTAAGGGTAAGGCAGTCTATAAATACGTCCTCCTTGGGTATGCCGTATTCCATAGCGCGGCGGAGTATCTTCTCGGCGATAGCAAAACGTCCGTCGGCAGTTTTCGGGATACCGCCCTTGTCGAGAGCCAGTCCCACCACGGAAGCGCCGTACTTCTTGACGAGTGGGAGTATAGCCTCAAGGGAATCGTCCTCGCCGTTTACTGAGTTGACTATAGGCTTGCCGTTGTATACACGGAGACCTGCTTCAAGGACCTCCGGGATAGTGGAATCCAGCTGCAGGGGGGTGTCGCATATGCTCTGTATAGCCTTTACTGCTGTTATCATCATTTCCTTTTCGTCGATACCGGGAAGTCCCACGTTTACGTCCAGTATCTCAGCGCCTGCGTGTATCTGTTCAACTGCCTGACCGAGAATATAGTCCACGTCGTGGGCGAGAAGAGCTTCCTTGAAGCGCTTTTTGCCGGTAGGGTTGATGCGTTCGCCGATAACACGGGGCTGATTTATTGTAACGCAGTTCACTGCTGAACAGGCGATGCTTGCGCGGACTATCCTTCTTGTCTGCCTTTCCGGGCCGGAAAGAGCCTCTATCATAGCCGAGATATGCTCGGGAGTAGTTCCGCAGCAGCCCCCGAATACGGTTACTCCGGCATTTGCCAGCTTTACGGCGCTCTCTGCGAAGTCCTCCGGACCTACGTTGTATTCATTGGTAACCGGGTCGGGAAGTCCGGCATTGGGCTTTGCGATGACCGGCAGGGTCGTAAGAGCGCATATCCTGTCGAGCACGGGGAAGAGCTCCTCCGGACCGAGAGAGCAGTTGACTCCGATAGCGTCGGCGCCCAGACCCTCCAGCACAGCCACCATACACTCCGGGGACACGCCTGTGAAGGTACGCATATTCTCCTCAAAGGTCATAGTGACGAGCACGGGCTTGTCCGAGTTCTCCTTTGCAGCGAGAACAGCGGCTTTTACTTCGTACAGGTCCGTCATTGTCTCTATAACGATAACGTCAGCGCCTTTTCCTGCGAGAACGAGCTCCCTGTATACCTCGTAGGCGTCCTCGAATCTGAGGGTTCCGGCAGGTTCGAGAAGCTGACCGATAGGACCGAGATCGAGAGCGACGAGAGCCTGACCTGCGGCGGCTTTCTTTGCGTTGGCAATGCCTGCTGACACCACCTCTTCTACTGTATGGCCGCTTTTAGCCAGCTTGAAACGGTTAGCGCCGAAGGTATTTGCATAGATTATATCGGCTCCGCTCTCAACGTACATACGGTGTATGCGCATTATAGCTTCGGGATCGGTGATATTCAGCAGCTCCGGGACGTGCTCGGTCTTTATGCCGTGAGCCTGCAGCATGGTGCCCATGCCGCCGTCGAGGAACACGAAGCTGTTGTTTTCAAGCAGGGAATAGAAGTTTTGGGACATATATATCTCCTTTGGTCCTTATTGTGATTGGAATGTACCGATACATCTGAAATTGCTCAGATTTTCCTCAAGGTCGCGGAGAACTGCTTTAACGCTTGGGTCTGAGAGCTTTCCGCTGAAATCGAGGAAGAACATTACATCAAAGCTTCCGTCACGTATGGGACGGTTCTCAATCCTGAGAAGGTTCATGCCGTTTACGAAGAATTTGGTCAGCAGACGGTAAAGACTACCTTCCTTATGCGGAATAGTGAGCATTACGGAGACCGCGTCGGACTCTTCCGCCACCTGAAGGTCTCTGGAAATAATTATGAACTGAGTGCGGTTTATGGTACAGTCAGCTATATCACGGGCGAGTATCTCAAGACCGAGCCTCTCAGCGCAGTCCACGGAGCATATAGCCGCTATGTGCTCCTTGCTGTTCAGCACCTTTTCCGCGGCTGTGGCGGTATTGCTGTACTCGTGCTTTTTCAGCCTTGTTCTGGTGAGGAATACCTCGCACTGTGAGAGAGCCTGCCTGTGGGAGTAAACACAGGTTATATCCTCGATTTTCGTGCCTTTTTTTGCGGCAAGGCAGTGATTTATCTCAAGAGTGACCATTTTTACGATGTAAAACGGGTATTTTGCCATGAGGTCGTAGGTGCTGTCCACAGAGCCCGCTGTGGAGTTCTGCACGGGAAGAACGCCGTAGTCCACCTCGCCTGCCTGTACCGCCTTGAAAACGTCCTCGAATGACGGATAGAAGGTGAACTCCCTTTCGCCGAAGACAGTTCTTGCCGCAGCTTCGGAATTAGCGCCCGAAGTACCCTGACAGCCCACTTTTTCCGCGCTTGCGAAGTCGGGAGAGGTATAGCTGTAATCCTTTGATCCCGTTATCATTGAGCGGTTCTGCAGTATCTTGCTGATGTCCATTATATTGGTGAAAAGGGCGGTAGTTCCGTTTTCAAGCTCCTTATTGCCTGTCAGCTCCTTTATGCGGTCGATGATCTCCTGTTCACGTCCGCCCTGAAAGACGGGCATATTGTGCTTTTTCTTGAAGTCGGCAACATCCCTGCAAAGCTCCATTCGCTTCATAAAGAGTGAAAGGATACCGCTGTCTATTTCATCTATTCCGTCACGAAGCTGTTTAAGATCCATATAAAAAATACCTCCGATTTAAGACCTTGGCTTTCAGCCCTTTGCTCTCCGGCATAGGCAGCTGACGGCTGAAGGCTAAAGCCCATTGATATACCTCACATATTATAGCATTTATTTTTGTAGAAATCAATAAAAAAGGGATAAATATATTGCAAAGGTCACTTGTTTTATGTTATAATGATATAGTGTATGGTGAGAAACTATAGTCACATGAACTTTTAAACAAAAAAACAGGTAAAAAACATTGAAAAAAGTCAGAATACTGGGAATTGATCCGGGATATGCGATAGTCGGGTTCGGAGTCCTCGATTACGACGGCGTAAGGTTCACTCCCATAGAGTACGGGGCAGTGCTGACAGAAGCCGGAACGCCCTTCCCTGAGCGGCTCAGGGCTATACACGAGGATATAGAGTTCATTTTCGAGAAGTATTCTCCCGAATGTATGGCGGTGGAGCGGCTCTACTTCACAACGAACCAGAAAACGGCGATAGATGTCGCCCAGGCACGCGGCATAACTGTTCTGTCGGCTGCAAAGAGGAATATCCCCGTGTCGGAGTATACTCCCCTGCAGGTAAAGCAGTCGGTGGTAGGCTACGGAAAGGCTGAAAAGAAGCAGGTCATGGAAATGACAAGGCAGATACTCGGTCTTGCGCAGATACCAAAGCCGGACGACGCTGCCGACGCCCTTGCCATAGCCATATGTCACGGGCACAGCATAAGGTGGAGCTGAAAAAAACGGGAATGGAGAATTGAGAATCAATGATATACAGTGTAAAAGGTACCCTTACGGTGAAGGAGCTCGGCTTTGCGGTGATAGAATGCGGCGGAGTGGGCTACGGCTGCCGTACTTCATACAATACCGTCGCTCAGCTGGGCGATATCGGCAGCGAGGCAAAGCTGTACACCTATCTCTACGTCAGGGAGGACGTTGTGGAGCTCTTCGGCTTCGCGACGCTTCAGGAGCTCAGCTGCTTCAAGCTGCTCATATCCGTATCCGGCGTGGGACCCAAGGCCGCAACGGCGATACTCTCGGACGTTACTCCGGAGAAGTTCGCGCTGCTTGTTGCTTCGGGAGACAGCAAGGCGTTCACAAAGACAAAGGGCATAGGCGCAAAAACAGCCCAGAGGCTCGTTCTTGAGCTGAAGGACAAGATATCCTCGGAATCCATAAGCGGAAGCATAAGCAGCGACGCCGCAGTGCTTGCGAGCATACCGTCAGGTGAAGCTTCATCGTCCGTATCCGAGGCTCTCGAAGCGCTTATGGTGCTGGGATATTCACAGGGAGAGACGGCGCCTATACTCGGCAGGCTCGATCCGTCCCTCAGTACACAGGAGCTTATAAAGGAAACACTCAGATTAATGGCAGCAAAAAATATGCGCTAAGAAAATATACAAGTAAGGAAGGTTACTGTTATGATGAATCTTGACGAATTGCTGAAAGCGGCAATAAAGGACCCCTCACAGCGCTCATTGTTCTTGCAGACTCTTATCAAGAGCGATGTGTACGTTATATGCAAGAATCCTGTCAAGCAGGAACGCGACCGCGCAGAGGGCGGTATACAGCTCGAACTGATAACCACCCAGAATCCCGACGGCGATATTTTCATACCGTTTTTCACAAGCTACCGTGCGCTGCAGCAGTTCGCAAAGCGCTATGTTGACTGCTATAAAATAAACTGCCTGCGCCTTTTCGACCTTATACAGTCGGTATCGGCGGTGCTTAACCCCAATTCCTACGGCAAGGAGTTCTCGTCGCAGGAGATAAAGAGCATACTCATGATAGCCCGCAATCTTAAGATCAAGGCTATCTCCTACAATGAAGCCGATATAATCAGCTATCGTCCCGTAGAGCATAACGTGGATCATATCATAAGAGCTGCCGGAAAATTCCTTTCAAAGCAGCCCAATGTTGACCGCGCTTACATAATGGAGATGATAAAGGGCTGCGAAAAGCCGCAGATACTTCTTGTACTGGACATGATGGGCAGTACGAGAAAGCTGTTCGTTCCGCTGTCAAAGTATCTCTCAAAGGTCGTAAAAGCCAATGAGCATCTGTGCTTTATAAGCTTCGAGCAGGATATGGGCAAGAAGGCTGCGGAGACCGTAGAGCCTTTCTATGTCCGCAAAAAGAGATTTTTCGAGAAATAATACAGAGGTGTTCACTTGATACAGACAGAGGATATGGAGTTCGCTCCGAGGATAATTACTCCGGAAAATACCACCGAGGACAGCGATACAGAGCTCAGTCTCAGACCGCAGACCCTTCATGAGTATATCGGACAGGACAAGGTGAAGGAAAACCTCGCCATATATATCGAGGCTGCAAAGCGAAGGAGCGAGCCCCTCGACCATGTGCTGCTGTACGGTCCTCCCGGACTTGGAAAGACCACTCTTTCGTCAATAATAGCACATGAGCTCGGTGTGAACCTCCGCGTTACCACAGGTCCGGCTATCGAAAAGCCCGGCGACCTTGTTTCGCTTCTCACCAGCCTTTCCGACAACGATGTGCTTTTCATCGACGAGATACACAGACTGTCCCGTGCGGTAGAGGAGATACTCTACCCTGCGCTGGAGGACAGGGTTATAGATATAATCATAGGCAAGGGTCCCTCCGCACGTTCCATACGTATGGACCTGAAGCCATTCACGCTCATAGGCGCCACCACGAGAGCAGGACAGCTTTCGGCTCCGCTCCGTGACCGTTTCGGCGTTATACAGCGCCTTGAGCTTTATACGAAAGAACAGCTCACGGATATCGTGAGAAGAAGCTCTATGATACTCGGTATCCCCTGTACCTCCGACGGCGCTGCGGAAATAGCCGGAAGAGCAAGAGGTACGCCGCGTATCGCCAACCGCCTCCTGAAAAGAGTGCGGGATTTCGCGGACGTTATGGGCAACGGTCAGATAACGCAGGAGATAGCTTCAATAGCCCTCAGCCGTCTTGACATAGACAATCTCGGACTTGACGGGCTCGACAGACGTATGCTTGAAATGATAATCAGAGGCTACGGCGGCGGTCCTGTTGGACTTGAAACGCTTGCTTCGGCTATAAACGAGGAAAGCGTCACCCTTGAGGATATATGCGAGCCATTTCTTATGCAGCTCGGCTTCCTCGGCAGGACACCCAGGGGAAGAGTTGCCACAAGGCTCGCTTATGAGCATCTCGGCATAAAGCCTCCTGAGCAGACCGCTGAGCCCGAAGACGGACAGATGAGCTTCTGACGACGCTCCCGTAAAGGGAGAAGGGGTAGAAAATGCTGATAAAAGGTTCAAGGAGATACAATCTCAGACACAACAGCGAGAGAGCCGGACAGCCGGAATTTGGCAGAATGATAAACGGACAGGGGCTTGGACTCGTATCACGGTTCAGATACGGCATATGTCCCATGAGTTTCAACGGCTGCGAGGTCATTGCCGTACACAATGCGCTCATTTACCTTGGCAAGCCCCAGCCGCTGAAGGACGTCGCTTTCTATATGGAGCGCTTCCGCGTGCTGATGGGTTTTTTCGGCTGTAACGCCTATCGGCTCGGAAAGGCACTTGAACATTTCGGAGCAGACTATACCCGTGAAAAAAATGCGGATAACGCAAAGGCTTTCATAATCACTTTCTGGACAAAGCGTCCCCTGTTTTCAATGATACACACGGTGCTGTGTGTGAGGGAAGCGGGTATGATAAAGGTATATAACCGCTACAACAACGTGGGCACTGTCGAGCTGTGCAGCAGCGTTGAAGAGGTAGCAGGGAAATACCGCCCCATAGCGGTGTACAAGATCAGTTGAGAGTTTAGAGTGGAGAGTTGAAAGCCGGCTCTGAACCGAGCTTTATCAAAGACCTTTTTAGGAAGTGTGCTGCTCAGATAAATTCAATTCGGAATTCGTAATTCGGAATGCGGAATTGAATGTGTCGGCTTACGCCGACGGATTATAGAATTATTCTGATCCTGTTCGCCGAATGGCGAACACCTAATAATTCCTAATTCCGAAATCCTAATTCCGCATCATAATTCTCAACTCATAAGAAGGAGATCTTATTAATGGCAAGATTGTTCGGTACTGACGGACCGAGAGGTATTGCGGTGACCGACCTCACCTGCGAGCTGGCAATGCAGACCGGAAGGGCTGCCGCCACAGTGCTTGCGAATAAAGGCGGCAAAAGGACCAGAATACTCATCGGCAAGGATACGAGGATATCTTCCGACGCGCTGGAAGCAGCGGTATGCGCGGGAATATGCTCGGTCGGTGCGGACGCGGAGCTGCTGGGGATAGTTCCTACACCTGCGGTGGCTCATCTTATAAGCGCTCATGAAGCGGACGGAGGGATAATGATATCCGGAAGCCATAACAGCGCGGAATTCAACGGACTGAAAATATTCTGCGGCAAGGGTCATAAGGTGATGGAGGAGGCAGAGGACGAGATAGAACGTCTTGTGCTCTATGCTCCGGAGGAGATGAAGTCCCGCAAAAACGAAGAGGTGGGACGTATCATACATTCCGAAAGCTCTGCCGCGGCTGAATACATCGAACACGTAAAAAAGGCGGCAGACACCGACCTCAGCGGACTGAGGGTGGCTCTTGACTGCGCCAACGGCTGCGCGGCATATACTGCCGGAAAGCTTTTCAGCGACCTTGGCGCGGAGGTGCTTGTGATATCCGACAAGCCGGACGGCACCAATATAAACAGGGACTGCGGCAGCACCCACGCTCAGCATCTCATGGAATATGTGGTGGAAAACGGCTGCGACTGCGGTTTTGCCTTTGACGGCGACGCCGACCGCTGTATCGCCGTGGACGAACAGGGCTGCATGATAGACGGCGACAGACAGCTTGCCATTTTTGCGCAGAGCATGAAAAATGACGGTACTCTTGAAAATGATACCGCCGTCATAACATCTATGAGCAGTCTCGGACTGCGTAAATACGCCGCAGCAAATGGTATAAATCTGGTCAGTTCCGGAGCAGGCGCACGGTATGTGCTGGAGCGTATGCTTGAGGGCAGCTATAAGCTGGGCGGTGAGCCGAACGGACATATCATATTCCTCAATGACAGCGGAACAGGTGACGGACAGCTTGCAGGCGCAAGGCTCATGGGCATAATTAAGAGGAGCGGCCTCAGACTCAGCAGTCTTGCGAATGATATACCGGCATATCCGCAGGTAAAGCTGAATGTAAAGATAACACCGCGGTTCAGGGAGCTTTGGAAAAACGAGAAGAGCATAACGGAGCTCATTGAGCGTTTCGAGAAGGAGCTCGGCAGCGAGGGCAGGATAATGGTCCGTGAAAGCGGAAAGGAGCCTATCGTCCGTATAATGACCGAGGGCACAGACTTCGGCAGGATAAATGATATGGCTGTGGAGATAGCTCGGCAGATCAAGGAATGTGACGAATCCAGAGGATAAGCCATGAAAAAGAAAAAAGAAAGTCCCGGAGCCGAAAAGGTCGATGTCAGCAATTTGTACGTCTCCGTCAGCTACTGGTATTACAAGGAGAGCGACCTTGCGGCGGCTGTCGAGTATTTCGGCATATTTTTAGTATGCTTTGCTGCCGGCGCTGTTATTATCAACGCCAACAGCATAGGTATAAAGAAAGGGCTTATCAATATTGCGGCAGCGCTTCTGCTGAATTATCCTGTGCGGAAGGCAGCGGCGGCATTGAACGATATCTGCGTAAAGCGCAAAATAAGGGAAAACGTGGATTCCGCAAAGTATTTTGCCGTGACTTACCCACAGTACAGCGGGCTTTGCGAGGAACTTAACGACGAATACGCCGTGAACCCTGACGCTGTGCCCTACCGGGATTTTCACCCTAAGAGACAGCTGGTCATGAATATAGTGGCTCTGGTCGGGCTCGGACTGCTGTTTCTGATAGCGGCGGCTGCAATAATTGCCTGTATATGGGTAAAGAATTACCTTGAGGAATAAAACTAAGGAGCATTTGTTTTGAGAACAGCAAGTAACTGGAAGGATTACAGTATAATAGATACTTCTGACGGAGAGAAGCTGGAAATATGGGGCGGTATAAGCCTCGTGCGTCCTGATCCGCAGATAATATGGAAGACCGGGCGCAATGATCCTCTCTGGAATAACGCGGACGGTCACTATCACCGTTCAAATCAGGGCGGAGGGAAATGGGAGTTCCGCAAGAGGCTCCCGGAATCGTGGAACATAAGCTACGGCGACCTTACCTTCAATATCCGTCCCACCGGCTTCAAGCATACCGGACTTTTTCCTGAGCAGGCTGTGAACTGGGACTTTATGGCAGATAAGATACGCAGTGCAGGACGTGAGATAAACGTACTCAACCTGTTTGCCTATACCGGCGGAGCAACTCTTGCCTGTGCGGCGGCAGGTGCTTCTGTGTGTCATGTGGACGCCTCAAAGGGCATGGTGCAGTGGGCGAGAGACAATGCGGCTGCTTCCGGACTTACCGAAAAGCCCATACGCTGGATAGTGGACGACTGTGAGAAGTTCATCGCAAGGGAGATACGCCGCGGACGGAAGTATGACGCGGTCATCATGGATCCTCCCAGCTACGGCAGAGGTCCGGGAGGAGAGGTGTGGAAGCTGGAAAACTGCGTATACGACCTTGTGAAGCTGTGTTCGGGAGTGCTCTCGGACGAGCCGCTGTTCTTTCTGATAAACAGCTATACCACAGGACTTTCTCCTTCGGTGATGGGATATATACTCGGAACTGTACTCAGCGGCAGGTCCGGCGGAAATGTGAGCTTTGACGAGATAGGACTTCCCGTAAAGTCAACGGGAATGACGCTCCCCTGCGGTTCGACCGCTATATGGCAGGCTGACTGATGATGCGGGAGAATTAAAGAAATAAAGGATAAGAATATGAAAAAACTGATAATAGCGCTTATTGCGGCTGCAATGGCTCTGACGGCAGTTTCCTGCGAAAAGTCAGGGAAAGCTCAGAAAAAAAGCGCTGAGGAAACACAGACCAAAAATATGAGCGAATATGAAGCCGAAAAACGCGGATCCATGAAACAGAGGGCAATAGACGAAGCGTTCGAGAAAGCTGACATGACGGCTCAGCAGATAGAAAAGTATGATATCCCCGATGACTGGAAGGAATTGTCGTTCAAGGGCATCAGTATGTGCGTACCTCCCGATGTGGAAGCGTCTGAAGGCTTTACCGGATCCGAGGAATACAGGAACCCGTCAGGAACAGTCCATATCATACCGTGGGCAGGTTACACATGGGACGAGGGCTTTGGCGGAGATGAGGATTTTCCTGAGATAACCGATGAAAAAGTCCGTAACGCCTTTTCTGAGCTTGGGATAGGATATGACGGCACAAGGCTGTCTTTTTACAGAGCAGTGCTTGCTCTTACAGGCAGCAGCAGGACAGACGAAAACGCTGATGCGTTTGAGACCGCTGTGCTTGCAAAGGGTATCGAGTTCAGCAATGTGGCGGAGGTCTTTGTAACAGAATCCGACGGACATCCGATATATATAAACGGCTTGTACAATGAAGCGGAAATGGAAGAGGAAGATACCGAAAAATACAGGACTTCCTTCAGCGCAAGTATCTTTGCCGATGAAAATACCGAGTATACAGTAATGATCTTTGCAGGTTCAATGTCGGAGGCTCTGAAGATGGCTTCCAGTATAAAGATCATTTAAGAACAGGGACAGATATGGAAAATATAATCGATATAAAAGGTCTTCACTTTGCCTATGAGTCCGACGACGAGGAAAAAAAGCCTGTCGAAGTCCTGAAAGGCATAGACCTTGATATAAAGCAGGGAGAATTCGTGGCGGTGCTGGGGCACAATGGCTGCGGTAAATCCACCCTTGCAAAGCACCTGAACGCAATACTGCTACCTACTGAGGGAACAGTCACGGTTGACGGAATAGACACCAAGGACGAGAGCAGGATATATGACCTGCGTCAGAGGGCAGGAATGGTCTTCCAGAACCCTGATAACCAGATAGTTTCCTCGATAGTCGAGGAGGACGTGGCATTTGCCCTTGAAAACCTCGGCGTACCCTATGAGGAGATGCGCAGACGTGTTGACGACAGCCTGAAAGCTGTGGGAATGTACGAATACAGGCTCCATTCCCCCAGTCAGCTCTCCGGCGGTCAGAAGCAGAGAGTGGCTATAGCAGGCATAATCGCCATGCAGCCAAAGTGTATCATACTCGACGAGCCCACGGCTATGCTTGACCCTCAGGGACGAAAGGAAGTCCTTGCGACTATACACCGCATGAACCGCGAACAGGGCATAACCATAGTTCTCATAACCCATTATATGGACGAGGCTGCGGACTGCGACCGAGTCGTGGTAATGGACAAGGGACTGGTAGTCCTTGACGATGTGCCTGAAAAGGTCTTTTCGCAGGTGGAAAAGCTGAAATCCATAGGGCTTGACGTACCGCAGGTGACTGAGCTGATATGGGAGCTGAGAAAGTCAGGCTGCGACATATCTCCTGAGATAATATCGGAAGAGGAATGTGTGGCGGCTATAGAAAAGCTGTTCGCAGACTGAGCAGGTCTGCCGTACAGGAAAGAAAAGGAGAATAGAATTGGCTATCCTTGAAACACAGGAACTTACATATACCTACAGCATAGGAACGCCCTTTGAAAAGACGGCTGTGGACCATGTGAGCCTTCAGATAGAAGAGGGCGATATGGTGGGCGTTATGGGACATACCGGTTCGGGAAAGTCCACTCTCATACAGCATTTCAACGGACTGCTGAAGCCTACCTCCGGAAAGGTTCTCCTTGACGGAAAGGATATATGGGAGGACAAGGACAAGATACGTGACGTGCGATTTAAGGTGGGACTTGTTTTTCAGTATCCTGAATATCAGATATTCGAGGAGACTGTCTACAAGGACATCGCTTTCGGTCCCAGGAATATGGGACTGGACGAAGCAGAGATAAAGCGCCGCGTATATGAGACTGCCCATGATATCGGACTTTCCGAGGAGCTCCTCGAAAGGTCTCCTTTTGAGCTCTCCGGCGG
Source organism: Ruminococcus sp. (assembly GCF_016287535.1). Taxonomy (GTDB): domain Bacteria; phylum Bacillota; class Clostridia; order Oscillospirales; family Ruminococcaceae; genus Ruminococcus. The sequence goes on from NZ_JAEFAJ010000002.1 coordinate 146,424, forward strand.
TCAGAAGCGCCGTGTGGCTATAGCCGGCGTTATGGCGATGGAGCCGAGAGTGCTCATACTCGACGAGCCCACCGCAGGTCTCGACCCTGCCGGCAGGGACAAGATACTTGAACATATCAGGCGCTATCACGAGCGCACTAAAAATACTATTCTTATCGTTTCGCACAGTATGGAGGATATAGCTTCATTTGCGGACAGGATACTCGTTATGAGCAAGGCGAAGCTCTTCTGCTATGACGAAACGGTAAAGGTATTCGCAAGAGCCGAAGAGATATCAAACATCGGTCTCGACGTACCCCAGATAACAAAGGTCTTCGGAGAACTGAAGCGCAGAGGGCTCGACTTCGGCAAGGAAGTCTACACGGTAGGCTATGCCCGCGACCTTCTCCTGAAGCAACTGAATGAAAGGAAGGTACGCTGAATGCTGAGAGATATCACTATCGGACAGTACTTTCCCGGTGACAGTATAATCCACAGGCTCGATCCGAGATTCAAGATCGTAATTACGCTCATTTATATCATAATGCTGTTCTCCGGCGGGAACTATGCGTGTCTCGCAGTGGGGGCGGTTTACACCTTCGGCGCTATATTCCTTTCGCGGATACCTCTGAAGATGTTCCTGAAGAGCGTAAAGCCGCTGCTGCCGTTTCTTCTGATAATGGCGGTCATAAACCTTTTCTTCATGAGCAGCGGAGATATACTGTGGCAGTGGAGATTCATAAAAATAACAGAGGCAGGACTGAATGCAAGCGTATTCATGGTCATAAGGATAGTTCTCCTGATAATGGGCACCTCCCTGCTGACCTATACTACGTCGCCTGTCACGCTTACTGACGCTATAGAGCGGCTGCTCTCGCCGCTCAGGAAGGTGAAGTTCCCGGTGCATGAGCTGGCTATGATGATGTCGATAGCGCTCAGGTTCATACCCACTCTCATCGAGGAAACAGACAAGATAATGTCAGCACAGAAGGCCCGTGGAGCCGAAATAGATACAGGCAGCTTCACGACGAGAGCAAAGAACCTCATATCCATACTTGTACCGCTGTTCATCTCCGCGTTCAGACGCGCCGACGAGCTTGCGACAGCTATGGAATGCCGCTGCTATCACGGCGGCGAAGGCAGAACAAGATTAAGACAACTCAAGTCCGCTCCGAGAGACTATATCGCCCTTGCGGTAACGGTGCTCTTCCTTGTGGGAGTCATCGTGCTGGGCAGGCTGCTCTGATACGGACGACAGAGAGGAAAACGATGAACAAAGAAGAAAGACGAATTGCTGCACGCATAAAGCTTGAGCAGTTCAGAAAAGGTAAATTTTACCGGATATTATACGAAAAGGGCGTACTTTATTTCATTATTTCGTTCCTGATACCTTTTTCAATAATGCTTTACGCATTCGGCGTGTTCGGGATACACCCTTTCGGTGACAGACAGATACTGGTCGTTGACCTGTGGCATCAGTACTATCCGTTTTTCAGGGTGGTGCATGAGAAATTGGCTACAGGCGGTTCATTCCTGTATTCGTGGGAGAACGGTCTGGGCACGAATTTCCTTTCGCTGATTTCGTACTATGCGGCGAGTCCGCTGAACTGGATATCGCTGTTTTTCGGAAACGGCGGCGAAAGGGACGCACTTACATTCATACTTGCGGCGAAGATAGGCTTCGCGGGAGCGTTTTTCAGCTCGTTCCTGAGGTATACCTATCACCGCAGGGATTTCTCGATATGTATGTTCTCGGTCGCATACGCTCTCAGCAGCTATACCTTAGGCTATTACTGGAACGTAATGTGGTTCGATACGATCGCGCTTTTCCCGCTGGTAATGCTTGGGATAGTAGCGCTCTGCCGCGAGGGGAAGTGGAAGATGTTCACATTCTCCCTTGCGCTGTCTCTCATAGCAAACTACTACATAGGATACTTTACCTGCATATTCTCGGTGTTCATGTTTGCGGCTGCAAGCATTATCGAGTGTAAAGGGATAAAGGACTGGTTCAGGAAGCTGTTTGTGATGATACGTTCATCTGTGCTGGGCATAGGTCTCGGCGCGTTCATGCTCCTGCCTGCTTATTTCGGACTGAAGCTGACATACAGCGTCAACAACACAATGCCCAAGCAGGTTACCTTCTATGAAGACTGGAAGAAGTTATTCGCTCATCTGCTGTCGTATGACGAGCCTACAAAGGTGGACGGACTTCCGAACTTCGCCTGCGGAATGCTGGCAGTGCTGCTCTTCGGAGTATTCCTGTTCTCATTCGGCATAAAGATAAGGGAGAAGATAGCTGCTCTTGTTATGCTGGGTGTTATTGCCGTCAGCTGCAATATGAATATCCTGAACTATATATGGCACGGCTTCCATTTCACAAATCAGATACCATACCGTTTTGCATTCATATTCAGCTTTGTACTCGCCGCGGCGGCGTTCAGGGCTTATGATGTGATACTTTCGAGGGGGATAAAGATATATCAGCTCGTTCTAATGCTCATAGCCCCTGCAACGGTATTTGTGCTCAACAAGATATCGAAGGGTGTTGACTACAGATTTGAGGGGGCGATAAAGAGCTCTGCGATAATAACCGGAGCATTCTGGCTCATATTCATATCCGCAAAGGTCTTTCCCTTCAGATTGCAGAAAAACCGCAATATTCTCCTGACCCTCGCGCTTTCCGCAGCTATGTTCAGCGAGTTCATCAGCAACGCTCAGCTTGGCGTAAAGACTGTCGATACTACGGGATACAAGGATTATCCCGCAAATTACCAGGAGGTCGAGTCACTTCTGAAATATGAGAGAAAGAATGACCGTTCACCGTTCTACCGTACTGAAATGAGCTCTACCTACACTCTCAATGACAGTGCGCTCTACGGGTATTACGGACTTTCACAGTTCTCTTCGGCTGCAAATGTTTCAGTGACTACACTGTGCAAACGGCTGGGACTGTATGCCTCAGAGGCAGGTAACAGATACTACTACAGGACGAATACTCCTCTGGTAAACGCTCTCTTCGGTATAAAATACCTTGTAAAGAAGAGCGGGGACCTTAATTCCGAGGAGTGGGCTTTCGACAATATAAGGACATACGGCAGCTCGAACCTTTACGAGAACCGCTACCCTCTTTCCCTGGGATTCATGGTCAGCGAAAATGTGCTCGATATGGAGGATAACGGCGCGGCTAACCCCTTCGAGTACCAGAATAAGCTCGTCAGCCGCCTGACGGGCAGAGAAGTGGAATTCTTCGTGCCGCAGCCTGTGGCTCTTGCGGAATATGACGGGCTTGACGTCACCAAGAACAGCTACGGCAACTATACTTTCCAGAACAATACCGAAGAGCCTACCGGCAGCGCTACCTATACATACGCCTGCCTTGACGGAAGCTATATCTACGGCTACGCAAACGGCTCAGGCGGTACCTGCGATCAGCTTGAGATAAAGTGCGGAGATTACCTTATCGACTCCGGAAAGCTTATCGAGAGCTATCCGATACTGTTCCCTATGGGCAACGGTCAGGCAGGAGATGAATCGACTGTGAAGATCACATCAAATGAGAAGCACAAGTCGGGAAACTTCAAGCTTATGGTCTATGCCCTGAAAAAAGACACCTTTGAAGACGTCTACCGCGCTCTCGCAGATGAGCAGCTTGAGATAAAGAAGTTAAGCGACCGTAAGATAAGCGGAAAGCTCAGCGTAAAGGATGACGGAGTGCTTTATCTGTCTATCCCTTACGAGAAGGGCTGGAAGGTCTATATCGACGGTGAAAGGACCGAGACTTTCAAGGTGCTGCAGGCTATGCTCGGAGTAAGAGTCGGCAGCGGCGAGCACGACGTGAGGATCGAGTATACCCCGGAGGGATTCCCTCTCGGAGTGACCATATCTTTCCTGTGTACAGTGCTTGTGATACTTTTGATGCTTGGCGAAAGACGGCGGATGATACGCCGGAAAAACCATGCGGCAGCGATGCAGAAGGAAGCGGAAAACGCCCCTGTGCCCTCGACATACAGACAGGGCGCTGCAATATATGACCAGTTCGGCATACCGAGACCGGAGGACCACATCGGCAGAGTCGAGGACTCCGAGGTAGTTCTCTATGACGGTGGCGGAACGGCTGAAAAGGAGGCGGATAATGCGCAATCTAAAAGTAATGGCGGCATACCGAGGTACTAAATATCATGGATTCCAGCGTCAGGACAATGCTGTTACTGTTCAGGAAGTTCTGGAGAGAGGACTCTCAAAGGTGCTCAATGAACCGGTGACAGTTACAGGCTGTTCGAGAACGGATACGGGAGTACACGCCAATATGTTCTGCTTCAATGTAAAGACCGGCAGCAGTATAAACTGCCTCGGCTTCTGCAGAGGAGTGAACGGCGAGCTGCCTGATGATATTTCCATTCTCAGCTGCGAGGACGCTCCCCTTGATTTTCATGCCAGGTATGACTGCAAGGGAAAGGAGTATATCTATAAAATGCACTGCAGCGAGTCGAAAAACCCCTTTGCGGCAGATCTTATGCTGCACTACAGGAGAACATTCGACATAGAGGCTGCAAGAAAAGCAGCAGGATACTTTGTGGGAACTCACGATTTTTCATCGTTTTGTGCTGACTGTACAAATGTTTCCACCACTATCAGGACTATTTATTCCTTCAAAATAGAAAATAGTGGAGATTCTGTGATAATGCTTGTAAAAGGCAACGGTTTTTTGTATAATATGATTAGGATAATCGCAGGCACTCTCATCGATGTGAGCGAGAAAAGGATAGCTCCCGACGATATACCTGCTATACTTGCCGCAAAGGACCGGCTCAGAGCCGGAAGAACGGCAATGGCTCACGGACTGTACCTGAACCGTGTGTTCTACAGTGAGGAGGAGCTGATGAAAGAAATATAAAAAACGGAACAAAAAAAGGAGGTGCCAGCGTGCCGAAGGTTTATGACGCCGATGACATCGTAGATCAGAAAAATCGGATGAAGCGGCAAAAACGACTGCGGCGGTTGATTTTGATACTGCTGGCAGCCGCTGTCGGAACGGGGCTTTATTTTACCCGCGAAAAGTGGTATAATAAATTAAGGGGTATAGGAGAACAGTACAGGACTATCGTCAATTCGGGCAAGCTTGCTGAAGGAAACTTTCCTATAGAGGTCAGCGGCGGATCAGAATATCAGCTCTGCCTTTCAGGCAGAAAGATGATACTGCTCAGCGATACGTATACTTATTACTATGATACTGACGGCACACTTATGAAGCGCCGGCAGCATACATACAACAATACAGTGCTGCGTACCGCAGGAGGACGGGCCCTGCTTTATGAACAGGGCGGAAATGATCTCAGTGTAGAGGACGAGGATCAGGTCTTCTACACAAAGACCTTCGCCAAAAGACAGATACTCTTCGCAAGGATAAGCGAGGAGGGCTATACAGCTGTAGTGACCACTGAGGACAACTACAACTGTGAGCTTACAGTGTATGATAAAAGGGGAAAGTACATTTACAAAAGGCAATGTATCGAAAGAGTCAGTGACCTAAGCTTTATTGACGGAAGCAAAGGTTGCGTGCTGGGATATATCTCAGCAGAAAACGGTCAGCTCATTACCAAGGTTCAGAAGATCAGTTTCAATGAGAAATCGGAGCACTGGACATCCCCGGGTCTCAATACCCTCGGTCTCAATGTCTGCGGATACGAAAGCGGCGCTTTTGTTATCGGCGCAGACGCCTGCGGCTATGTTGACAACAGCGGTCAGATAAGCTCGTATTACTCTTATGACGGCGAGTTTGTTGCAGGCGCAAGCGAGAACGGCAATTCAGCAGTTATAGTAAATAACGATGATAGAAGAAAATACGTCATGGCTCTGTTCAGCGGCGAAAAAGCCGAAGCGCTCGAAATAGTGCTTGATGAGCCTTCAATTGACGTTACCATCTATGAGGACCTGGCATATGTAATGTGTCAGGGAAAGATAATGGCTTATGATTTCCGCGGCGGACTGCGTTCCATTGCGGACGTAAGCGACTCATATACCGGCTTTGTACGCAGCGATGATCATATTTTCCTGATGGGCTACAATAAAATAGACCGTATAGATTATGAAAGCTGACTCTTATCAAGGATCAATTCTATTACCCGAAAGGAGGCAGCGTCATCGGATGTGATAGGCGCGAAATAGTATGGGAGAACAATTTTGGTGGTTTTACGATGTTATCGTAATAGCTGTAGCAGCCCTGTGCATATTTATTACAGCAAAGAAGGGTCTGCTCAAGGCGTCATTTGCAGTAGTAGGCTATATTCTGGCAGTATTTGTCAGCTTTTCAATCAGTTCGGGGATAGCTGACAAAATAACCGAGGATGCCATAAGGGGAAGCAATTCCCAGAAGATGCACCAGACGCTTTATGATTACAAGTATTCGGAAGAGCTTGCAGCAAAGATCGAGGGACTGAAATACAATATCTATGTAAGTCCGAGTGCCCTTGAGGACGTCTACAGCTCAGGCGAAGATGTTGACTATAATATCTATGATTTCCTGAATAAGCTCAGCAATAAGAAAGTCGATGAGGAAGAAGTATTCTACGAAAAGCTCCATAACTGCTATGCGGAAGCGGCAAAATCCCTCATCTCAAGGCAGCTGAATCAGTATTCGGCAGAATATGCTGCAAATGAGATCAGAAAGGATCCGCAGACATTCTGGCAGTTCCTGAAGATCATAAGCGATCCGGAGAATTCACAGCCGGGTGCAAATTTCCTTGTGGATCATTATCTTATGACGCCTTACAGGACTTATATCAGGCTTATTGTATATCTTATAGCGTTTGTACTTATCCTGCTCGCAGCGCTTGCCATAGCACACGCTGCCGCAAGGAACGACCATACGGACAATGGTGCGGTAACATATATTTTCTGCGGTATAATAGGTATCGCAAAGGCTGCGGCGATAGTATTCGCCATTGCAGTGATCATAAGACTGTATGTGATTATGGGCAGCAATAAAATGCTGTTCTTCAATCATGATGTAATTGAGAAGAGCTATATTTTCAAGTATTTCTATCAGATCGTGCAGAAATGGTAGTATACCGGATATGATGCGATATGCCGTTCACTCCGCTTTTACGCGGAGATGCGGTCATAACTAACTACAGGAGGAACTGCCTGATGATAATGTGCAGTAAATGCAAAAAAAGACCTGCGGTGGTGTTCATAACCTCTGTTCAGGGAAGCGAGAAGAAAAACGAGGGACTCTGCCTTTCATGCGCGAGAGCACAGAATATCCCGCAGATAAAGGAATATATGGATAAACTCGGTATCACCGACGAGGAGCTGGATCAGCTCTCCGATCAGATGATGGGTATGCTGGACGGCGACAGCTTTGAGATGGGCGGTTCAGGTGTGCTCCCTGATTTTATAACAAATATGTTCGGCGGAAATGATTCTGACGGCGATGAGGGCGAAAAGAGCGGCTTCGATCCGAGAAATCTCTTCGGCGGGAAGAGCTCAGACGATGAAAAGTTTTCAGACAACAAGGAAAAAAAGGGACCTCCCTTCGGCAGAGGCAAGGATAAAAAAATAAAGGAGCCGAAATTCCTCGGCAGCTACTGCACTAACCTCTCACAGAAAGCGGCTGACGGCAAGCTTGACAATATCATCGGAAGAGATATGGAGATAGACCGCGTCATACAGATCCTTTCAAGGCGTACCAAGAACAATCCATGTCTTATCGGTGAGCCCGGCGTCGGCAAGACCGCTATCGCCGAAGGCATTGCCCTGCGCATAAACGAGGGAAATGTTCCCTTCAACCTTGCGGACAAGAAAATATACCTCCTTGACCTTACTGCTCTCGTTGCGGGAACTCAGTTCCGCGGACAGTTCGAGAGCCGTGTGAAGGGACTTGTTGACGAGGTAAAGCGCGAGGGAAATATCATACTCTTTATCGACGAGGTCCATAATCTTGTGGGCGCAGGTGACTCGGAGGGTTCCATGAACGCCGCGAATATCCTGAAGCCGGCACTTTCAAGAGGCGAGGTACAGGTAATAGGTGCGACCACATTCGGCGAGTACCGCAAGTATATCGAAAAGGACTCCGCTCTGGAGCGCCGTTTCCAGCCTGTTACAGTAAACGAGCCCACTATAGAGGATACAGTAAGTGTACTCGTGGGAATAAAGAAGTATTATGAGGAATTCCATAAGGTACACATCTCGGATTATCTGGTAAGAGTCTGTGCTGTGCTCTCGGAGAGATATATCACAGACCGTTTCCTGCCGGATAAGGCTATCGACCTTCTTGACGAGAGCTGTGCCTTTGCTTCCATACGTTCTCCCGAAATAGGAGAGTATGAGAAGTGCAGAAAGGAAATAAAAGTTCTGGAGGATATGGAGAACACCATATCCGAGCAGGAGGAGATAGACTACAAGGCTCTTGCAGAGGTCAAGGGCAAGCTCATACACCTCCGCGAGAGCGAGGCGGAGCTTAAAGAAAAGGCTGAAAACGTGAATGTTGAGGAGTCCGATGTTACCAAGGTGGTAGAGCGCTGGACCGGTATCCCTGCAAGCAAGATAGCCGAGAACGATTTCCTGAAGATAGCAAGGCTGGACGAGGCACTCAAAAAGCGCATCGTCGGTCAGGAAGAGGCTGTAGGCGTTCTTACCAAGGCGATAAAGCGTACAAGAGTACAGCTCAGCAAGCGCCGCAGACCTGCTTCGTTCATATTCGTAGGTCCTACGGGCGTGGGAAAAACCGAGCTTGTAAAGGTACTGGCTGAGGAGCTCTTTGACTCTCCGGATCCGCTTATCAGGCTGGATATGACAGAGTATATGGAGAAGCACTCCGTTGCGCGTATGATAGGCTCGCCTCCGGGTTATGTAGGCTACGACGAGGCAGGACAGCTCACCGAAAAGGTACGCCGCAAGCCATATTCGGTAATACTCTTTGACGAGATCGAAAAAGCTCACCCCGACGTTATGAATATACTCATGCAGATACTTGACGAGGGCAAGGTGGACGACGCTCACGGAAGAACTGTAAACTTTGCAAATACTATAATCTGTATGACCTCAAATGCAGGCTCTACGGACAAGAGCATAGGCGTAGGCTTCAACCGCACAGAAAATGAGATAACCCGCGAAAAGGCAATGAAGGGGCTGAGAGATTTCCTGCGTCCGGAATTTATAAGCCGTATCGACGAGATAGTGGTATTCAAGGATCTTACCAAGGAGCATTATGCTCAGATCGCTGCCCTTACTCTCGATGAGATGAAGGAGCCCCTTGCGGAAAAGAATATATCACTTGAATATACAAAGGAAGCTCTTGATCTTATTGCGGAGAAATCCTTCGGCAAGTCCTACGGCGCAAGAGATATACGCCGTGTTATCCGTCAGGAGATAGAGGACAGTATCGCTGACCTGATAATAGAAAAGGTATCAGAAATTAATAAGATAGTTATATCCGTCAAGGACGGAAGCTTTAATGTTACCGGCAGAAAGGAGAAAGCCAAAAATGAAGCGTAATATCCTTGCAGCATTGCTTGCAGCGGCTTTAGCTGCCGGTATGGCAGGCTGCCTTGAAAAGAAGGAACCCGTAGTCTCGGACAGCGGAAAGACACCTTCTTCAACTTCGGCAGGCGAAAATGCTGAAGGCACGACAATGACCGAGAGCATGGAGCTCATGCGCCTGAAATATGCGGACGTTCCTGAGGCTTCAAGCGGTCCGGTCATAAAGATAAGCGATACTTCCGCAAAGCCCGGCGAAATGGCTGAGGTCACGGTGTCCGTGAACGGTGCCAACGAAAACTGGATGATGTGCGGTATCCATATAACATATCCCGACGTTCTGAAATGCAAGCTGGAAAATGAAGACGGTACGGACTTTTCAGTTGATTATGAGGCAGGTCCGGCTATAAAGAAGAGCGCAGGTTTTGTGGCTATGGACTGGGAGCTGAATCTTCCGGAAGAAATGGTACGCAATAAGACACGTTCACTTTTCTTTACGACGGTGTTCAAGGAAAATGACGGCAGAGACGGCGATATAGCGACGTTCTACTTCAAGGTGCCGGAAGACGCAAAGCCCGGAACAGTATATGATCTGGGATACTACTTCATGGATTCGGATATGTTCAGAAATGCTGAAAACGACCAGTCGTTTGAGAAGTATGCCTTTGAACATCTTCAGGGCGGAAGCATTACAGTAAAATGATAACAGGGAGCTGCGGCGCTTACGGGCGGCAGCTCCATTTTATGCGGAAAGGACAATACATAATGAATAAAAAGGAAACAGCGGAGATAAAGAAGAATTTTTCTGACAAGAGCGGCTTCTTTATAATGGAGCGCGTACTTACGGCTTTTATCGACGCTGAAAAGAATCTTCGCTACCATAATGTAAGCTCTTGCCTTACAATGCCTGTGGAGGAGCATGATGTATATGACGAAACTCTGAAAAAGGTGCTCAATACCAATGTGGGCAAGGCATTTATCGAGTATGAGTTCCCGAATGAGGCTTATGACGAGGGACAGCCTCAGAATATCCTGTATACTCTCCTGACATCTGAGCTGAAGGACGATATCGCCTGTGAGGAATTCCTGAACCATATCGCAAATAATATCGCATATACAGGGCCCTTTGCGGTAATAACCTCATACTGCACCTACACTATCCGCAAAAAGGACAAAAATGACGAGTTCGCAGAGGGCGAGGACGAGATGTACCGCTATATACTTACTGCTATATGTCCTGTGAATACCAGCAAGGACGGTTTTGTTTTCGACAGTGTGGGCAATGAGATTACAAAAAAGGTGAATACCGAGCTGATAATAAGCAAGGCTCCCTCGGACGGCTTCCTTTACCCTGTTTTCAGCAACAGGAGCTCCGATATAAATCATGTTATGTACTATACAAAGAATGTGAAGTCGCCCAATGTTTCGGTAGTTGAGAATGTACTGGGCTGCAGCTTTGTGATGTCAGCAGAGAGTGAAAAGAACAGCTTCCAGAGCATACTCAAAAATGTTGTGGGCGACGACCTTGACTATACTCTTATCAAGACTGTGAACGAGAAGATACAGGAGGTTGTCGAGGACAACAAGGACGATACGGACAGGGTTGTCATTGACAATATAAAGCTTAAAGATATACTTGTTGATGTGGGACTTCCGGAAGAGCGTGTGAATATGGTAGAGCCCGTGTACGAAAAGGTATGCGGCAATGCTCCGCTTACGGCTGCTAACCTTGTGGAGACAAAGACGGTCCTTGCTGCACCGGGAATAACAGTTAATATCAAGCCTTCGGCGGCGGATAAGGTACGCACCAGCGTAGTTGACGGCAGACGCTGCCTCCTTATCGACATTGACGACCCCACTATCGAGATCAACGGACTGCCGGTTACTCTTTGATAATTGAGAATATATTTGCAGTGGGCGGTGCCGGCACAGTCCACTAATAATCACTAATAACTGAACATTCAAGCGGGCGCACACTGTGCGCCCCTACAAGCTGACGGCTAATGGCTAAAAAAGGAGACCAAAAGGTCTCCTTTTTTAATGATTCTCTTTTATAGCGCTTTTTGCTTTAGCGACTATAGTTCTGTCATTTTCGTATGACAGTATATTCGCAGCGTATGAAATGTCTACCCAGCGGATATCCGCTATCTCTCCCTCCTGAGGTGAAAAATCCACGTTTTTCGCCTTGGCAAGAAAATAAACGACTACCTTTACGGTGTCTTTCTTTGGTGAGTAGGTAACTGTTTCTCTGAATGTCGGATCAATTATCACGTCAATGGAGGTCTCCTCCATTATCTCACGACGAGCAGTCTCGACCTCGGTCTCGCCCTTTTCAACGTGTCCCTTGGGAAAGGACCAGTGACCGCTGTTGATATGCTTTATCAGCAGAATTTCCGTATTGCCATGATATTTCCTGTAGACAATCGCGCCGCATGATTTCTCGTGGAGCATATATTATCCTTTCTTGCCCCTGTTTTTCGGGCAGAATAAAAGCAGACGCCATTCGGGGTGCTGCTTTTTTATGTTGTTCACAATTATTATAGCATATTTTGTCTATTTTGTCTATACCCGACTTTGTAAATTTGTAATGAATTTTATCAAAATAAGGTGCTGCCTGTACGGTTCTAAATAATTCTTTTGCCGAATATCATTACATAAAGCAATCTTCAAGGAGGTCTACTTTATGGATCTGAAACTTACCAAAGAGACTGTTCCGGCTGCTGAAGTGATATGCGACAGCGTACAGGAACAGCCTGTTGAACTTGATTATATCCTGCCTGATTACTGTCCGGACGTATTCCGTCTTATACGCTGTGAAGCTGTTCCCGTCATCACAGACTGGAACGTCAGCGGTGACAGGTTGACCTATGAGCTGAGGTGTGATATACATATCCTCTATTGCGGCGAGGACGGCTCGGCGGTGCAGTCCGTGGAGCAGCAAAGGACGTTTACACGCACTGCTGAGCTGGGAAAAAGCGTGGAGCGTCCTGAGGTAAGGATAACCGCAAAGACCGATCATGTGAACTTCCGTGCTGTTAACAAGCGCCGTATCGACCTGAGGGGGGCTGTTTCCGTCAAGATAAGTGTTGCGGGGGAGCAGGCGCAGGAGGTGGTCTCTGACGCAGAGGGCATGAATATACAGCTCAGGAAGGTACCTGTGAAATACGCTGCACAGAGGCTGTCAGCCGTGAAGAATGTACGTGTCGAGGAGGAAATAGAGCTGACCGCTGCTCAGCCTGATATCGTCAGCGTCATAAGCTGCCGCTGCAGTGCTCAGGACTGTGAGATAAAGCTGATATCAGGAAAGCTCCTTGCAAGAGGTGAAGCAGATGTGGAACTGCTTTATGCCGGAGACATAAATGATGAGATGACAGTAGAGCCTATGCGTTTCTCTCTGAGCTACAGTCAGATAATAGACGTTGACGGGCTTGATGACAGCTTTGAGTGCAAGGTGGTGCCGGAAGCGGTCAGCTGCGATATAAGCATAATAAGCGGCAGCGATGCCCGTGCTGTCCGTTGTGAGACGGAGCTGAGGCTGTCATGCACGGCGGTCAAGACTGCAACGGTAATGATAGCGGAAGACGCTTTTTCAACAGTTTATCCCTGCGGAGTGGAAATGTCAGAGATAAAGGCAGAGCAGATACCGGTGGTATACGATGAGAGTATCCGCCACAGCGCAAGGCTCGCTGAGGGTGAGAACGTACCGCTGAAGATATATGCAATGTGGAGCGAGCCTAAGAATATCAACGCTCATATCGGTGAGGACGGGCGTTCTGTGGTCATCAGCGGTATGCTCGTTTACTCTATGGCGGCAAAAGAGAATACAGGCAGTATCACCATGCCGGACCGCGAAGAGGCTTTTGAAGAAACTATTGCGCTCCCGGACCATATCAGCGGTGCAGATGTTTCGGCGGAGGTAAATGTCCGTGGGACCACTTATGATATCTCTGCTGAGGGAGTCCTTACCGCAAAAGCTGATATGGCTGTCAGGCTGTCAGTATACAGTTCTGATTCCATAAGAGCTGTAACGGATATAACCGTTGACGACAGTTCCAGAAAGGAGCGGGACGGCGATTACGCGATAAAGCTCTATTTCGGCAGCGAAAACGAGAAGGTGTGGGATATCGCAAAGCGCTACAGCACAAGCGTTTCCGCTATAATGGAAGAAAACGACCTTACCGGTGAGAGACTTGAAAACGGCGGTATGCTGCTGATACCTATAGTATCGTGAAATATTAGAGCTAAGAGCTTAGAACTAAGAGCTAAGAAATAGAACTAAGAGGTCTGGTTTTGCGGATATTAGTCCTTAGATCTTAGTTCTGAAAAAAGGAGAATATTATGGCTAAAGATATATACAGTGATATCGCCGAGCGTACAGGCGGCGATATCTACATCGGCGTGGTGGGACCGGTGCGGACGGGAAAGTCCACCTTCATAAAGCGTTTTATGGAAACGCTTGTTATACCTAATATTAACAGCGAGTTCAAGCGGGAAAGAGCACTTGACGAGCTGCCTCAGTCTGCCGCTGGAAAGACCATAATGACCACCGAGCCGAAATTCATACCTGAAGATGCTGTCCGTATCGACCTCGGAGACGGTGCTTCCTTCAACGTGAGGCTCATAGACTGCGTGGGATATATTGTTCCGAGCTCTCTCGGCTATATCGAGAACGAGCAGCCCCGTATGGTAATGACCTCGTGGTTCGACGAGGAGATACCCTTCAATATGGCTGCGGAGATAGGCACTCAGAAGGTCATCACCGACCATTCTACTATAGGACTTGTAATAACTACCGACGGCTCCGTTACCGATATCCCCCGTGAGGAGTACGAGGAGTGCGAGGAGAGAGTTATCCGCGAGCTGAAAGAGCTCGGCAAGCCCTTTGTGGTGATACTCAATACCGTAGATCCTGATTCTGCCGAAGCAAAGGCTCTTGCGGCGCAGCTTACCGAGCGCTACGACGCGAAGGTAGTCCCTGTGAACTGCCTGAGCCTCGACGAAGAGGATATACGGGGTATAATGCGTGAGATACTCTTCTCCTTCCCCATAAAGGAGATAAATATCCGCACAGCGAGGTGGATAAATACTCTCGGCAAGGGACACTGGCTGAAATCAGAGATACTGGACTGTATACGCAATGCTGCCAAGGATATAAAGCTTGTCCGTGAGGCAGAGGACGCGGCTGCGGCTATAGCACAGTGTCCCGACGTAATAAAGGCGGAGATAAGCGGTATAGATCTCGGCAAGGGGGCTGTCACCATAACTGCCGAGCTTGACAACAGTCTTTTCTACCGTATACTCGGCGAAACTACGGGTATAGAGATAGAGAGCGAAAGCGACCTCATGCCCCTGCTGTCGGAGCTCAACGAGATACGCCGCAAATACAAGCGTATCGAGCCGGCTCTTGCGGAGGTGGAGGCTACGGGCTACGGTATCGTTATGCCGGAGCTGGAGGAGATGTCCCTTGAGGAGCCTAAGATAATCCGTCAGGGCGGCAAATACGGCGTAAAGCTCAAAGCCTCCGCGCCGTCCATACACCTTATGAAAGCCAATATCAATACCACTATCAGTCCTATTGTCGGTACGGAGCGGCAGTCCGAGGAGCTTGTGATGTATCTCCTTGACGGCTTCGACGACGACCCGAAGAAGATATGGGAGAGCAATATCTTCGGAAAGTCCCTACACGAGCTTGTCAACGAGGGGCTTCACAGCAAGCTTTTCAAAATGCCTGTGGACGCCCGAATGAAGCTGCAGGAAACTCTCGAACGTGTCATAAACGAGGGCTGTTCTGGTCTGATATGCTTTATACTATGAAAAAAGGAGTACCGTGAGGTACTCCTTTTTTCAGCCGTTAGCTTTTAGCCATTAGCCGTTAGCCTGTAGGGGCGGCGTTATGCCACCCGTTTAAAAATATGAAACTGTCGGGGACGGCGTCCCCGACGTCCCGTTGTTACCCGACATTTTATGTCGGACAACAGGAAAGCCGTGCTGCCTAAGCACGGCTTTCCTGTTCTGATTTGTCCCTTACAATAAAAGTTTTGGAATTATATCAATCTGTGCGGCGCGTTTGTGCAGATGCACCGCACAGATCAACATCGAAAAGGAATTATATTATGCGAGCTTCCAGTAATCGAATTCGCAGTCGCCGCTGAATACCATGTAGATATCCTTAACACCTGTTACGTTATTCTCTACTGCTGCCAGCTCGTTCTCGCTGCCGTTGAGTTCGCCGTAACCGATGCAGGTACCTGTTGCAGAACCTACACAGAACTTAACTACTGCGTTGCCGCTGCCCTTGACTGTGATAGAAGATACGCCATTGCTGAGGTCAACGCCGCTGACCTTGATCCAATCGCCCTTCTTAGCCTTGACAGTTGTGTTGCCGACACCGCTTACGCTTATGTTCTTGGACTGGTTGGACATTGTCTCTGCCTGTACAGTCTCGTATGCGTTGAGGTTCTCGATCTGGCTTACACCGTTCTGTGAACCGTTACAGCTGATCTTTCCGTTGTTTATAGTTGCCTTGTCGATACAGGGTGATCTGTAGTTAAGACCCTTGCCGCCGTTAACGCCCATACGCATTTCAAGCTGACGTGAGTGATAAAGTACATAGTAGCTGCCCTTGAATTCGATGATCGAGTGGTGGTTGTTACCGCCGTTATCAAGTCTCTGTGTAGCTGTGTTCTTGAATACAACACCCTGGTACTGATATCCACTGAGCGGATTTGTTGATGTCATGTAACCGATATCAGCATTGCTGAATGACTGACCGTTTACATTTGCACCGCCGGGAACATTCCAGTTGTGGCAGAATGAATAATACCATGTGTTGCCGATCTTGATCATGCTTGAGTCTTCAAAGAGGTAAGGTGTACCGGGATCGATAGGTGTACCTACGATGGAGATCATGTCATCGCCAAGCTTAGCGATACGTCCCTGTTTTGTATTGGCAGCCTGTCCGTCAGGAACACCGCCGCCGTATGCAATGATAGCTGTATCTGTATCAGGGTCATAGTAAACGCCCGGATCGAAGAGCCATGTTACGTTACTGTTCGGTGTGTTTCTTGAAATGAGTTCGTGTCCGAGAGGATCCTTTACATTCTTGGTGAATGTCGGGTCGTCAGCTGTGATAACACCGATACCTGAACCATTGTTTGCGAAGTAAAGGAAGAACTTGTCCTGTCCGTTGATCTTTTTCCATGCTGCATCAGGAGCCCATGCGTTATTAGCCCATCTTGCAATAGGTGTGCCGTTTACTCTTGTTTTTGCAACAGGGATCTGACCGTGGTCAGTCCAGTTTACAAGGTCTGCAGTTGATAAGCAGTTGATATAGCCTGAAGAATAATCGTTTTCAATAAGCTGACCATTCTTGTATGCGAATTCATCAGCTGTTGTGTAAACGTAAAGTCTGCCGTCATATACGAGCCAGCCTGGGTCAGCACCGAAACGCTGAGTATAGATCGGGTTATTCTCGTTTTGCTTCTTGAAGCTTTCTGCCAGTGTAATGCCGCTGAACTTAGCCTCGTACTGTGAGGCATCAAGTGTTGCAACTGCCGGCTTGTTTACAGGGAATTCCTTGATCTTGCCAAGAATGAATTCCTGAAGACAAACGAGGTCTGTTACGTCAAATGCCTTGCTCTGGTCAACATCGGCAGCCTTCTGAGCGTTTGAATCGCTGAAACCGCCCTTGACGATAGCTTTTCTTGCCTCGACCATGTCTAAGGAGTTGATAACGCCGTCGTAGTTTATATCGCCGAGGTGGAGAGTTGTAGATGTCTGTCCGCCGGATGAAGTCTGTCCGCCGCTCGGAAGGTCAGGCTGTCCTGCGCCGTCAACCTTTGTGCCCTTGGGAGCGCCGATAACTTCGTCGATATAGAAGTCAACGTACTCGTTTTCGTCAGTTGTCTCAACGTAGATCTGCATATTGGAAGCGCCTGCGGGGATAGTATAGCTTGTATTTGCAAGCTGTACCCATTCGCCCTTTGGAGCTGAAGCAAGTGCGATCTGATCGTAGGTTGTTGTGCCTGAAGCGTCATCATACTGGAGAGTGAACTTGAACTCCTGTGTGGATGATGAACCGCTTGTATAGCAGGCATTAGCGGAGAAGCTGTAGGTCTCGCCTGCCTCGAATGCTCTTGAGTCAAGTGATAATGCAGCGCCGTTCCATGAGTTGGTTCTGCCGCTTACATAGAGAGACTTGCTGCCTGCGAACTTGGTGCTGCTGCTTGTCTCAACAGAAGCTGCGCCTCTGCCTGACCAGCTGTCAGTTGAGCTTTCAAATGTGCTGTGGAACCAGTAGCCCTCATCGCTTACTTTTGCAGGCTCAACAGGCTTTGGAGTGAATCCGCTGCTGCCGGGACCTGTGTAGGGGATACCTACGCCCCACTCGCTGTCGGGAACGAGGCTTGTAAGAGCTGTATACGCTTCCTTGGGCTGATTGCTGCCGTTGTAAAGAAGTCCGTTGCTGCCCGAACTGAGCCATGAGTTTGCGTCGTTCGGACCCCAGATCTGAACAAGAGTTACCTTGTTGTCGTGACCGGAGCTGTTCCAGTCCATAGCGTGCTTGAATATAGCCTTGTACTTGTTTGCCTGATCGGTATTTGAGTACCTGCCGCTCTCAACGCTGATATCAAGCTCTGTTACCTGAACTTCGATGCCAAGGTTGAGGTAATCGTCCATAGCCTTGAGATAAGAATTTGTATCGCCCCATGCGTTGCTTGCAGCAGCGTTTACGTGGGACTGCATTCCCATGCCGTCGAGAACGCCCTTAGCCTTCAGTGGCTTGAGGATCGAGTTGATGATACTGTTCTTCTTGCCGTCGGCAAATTCGTTATAGTCATTGTAGAAAAGCTTACAGGTTGAAGGAGCGTACTTTCTTGCGTAAGTGAAAGCCTCCTCGATGAAGCCGTTGCCGCCGTATACCTGAACCCAGGGTGAGTTGCCGTTGCCGTAGCCGCCGCCTCTCGGACCGCCGTTGCCGTTGTCCGAGATACACTCGTTACATACGTCGTATGCGTAGAGGTCAAGGTCCGGATACTGTGTTGCGAAAGCCTCGAACATATGCTGGATATAGCTTTCCATACGCTTGCTCATGGTGCTCTTGTCAACCCAGCTTCCGTTCTGCTGGAGGTTGCTCTTGAAGAACCACTCAGGAGTCTGGCTGTGCCATACAAGAGTATGTCCTCTGAAAGCAAGACCGTTCTTTACGCAGAAATCGCATATAGCAGCACAGCTGTTGAGGGATACCTTTATATTTGTGTCCGATGAACCGCTCTGTACCAGAGTTGCGTCGGGCTTTGTCTCGTTCTCACACTCGATAGCATTGTGATCCTTCAGGATTATGCCCTGTATACCGCTGTTGCTGATAGTACCTCTGTTGAAGATATTACCTACGCGGAAATAGTTTGCGAACTCGTCCTTGAGACCCTTGCCCGACGGTGCAGCGTGTGCTTCGCTTGCAGCCTTGTCGCCTGTGATAAGGAAATCATCGAACAGGAAGTCCTCTGTGGAATCGTTTGTTATTTTGAGTCTGAACTCATAGCTGTCCTTTGAAGCTGTATAGCTTCCTTTGAGCTCTGTCCACTCGCCTGCGGGGACATTCTTTGAATCGAGCTGAACAGTAGTTTCCTCTCCTGTCTTTTCGTCGATTGTCAGAAGTGAAAAGCGGAACTTTTCAGCTGTTTTGCTGTAAACCTTTACACTGTAGGTGTATTCGTCGCCGCCAAAGAGATAGAGTCCCTTTGAAGAAGCTGCGCCGTCAGATGACGAAGTACGGCCTGATATCATCATGCCTCGTGATGTACCGAAGCCTGCGCCGGGCTGAGCTGTGAGCTCAACGCTTTCGCCGTCACCGTACCAGCCTTCGTAGTTGCGCTCGAAATCGTTGTATACGATCTCAGCAGCATAGGTGCGCGAAACTACGTCAGGTAAAACGGTAATCACCCCTGAAAGGCAGCTTGCAGCCGTAAGGCCTGCAATCAACTTTTTTACTTTCATACATTCTCCTCCTCATTAATAAAATGTATATTTTTCGTTCAACGTAATGATATATTTTATATCATTTCATGCTGTTACTCTATTTTACAATATTTGTAATGATAAATTCAACCCCAAAAACAAAGAATAGGTGTAAAAAATGCAGACAAACTTAAAAATATGTAAAATTTAAAATATTTTCGGTCAAGAAATTGGTATTTTTTACATAGGATTACAATTGCTCAAAAGGCGGGCTTATGTGCGCAATATGTTGTGAGGATACGTCAGATAGCGGATTTTAAGGCTGCTTCTCGTCAGTTTGCTCAATTTGTATTTACAAATTTGTGTATTGTGACTATTACGAAGATGTGAATAGAATGTTCCGGCACTGCGTTTACAGCAAAAAATCAGGGGATACTATTATAATAGCGATCTGCGTTTTTTGCACCTGTGACCCGAAAAATAAATAAAGCTGCGCGGATATTCAATTAACTATTGCAAAAATCCGGAATTGATGTTATTATAAAACTATAGGAAATGTACGGTTGGTTTTAAAAGTTGTACGTACAATATCAGGCAGGGGGTATACAAATGAAAGTATCAGACGGCTACTGGATGAACAAAACAGGCTACAATGTACACTGGGCTTCGCAGATCTACGAAATAAAGGCGGATGAACGCTCGGTCACGGTCTATGCTTCGGCGCAGTACATCGCTAACAAGGGAATGACTCTCGGCGGTCCTGTACTGACAGTGACATTCACTTCAACTCTTGAAAACAGCATAAAGGTCAGGATAGAGCATTTTTCGGGGGCTGCTCTGAAAAAGCCGGACTTCGCGCTTAATGAGGACAGCGGATTCAGACCTGTCATAAACAGGCTTAGCAGCGGCGGTTGGGAGCTCGTCTCCGGCAAAACGTCGGTGAGAATAGGGTGCGAGAAGGAAAAATGGGACATTGCTTACTATTACGACGGCAGACTGCTCACAAGGTCTGGCTGGCGGACAACTTCACTTATCGAGGAAGAGCCGTGGCACAGGAAGCATACCCTTGAGGAGCAGTCGCAGGAGCGATTCTTTGCCCGTTCCGATAACGGCGGAAATACCTATATACGTGAAATGCTGGGACTGTCCGTAGGAGAATACATCTACGGCTTCGGCGAGAAGTTCACAGCCTTTGTGAAGAACGGTCAGACCGTGGAAGTGTGGAACAATGACGGCGGTACCTGTTCCGAGCAGAGCTACAAATCGGTGCCCTTTTATGTTTCGTCCCGCGGCTACGGAGTTTTCGTCAACAGTCCGGACAGGGTCAGCTTTGAGGTTGGAAGCGAGAATGTGTCGGAAACAGCCTTTTCAGTGCAGGGCGAGTCCCTTGAATACTTCATATTCGGCGGAGATACCATTGCCGGCGTTATAGAACGGTATACCGCTCTCACAGGCAGACCTGCCCTGCCGCCGCCATGGTCCTTCGGGCTGTGGCTGTCAACGTCCTTCACTACCGATTACGACGAAAAGACGGTCAGCTCGTTTATCGGCGAGATGAAGCGAAGGGACATACCTCTCGGCGTGTTCCACTTCGACTGCTTCTGGATGAAGGAGTTCCAGTGGTGCGGATTTGAATGGGACAGCGATAAATTCCCGGACCCTGAGGCTATGATATCAAGGCTCAAAGCAAATGGGCTGAGAGTATGCGTCTGGGTGAACCCATATATCGGTCAGCGCTCGGCAGTCTTTGCGGAGTGTGCGGAAAAGGGCTATTTCCTCAGGAACCGTGACGGCTCCGCCTTTCAGTGCGATATGTGGCAGCCGGGAATGGCTGTGATAGATTTTACCAATCCTGATGCGAGGACATGGTTCGCGGAAAAGATAAGGGCGCTTGCAGAGCTTGGCGTTGACGCGGTAAAGACCGATTTCGGGGAGCGTATCCCCACAGATGTCGTATACTCCGACGGCTCTGACCCCTACAGGATGCACAACTATTACTCGTACCTGTATAACAAAACCGTATTTGAGGCTCTTGAGGCGGCAAATGGCAGGGGGAATTCCTGCCTCTTCGCAAGGTCTGCCACCGCAGGCTGTCAGCAGTTCCCGGTACACTGGGGCGGCGATTGCTTCTCCTCATATGAGTCCATGTGGGAGACTCTCCGCGGCGGACTTTCGCTGTGTATGTCGGGCTTCGGATTCTTCTCCCATGACATCGGCGGCTTTGAGTCTACGGGAACTCCCGACCTTTACAAGCGCTGGACAGCCTTCGGACTTATGTCCACCCATTCGCGCTATCACGGGAACAGCTCCTACCGTGTGCCGTGGCACTTCGACGAGGAGAGCTGCGATGTTGCGCGGCATTTTGTAAAGCTCAAATGCAGGCTGATGCCGTATCTGTGGGCAAGCGCTGTAAAGACTAACCTTACCGGAGTGCCGGTGATGAGGGCGATGGCGGTGGACTTCAGCTCTGACCGCAATACGCTTACACTGGATACACAGTATATGCTTGGTGATTCCCTGCTTGCTGCTCCTGTTTTCAGCGAGGACGGCGAGTGCAGCTTCTATCTGCCGGACTGCGGCAAATGGACGGATATACAGACAGGCGAGACACTCTGCGGAGGACGCTGGTACACGAAAAAGTACGATTACTTCGGTATGCCTCTGTACGCAAAGCCCGGCTCAGTGATAGTTTTCGGTAACTGCTGCGATACTGCCGATTATGACTACCTCAGTGACATGAAGATAGTGGTATACGGTCTTGACGAGGGCATGACTGCCGAAGCCTCGGTATACGACGGCAGCTGCGAAGTGAGGGCAGATATAAAAGCGGTACACAGAGGAGACTGTATAGAACTTACGGTGACAGGCACGGACAAGCCCTTTACTGCCGAAAGCGCACAGGGACTGGATATAGTGGTTATCAGCTGAAAAGTTACTGCATTTCTCTTTACTTTTGCTGTGAATTATGGTAAAATAATATTCGGATATTCAGAACAGAAGGAAGGGATCTCAAATAGATATCAATGAACCTCAGGGTTACAGTGCGGAATATGCCGCCCTTAACCATGAAATATACGACCTTACGAGGCAGCTTGAGGAAAGGGACAGGGAGTACAGGAACTCCACAAAGATAGATCTCCATGATCCCTTCAGGAACCCTACCGAGTTCAGATGGTACAGGGACGATTATTCCGAGATACTGCCGTGGGCGACAATGCCTGAATTTTCAGTTCCGTTCGAGCCGGCAAATGTTGAAAAGAGTGCGATCAGACGTTTTTACAATATAGGCGGATTCACGGTGCTTATGCAGTTCTTTGCTTCGAGCCTGCTTGCCCTTGCCCTTATGGTAGTTATAAAATGGCTGCTCATGAAGCTGAATCCCGGCTCTCCTTCCAGTGCGGTATCGCACTATATGAGAAAGAGCTCGATACTTGCCGCGATAAACCTCTTTACCTATATGTTCACAAATATCGGTTTTGCGATTATTGGACTGAAATGGGCGAAGATAAAGCCCTCCTCCATGATAAAAACGAGGGATTACCATTTTGCGGACGCTGTGCAGCATTGCTTTGCGGGCATATTCATTTGGTATTCCGCTGCAATAATCTCCCAAGGCATAGAAAATATCTTTTCAAAGTACGGCTTTACTACGGAAGTCATGGATATGGATTACGGCGAGACCGGCATAGGCTTTGCGGTAATGGTGCTGTACAGCTGTATAATAGCGCCTGTTACGGAGGAGATATTTTTCCGCGGGGCTCTGATGAAGATATTCTCAAAATCGAACCAGCGCTTCGGAATATTCATGTCAGCCATGTTTTTCGGGCTTGCGCACGGTAATC
Source organism: Ruminococcus sp. (assembly GCF_016287535.1). Taxonomy (GTDB): domain Bacteria; phylum Bacillota; class Clostridia; order Oscillospirales; family Ruminococcaceae; genus Ruminococcus. Next base: position 169,679 of record NZ_JAEFAJ010000002.1, read on the forward strand.
TGCCGCAGTTCATGCTTGCTTTCCTTATCGGAATTTTCTTCGGTCATATAGACATGAAGCATAATTCGATAATCCCGTCGATAGTGGTCCATATACTTATCAACTCGCTTGTGACGATAATAACCGAATTCAAGGGCAACACGATCGCAATGGGATTCTTAGAACTTGCCGTTATCATCTGCTGTATCATCGGCGTTATCATGCTGGTGATATTCAGGAGCGAGTGCAGACTGCCGGTATCGACTCCCGAACAGAGCCGCAGAGGCATAGCGGTCGCAAAGACCTCGGTGGGCATTATACTTGCTGTTCTTGTTCAGGCTGCATATACGCTGCTTATAATCTATCAGACCAAAACGTAAATGAAAAACGCCATAGTGTCAGTGAGCTTCGTTCACATCGGCACTATGGCGTTTATTATTTTTATGTCAGGCGTTTTCGTTCACAGCTTCCGGTGCTGCTTCAGCTGCGGGAGCTTTTTTCGATATCAGGTACAGCATAAGGGCTATGCCGGCGCAAAGTACGGCAGTAGTGATGAGACTGCCCTCTATACCGAATTTGCCGCCTGTGAGAAAGGCATGGGCTGAGACAGGAACGCTCTCCATGAACGACTGCAGTTCAGAGGAGCCGCTGACGCTTATTCCGTAGATATTTCCCTGAGCGAAGTTCCACATGGAGTGTATAGCGCATACGCCCCATATATTGTCGGAGTTTATCATGTAAAGTGCGGCGAATACGCCGAAAAGCGTGAGATTGATGAATGGAAGCACTCCGAAGCCGGGGTTTGAGATATGGGCAAGAGCAAATGCCACAGCGCTTACGATGACTGCCACATATGTTTTCTGACCGCTGCCTCCTATGGAGGTCATAAGATAGCCGCGGAAGATGAATTCCTCGCTCATTCCCTGTACTATGAATCCTAAAAAGAAAAGAGCGATCCAGCCGTAACTGATATTGCTGCAGAGCTTTATGCGTGTTATACCCAAGGCTGCACTTGAGAGCGCAAGTACCGACATCAGCAGCAGTCCTGCCGCAAGTCCTGTGAGATAGTGGAAGAAGAATCCCTTCTTACGTGCTCCCATTGAGCGTACAGGACGCATCTCAACGCAGCGGCAGTAGAACAGCGAGGCAAGTGTGCCGAATATCGTTGAGAAAAGCGAGGGTACCATTACCTTTGGCGAACCGGCTGCTTTTGCCGCGACCTTCCACATCTCCTTCAGGTCGAAGGTCGGACTTGTCTGTACATACTCCTGTATCTCGGCGTTTTCAAGCACAGTTTTCGAGGAGAAGACTGCTGATGACAACGATTCGAGTATCAGTATTATTATAAATACCGCTAAAAAGCATATTATTATTGTGAAAAAATTCTTTGAAGCGTGTGATTTTGAGGCTTCACCGAACATTTTTGGTCTGTAATCGAGCATAAAACGCACCTCCGTAATTAATTTTACTATGTTACGGGACGAATGTCAAGACGGTCAATGCGCTTTGCTTCTTATTTGACAATATACCGTTAAAATGATATAATTAAATTTAGACTATTTTCAAGAATGAAAGGGGTATGCCGATGTATAAAACAATATTATCGCACGTCGGAAAATACAGGAAAGAGGCGCTGCTTGCTCCTGTGACCATTATAGGAGAGGTGGCTATGGAGGTCATTATCCCTACGGTAATGGCTCTGATAATCGACAACGGCGTGAAAAAGGGGGACATAGGCTATATAGTCAGAATGGGCGGACTCATGGTGCTCATGGCGGTATTCTCGCTGTGCTTCGGAGCTCTTGCGGCACGTTTCAGCGCTGTAGCGGCGATGGGCTTCGCAAAGAACATCAGAAGTGCGCTATTCCGCAGGGTACAGGGCTTCTCCTTTGCGAATGTGGATAAGTTCTCCACGGCATCGCTTACGACCCGTCTGACAACAGATGTAACAAACCTGCAGAACGCTTTCATGATGTTTGTGAGAATGGCGTTCCGCTCGCCTATAATGCTGATATGCGCAACTGTAATGGCTGTAAGGGCTAATGCGAAGCTGTCGGTGGTATTTATTTTTGCCATACCTCTGCTTGCTCTTGCGGTATTCCTGATAATGACCAACGCGCATCCGAGATTTGAGAAAATGCTGAGAAGATACGACGATATGAACGCAAAGGTACAGGAAAACCTTGTGGGCATACGTGTCGTAAAGGCGTTTGCCCGTGAGAAGTACGAAAACAAGCGTTTCGAGGAGAATACCGAAAATGTACGTCTTGCGCAGTTCGCGGCGGAAAAGCTGGTAATACTCAGTATGCCTGCGATGCAGCTGGTAATGTACGCAAGTATAGCGGCTATACTCTACTTCGGCGGTCATATGGCTGTCAGAGGAGATATAGAGACAGGTGCTCTTTCGAGCTTTATCATGTATGTGGGACAGATACTTCTGTCACTTATGATGATATCCATGCTTTTCATAACCTTCGTAATATCAAGAGCCTCAATGCAGCGTATATATGAGGTATTAAAGGAAGAGCCCGCCATAAAGGATTCGCCGGAATCGGGCGTAACTGCCGCGGACGGTTCGATATGCTTTGAGAATGTGAGCTTCAGCTACTACGGCGATATGAATAATCTTGCCCTTGACGGCATAGATCTGAAAATAAACTCCGGCGAGACTATAGGCATAATCGGCGGTACCGGTTCGTCAAAGACCTCCCTCGTACAGCTGATACCCCGCCTTTATGAAGCTACTGCCGGAAAGGTGATAGTCGGCGGACATGACGTTAAGGAGTACTCGCTGAAAACTCTCCGCGATCAGGTGGCTATGGTGCTCCAGAAGAATGTGCTGTTCTCCGGCACAATAAAGGAGAACCTCCGCTGGGGCGACGAGAACGCAACTGATGAGGAGATGCAGGAAGCCTGCAGGGCTGCCTGTGCTCACGACTTCATAATGAGCTTCCCTGACGGCTACGATACCGATCTCGGACAGGGCGGCGTCAATGTTTCCGGCGGTCAGAAGCAGAGGCTCTGTATCGCAAGGGCACTGCTCAAAAAGCCTAAGATAATCATACTCGACGACTCCACCAGCGCCGTGGATACGGCTACGGACAGCAGTATCCGCAAGGCTTTCCGCGAAAAGCTGGCAGATACGACGACTATAATAATCGCTCAGCGTATAAGCTCCGTTATGGACGCTGACCGTATAATCGTAATGGACGGCGGAAAAATAACCGATATCGGCACTCATGATGAGCTTATGCAGAAAAGCGAGATATACCGTGAGGTATACGACTCACAGCAGAAAGGAGCTGATGAATAATGCCTCCGAGAACTCAAAGACCAATGGCGAAGCCGGAAAATACTCTTGCTGCTCTGAAAAGGATATTCACATATATGCACGGCTTCAGGCTGCAGTTCATACTTGTGGTCATCGGGATATTCTTCAGTTCCGGTGCGGGTATAGCTGGAAACTACCTGCTTAAACCCATAATCGACAACATCGAGGACGCCCTGAAAACAGGACACTGGAAGTACGGAAGATTCATCGGCATCATTGCCGTGATGATAGCGATATACGCTCTCGGAGCGCTGTCCACGCTTTTCTATCAGCGTGTAATGCTGAAAATATCAACGACAACTCTTATGCGTATCAGGAACGACCTTTTCAGCAAAATGGAAATGCTTCCCATACGCTTCTTCGACAAGCATACTCACGGCGAGCTCATGAGCCTTTATACCAACGATACGGACGCTATCCGAGAAATGCTCAGCAACAGTATCGCACAGTTCATAAGCTCGGCTATAACTATCGTGGGAGTATTCACAGCAATGCTGATATACAGCTGGAGACTCACCATACTTGTCGTGGCAATGCTCTTTGTTATCTTCAGGGTGATAGGCTTTGTGGGCTCAAGGAGCGGAAAGGGCTTCATAGCACAGCAGAAGGCTCTCGGCAGTGTCAACGGCTACATCGAGGAGATGATAGACGGTCAGAAGGTGGTAAAGGTATTCTGCCATGAGGAGAAGGCTGACGAGGAATTTGAAAAGCTCAATGAGGAGCTTTGCAGGGCTTCTACCCACGCTCATACCTTTGCGAATATCCTTATGCCGATAATGAACAACCTCTCGTATATACACTATGCCGTTACCGCTATCGCAGGCGGTATAATGACTGTAAAGGGCATAGGCGGCATGACTGTGGGAACTGTTGTATCCTACTTACAGTTCACACGTTCCTTCTCGATGCCTATAACCCAGGTATCACAGCAGCTCAACTCGGTGCTGACCGCTCTTGCCGGCGCTGAGAGGATATTCCGCGTTATAGACGAGGAGCCTGAGACAGACGAGGGCTATGTCACACTTGTGAACGCTGAGATATCGGCTGACGGAAAGATAACCGAGACTGACAGGCGCACAGGCAGATGGGCGTGGAAGCACCCCCACAAGGCGGACGGTTCCATAACATATACCGAGGTCCGCGGCAATGTTGAATTCGATGATGTTGTATTCGGATACGAGCCGGACAAGACCGTTCTCAACGGTATCTCACTCTATGCGAAGCCGGGACAGAAGATAGCCTTTGTAGGCTCCACAGGAGCCGGAAAGACTACCATAATCAATCTCATAAACCGCTTCTACGATGTGCCGGAAGGCAAGATACGCTATGACGGCATAAACATAAACAAGATAAAGAAGGACGACCTGAGACGTTCGCAGTCCATTGTTCTTCAGGATACCCACCTTTTCACGGGTACGGTAATGGAGAATATCCGTTACGGCAAGCTGGACGCTACTGACGAGGAGGTATACGAGGCAGCTAAGCTTGCAAACGCTGACAGCTTCATCAGACACCTTGAAAACGGCTATGATACCATGCTCACTGCTGACGGTTCAAATCTTTCACAGGGTCAGAGACAGCTCCTTGCGATTGCCCGTGCGGCTGTTGCGGATCCGCCGGTGCTTATCCTCGACGAAGCTACCAGCTCTATAGATACCCGAACAGAAGCTCTTATCGAAAAGGGCATGGATTCTCTCATGGAGGGCAGAACGGTATTCGTTATCGCTCACAGGCTCTCAACTGTAAGGAATTCTCACGCCATAATGGTACTTGAGCACGGCAGGATAATCGAAAGAGGAAACCACAATGAGCTCATTGCCCAGCATGGCAAATACTATCAGCTCTACACCGGAATGTTTGAACTCAGCTGATAACAGAGAAAGAGGAAATATATGATACTGAAAAGAAATACCGCACTTGTCACGGCTTTTGTGTTTCTTGCCTGTTCTTCTTCTTGCAGCAAGACAGGTTCAAAGGTAGGCGTAGTTGATATACCCGAAGTGACCGCCACAGTCGAGGGCGTTGACGCAAACGACGCTGTGGAAGCCGTTTCAGGAGACGCTTACCTTGCCATAACTGATGAGTCGTGGGAGGTGCAGTACCTTGGCAACAAGGACGTAAACGGCAGCGAACAGCTCTCCTATGAGGCAGGAGTCGCTCATATAACCGGCAACGGCGATTATACCGTCAGCGTAACAGCTGATACCAACGGCTTCCGCTATGACGAGACCGGCGATATCAATGGTGATTATACCATAAATGGCATAGGCTTTGCGGCTGTTATCATTGACAATGCCGAGGAAGTACTTCCGAATGCCATTATAACGATCAACAGTGTGAAAGTTGACGGCAGGGAGCTGGAACTGAAGAAAAAGAGCTATACCAACACCGAGAGCGGCTCGATACGCTCAAATATATTCAATGAATGGGTCAGTGACGACTGCCTTCCCGCCGACGCAAGAACTGCTGAGGGAGCCCTGTTCACTAATTATGATGTCAACACTCCCAGCGATATCAATAACGGAAACTATTCCGCACAGATAATCGACCGTGAGGAGTTCAGCAGCTGGAAAAATGTGGAAGTCGGCTTTACTGTCTCCGGACTTTAAACACCGTTTACTCTCAGGGATTTTTCAAGCAGTTCAGCTTCTTATCACAAAACAATCATACGGGCGGTTTATAATACGATCATGGAAAGAGAACGGCGGCAAGCCGTCATGATCATGAAGTCTTCATTTTTTCATATAAACCACCCTAAAGGTCAAAGCGTCCGCTACGGGCGCTTTTTCCGTATACATACAGGGCTATGCTGCTAAAATAAACATTATTGACATATTGTGCAGTCTATGATATAATGAAGCTATAGTGATTCAGAAAAATATATGACCGTATACGGAGGAAATAAAAATGGACGAAAATATGAAAACAAATAACGCTGTAATAGCAGATTTCTGCGAACTACTCGAAAGTCAGAACGTCTCATACGAGCTTAATCAGAACGACGAGAATATGATGAGATTCCGCACAAAACTCCCTCACCATGATACCGCACCCTATGTACTCGTACATCACAATCCGGCAAACAGTGCCCTCAGTCTTGCTCTCAGCAGGATAGCTCTCTTTTCAAACGCGGGAGAGGAGCTTTATCATATTATCAACGATTTCAATGCGGATCCCGAAAATTTTGCCTGCAAAATGTTCCTCGACAAAGACGGACAGATCATTGTCCTTACAAATGCTATCCTTAAAGGCGAGAATACAAGGAACCAGATCGAGGACTATCTTAACATATGCGTGCTGTCTCTCGACAAGTATCTCGGAAAAATACTGGAGCTCGTAAACAATAGCAACAACAATTAACGAAATATCGCTAATTATTGAATTATTTTCAGGATAATACCGAATAAATATTACATACTGTATTTATTTTATTGTACAAAAAGTAGATTTTTATTGTAAGATCTGACAAAACAAGCGTTTCACTCTTTAAAAATATATAAACTTGTGCTAAACTATAATCAGACAAGAGTTTATTTTTAAAGGGAGGTGTTTGTATGAGTACAATGAAAAAGTTATCGTGTAAGTTTAATGCTGTAACAGTAACAGTTGTTATGATGATATGTGTGCTTATCAGCTTCCCGGTCGGGGTTTCTGCCGACAAAAGCATCGATTACCCCGGAATGGCAGATAATCTTGCGTATCTTATAAATGTTGAAAGAGAAAATGCAGGTCTTGAACCGCTGAAGGTCGTTCCGTACCTCAGCAGTCTGGCAGCGATCCGCGCGGCAGAGTGCGTGATAAAGTTAGAGCATGACCGTCCTGACGATATCACAGATTATTCCTATGACGACAAAGGTCAGAAATATTATGGCTTCGATACTGTCATAGACTATAGTCTCGTACCGTGGATGTGGGCAGGCGAGAACATTGCGGCCGGAAATTCAAGTCCTCAGGCTACCTGTGAGCAGTGGATGAAGTCCGATGATCACAGAAAAGTAATACTTAATCCTAACTATACCCATATAGGCGTGGCGTTATGTTATGTGGAAAACGATACGAATCCCGATCATTACCATTATTACTGGGACGCGATATTCGTTGGCTGCGGTATTGATTTTGAAGGGCAGTATACTCCCGAAAGCACAAGGACCGTACCAAAGAGTTCAGGCGACGTTAACGGCGACGGCGTTGTCAATACTTTTGATCTTATAACGCTCAATAAGTATCTGGCAAACGAGGTGTCACTGAATGACCTTCAGCTGAAGAGCGCTGACGTTCTTGAGGACGGCAAGATAACATCTTACGATGCAAGTGTGCTGAGGAAGTTTATACTCGGCGAGTGCCATACTCTGCCGATAACAACAGATATGGTCATGGATATACTTTTTAAAGGAAATGATTGAGAAAAGGATTTTATAAAAAGGTGTGTTCATGGTAAAAGCGGCTGAGAGATCAGCCGCTTTTACGTTGCGGCGATATAATTTAAATAATATGAGCGCAGCGAACTCATTAACTCTTAACTCTCCACTCTCAATTCTCCACTAAATCAAAATTTAGCAAAGCTAAATTTTGATTTCTTAGTACCAATATGATAATACAATGCCCCTAAGCACTTTGAAATGCTTAGGGGCAATATTTATATTTAATATCCGTTTTTCAGCTTAGTCTCTTCTGAAAATATCTCTTGTGTATACTTTGTCCTGAATATCGTCGAGGCAACTGTCGTAGCGGTTTGCGATGACAGCGTCCGACTGAGACTTGAACTTTTCAAGGTCATTGACCACAACGCTTCCGAAGAAGGTCTCTCCGTCCTTGAGAGTAGGCTCATAGATTATAACTGTCGCGCCCTTTGCCTTTACGCGCTTCATAACGCCCTGTATCGAGGACTGGCGGAAGTTATCGCTGTTTGATTTCATTGTCAGGCGGTATACGCCTACAACAACGGACTTTTCCTTGCTGCTGTCGTATTCGTTGTTTTCACCGTAGTTGTAATAGCCAGCCTTTTCAAGTACACGGTCAGCTATGAAGTCCTTGCGTGTACGGTTTGATTCAACTATTGCAGACATCATGTTCTGCGGAACGTCCTCATAGTTTGCGAGGAGCTGCTTTGTATCCTTTGGCAGACAGTATCCGCCGTAACCGAAGGAAGGATTATTATAATGAGTACCTATACGCGGGTCGAGGCATACTCCGTCGATTATGTTCTGTGTGTCAAGTCCCTTGAGCTCTGCGTAGGTATCGAGCTCATTGAAATAGCTTACTCTCAGTGCAAGATATGTATTTGCGAAAAGCTTTACAGCTTCTGCTTCTGTGAATCCCATGAACAGAGTGTCGATATTCTCCTTGATAGCGCCCTGCTGAAGTAGACCGGCAAATGTATGAGCGGCTTCAACAAGTCTGCTGTCATTCATGTCAGTACCAACGATTATGCGGCTCGGATAGAGGTTATCGTAGAGAGCCTTGCTCTCGCGGAGAAACTCAGGACTGAAAATGATGTTTTTGCTGCCTGTCTTTTCACGTATCGACTGGGTATAGCCAACAGGGATAGTGGACTTTATTACCATTATCGCATTAGGATTATACTTCATAACAAGATTTATCACAGCTTCAACTGCGCTTGTGTCGAAGAAGTTCTTTTTGCTGTCATAGTTGGTTGGAGCGGCAATTACTACAAAATCGGCGTCCTTGTAGGCAGCCTCGGCATCAAGTGTTGCTGTGAGGTCAAGCTCCTTTTCGGCAAGGTATTTTTCAATGTAATCATCCTGTATAGGTGATTTTTTGTTGTTGATAAGTTCGACTTTCTCAGGTATGATGTCAACTGCCATTACAGTGTTATGCTGTGCGAGCAGAGTTGCTATTGAAAGTCCTACATATCCTGTTCCAGCTACTGCTATCTTCATCTCTCTATCAATCTCCTTAAAAATAGGCAAGAAACCTTTAAAATACTGATGTTTTTTGAAACAATATATAGTATAGCACATCCTGCCGGAAAATGCAAGACTTGAAATGCCAAAGAATTTATAAAAAGTATTTTTTACGGCAGAGGTAGTATAATAATGAGAAAAGTCCCCGCATTTGCGTAATGTCATTAAGCTAAGGAAAAGTAAAATAATCACAGGAATCAAAAAGATCCTGTGATTATTTTTTATGTATATAATGTAAATTTTTGCAAAAAGGTATTGACAAAAAGCCAAAAATGTGCGGCGCAGCTAATCAGATATACACATCTGATTGGAGGTTTTACCGTGCAAAAATACTGTAATATCGTCAAAAACAAGCTTAATACTCTTATCAGCACCATGGAGAAAAATATCTCTGATTTTGTAGTTGATCCTAAGAGAGATTTTGTTCGTAAAAGTGAGCTGTCTTTCTCAAAAACATTGAGATTCATTCTCGGAATGGGCAGCCAGACACTTGGCAAGGAGCTTGTAGAATTCTATGATTATGATTCAAAAATGGTATCTGTATCTGCTATCGTTCAGAGAAGAGCTAAGATACTTCCTGCTGCTTTTCAGTATCTGTTCCAT
>NZ_JAEFAJ010000014.1 GCF_016287535.1 Ruminococcus sp.
TTTCAGGCAGATCTCGGATCTGTCTTTTCGTCATGCATTTTTTGCGAATGTAACAGCAGGAGTATGTCTGGTCATATTCCAAACATACTCCTGTTCTTTTACGTATTTGATTAGCTTAATGACATTACGCGTATGCGGAGCTTTCTTACGCAATTTGGAGTTTTACAATATAACGAACAAAAATCAAGATTTTTAACTTTATTTAATTCTGTTCATAGAATGTTAATGAATTATCTCTGATAATATGTTATAATAACTCGTATATTGATGAATATTCAGACATTAACATATGTATTCAAACGACTTTACGAAATTACATCTTTATGATAAATTTCTGCGTGAAGGAAAGCTTATATATGTTAAAAAGAATAATTTAATTACAAAGGAAGGGTGACGGCTATTATAATAAACGCATTTTGCTTTCAAAGCCAAGGATAATTGTTCCTTTTTAACTTCATATTTTATTACAGGCGTTTCACAAAGGACAGTTTTTCTTTGTAATGCGCTTTATTTTGATTTCAAGTTATAATAATGCGCAAAGCATATGCGAAATGTTTTTACAACTTAACGGGCTATAGTGATTGTTTTTTATAGAAAGGGGTATTTCACTTATGAAAATAGTATTTAAAAGGTCTTTGGGAATTATTTTATCTGCACTTATCTTCTACAGCATTAATTCTGATAGTTTGGCTGAACTGTCTTTATTCTCCGAACCATTAACTTCATATGCAAAAAAGGATGAAAAAGTCGATGAAAAAGAAGATGAAACGGAAATAAGGATCGACAAATCATATTTAAAGGTCGGCGAACAGCTTAGTATCAGTAATTCTGAAAAATATTCATTGGTATTCTACGTGGATAATGTGAAAGTTGACAGTTCACCGTTCATTTTAGCTCCTGAATATTATGAAAAATGGATCAGAGTTGAGGCTTATGATACTGACAGCGGTAAGCTCGTCTCAACTGACAGCGCATTTTTCAGCAACCTGCCTGTAATATACATTAATACTGATGATAAAAAGGAGATCATATCAAAGACAGATTACAAATCCGGTGACATGATTATCCAGAATAATACAGATTCCTCTCAAATTTATTCCGGAAGCATAAAGATCAGAGGAAGAGGCAACTCGGCGTGGCTCTGGCCAAAGAAACCGTATCGTATCAAGCTTGACAAAAAAACTGATCTGTTTGGCATGGGAAGCAATAAGAACTGGGTCCTTATTGCAAATTACCTTGATGAAAGCCTGATAAGAAATACAACTGCTTTCCAGATCTCTGAAGAACTCGGATTGACAACTATGCAGAGTGTCTGGACTGATGTTGTGCTGAATGGTGAATATGCTGGCAATTACCAGCTTTGCGAGCAGATCCGTATAGACGAAGACAGAGTAAACATATTTGATTGGGAAGCTGAGGCTAAAGAAATCGCTTCTGCTGTATATAAAAAGGAAAAGAAAGCAGGTAATAATCTTGATAAAGATGCACTTGAAGATCAGTTGACCACCGATCTTTCATGGGTAACTACAGGCGTTTTTTCCTTTAACGATATGCTCTACAATATTAATGCTTATTATGATGTTGAAGATGATATTTCCGGCGGATATTTATTTGAGCTTTCAAACGAATTTGATGAAATATCCAGGTTTCAGACTGATGCAGAACTGAAAGTAATGATTAAATCTCCGGAATATCTGAAAACTGATCCTGATATGATGGACTATGTTCAGAAATACTGGCAGGATTTTGAAAATGCCTATATGTCTGAAGACGGATATGTTGATACTGATGAGGGCAATAAGCATTACACAGAGTTTGCAGATATTGATTCGATGGTTTCATACTGGCTTGTAATGGAAATAATGGGAAACAAAGATTCAATATATAAAAGCAGATATGCGTATAAAGACAAAAATGAACTGATCAAGTTTGGTCCTGTCTGGGATTTCGACTGGGGCTGCGGATCCTTGGCTGTAGGTCCGGAGGCAACTGGCTGGAAAATTACGAGATATAATAATACTCAGAATTTCTATAAGGAGTTTTTAGACGACCCATTGTTCATAAGCAAAGCAACTGAAAAGTATTGGGAGATTCGTCCGTATCTTGAAAAACTTATTGAGAATAACGGTATAATAGATTCGGAACATGAATATTTAAGCAAATCGGGTGATGCTGACAAAAACAGATGGGACAGACATAAGACCTGGCCTGATACAGCGAGAGGCTTTGAAGGTGATATCACAGCATTTAAAACATATCTGACTGACCGTATTGCCTGGCTGGACAAACAGTTTGCTACAGATAAAGCGTTGCTTAACAGTATCAGGACGCCGCACAGTTCCTTCCCGTATGTGAAATCCGACGACATAATAACAATTGAATCAGCAAATGCTTCTGAGGATAATATTACTGGAAATGCGCCGGCTGATTATGTTATCGAGACAGGAAAAGACCTGCTTCTTGATGTGCAGATAAATGATGCTGCAACCAAATCGGTCAATATCTATGTAAACGGTATTTTTTACGGTAACGAAACAATCAGCAACGGTAAAATAGGATTTGAAGTTGCAAATGATACACTGACTGCCAAAAAAGGAAATAAGAATGTGATCTCATTTATCGGAAAAAATGCAGACGGGATCACAACATACAAAAACTTTATTACAGTTATTCAGAATGATCCGCAATTGGAAAGCTCACCGTCCTTTAAAAGAATCAACCTTGTTCTTAGCGGAAAAATAGGCGTTAATTTTTATCTTGACCTCTCTTCACTGACAGAAGCGGAAAAAGAAGCGAGCTATGTAGAATTTACAGTAAACGGAAAGACTGCAAAAGATACCTATGATGCAAACTTCGTGAGTAATTCAGGACAATATTACGGATTTACTTGTTATGTGACCTCTGCTGAAATGGCTGATACCATTACTGCGGTTTACCATTATGGTGTCGGTCAGACTTTGACAAAAACATATTCTGTGCTTGAATATATCAACAAAATCGAAGAAAACGCAGACAGCTACGACGCAAAAACACTTGATCTGATCCATTCAATTGCTGATTACGGTCATTATGCGCAGCCATGGCTTGCCGAAAATAACAACTGGACTGTCGGCAAAGAACATATCGCTATGGAAAAGCATTATACCGATTCATATTCATATGAAAGCGTTAAGGAAAATGTGGAGCCGTTTAAGCGAATACTTGATCTTGGCGGATCTGATATACAGCAGATAACATATTCACTTTCATTAGATGCAGCGACCGAGCTTAACATCTTTATTCAGCCCAAGAAAGAATATGACGGTGAGGTTACTGTTACGATCAACAAAGATGGTGAACCTGCTTCATACAAGTCTGTAAAACAATCCGATAACCGTTATAAGATCACGATCCCGAATATTTCAGCTCATAAACTTGGATATACTTATTCTGTTACAGCTGCAACTTCTGACGGCACTGCGACCTGCAGCGTATCAGCCCTCTCGTATATCTACGCAATACTTAACTCTGATAGCTATGATGATACCGCAAAAAATGCAGTTTCCTCATTCTACAATTATTATGATGCTACAATGAAGTATCTTGATCAAAACTAATGAACCAGAAGGAGATAAATGTATGAGACAATATATAACCCCAGTTATTGAGATTACAGAATTTAAAACAGAAGATGTAATCACTGTAAGTGTCAAAGATGTCAATACACCTGAAGTTGACGGATAATCTATGCGCTGACTTATTGTAAGTCATTTGCGATCGGCAGCTGCAGTTCTGGTCAATTCAGCTTTTTACAAATAAAACGCTGCGTTTCACATTGCTAAGGAGTAGTATTATAAGCTCACCCCTGATGGTTTCTGATCATCAGGGGTGATTTTTATTATACTATGATTCGCAGCGATCGCCTTGGAGTTATTTCATTGAGCATGGGCAGGGGATAATCGTCAAAGTTTCAGAAATTATCCTGTGACTATTTTTATGAATTAAAAATTTTTTTAAAAAGATGTCTGAATATTATTTCCTGATCCGTTTGTTATATATGAAAGGCCGATAAGATAAGATCGGTCGGAAGCTCAGGCGCCGGGCTCAATACACTACAAAATATTATAATTATGGAGGCATTAATTATGACAAACATTAAAAGAAGAATCTCAGCTTTTGTGGCAGCATTCGCTATGATGGGAGCAGTTATCGTTCCGGCTACTGCCAGGTATGTAACAAACGAAACAGTTATAGCAGCAGCGGCAGCGTCTAAAGTAGTTACAGGCGAAGTATATCATTGTGACGAATCTCCTCTTAAACGTGATGTAATGGCAAATACTAAGTTCAAGGCTGAACCGCATGAAAGTTCAAAAACCATTGCATCTGTCAAGAAAGCTACAACAGGAAAGAAAGTATACCTTACAAAGTGCTGTATAAATAATGAAGGTATATGGTATTATTCAAAGTATGACAAGGGTTGGGTAAAAAGAGACAGCATAATTCCCGGACCAACGGGAGCCGAAGAAATCATTTTTAATTCTCCTGTTAGGGCTGATGCAAAGGCAAATACCAAGTTCAAGGCTGTCCCGTCTGGAAGTTCAAAAACCGTTGCATCTGTCAAGAAAGCTACTACAGGAAAAAAACTTTGTCTTACAGAGTGCGTTTTAACAGATGAAGGTGCATGGTATTATTCAAAGTATGATAATGGCTGGGTAAAAAGAGACCAATTAATTATATATCAGGATTGAAGATCATACATGAAAATATCAGCTTTTGTCTGAAATAGCGATATAACATTGCTTTTGCGATGTTATATAGAAAACAAACTTAAACCAATAAAAAAATAGTTCGAGTATAAACTTAAAATACTATCAAAAATTATGGAGGCATTAATTATGACAAACATTAAAAGAAGAATCTCAGCTTTTGTGGCAGCATTTGCTATGATGGGAGCAGTTATCGTTCCGGCGACTGCAAAGTACATGATAAACGAATCAGCAACTGAAGTTTCAGCGGAATATATACCGTTTGGAAACTATAGTATTAATTACAGAGCTGATGTAAAGGCTAATACAAAGTTCAGGGAAAGCCCGTCAAAAAACTCAAAGGTAGTTGCCTCGGTCAAGAAGCGTACTTACGGAAAAAAAGTACATTTTGAAAGAGTTGTTTACTATAATTTCTATAAAGATTCCGAGTACAGCTATTTGAATGGCACATGGTACTATTCAAAGTATGACAAGGGCTGGGTAAACTCAAACGATATAATAACGAGCTGATTATCTGCCGTATGTCTTTGGCAGTGCAGTAATTGACAGACAGATGCTGATTTTATACAGGACATAGAACTGGCATTGAACAAAAAAAGATGTAAGAGACAAAACTCTTACATCTTTTTTTGTATATAATCCGCAGCTGACAGCGGATTTTAACGGCGTTTTTTTAAAGTGATTCTTTCATTTGCTGCTCCCGGTCAGGCTTATGTCTTTGATTCACCACGAGTTTTGATCAGGTCTATAAGTTTGAGTTCTGAGAGGATCTCACCCTCGATCGGATATGTATCTTTAAGCTTCATAGCTGCCTGATACTCTTTTTCGGCAGACTGCGGATCCTGCTTGTACAGCAGATGGTATGCATACATCTGTCTCCTTTTGGATATAAATGTTTTTCCAGCATTTGCTATGAAATTGGCAAGCTCTTTATCATATACGGCATCTATTTCATCAGCAGGAGCGTTGTTCATTATCTTGCAGAACATCAGCTCGGAACGGCTCTCAAGCTGATAATAGGGGATCGTATCATCTTTTGAACCTTCATCAAAGAGCTTTTCGGCTTCTTCAAAATCAAGACTGTCGATGAGAGCTGCGCCTTTGATGAGTTTTTCAGCAGCCTTATAGAATCCTTCACTTTCCAGTTCGTTAAGTTCTGACGGTACCTGAGAAGGAGTCAGACCATTGAACAGAAGTCCGTTAACTTTGAGCATTTTATATATTGCCGTTCTTTCGGATGGATTAAGCAACATCATCAATATGTTATAGCCGTCATTAGGCACTTGTATTTTAAGAGGAAGCAGATTCGTTAAACTGAATAAACCTGATATGAATCCCAATATCAGAAAAAATACCTTCAGTATCATGCTTTCAGCCGAAAATGCGATCGGAAACGCTATAAGAGCGGTGAACAGATTGAAAAGACCGCCGCCTGCATGATAAAGCAGAAAAGGTGCCTTCTGAGGGTCATCACTTTCGGGAGGCATAAGGATACACTGTCCTCCGGTACCTTTTATAGAGAGCTTTTTAAATTCATATTTATTGTTGCGTTTTATAAGTGTCATAGAACCGACTCTGAGTAAAAGGTACTTATATCCGGTCAGCAGACCGAAAACAAGATGGCCGCCTTCGTGTATGATAATTGCCAGAAGACAGGCAGCGAACAACGAAATCAGTATGGTCAGCAATAAAGCGACTTTTTCACCGGTGCTTCTGCCTGCTGAGATCAGCTCAAGCTTTGACAATAGTTTACCTGAAAAAATTCCGCCCAAAAGGCAGCCGATCATAAATGAACCTATCGCAAGTATTTTCTTACCATTTTTTTTCATGATATATCTCCAATTACATTAGTTTAAAAATAGTCCTGATTCAATAGTGCAACATCGAAAAAAGCCTGACGTTACTATATTAAAACCAGTTTTTCAGTATTCATAGACGGTTTCATATCCTGAACCGTTTATGATCGCTCAGTCCGGTTCGTTTGTCAGTTCATAGATCATAGTGTGATCTTTGGTCTCTTCTGTGAGAACTCCATTTTCAATAGTTACAGGTGTTCCTTCGTCACTGTGATCTTCTTTCAGATGATATTTCATTTCTTCAGGATCAAAGAAGTATCTGTACTCTTTTTCAGCTCCGCCGGAGTGAGCTTTCAGGAAAAACTGCCCGTCTTCAGTGATTTCAATAAACATATACATACTTTTGTCCTTCCATCCGTTTGCATATGTTTCGGAGCAGTCTTTCCCACCGATTATGAACTTTACCAGGCGATATCTGCCGGAATTTTGCTTGAAAAAATTATCGTTCTTCATATGTTTGCTCCTTTGTTTATCAGTGGATTGCTATATTTGCGTTGAATTTCCGTATTTTTCTGTCTGCAACAGATTTTTCTTACGATGATTATACACCTAAATCTTAGATATGTCAATATACCGGGATGACGTGGTATTCGCAGATCCGAGCGCGAAGGGGTGGTGCTGTGAAAAGCTGTAAATAATCAGGAGAATACTTGAAAGTAACAAAGGCTTATGATATAATGGTTAAAAATAAATTATTTCTGAAAACACTTTGAGTTTTGACGTAAAAACGGTACTAATAAATGGAAGGTCAAATCACGCATCTGAGAGGAGGGAGCTCCCCATGGATAACGGTGCAAGTAGCTACCGCCGTTTCCTTGCAGGTGATGATGAAGGACTGCTTGAGATAATCTGCGGATACCGCACGGGTCTGATACTGTATCTGAACAGCTTTGTTCAGAACATTCATACAGCCGAAGAGCTGACAGAGGACACTTTTTCTGAGCTTGCGATAAAATGTCCTAAGTTCGGGGAGAAAAGCTCCTTCAAAACGTGGCTCTATGCTATAGGCCGAAACATCACGGCTAAATATCTGCGCAGGCATCCAAGCTCCGTCATCGTTCCGCTGGAATCACAGGAATGTATTGCCGACGAGGAAAATATCGAGAGCAACTACATAAAAAGCGAACAGAAGCGCATGGTACACAAGGCTATGCACAGCCTAAGATCAGAATACCGTCAGGTATTGTATCTTTCCTTTTTTGAAGGATTCAGCAATGAGGAAGCCGCAATGATAATGAAAAAATCAAAGCGGCAGATAGAAACCTTGCTATATAACGCTAAAAAAGCGTTAAGATCTGAACTGGAAAGGAGCGGCTTTGAGTATGAAGAATGATCAGGAAATGTATCAAAGTGTTCTTTCCAAACGAAATGAACATAGAAAAAAGAAAGAAAGACAGCTCCGGATAATAAAGCGTACTCTTCCTGCTTTAGCCTGTTTCTGCCTGTCTGCCGGCTTGTGGGCTGCTTTCAGGGAACGTCCTGAAAAGCTTCCGGCTATATCTGACTCTCAGGGCATGACCGAAGCAACGACGACTGCAACAGCCGTAACGGCATCGACAGCTGTCAACGTGAGCACTTCTGCCGCAACTACAGTTTCTGCGTCGAAAACTACCATTACCGCTTCGGCCGGTACCGGCAGGACGACAAAGACCACAGCTGCCGTTACGGAAACAGCAGCAGGCACTCAGACACAACAGACGACAGCTCAGCAGACAGAAACAAAGCCAACTTCAACGGCTGCGACAGTCACTTCGGCTGTGACCTCAACCGCTGCGACGACATCGGTGACCACATCATTCGGAGATATGTCGATAGATCCGACCCCGCCTGACAAGCGGATATACCCTTTGCAGTTTGACGATATGGAAGCTGCTGTCAATGCCGTCCTCCACCCTGATATAGTGCTGGCATACGACGACGCAGAATCAGCCGCCGTTTATTCAGGTATGTTTGAGAGATTCAGGGACGAAGGCTTTATCTGCCGGGTGCAGGAAAATGAAAACATAGAAATTCTTGAGGGGAATGGTGTACTGCTCCATCCAAGCACTCAGAAAGAGGATACCGGCGTAAGCTATCTTGTAAAATACAAGGGCAACAATTACCGTGTGAGATTTTTCTCCGCTGACCCAGATATCTCAGACGGCACAAATGGTATAGCG
The DNA here is from genome assembly GCF_016287535.1 of Ruminococcus sp. GTDB lineage: Bacteria > Bacillota > Clostridia > Oscillospirales > Ruminococcaceae > Ruminococcus. The sequence continues at coordinate 8,761 of NZ_JAEFAJ010000014.1, forward strand.
GACTATCTCAGGGAGCGCACCGGACGCGAGGAAACCATGAATATGAGCATGAACGGTCAGTATATCAGTATATATACTGCCGACCACCGTCAGTGGTTCATGAGCGCATTTATCGACAGCAAACACTATTTCGATATCAGCACCCTTGCGACCGTGGAGGATTTCATATCCTTTTTGACCGAGTTTTCTTATGAAAAAATTGATCTTGAACAATGAGGTGATATTATGAGAAAGAAAATAATGGCGGCTCTTATCGCTGCACTGTGCTGCATGGGGACAGTTCCGTGTACTTCACTTGCAGTCACAGCGGAAAGCAGTTCTTCCGAAGCCGCTGCCGATAATTACGGATTTGACATAAGCGGTACCAAAAAGCTTACACTTGCCGATGTAGCGGAGCTCTCGAAAAAGGGCTATGAGCTCTCACTGCACGACTTTGAGCCCTACTCCGGCAAATGGTACATCAACGATATCTCCTGTGCAGCAACCTTTGATCTTGACGACGGATTTTTCCTGAGCATACACGGGGATACAGCCGGAGTTCCGCAGTCTGTCTGGCTTTACAAGGACGATTCAAGAAACGGTCATATCGATATACGTCAGGATGATGTGGAGGCTTATATCTGGAATATGACGAATAACGAGGACGATCCGGAGTACGCCGCAAAAAAGGCAATGACCCTTGATGATGTCACAGAGCTTTCCAAAAAAGGCAGCGATATCTCATGGGCTGATCTTGAAGGCTACAAGGCTCGCAGAAATACTTCTTCATCGGGTACGTTGTCCTATTATTACAGCCTTGAGAACGACTATATCCTCATTGCGGACGGAACTGAGGAAGGTATAGATAATCTCCTCCTCACTCACTATAACTACAATAACAGCACCGACATACGCAAGGGCGGAGTAAAGGAATTCATCGACAAGGATTCAGTGTTTGAAGTCCCGGCAAAGGAGTACAGCTTTGACGATATTTACAGCATGACCACCGAAGAGGTGGCAGAGCTGTTCGCGGAAAAAGAGCTGACACAGGAAAAGGGATACCGCGTATATTATCAGGGCAAAGACGCTGAGTTCATTTACCGTTATGACAGCGCCGCTGTGCTTTACCCGGATAATTACCTGATAATGCAGATAGAGGACGGGAATGACATGAGATACTCCCCCACCGGAGAGCTCAGGAACTTCTGGAGCAATGACGGTTACGTATGGAATCGGGAAAAGGTCCTAAAGTCACTTGGACTGCCTGGGGAATACTTTGACGTTTCTGTGACGACTTCACTTATCAGGAAGCCTGACTATGAAGTGAGCAAGTCCGATAATACCCCTGATCTTTCCGGCTATGATGCGTACTGCTCCTGCCTGATAAAGTGCAGCGCCGATGATGAGAAGGAATTTGCGGCTCTGATGAATGCTGCAAGGAATTACGTGCAGCTGCACCCCGATCTTTATATGCTCAGCACAGACGAGGCTCTGCCGTATTACGGTCAGATAAAAAGCTCCGCACAGAAAATAGCGGAGGTGATATCAGAGTATATGCAGAAGAGCTCCATTCCGGGAATAACTTCCTTTAAGGCAGGAGAATCATCCGGAACCGTGTCTGTCACCTATCCTGAGGAGTACGATGAACAGGTAAGAGCTTACGTTGACGGTATAGATACCGAAGGCGTCAGGATAGAGTTTGAACCTCACGGCAAGGGATATGATCTGAGCGGCAGTATCACCGCAGAGGACTACGCGGACAGTATCAGCGAGTATATGAAAAAGAACTCTATCCGCGGAGAGGCTTTAGTCATTCGTGAGGACGGCGTAAAAAAGATAAGCGTGGGATACTGGGACGAAGCCTGCGAGCCTCAGATAAAGGCTTATGTTTCCCGACTCGGTATCAGCGAGGAGCTGATAAAGTACAACCATTACGAATGGACAGCGTTTAATAATGACGCCGAAAATACACAGCCACTTAAAGGCGATACCAACTGCGACGGTCAGGTGGATATGGGTGACGCTGTGCTCATTATGCAGGCTCTTGCGAATCCCAACAAGTACGGCGAAAACGGCACTGCCGAAAATCACCTTACACCTCAGGGAAAAATAAACGGAGATATGGACGGCAACGGTCTGACTGTAGGCGACGCGCAGTCGATACAGCTCACGCTCCTTGGTATCGCAAATGTTACTGACCCGCTGGAGCCGGCAACTCCGCAGCCTGTCAGCTTCAGGGATACTGATTCTGCCGTCAAGGCTATAAACTCCGGTGATGTAAGCGGCTATACCGAAAAATACCGGGATGATTACCTGAAAATGTTCGATTACTTCCAGAACGACGGATATATATACCAGGTGAAAGCCAATGATGAGATAAAGCTGAACGATGAGTACGGTACAGCTCTTTTTCCAAAGGCTGCTTATGAAGATTACGGTACGGGCTGCTATGTGACATTCAGGGATAAGAATTATCATATCCTGTTCTATTACGCTGACGTAGATGTACTTTCCGAAACAGACGGCATTGCCGAGTACCTCATAAAGCGAATGGGGCGCAGGTCTGACAAGGAGATCACTGTAAATGATAAGAATGTCAGTCTGCTGCTGCACGAAAACGGTCAGTGCTACGCCAACGCTTTTATTGACGAGAACCACTATTTCGATGTGATCGGAAGTGTGTCCGAAGAGGAAATGACAGAGTTCCTGAATGCCTTTGAGTACGAAAAACTGAGCATTGACAGCAGCGATATAAAAACCGCTGTCGACTGGTATTCAGATACAATGAACGAGATCGTCAGCGGCTACTGGGAGATCGTCAATCCAGGCAAGGATCACAGCGCTGTGATAAAAAACACAGACGAGCTCAGAACATATCTTGAGGTCCTCTGCCGTGAAAAGCTCATCTCACATTATCTTGAAGTATACGATGACAGCTTTTTTGAGAAAAATGTGCTGTTTATGGATTCCATCTATCAGCCCTACGGCTACGGAAGTTCTATCTATGAGATAAATGATATCGCTTTTTCGGACGACACTATAGATATTTCCGTAAAAACTCTGACTAACGGGGGATCAGATGTGATATCGCTGAGTATCGCAGTGATATCTGTTCCGAAGGAGAAATACAGCGGACAGACTGTCAGCTGGACGATAGAAAAACTTTTTGTTTGAATAAAACCGAAAGCTCCGCATATGCGGAGCTTTTTCATCAGTAGATTTGGATTACATAGGCAACCGCTATTCTTATCGGAATATCATGGCTGAACTGGGAAAATCTGTATCAGAGAGCACTCTTTTCTTTTTATTCAAAGTATGGTATAATAGTATTGATCACATGAAAGGAATTAACATATGAAAGTATTTGATTTCGATAATACCCTGTACCATGGAGAGAGTTCGGTTGATCTCGCTCTGTACATGATAAGGAATAACAAGAAGATCATATTGTATCTGCCTAAGATATTTGTAAACCTGATAAAATATAAGCTATGTCTGGTCGAAAAGAAAAAGATTGTCGCAGGTATCAATGATTTCCTTAGTAATGTACTTCACGGCAAGGAAGAGATATTCGGTGCAGTAGATGGATTCTGGGAGAAAAACCGATGTAAACTGGACAGGGCTATGCTCGGCAGGATAGAACAGGATGACGTTATAATAACCGCAGGACCGGATTTCCTTATCAACGGCATACGAGATCTTATAAATACTGACCATATCATAAGCAGCAGGATAGACGCTGATAAAATGAAGGTCAGGTATCTCAACTTCGGCGATAACAAGGTAAAAGGCTATAAGGCTTTGTACGGTGACAAACGTATAGACTGCTTTTATACCGATTCCTACAACGACAAAGCTCTTATGGACATATCAGACAAGGTTTATATTGTAAAAAAAGGCAGACTCAGCAGAATAAAATAGCAAGTCAGTACCTATGTGGTTTCAGGTACTTGCATGGTATTTATTGTGAATTGATAAGGTACATAAGCTCTCCACTTTGTGGAGCTTTTATATATTGCAGGAGCAAATATGAACAAATTGTTAACTTTTACTTTTGACTTTTCAATTGTTGTAATAAGTGATATAATATACTAAACGCTTTATTCGGCCTAATGTAAACTATAAGTATTTTTAAAAGGAGGACTAAGCAATGAAAAAAACGTGCAAGAACATTACTGCATTTATTCTCTCACTTGCTGTATTAGCAGGAAATGCAGTAAATATTCTGCCAGACAGCAATGCACTTACGGCAAGAGCTGCAGATATTTCTGCTTCGGAAGTGCTGGGAAAAGACGAATCATATTTTGATGCAGAGACAGGCACTCTTCATCTCAAGGGCTATGTAAGAAACAGCAGTGCCGGCGATGGCATTATACTTCCTTACGGAGTCAGCAAAGAAGAGGTCGAGAATATAGTCGCCGAAAAAGGGACTGTATTGCCTGAAAACTGCCACTGTTTATTCTATGGCTTTGCAAATATCCTGTCTGTGGATATGAAGAATGCTGATGCGTCAGATGTAACGGATATGTCCGGTATGTTTTCTTTTAATACCGCTCCAAAATACATTGATGCAAAAGCGTATGATAATCCGTGGTATGATTTCTGGGGAGCTGGTGAGCCGTGGCTTGAAAGAAGTGTTAAGATTGACGTAGCAGGTCTGGATACAAGTAAAGTGACCAATATGAGCGGTATGTTCTCTGACGTCTATATCGGACCGCTTGATCTCAGCAGCTTCAACACAGGCAATGTTACAGACATGAGCGGTATGTTCTATAAATGCGTTCTGCGCAATGCACTTGATCTCAGCAGTTTTGATACGGGCAATGTTACTGATATGCAGGGTATGTTCTGCAGCAGCCTTATTGATTCAGTCGATCTGAGCAGGTTTGATACAGGCAATGTTACTGATATGGAAAATATGTTCTGGCACAGTAACTTTGACGCACTTGATCTCAGCAGCTTTGACACGGGTAAGGTTACTGATATGGGTGGTATGTTCTGTGAATGTTACCGCCTTGAATCGCTTGATCTCAGCATTTTTGATACAAGTAATGTAACTGATATGAGCGATATGTTTGAACTATGCAATGATCTTACGACGCTTGATATCAGCGGCTTTGATACATCTAATGTTACGAATATGAGGAGTATGTTCAATTCGTCAAGTGTAAGATCATTAGATCTGAGCAGCTTTGATACCTCAAATGTTACTGATATGGGCTGGATGTTTTCAGATTGTTCTCTTCTTGAAAGCATAATCGCAGGCGATAAATGGTCAACAGGATCAGTTACATCTGATACTCATATGTTCTTTTCTTGTAAAAGCCTCATGGGCGGAGCAGGAACAGCATATGATGAAAAACATATTGGTACTGAATACGCTCATGTTGACGGCGGAAGGAATAATCCCGGATACTTTACTTACGCAAGAGCTGCAAAGGATAAATCTTACTTTGACAGAGAAACAGCTACTCTTCATCTCAGCGGTCTGGTAAGGAATCGCGGTGCATATAATGGCGTTATACTGCCTGCAGGAGTTAACGGGGAAGAGGTAGAACATCTTGTTGCCGACAAAGGAACTGTTCTTCCTCAGGATTGCAGTTTCTTCTGTATAGGTATGCCGAATCTTAAATCCGCAGATCTTAAAAATGCTGATTCTTCAGATGTAACTGATATGAGTTTCATGTTCGCATTATCGGATGACAGCGGCTGTAACCTGACCTCCATAGATGTCAGTGGATTTGATACATATAATGTTACAAATATGAAGGGTATGTTTAAGTGCTTCGGCGGTACAAAACTTGACCTCAGAAGCTTTTGGACTTCTAATGTTAAAGATATGTCTCAGATGTTTGAAGGCTGCAGATGCTTGTCAGATCTTGTCTTTGACTTTGAATTTTCTACAGAATCGGTTACAGATTTTTCCTTTATGTTCTATGGCTGTTCAAATCTGAAATCTGTTGATACCCAATATAGTTTTAGAACGATCAGCGCAGAAAGTATGGCAGGTATGTTTTCAAACAGTGGTGTAACTTCTCTTGACCTGAGCGGCTTTGATACAAGAAGAGTTACTGATATGAGCCGTATGTTTGAAAAGTGCCACGGACTCACGTCGCTTGATCTCAGCAGTTTTAATACAAGCAGTGTTACTGATATGTCGGGAATGTTCACATACTGCACATACCTCAGATCACTCGATATCAGCAGCTTCGATACAAAAAATGTTACTGATATGAAGAATATGTTTTCATATTGCAACAGGCTCAGAGCACTTGATCTGCGCGGCTTTGATACAGGAAATGTCGGTAATATGAAAGAGATGTTCCTGCGCTGTATGACATTGAAGACACTTGACCTCAGAAAATTTGACACGAAAAAAGTGACTGATATGTCCGGAACATTTGCATACTGCACTTCTCTTAAAACTATATTGGTCAGCAGCAAATGGTCAGCAGAAGCTGCCTGCGGCAAGGATACATTTACAGGCAGCAGTAAACTTACAGGCGGCGCAGGTACGGTATACCGTGATAATAGCAGGAGTGTGGGGTATGCCCGCGTCGATGGCGGCAAATCAGCTCCCGGTTATTTTACTTCTACGGATGCCAAAGAAGACGAATCATACTTTGATGAGGGAACCAGGACACTTCATCTAAAAGGCTATATCCGGAATAACCCCGGCAATTATACGTGTCTTGTTCTGCCTGACGGAGTTTCGACCGAGGACGTTGAGCACGTTATAGCTGAAAAGGGTACCATATTTCCTGAAGACTGCAGCTATATGTTCTACAGGCTGCGTAATTTACAGTCTGCTGATCTGAAGAACGCAGATACATCAAATGTTACGGATATGTCCCATATGCTTGCTTTTAACGGTTTATCGCGGATGTATTACTTTGAGTTATATGAATCAGTAGATTGGTATGAGTTTACAGGTTTAAATGAATTTGAGCAGGATTATTATTATGTCACTGTTGACGACAGAGGCAATGATATCTGGCTTATAAAGCCCTGGCTTGACTCACCGCTTCGTGAAATTGATCTAAGCGGCTGGGATACAAGCAAAGTCCGGGATATGACAATGATGTTTGAAAATCGCTGGAACATTTCAAATCTGGACATAAAGCATTTTAATACAAGCAATGTTACCGATTTTTACGGTATGTTCCATGAATGCAGTTCGCTTGAATCTCTTGATCTCAGCAGTTTTGATATAAGTAATTCCACAAGTACAGCATCTATGTTTTATAATTGCAACTCTCTTACATCACTTGACCTGAGCAGCTTTGACACAAGCAATATCACAAATACAGCAGCTATGTTTTATGGTTGCAGTTCTCTTACATCACTTGACCTGAGCAATTTTGATACAAGCAATGTTACCTGTATGGATTTAATGTTTTATTATTGTTGTTCTCTTAAAACACTTGATCTGAGCAATTTTGACATAAGCAATGTTAAGAATACTTGGTTAATGTTTGCTGATTGCTGTGAACTTGAAACAATAATTGCAGGCAGAAACTGGTCGGATAACAATGTTGAAGATAGTTATGCAATGTTTATTCTTTGCCCAAAACTGACAGGTGGTGCGGGAACAGTATATGATGAAGATCATATTGATATTGAATATGCTCGTATCGACGGCGGCGAATCGGCTCCCGGATACTTTACAGCACCGAAAAAAGCTCAGGAAAGCAAGGATACGGAGGATATCTCCAGTATTATAAGTATACCTGAAGATGTGATGAACGATGTTGCATCGTATATTTCAGATATTCTGAATGACCCTGAGATCAGCGGCATAGCTGATAAAGCGGCTGACTACATTGACAGATTAACATCAATGAATGTGTACTGATCCATAGTCATAACATAATGAATTTATAAAACCAATTCCCCATGTATATGCGGTACATGGGGAATTTTTATGCCTGAAGGAAAGTCAGAAATGCAGGATAGATTTTACACTTGCTGACGGTATGAAGTACGACAAAAAGAGAAATGCTGAGTAACCGTCTTGACTCAATGCTTTCTGTTGGAGATTTTAATCCTGAATTACACTGCTTTTTGCCTGTTGATAGGATAGAATTTATTAAGGAATTGGATATAGGCAGGAGAACAAATTTATTTCAGCTGCTGAAAGAATAATGCTTGTATAATAAAAACCGCAGCAAAATAATTGTGGTAAATATGTTCATAAAAAGTTTACGATTTAAGCCGCACATTTCCATATCATCATTCGTTAATGCATATAAGGAATTTTATTCTGATAAACCGCAATTCACTATTGCGTTTATGAATACATCGTTATATAATGAAAGTAAGCAGTTATATACTGCAGATCTATGATATGGCAGGTGACGTTATGATGTTAAAGAAACTCGCAGCTGCAGTTATAGCAGCATCGACAGCAATTGTTCCTTTTTCTGCAGGTGATGTGAATGTACTTACACCGATGGGCGTTTATGCGGAAGAAGCAGGGAACGCGGCTTCTGCTCCAGGCTGGATACCTGATGATTTTGAATCTGCGCTTGAATTCCGCAACACCTATGGAGCTACGCATATCGAGGACGGTTTGATCTGTATAGTCCTTGTCAATGAGGATGCGTTTCCCTCTGACTCGGATATGCTTCGCTATCAGATCGTAACGACGGAAAATGTCATGGAAACACTCAGTCATAAGGTATATACCGCAGATGATACAAAGTCAAAGATCGAGGTCTATGTATACAAACCTGTAGTGCAGGGAGATATTGAAGTTGCAGTTGTTGACACCTGGTTGAAATCATATTCGCTTGATCTGGGATATAATCATGCGTCGGCGTATTATACTTTCACTGCCGACAAGAGCCTAAGTGTCACCGAAACTGATATCTGCAGCTGGCTGCCTGACTGTGAAAAGGAATACTGGGATTATGCAGACAAAAACTCCCATTTATCCGTAAAGGACAATTATGTCGTTTTCTGTCTCTCTCATGGCGCAGGCACGGGTTATGAATGGACTTTGAAAGATGAGGGAAATAAGTGCTTTGAGCTTAAAACAGTAAGTGATTGCAGCTCTGTATCTGCTTTTCCTATTGATGGAGGACAGGTCAATACGATCTTCGCATATAAGGCAGTCAAGGACGGCTATGATAATATATCATACGATTTCGGAGCAGTTTATGCCAGTGATGAAGAGGGCAAAAAAACTCTTACTGCCGACTGTGCGATTATAAACGATGCGCAGACGGTACTTCTTTCGGGAGATATGAGAGTTACTCTTGTTGACTATGACACGGGAGAGCTCCTTACGATCGCAGACGGCGCAATGCCGGCAATATGGACAGATATACGCCAGGTCACTCCGGAAGGCGAGATCAACTGCAATATGCAGCCCTCAGGATTCAGGAGCAATCCTGCCATAGTAGGTTTAGGCAGCTTCTTTGACAGCTATGATTTCTCATTCGGCTTAGGTTCTGATGGCCTTCCTGTGGGATATTGCCTTCCTGAGACTGAAGAAAAAACAGCGGGTTATTACAACGGAACTATCGTCCCCGATGATCATATGACCATAAAAAAATATGATAACGACACTGCTGATGTTGTGTTCAGACTAAAAAAGAGCAACGCCAGCAGTAAGAGATCAACAATAATCACTTTTTATGACACAGATACAGGAGAGCTGATAGATATTCCCAGTGAAAAATCCCATATCTGTAAATACACAACGCAAGAGCCGTACACAAGTGAGACATTTGATATTACCTCCAACCCCTGCAAAATCGATTCGGATCAGGTATATGAGCCGTCATACAGCTATTATTTTATGCCTGAAACAAGATCAGGCTGGTATAATTACCTTCAGTTTGAGACAACATCTGAAAATTCTGACTGTATCGAGCTTGTTTGCAGAATGAAATGGAATCCGAGCGGTGACTTTAACGGGGATAATAATTTCAGTATCTCAGATGTTATTCTTCTGCAAAAATGGCTGCTTGGCTCAACCTGCACGGAAACTGCCGATTTTAAAGCCGCAGATTTCTGCCGCGACAACGTGATAGATGTATTTGATCTTGTACTTATGAGGCGTGAGCTTATAAACCAAGGCTGCTTATATGTTGAACCGGATGTAAAAGTCGGATATGCACCTTTAACTGTTCTGGAAGATGACCTGAAACTGTATATTGGTCCCGATGAAAGCTACGGATACTATGAATATATAAGTATCCCCAAGGGAACGGAGCTAAACGAAAAAGGCTATCAGAATGATAATGACAAATGGATATTTGTATTTTACCAATGCCGTTATGGTTGGATCAAAACGGTCAAAAAGGATAATATTACGCCCACGATCAGGTATGAGGTAGTCTGCGATAAGCCCGTGATCTACCTCTATCCCGAAGAAGAGACCGATGTCCGTGTGGAGCTTGAACTGACGGAAGCAGACCTCTCCACAACATATCCAAAGTATAATAACGGCTGGGACGTTGTAGCGTCGCCTGACGGTTCTCTTCTCAACAAGGCTGACGGTACACATCATAAGTACCTGTTCTGGGACGCAGTAAACTGCCGTACCAGATTTGATTTCTCGAAGGGATTCTGTGTAGCGGGAAGCGATACCGAGAGCTTCCTTAAAGAAAAGCTCACATATATGGGACTTACCGAGGAAGAGATGAACGAGTTTATCGTATACTGGCTGCCTAAGATGGAGCATAATGCGTATAATCTCATTTCTTTCCAAGGCGATATCTATACTGATTCAGCCAGGTTGAACATTACTCCGGAACCTGACAGCCTCCTCCGCGTCTTTATGACGTATGTTCCCCTTGAAGACGCAGTTGATATCCAGACGCAGCAGCTTGTGCCATTTGAAAGAAATGGCTTTACGGTTGTTGAATGGGGCGGCAGTGAGCTCGAAGGCGGGCAGTGAAAAAACTATTCAGCTTCAAAAGCAACCTGTACAGATAGTGCAGGTTGCTTTTTGATTTGAAGCAAAAAACGCCTTGACATTCCCGGTGATATATGCTAAAATTAATCGTTTGCAAAATACAGCTTCTGTATACGGACATTTCGGACGCAACATTACTGGTACAAGCTGAAATTGCATTTGTAAATTAATAATAATTAGGAGATGTTCTGATGAAAAACAAGCATATTGGGAAAGCATTAGCCGCTGTAATGGCATTTGCCCTTATTGGCGGAGCATTACCCACAGGCAATACTTCTTTATTCGGAAGTCCGAGCGTTGCCAAGGCTGAAACAAGCAAGGAAATTGTTGATTCTGATCATGATGATGATCCTGATCACCTCAACTATGACCCTGCAAGTTTCAGCGAAAAGACAGGCGTTCTTCTGCTCAACGGAAGAGTCAACAAAAATGATGTACGTCAGTATTTTGACAATGAAAAATTAACGAAAGTGTCCTGTGCAAAGGGGACTATTTTCCCTGCTGATTGCTCAAATATGTTCTATCATTGCGATTTTGATGAAATTGACTTAACAAATGCTGATACATCAAATGTCAATGACATGAGTTATATGTTTTGTAATTGTGATAATCTTGAATCGCTTGATCTAAGTATGCTAAATACTTCAAATGTTAAAACCATGAGATGTATGTTTATGGGAAACAAACTGACTTCAGTCAATTTAAAGAACATTGACACTTCCAGTGTTACAAATATGTATGGTATGTTCTGGGATTGTAAAAACCTCACTTCACTTGACCTGAGTTGTTTTGATACGTCAAATGTTGAAACTATGATATGGATGTTCTGCGATTGTAAAGCATTGGAATCCATTGATATCAGCAGCTTTGATACATCAAAGGTTGAAGATATGACACAAATGTTTGCAAATTGTTATAGCCTTACCTCTCTTGATGTAAGAAGCTTTGATACATCAAATGTAAAGTTGATGCCGTCTATGTTTTCAAACTGCACAAGTCTTGAATCAATTGATGTCAGCAATTTTGATACGACAAAAGCAAGGTATAATTGTGACGGCACATTCTTTGACTGCCCGGCTCTTATTCCAAATATGGTTTTTAATTTCGGAGCAAATATTACACTTGATGGAAGCCTCGGAGTAAACTTCTATATAGATCAGCCTGAATATTATTCTCAATACTATAGCGGAGATTTAGGTAAGCTCTCAAAAAATCTTGCAAAGGTCGTTTTGAGCGGTCCCAACGGTGATATCGTTATCACTGATTTTGAAAAGTATGATACAAATACCCAAACAATGAAATTAACATATCCTGTTAATGCAACACAGGCAAATGAGAAAATAACTCTGAAAGCTTATGATAAAGACGGTAATCGTCTCGTAGTATGCGACCAAGGATATGGACTTTGCAGCCATTCTCAGCTCGAATGCTCTGTACAGAGCTATATCAACAGTCTTAAGGAGAGTAGTTCATATAAAAACGACACAAAGCTTCAGTTGCTTGTAGACGCTTTGGAGAATTACTGCAAGGCCGCTGACAGATACTTCAACGGCACCTCAAACGACGTCAAGAAATACACAGATGAATATGCAGACCTCTTTGACCAGTATGCCACGAAACTTCCTGACGATGTAAAGCTTTCTCTTGTGCTCAATTCCGAAACAGCTTTAAGGATATATACTGACAGCAATGATGTGTTTATCGGCAGCACAAAAGCTGAAGCAAAGTACAAAAATGGCGAGAAGTATTATGAGATATCGAATATTCCCGCACATCTTCTCAGCACTGCGTATAAGGTAACTATTGACGGACAGAAATATGAATGCAGCGCTTTGTCCTATGCATACCGCGCAATAAAGAACAATGCCAGCGGCAATCTCAAGGACGTAGTACTTGCGCTCTATTTCTATTCGCTCGCTGCTGACGCATATATTGCATGATAAAAAAATATTATCGTTATTACGGAGACCTTCGGGTCTCCTTTTTTTTGTTTGTTTCTGAAAATAAACTTTTGAATTAAAAATATTGACATATATAAAATTATATGTTAAAATATAATTAATATATAATAATGGAGGTGCATAATTTGAAAATATCAAAGCGCAACAAAAAAGCACTGTCAGTATGCGTTAGTATACTTCTTACTGTCAATATATGTTCGACTTTAAGCTACAGTGCTGCAGATCACGATGTTAACGCTGAAAAAAGTCCGTCCGACATGATCTCAGGTGCGATTTCGTACATTGGTACCAGGGTGAATGAAGACAAGAGCATCGGCGATAACAGACTGGTCAATGATACGGCATATGCAATTGCCGCGCTGAGAACTGCAGGAGGAAAGGACTATGAGGACAGTGTTAAATGGCTTGCCGGTCAGGCTGACAGCGAAAACACGGACGTATCTGCAAGGATAGCATCTGCACTCGGAAGTCCCGACTATCTTGACAAAATGCAGACCAAACAGAACGGAGACTATGGATTTGGTCTTTATCCTGGTTATTCCAGCGATGTGATCGACTCGGTCCTTGTACTTGATGCCATAAATGAGACCGGTTACAGCGGTGAAGCTGTATCAGGCTCTGATCTGGCAGCATATCTGTCTCAGGCAGTGAATGATGACGGCGGCTTTGCTTATGCAGAATATAACAGGAGCGATCCTCTGCTCACAGCTGTTGCGGTATACGATATAGGCGTATTCTTTGCAAACCACAACTTTAATATGTCGCCATTCGCCAAGTCGGTGACATACGTGGCTGAAAATATCACCGACAGCTACGAGGACGCTAACATACAAAAGACCATATGCAAACATCTTGCACTCAAGGCGGCTGGAAAGGAAAACGATCTCACAGAAGTTGTCAGCGGACTCAGGGCAGCACAAAAGGCTGACGGAAGTTTTGCCGGGGATATCACTGCAACATACTGGGCAGTAAAGCTCCTTGCAGGTGAGAGTTCACAGCCGTCTCAGAGTACCGCGACTACAACATCTCCGACTACAACAACGCCAATTACCTCAACTACAACAACTACATCAGGCAGTACAACATCATCAAAGACGTCTGTGACGGTCACGACCGTTACTACTCCGGATATCTCTTCGACTACGACGACATACACGGGCAATAAGATCCTGCTCAAATGGGACGATCTGAGTGTTGAGGGAGCTGATATCAGATATCAGGTATTCAGACGTGTGAACGGCAGCGAGTGGGAGTCATACTCTGCATGGGACGGCAAGGAGAAAATAGATGTACTCAACGTATATCCCACAGAGCCATACCTTGCAGAATGGATGACCGAACCGCTGGAGGGTGAGGATACTCCCGCAGGAAAAGACCTTATGAGTATAGCCTCGGTGAATTTCTCAGACTTCAATTCCGATCCTGAGAAATATATGTACGATGAGGACGGCAGCTGGAAATACGACGTTGTCTTCTTTGGCGCTGCCGACTGTAACAGCGGATATGACCTCAGCGAAGAATCTTATGCTGTTACCCGCAAGTTTGCAGATACCGGAAGAGGAGTGCTGCTTGGACATGATACTGTCTGCGGTTCACTTCAGTCAAGTTGCTATCGTCCGTTTTTCAACCAGTTTGCAGATGATCTTGGACTTATCGTCAAATTCGATGAACTTGACAATGGTATGTCAGATACAGCAACTGTAGTAAAAAAAGGCCTGATTACTGAGTATCCGTGGATGTTAAGAGGTGAGCTGAATGTACCTGAATGGCATACATCAAATCAGTACTGCAATAAGGGTACGGAATGGATGATATGGAACGGCGAAAGGCTGACTGATGAAGAGACAGGAGCAAAGGCGGCATTCTATCTTGCTACAAAGAACAATTTTGGAATAATACAGACAGGCAACAGTGACGGATGTACTACCGACGATGAAAAAAAGGTACTTGCAAATACTCTGTTCTATCTGTATCAGAATACAAGCAATACAAGCACAGCAGACAATGCGTTCTTTGATACTGATGCTCCGGCAAATATACATCTGCTTGACGCGTCGGTATCCGAAGGCATAATGAAGCTTCATGTACAGGCTGAGGATAAGCCTACGGTATATGAGTATTACGCAAAGGCAAAATTAGGAAGCAACAGCATTAAAACCAATGTTCAGAAGCATGAAGCGCTGAGCGGCATGGCAGGCTTTGCAGGCATTATCACCGACAGTGATAAGAGCGCGATGGAGCTTATCGTATCCGAAGAGGACGGCAAAACCGTAAAAGACATGGTCGAAGCCGACGAAAAGGGAAATGCTGATCTTACCATAGCTCTGAAAGACGGCACAGGTCCGCAGTTCCTCCATATATTTGCAGTTGATAAGTCAGGCAATATCAGCGAACTGACAGCTCCTTTATCCGACGGCTCAGAAGAAAAGATAAAACTTGGAGACGTTAACTTTGACGGACAGGTAAATGCAGTAGACGCAAGTATGATACTTGCCGAGTATGCAAGAATATCCACGGAGCAGACTCCTGAATTCAGTGATAAGCAGTTCATTGCGGGAGACGTTGACGAGAACGGCGTTATAGACGCGGTAGACGCTTCAAAGGTGCTCGCATACTATGCGTATGCGTCAACAGGCGGAGAGCTTGACGATATGAGAGACTGGATGGCACTTACAGCCAGGTCTGACGGGAATAAATGACAGTATCTGTCACATTCAGTAAACAGGAGGAAATGCAATGCATAACAAGCAATTTTTGAAAGCAACCGCTTTTGTTCTTGCAGCAGTGCTGATGTGTACTTCATGCAGCACAGCTGCGCAGAAAACGAAAAAAGACATTGCTGATGATAAATTAAGCAAAAGCCGCCATATCGCTGCCGAGGTAGTTTCTGAGGAGGAACGCTGGTCCCTCGAAGAACAGCTTGCATATGCCAGCAAAGGCAATGATGACACACAGCTGATAATGATATGCAACAGGCTTATCGATGAGCTTGATGAAGCAAAGAAGAGCATTGATGAAGATGCGGCAGAGATAAATCAGTGGGCAAGCGGTGAGATACTCCAGCGTCAGAAGGCTTATGAAGCCATGATGAACGCTAAGTATGAGGAGACCTTACAGGCTGTCAGCAACTTAAAAAACGGTATAAACGCAGAAGAGAACATCAGGATAATTTCCGATAACCTTTCACCGGAAGAAGACCTGCACTGCACATATGCGGCTGCAAATTCACCTTTCTGGGCTGCTGCGGCTGAAATGACCGAAGATTACAAAGTAAAAGAAGCCAAAATGGTCATATCCGATCCGACTGAAGAGGATCTCAGCTTTGAAAAGGATATGATAAGTGCTGAGGCAGCTAAAAATGCCGCCGACGCGATAGGTGATATCGATGACATCTACTATTTTGTAAAGAACTGTATCAGAAATGAAATGTATACAGGTTCAAAGAAAGGACCTTTGCACACTCTGAACCAGATGGGCGGAAACGACACAGATCAGGCGTCACTGCTTATTTCTCTGCTCAGAGCAAAGCAGGTACCTGCAAGATTTGTCCGCGGAACTGTCAGGATAACTCTTCAGCAGGGACTTGAACTTACAGGCGCTTCTGATCCCGATACTGCTTTAAGTATAATTGCGGCAAGCTACAGAAAGCCTGTGGCTATTACGAAGGATGACAAGATAACAGCCTACAGGTTTGAACATACATGGGTCGAGGCGTATGTGCCGTATACAGATTACCGCGGCGCAGGAAACAAATCTGGTGAAAGCGTATGGATACAGCTTGATCCGAGCTTCAAGAAGCTTGTGCAGACTGATGCCGAGATAGAACCTTCCTATACAGAAGATCAGCTTGCCTGTTTTGCTGAAATGCAGGAGATAGCAAAGAATTCATCAGGAAAATATACATTGGCGCATGATCCGTCTGACAAGATCAATATAAAATACTATGATATTGCCGCCAAAAATGAAATATACCTTCCTTCTTCACTGCCTTATAAGGTCGAATCAGTCAGCGAACAGTACAACTTCATAAAAGGCGCAGACAAGCAGACGATCTCCATAAGCATTGATGAAGAAAAGCTCTTTGAAACACCTGTTGCAGAGCTTTATGGACAGTTTATCAATATCACCTACGAACCTGCAAGTGAATCCGACAAGGCGACTATGGAGAAATACGAAAAGATAACAGATGTTCCAACTCATCTTGTTAAAGTAGTTCCTGTAGTAACAGTAGGAAGCCAGAAGTTCAGAGCAAAACACAGCTGCAACCTTGGTACTGTACAGAATATGAAAACAGTTGTCAATGATGATACGAGCGCCGCTATCGGAGCAACTGTTCTGAATGATGTTATCCTCAGCGGTTCGGTATATGCTGTAAATGTTGATCTTAACACTATTTCATACAATGAATCAAAATATGCCGAAGAGCAGATGAAATCAGCAGCTGAAAAATTTGGGACGGAAGATGTTTATTCAGCAGATGTCCTCGGACAGCTTGTGGGCTTTGCGGGAAAGTATTTCTTTACGCGCTGTGACGCACAGGATCGTCTCTACGCTGATATGGAAAACATTTATTATTCCCGTCATCTTGGAGTCGCTATAACCGGCTATCAGTTCCATACAAGGTCTGTAATGGGAACAACGGATTACCTTGACTGCGGTAATTTCTACACAGATCTGTCGTATAACAGATCCACAGCTGTCAGCCTTGACGGCGATCCACAGAAAGCAAGGGAATACTTCCTTGAGACAGGAATGATCGAATCTGCGCTGGAAGCGGAAGTATGGTCAGATATTTTAGGCGAGGACAAGCCCTGCGTTTCGACTATGCATATATTTGACGCCGCTCTTGAAAAGGGTATAGAGCCTGTTTATATAACCGGCAATAACGTGGATGAAGTTCTTTCTGAATGCAGTATTGACAGTTACATAAAGGATGATGTAAGGGAATGCGCGAAAGGTGGTATGCTGGTCGTACTTATTCCGGAGATACTTAAAATAGGCGACTGGGAAGGAACAGGCTACATATCAATGGATCCTGAAACAGCCTATGCGTATTATATGATATCTGACGGAACAGCAGGCGGTGCGTCACCTGACGTTGATCCTTCCGTACTGACTTCCGATGACCTGATGGCAATGAATGTCCGTCTTTCCTACATCAGCAGAACACTTGCGGTCACGAGTATGGCTCTGGCAGGAAGCAAGATAGTTGCAGCTGCCGAGGAGGGTAACATCGCAGATCTCAGATCAGGTTTCAATTCGCTGATCGGAGGAGCTGTCGATTATGGCTGTGCAGTTAAAATGGAACTGACAGCTTGCGACCGGCTCCTTGATTATGCTGATGGAACACTCAATGACAAACAGCTGGAAGCTAAACTCAAAAAAGATGCTGTACAAAACATAAAGGTAGTTTTAAAACAGATAATCTATCTGGCTGAACAGGCGGAGCTTGTAAATCTGAATCCGATAATTTCCACAATACTGGCTTTGGATACATTGCATGACAGCACGCATGAAATGATAGAAAATGGATTTAATGCTGCAGATATATGGTATGTATTTGATAGTATAAACAAGATCGTACCATAACATATACAACTCTTGTAAACGTAAAACAGTACAGTGAGAGAATATGATAAGACCGATTGTGAAAGCAGTCGGTCTTATCTGCGTATTATCACATGAATGAGAAGCTTTATTTAATATAATTAAATTTTGATAATATCACTCTTCTGCATTGACAAATCTTTGAAATTAAGGTATTATTGTCAGGTAAGGCCATATTATCTGCATTAAAAAACGGTTTTATGATGATCTTGGCATTGAATATTCTGACGGGATTTGCTATCCTGTCGTTCAGGAGGTAAGTTGTAAAAATGAAAAGTAAAGCAAACAATTCAACGGCTGCAGCGCCTGCGAAAAAGCGTGAATCCAATCTGGAGCTTTTTCGCATAATCACAATGCTGCTTATTGTTGCACATCATTATGTCGTGAACTCCGGACTGATGGCGGTCAATGGTCCGATAGAAGCTTCTCCGGCATCAAAGAACTCCCTGTTCCTTGTGCTGT
This sequence comes from Ruminococcus sp., assembly GCF_016287535.1. GTDB lineage: Bacteria > Bacillota > Clostridia > Oscillospirales > Ruminococcaceae > Ruminococcus. The sequence goes on from NZ_JAEFAJ010000014.1 coordinate 27,697, forward strand.
TCGGAGCGTGGGGCAAGATAGGAATAAACTGCTTTGTGATGATAACCGGATATTTCATGTGCAAGTCGGAAATTACCGCCAAAAAGTTTGCAAAGCTTGTGGGAGAATGGCTGTTCTACCGCTATGCGATACACCTTATATTCGTAGCGGCAGGGTATGAGAAGCTGACTCCGAGAAGTATGATTGAGATCATTGTACCTGTGACAAAGGTAGAGCAGAATTTTACAAGCTGTTTCGTTTTATTCTGGCTGTTTATCCCGTTCCTGAACAAGCTGATATCAGTGATAAGCGAAAGGCAGCATATATACCTGCTCCTGCTCACAGGTTTTACATATATTCTTTTCGGAACAGCTCACAGAGTGACTATGAACTATGTCACATGGTTCATGATAATATACATCATTGCTGCTTATATCAGGATATATCCTAAGAAATGGATGGATAACAATCTTATCTGCGGAGTTCTGCTGCTTGTATCAGTCGGATTGTCCGCCGCAAGCGTGTTCATATGTGCAAAGACCGGACATTCTGCGCACACGTTCGTAACTGATTCAAATACATTCCTTGCAGTTTCGGTAGGAGTATTTGCGTTCCTGTTTTTCAAGAATATACGTATTCCTTACAGCAGGCTTATCAATACCATTGCCGCATCTACATTTGGCGTGTTCTGTATCCATGCACACAGCGACACGATGAGACAGTGGTTATGGAAGGATAAACTTGATTGTATCGGTCACTATGGCGATAAGCTTATGCCGCTTTACGCTGTCGGATGTGTACTTGGTATTTTTGCGGTATGTGTTATTATTGATATTATAAGGATAAATCTGATCGAGAAGCCTTTCTTTAAGTGGTGGGACAAGCACTGGAATAGTTTTGCTGAAGCATACAAGCTCAAAGAAGACAGGATATTCAAAAAGCTGCATATTGATTGAGATCATCGGAATAGACGTATGGTATTATGAAAAAAGTACCTCCACACTGTGGAGGTACTTTTTAGTTTAATTCCAATGCAGATACGCTTATATGCTGTTATAAGACGTTATGTATGAATGCGTTTCCGTCGAGCCATTTTTTATTTGCTGTTGTTTCTGTAAATACTGCCGTTGCTGTTGAGTTTGCGGTGGTTCCTGTAACAGCAGTACCTCCGTTAAGAGCTGCAGCTACTGCAGCTGCAACAGCGTTTGCAGTATGGGCAGAACCGTCGCCTGTGTATGTGAATACAACAGGATAATATCCGCCGGCTGCTACAACGGCATCGGTATCGGTGTCGATCTCGTAGTATACAGCACTTGAGCTGAATGCGTCACCTGATGCGACTTTCGTGTAAGCAGTGCCGCTCTTGGTGTATATGCCGCTTGTTACCTTTCCGGCGAAGGTGTCGCTGTTTACGGCGACTTCTTTCATGACAGCGTAGGTACCGGCTGCAAGATATACGTCCTTGGCTTCAATAGTAGCCTTGACACGTGTATCCACCTCAGGTGTGCCTGTGATACCGAAGGAAAGTCCGGTTGTGTCGCTCTTGGTTCCGGGAGCTACGAGCATATCCTCATTTGAGCTCTCGACGCTTATCTCGGAATCTGTTGTGGAAGTTGTAGGAGTATTGGTCGCACCATTGAGATAATTTTTCGAGAACAGATTTCCAGAGCCGGTAATAACAACGCCCCACTTGGCAACGCGGGCGTTACCACCTGCCGATCCCTTGCTGACATAATTTGCATATGTTCCGCTGACAGCACTTGTTGAAAGAAGAGTAGCGATAAACAGAACACTTGCAGCTCTTATAGCCTTGTTTCGTCTCATCATTAGTCCCCCCTTAATTAAGGTAAAATGCATTTCGGCAGCTTATTCTCCCCTTTATGGCAAGCCATGGGGGAAGATATTTATATCCATCCCCGATGTGGCGGTCGAGGGAAGAATAACATAAATTTTGAAGGCTTATTGATCTTCTTTTTCTTTCGCGGCTTTCTGTGCCTTGAGCTCCTCAAGCTCGGTAAGAAGTGCATGGCATTGTTAATAAATTTTCGTCAGTTTCCACAGCGGGCATATATTGTCTTTTTTTCAGGTTGTACAAATTATTGTATGGACCATTTATAACATTTTTCACATTGTAAAACACTGATTTGATTATACAATGTGTAATTTTTAATACTTCTGCGCAAAAGCCTGCATAAAAAAGAGGACACTTTTGTGTCCTCTTTTCTGAATATTATTTTTTGTAAGGCGTTTCAAAAAACACGTCATCAAGTATATCCGAAAAAATACCGTTTTTACCGGTGCGTTTCAATACGAAAAATATAGATACGCTAAGTGATGGCAGGCAGCGGCTGAGGCTGTTGCTCAATTTCGGCGGAAACGGATAAAAATTTGATCCGAAGAAATCAATGCATTTGAAATAGCCGCCTTTTTCTGCAAAATCAATAAAATCCTTCTTTGTGATGCCTCTTACATGAGGTCCGTACATTCTTATCGAGCTTGGTTGTCTGCCGGCAAGAAGGAGCAGTCTGTTATGAAGCGAAGCAAGATTAGGAACACCGGTTATACATATACCGTTTGGCTTTAATATACGGGATATTTCAGCGAAAATGTGGAATACCTCCTTGGTATGCTCCAGACACTGATTCATGATGACTATATCGAAAAGCTTATCCTGATACTGAAAACTGCCGTTTTCGATATCAGCCGATTCTACGGTTATCGCTTTTTCCCGGAGTGTTTTTAAATTTGGCTCATAACCTTCAATAGCATAGAGGCTGCTGTCCACACCGCGTTCGGCAAGAAGCCTGCTGCAATTTATAAGATCATAGCCTTTGCCTGCGCCTATATCCAAAATATTTATTTGTTTCTTGCCTGTTTTTACGGCATACTGCACGACAGAATCAGCGATCCTGTCGCGTCCGTAATTAAGAACTTCTGTACCGTGTTTAAGATCATAGAAAATATTCCGCATTTTTTTACCTTCTTAATTCAGATTGTTTTTGCCGGGTGTATACTGCTGTATCCGTAGAACCGATGAAATTATATCATAAACTGAAAAATAGTACAATATATTCGTGTTAAAATTTACAATTCAGTATTTTTTAGTTCATAATTCCTGCTCATGAACCAAATGGCAGTCTGCGGACCGCAGATAAGCTTATATTATTCCTGTTTTTTCAGCATTTCCTCCCAGTAAACACAGCCGAACTCCTGTTTTGACCAGCTTGCGAGGAAATCCAGTTTTGCTTTTATATGAGGATATTTTTTCAGCTCGTCAATAGTGAGCGATTTCATATTTCCGCTTGAAACGTCATACTCACATAAGAAAAGCTGTTCGATGAGAGTTGCTCTGTCTTCGTAAGGAGTTATCATGCTGTAATCCGAGATGAAGTAAGGAAAGTCATACTGTGGACTGCTGTTTTCCAGAGCATTGTAGAGAGTCGGAGCAGTGGTATCACTTCCGAGGTTTTCTGCATAATCGTCAAAACTGTTTGAATACTCAAATCCTTCCGGATCAAGTTTTTTCCACTCATATTCATCAGGTTCTCCATATTTATCAGAAATAAGATACTCAACTGAATGCCATATTTCATGATGCAGCGCGGGATCGGTCTCTGAGAGCCTGTTGCTTAATATGGCGATATCGTACCAGCCTCCCGTAGTATAAGCAACTCCGCCTGCCGTAAATGAAGAATACTCGTCAGACCTGAGTTCGCGCACAAGCGCTATACGCAGACCGCATTGTCCGTTCTCGCTCCTGAAATGGCTGAAGAAGCCTTCAGGATAAAGTGACAGTATCTTTCTGAGGTTCCTGACATTTTCAAGTTCGCACTGGACATAGTATTCATCGTTTGTTTCGGTGGACGCAAAAGAGTAGGAGGACGCGCTTTCCGAATTCTTCACTTCGTTGCCGACGAGTATGCGCACACCGAATTCTTCTTCGAGCTTATCGGCTTCAGCACGTATTTCGCTGAAGCTTTCACCTGCCTCGACGGGCAGGTTCTTTTTATATTCCTTTATGTCTACATTTTCAAGCTTTATATTGTAATTCAGCTTGTCAGGGTCTATACTTACAAGGATACTTCCGCCGCTGTAACTGTATGGACTGCTCATTGCGACTATCCATTTATCGCTGTTCTCAAGATAACAGAAGCCATCGATACCCAGATCGTCTGCTTCCTTGAAATCTGCGTATGCGGCTGTACCGTTCCTCACATCAACAAACATGGGATTTCCGGTCCCGAACGTACCGTAGCAGCCTGCGAATAAATAATCGCTGCTGCGGCAGCCTGCGAATTTCAGCCAGTTGCTGTATTCAAGCGAGAGCTTATATGTTCTGACCGGATCATTTCCGCTGATATCAGCGACCTTGAAGACATAATCCCGGTCATTTCCGACAGAGTATACACCTGTATAGTTTTCTTTTGTCAGAAAAACGTCCTTATCGTCGTCAAAAACAGTTGTTATGAGCTTGCCGTCGGTTATGGAGTACAGCCCGAAGCTCAGACCGCTTTCATTGCTTTCCGATGGTTCTTCCGCTGCGAAAACGCAGTTTTCTGTTTTGTAAGATGAGACATTGGCATATTTTGAAAGTGACAGATATCTGCTTCTCTCGCCCTTCTCATTTATCTTCATGAAACAGTTGTCGGTATTGTCGTTCCAGTATATGCAGTCATTGGTACTGTCGATATGAAAATACTTGTATCCTGAAGTACCGGTCTCCACATCATAAGGTTCATTTCCGCTGGCAGGGTACATTTTCAGTTTATAGCTGTTTTCGGAGTTCCATGGGTATGAAGCTGCGATAGTACCACTGCTGAACATTCCGATGACTTCCTGTTTTTTGTCGGCAAGAGGTACGGTTCTTACAGTTCTGTTACTGTCGGTATCAAATACATAGCATACGTTTTCGCCATTGTTATCGCATCTGACGAGCACATTGCCGTCAGGACCTGCAATTATTTCTTTGATCCTGCCTTCCGCCTCAAATCCGTCGAATACATTTATTCCTGTAATGAACTCTTTTATGGACATGACCGTTCCGGTCTCGGTCGATGCGTATGAATAGTAGGAAAGAATTTTGGAAGCGTCAACGGCGTCTATGTAACCGTCCTTGTCAAGATCTGCCGCAAATCTCTGACCGGCGCTGAATTCTCCGTCCTCACCGGTGGAAATTCTTGCATAGTAAGCAAGTATCATTGAAGCGTCAACAGCGTCAACGATACCGTTTTCATTTATATCCCCAAGAGGGTATTCGCTTGGAGCTTTACCGAGAGAGGTGAATTTATAACCGTTCTGTTTTGCGTATTCCTCTGCCCTTGAACCGTCATATCCGCATATAGTTCCGTTGTATTTTACGATTATGGAAGCGTCATTATCTTCCGGAAATATATATTCATTGCAAATCGTTTCGGGACCGCCGCTTATAATGCATTCGGGGTTGAGTATAGTCACAGATTCAAGGGAAGCACAGTCTGCAAAAGCTGAAAAATCAATATACTCGATATTTTCGGGGATAACAACATTCTTCAGTGAATCGCAGTCACGAAATTCATTCTGATTTATACATCTTGCTGAGCCTGAGACGGCAATGTCTTTAAGGGATTTGCAGCCTGAAAAAGTGCCGTTCCACTGACGCTTTACCCCATCGGGGAGATTTACGTCTGTCAGAGCTGAACAGCCATAGAAAGCGTTGGAACAAACAGATTCGATACTGTCAGGAAGAGTTACAGATCTTAGAAAGGTGTTTTCATGCTCTTTATAATCCGAATCGGTTTCCTTTTCAAAGCTGAACGCATATTCCGCGATACATTTTGTGCCGTCCTTTACGACTATCTCTGTAAGGTCGGGGGATTTGCCCTTGATCTGACAGAATACACTGCCGCAGTATACGGGACCGTCAGCCTGACTTTCCAGCCATGCGGTACCCTGCATTACATTTTCTCCGAAGTATGTCACATTATCTGAGAAAGAGATATTTTTCAGGCTTGAGCAGTTTTCAAATGCTCTGGAGCTGATGACGTTTACATTCTGCGGAAGTACCACATTATCGAGCATGACGCAGTTTTTAAAGGCTTCGTTTGATATGTACTGCATTTCGTCAGGAAATTCAATGCTTTCCAGTTCAACGCAGTCCTGAAATGCGTGGTAATTCACATTTTGTATGCTTGCGGGGATAATGAAGTTTTTATCCGGATACTTCTGAGGACAGCGCAGCAGTGAGTTACCGTTTTTATCAAAGAATACTCCGTTGATGCTGCTGTAGTTCTCATTTGATTTTGAAACATTTATCGCTTCGAGGCTGCTGCAGCCGTCAAAGATATTTCCTATCTCCTTTACGGCAGCATGGATATTCAGAACTGTCATAGCCGAGCAGTTTAAGAACGCCATGCCGTCCACCGCGGTCACTGTATCAGGAATGGTAAAAACGCCTTCCAGACCGGTACAGCACTTTATGATGCTGTCCTTCTGAGCTGTATAAAGCACATTGTTCTCAAATGAAAAAGACTTGTTATCCTTATCGATTTCGATATCAGATACATTCTGCAGATGATCGAACAGACCTCCGATCTTGGTTATACCTGCGGGTATCTTTACGGTCTTTATCTTTTCAGCGTTCGGGATATTTGCATAGCGGGATACTTCTGTTACCGGTATACCATTTATGGTATCGGGGATCTCAAGTACCTCACTGTCGCCAAGATATCCTGTGATCATGATGAATTTTCCGTAATTGAACCATTCCCATGTTCCGTCGTTCCCGAATTCGGGAGTTGTATAGATAAGCTCATCAGGGTTTGTACCCAGTGAAAAGAATTTATAACCTTTCCTCTCCGCATAGCTCTGAGCTGTTGAGCCTGTATACCCTAATATGGTTCCGTTGAATGGCTCTGTATCGTTTTGAGATTCAAGGGGCTCATCGAGCATACAGTAACTGTATTCAACAGTAAAGTATTTCAGAGAGCCGCAGTTTGCAAAGGAGCCGTATCCGACATTTGTGATATTCTCCGGCAATACTGCCCTTGTGAGTGAGCGGCATGAGGCAAATGTTCCCTGCTGTATTGATTTCAGTGACGTGGGGATATGTATTTCCTCAAGAGCTTGACAGTCCGCGAAAGCCATTTCGCCTATATTTTCGATACTGTCCGGGAGATTTATGCTCTTCAGGTTCTCGCAGCCGTAAAAAGCCTTTTCGCCGATATATCTGACACTGTCGGGAAGAGTCATGGAAATGAGGTTAAGGTCGCCTTGGGCGTTTTCGCTCAGACCGTTATCAAGAGCGTTGCTGCATATTCCGACAGTTCCTTCCTTTACGGTTATTCTTGAATCCTCAGGCAGAGAGCCTTTCAGCTTATAAAGCACAGAACCTGTATATACCAGTCCGTCCGGCTGTGACTCGAACCATGGTGTGCCTGCAACAGCCCATTTTCCGACTTCAAATGTTTCAGGTGAGAAAGCTATATCCGAAAGGCATGAACAGTCCCGGAATGCGGCTTCACCTATCCTGACGACACTGTCAGGTATAACGATATCGTTAAGCCTGCCGCAGCAGGCAAAAGCGCAGCTGCCGATCAGTTCGACACCGTAGGGGATTTTCAGATTTTCAAGGTTATTGGCTCCCTCAAATGCGCCGGCTGATATTTCCTTTACGCTTTCCGGGACCGAATAACTGCTGTTCTCGTTTCCCGGCGGATATTGGAACAGCTTTTCCCCGTATTTGTCGAACAGAACTCCGTCAATGCTGCTGTAGTACTTATTGTTTTCGCCGGCATTTATGCCTTTCAGTTTGCAGCAGCCTGCAAAGGCTGATTTTTCAAGGCGAATGACAGTATCGGGAATAGTGAATTCTCCCTCGGCGGAAGTGACGCATCTCAGCAGAGCTGTCCTGTCTGCCGAATAAACGGCACAGTCCTCGAATATAAAGCTTTTATTGTCTTTGTCTATATCGACTGCTTCAAGATTCCTGCATATGCCTAAAGCTCCGTTAAGCTCTGTCACTGTTGCCGGTATATGCAGTGACCTGACAAGCTCCTTGCTGTATTCAAAGCATGACGCGTTCAAAGCAGTAACGGGCAGACCGTTTATCTGCTCCGGAATGCTGACATCATTCTTTTTTCCTGAATAGCGGAAGAGCTCGATATGATCTCCGCAGTTGTTCCAGTTCCATGTATTATCGTATTCCGCGGCGGCAGAAACTTCAATTCCGGACGGGTAAGGAGTTCCTGAGGCTCTGGTAATTATAAAGCTGCTGTTTATTGTTGCTAAAGTGATTATTGCAGCACTGGCAAAGCTTAAAAACCGTTTTTTCATAATGTTCCTCCCAAAAAATGCTTTTGATATGTTATGATTCTTGATACATATATTGTTTTAAGTATAACATACCTGCACTTGTAAATCAAGACGGAATCAATAAACAGCAAAGAGGTCCCCTGAAAGAATTTTTCAGGGAACCTCTTAGGTTTTAAAATATCATATTATCTCATGACAGAGGTATGACCGGAAGTTCAATGGGTTGGGTCTGGTCTGAATCCGGTATGGTAATGTTCTGATCGTCTGCCTGTTCATCGGAGCTTGTTCCGTTAAGGAACTCGGCTAATGATTTTACTTTGCCCTCTGCAGTGGAAGCGTAAGCATAGTATGCAAGCATATTTGAAGCGTCAACAGCGTTTACCTGACCGTCGTTGTTTACGTCGGCTGCTTTTTTCTGGCTTTCGGTATATCCTTCTTCCTGATTTGTGGAAATACGTGCGTAGTACGCAAGAACGGAAGAAGCGTCAACAGCGTCGATTATTCCGTTGCCGTCAATATCGCCAAGCTCGTTTGTTTCAGGCTGTGTGGTTGTAGTAGTGCCTGAAGCAGTAGCAGTAACCTGTGAAGTCGTGGTGGTTGCGGCGCTTGAAGTAGTAGTTGTCGCCTGTGAAGTTGTAGTGGTTTCAGCACTTGAAGTAGTAGTTGTCGCCTGTGAAGTCGTGGTGGTTGCGGCGCTTGAAGTAGTAGTTGTCGCCTGTGAGGTCGTAGAGGTCTCAGCGCTTGAAGTAGTAGTTGTCGCCTGTGAAGTCGTAGTGGTCTCAGCGCTTGAAGTAGTAGTTGTCGCCTGTGAGGTCGTAGAGGTCTCAGCGCTTGAAGTAGTAGTATCTGGAGTGGTATTGCCTGATGTAGTTGTAGTGGTTGCTGTTGTTGTGGCAGGAGTAGTAGCTGCTGTGGTCGTCTCATCAAATACACCGTCTATAGCGGCGGTTATTTCATCAAGTGCGGCATTACGTGTGTTTACTGCAAAAAAGACTGCATCGAGACGTTTCAGTACCTCGATTCCGGTCGGCAGTGTCAACGCTATTGTCGGGTCGAGCGTGGCAGCGTCGACAACATTCAGACCTATAACGATTTTGTCACGGCAGGCAACCGGCTTGGAATCAATATACTTCAGAGTGTATGAACCCGGATTGCTCGTAAGCTCTTCAAAAGCCTCCTTGCTCAGAGTCACCTCAGCGGCGCGGACAAGAGAGTCCGGAACATAGTCGTCTTTTATTGTTGCTGAGTCAGAGGCATACCTCTGCATCTCCGCGTCAATGCTTATCACCGTAACTTCAGCGGTATTGCCATATTGTCCGGATATCCTGTTCTCTGCCGAAGCACAGACAGCTGTCACGGAATTGAACGCGATAACTGCGGATAAAACAGACGGGATTAATTTCTTCATTTCTGTGTACCTCCTTAAAAATTCAGGTTTATAATGATTAATGTCTGCTAACGATTGATGATCACGTAAATTGTATCACTTAAACATATAAATGTCAATACGATTTGATGAATTTGGCAATAATTGGGGAGATACAGGCGCAGAACGTAAGGCTCCGGCAGTATCATTTCAGGATAACTGACATTCAGAGATCTTATTATTGCTTGAAACGCCGGCAAAGCTGTGATATAATCAGTATATGAACTCATAACAGAGCGAAGCACTGCATCGCAGTACATGATATAACAAAGGAAGATGTCCATGAATTTTATAATAAGGAAAATAGTACAGTTTTACATGAGGGATTTTACAGAGATCTGCAAGCTTGATAATCCGGAATTCGGAGAAGGACTTGCCAGACTAAAGAAAAAACTCCCGAAAGACTCTGCGCCGTCAAAAAGCGTAAGGAGAAGTTTGGATATAGAAAAGCACAGGGTAAAAGGCGGCATATACTATACAGCCAGGGATAAGAAAAACAGGAGCAATAAAAAGGTCCTTTTTATACACGGGGGCGGCTTTTTTCTGGAAGCCCTGCCGCTGCACTGGAAGCTCTGTCAGCGTCTGGCAAGTGATACAGGCTGTGAGATAATATTCCCGCAGTATCCCATGATACCTGAGACTACAGCCAAAGCTTCACACGCCATGCTCATGGAGGTATACAAGGAATTCATAAAGGATACCCGTCCTGAAGATATGACCGTAATAGGCGATTCCGCCGGCGGGACCCTTGCGCTTTCGGTATCCATGCTCGCAAGAGACAGCGGGCTGACGCTTGCAAATGAGATAGTGCTTATCTCACCGGGCTTCATAATAGGTGAAATGACCGGAGAGGAGAGACGCAGAGCCGGATATATCAGAAAGCATGACTATATTCTGGGGGAATTCCCCATTGAAAAGATCAGCGAGCTGTGGCTCGGTGAACTTGACCTGAATGATTACAGAGCGAATGCCACAAAGGTCAGTCTGAGCGGATTTCCGCATATAACCATGTTTTCGGGAACTCATGATATACTGAATATACCTGCAAGGCGGTTTGCCGCGAGAATGAAAAAAGAAAGGCACCCTTTCTCTTATTATGAGAAGAAGGGCGGCGCCCATGATTACGCTTTATTGAAAAAGTACCGCAGGGAATATGAGATCATAGTATCAAAGATAAACGGCAGATGAAAGGCGTTATTGCATTTTTACCAATTGGAACCGCTTTTGATTGTAAAAAATCACAAAAAAGAATATTGCATATCATAATTAATATTACCTACTTGAAATAAAATGGAAAAAATGTTATAATTCATAAGTAGGATAAGTGCCGGCAGGAATTGAAAAAACCGTTTTCGGCTCCGCATGGCTGCTTGTCCGTTATGGATATTGCATGAACGGATGTGCGGCTTTGGGTGGATGCCGTCCGTGCATGGAAAGGAAAGGTGTATTGGAATGCCTATTACAGAAGTCATTAAGAATACCGCTCCCGGCGCCGTACTTTGTTTCAAGTACCCGAACGAGGACTTCAACACCGGTGCGCAGCTGATAGTTGCCGAGTATGAGGAAGCCCTTTTTATGAAGGACGGTGTTATCGAACAGGTATTTACTGCGGGAAAATATACTCTTACGACCGAAAATTTTCCTTTTCTTACAAAGCTGCAGTCAGCTCTTCTCAGCGGAGGCGTGAGCAGATACAGCTGTAAGATATATTTTGTCAATACTCAGCATCACCTTGAACAGAAATGGGGAACTCCCGATCCCGTAACGGTACTCGATCCGTACTGGCAGACATATTTCCAGGTGCAGGCAAGAGGATCATATACCGTTGCTGTAAAGGAAGTAAAAAAATTCTTCCTGAAATTCGTAGGCGCAAATGCCTATGCGTCAGAAAACGATATAAAGAAGAATTTCCGTATCGCTTTCGTTCAGAATATTTCCGACCAGCTTGCTGAGTACATAACCTCTTCCGAGGAAGAGACCATTGTAATATGCAATAAAAAGAAAGCCCTTGCCGACGGCGTAAAGGGTTCGCTCCATGAGGTGCTAGACGAATACGGTATGGAGCTGATAAATTTCTATATCGAGACAATAGGTGTCATTGAAGATGAAAACTATCTCTCTGTAGTAAAGATGCGCCGTGAGCGTCAGGAAAAGATGTTCAGCCGTGAGCAGAGAATGGAGGAGGCAAGGCTCGACTTTGCTCTCAGCCGTGAAAGATCAGAGGCGGAAAGATATATTTCCGGTCAGGGTGCTCAGGCAGATTATGAGCGTATGAAGATACGCGACCAGGACGGCGGAAACGGCTGGGCAAGACAGGAGACAGCGGAGATACTTCATTCGGCAGCAGAGAATACCGGCGCGGGAAGCGCTTTCATAAACGCAGGCATAGGACTCAATGTGGGACGTGCTCTCGGCGGTATGATGGCTGATATGGCAAATACCGGCAGCTCAGGTCCGGGCGTCGGCTCACTTTCAGCTCCGCAGGGGGCAGGAGAGGCTGTTCAGAGCGAGACTGTGATATGTCCGAAATGCAATGCGGCAGTTCCTAAGGGAATGAAATTCTGCGGACAGTGCGGCACACCTGTTGAAAAGCCCAAGTGCATATGCGCAAACTGTGGATTTGAGATCCCTGAGGGTATGAAGTTCTGCGGACAGTGCGGCACACCTGTTGCCAAGCAGCCGCAGGTTTGTCCCAAGTGCGGCGCGGAGGTAGCTGAAGGAATGAAATTCTGCGGAAGATGCGGAAACAGAATGGAGTGATCGCCATGAAAAAAGGTAATCTTTTAGTATCATTGTTTTTGATAGCAATAATAAATATAGGAATATTTGCGGTAGTCAATGACCGTTCCGATGTATTCTGGGTAAATTACGGCTTCCTGATGTTTGCGGTGCTGTTTGCTGCCTGTACCTTCAGCTTTGGCTCAAAGGCTGAAAAGCTTGCAAACAAGCTGAATATCTATGTGGTAGCAGCAGTGTTCCTGATATGTGAGGCGATCGCCGCATTTGTGTGCGCAAGGTTTGACAGCGCCGCATGGGCACTGATAGTACATCTTGTTATTATCGGACTGTTTATTGTGTTCCTGTATATGACGCTGTCCGGCAACGCTCATATTGATCAGCAGCAGGCACAGCGCGGAATGGATCTTCAGAATTTCAAGACAGTTCTTGAGAAATTCAAGGGCGTTCAGAAGAATGTTCCTTTTTCCGCTCCCTATAAAAAGATAGTAGAGAAGGCTTTTGACGCTGTAGCCTCCGGTCAGGTGACCGGTTCTCCGGAAGTTGCCGGTATCGAAAGAGAGATATCGGACGCTGTTGATGAACTTGGCAAAGCTGTTTCTTCCGGTGATGAACAGGCAATAGCTTCTGTCTGCACTAAGATTGGGCAGCTGGCAGCCGACAGGGAATCAAGGCTGAAACTCAGATCAAATTTTTAATTCATGGGGGAAAATGTCATGACAGTTAATCAGAAATGGTATCATCAGACCGTAGTGATCATACTTGCTTTCCTGGTCTTCTGGCCTTTGGGTATCGGTCTTATAATCAGCCGTTCAAGAGCCTCAAAGCAGGGAATGTTTGTAGGAGGCCTCGATTTCAAGACGGCGTGTATAGTAGCGGCTGTTCTTGCTGTTATGGGACTTTACTGCATCAGCAAATCGAATTCCTCATTCGTAGGTATGATGGCATACTTTATAGGTGCTGTTGCGGTATTCCTGTATGGCAAAAAGAATGATGCGAAGATCGAAAGATACAAGAAGTACGTTGATTTCGTGGCAAATCAGCATATCGACAATATCGACACTATGGCAAATGCCTGCAATATCCCTTATGGTACCTGCCGTGCCGAGCTTGCAACGCTGATATCCAAGGACGTTTTCAAGGGTGCGTCTATAGATGATGTTACGCATACTCTTGTTCTGTTGAGACGTGTGGCTCCTCCTACTGTTGTGGAGCCTGGAGTAACAAGCGCTCCGACTGTATCTGTGACCTGTTCGGGCTGCGGCGCGACTGTAGCTTTAGCAAGAGGAACAAGCTGCGAGTGCGAGTATTGCGGAAATATCCTCAATGCCTGAAATACAGATACATTAATTACATAAGAAAAAGCCATAAAGCGTTTTCCTTTATGGCTTTTTTATGTTATATTCTGTTCAGCTTTTATAAGATATCCATATAAAGCCAGGACGCTGTATGTGCATAATGCTGATTTTTGACGCCGGTTGCAACAATTTCGGCTTTTTTTGACACTTAATAAATGAACTTGCACGGAAGAAGTGCAAAGATTCTATGAATCGATTCAGAAGGAGGGTTCCCTATGAAAGACAATACTGAAGACGTTAAGCTCGCGCAGCAGGGCAGTACAGAAGCCTTCGCGAGACTGTATTCAGAGGTCTACAAGGATATGTATCACATTGCATTATATAGTCTCAGAAATTCACACGACGCTTCTGACGCTGTAAGTGATACAGTTCTTGACGCTTTTTGTTCCATAAAAAAACTTCGCGATCCGTCAATGTTCCGCAACTGGATACTGAAGATACTCTCTGCAAAGGTAAAGCAGAAGCAGAGGGAGTATTTCGCGGCCGGTGAGGAACTCAGCGACGACGCTAAGATAGACAGCTTCAACTATGAGTCGGCAGAGCTCAGGGAAGCACTCGGCAGACTTGACGGCGAATCACGTTTACTATTGTCGATGTCAGTGCTGGGAGGCTATACGAGCGATGAGATAGCCGGCATATGCAAGATCAAAGCCGGTACGGTACGTTCAAAGCTGTCTCGGATCAAGGAGAAGCTCAAGCTTGAGCTGACTCCTGAAATATGAAACGAAAGGGGTATCATTATGAACGATAAAGAGGTTAGAAAAATGCTGGAAGATGAACAGATACCTAAAGAACTTGATCCGTCAAACATCAAGCTGATGCTCGATCAGAAGGCTCCGGCAATGAAGAGAAAGAGGATATCGGTAGTATCACGTTTTGCGGCGATAGCGGCAGCCTGTGCTGTTGTAAGCGGAACAGCGGTGCATTTTGCTTCGCAGAGGAAGAATGTCAGCATAGATACCGGAACAGACGAACCTGCTGTCACTACTGAAAACGCGGTGGAGGCAACGACTGAGGCAGCAACTGCGGTATCACATGAGACAGTCCCCAGTGTCAAGGGACCTTATATGAACGGCGCCAGGGATTACGATGAGATATACGAACTTTTTGCAGACAGCGCCGAAAGGTATAAAAAGGAGTATTACCGTTCCATGAACCGTGCCCGCTATGATGAAGACGGAAATGCCGAGGAAGAACCTCCCGAATATGCGTTGGAGAATGAAGATGACGCATTTACAGCGCCCCCAGGAGGAAAAGGCGGCGGAGGAGACTACTCCGTGACCTTCGATCAGGAGGAGAACGTTCTCGAAGCAGATATTGTAAAAACTGACGGAAAGCGTATCTACAGCATCAACAACTACGGAAAGAAAGCTATACTTCACATAGCAGACGCTGATAACGGAGAACTGAGCAATCTTGTCACTATCGATATTGCTGCGGAGACAAGGGGATTACTGGGCGAAAATTATATAAACCGCCATACAAGTGTCGATGATATGTATATTTATGACGATATGATCCTCGTTATAGGCAATGTATTTGGTCAGGAAAAGGACAGTTTGGTCGAGGAATATAACTGGTATATGAATTCCAGGAATAAGACTTTTGTTACAGCTTATTCTCTGGACGATTCACACGAATGCTTAGGCATATACTGTCAGGACGGTTTTTATCATGACGTTCGTATATCACCTGACGGATATATGTATCTGTTAACGAGCTATAACACAAGCAATTATATCACTATCGAAGACAACAGTGACATCGAAAAGTATATACCGGAAGCAGGAATGTATCACGACGTGAAGTTACTTTCGCCCGAAAATATCTATATGCCGGAATCAGCGATCTCATCAGGAAGATATTTGTCATATACCGTTATCGGAAGCATTGACCTGAACGAATCGGAAGAGATGAGACCGTTCACAGTCAAGGCACTGGTACACGGAGATGATAACTACGGATATCTGACAGAGACCTACTGTGCGCCTGATGATCTTTATATCGTAACAACAGATTATTATCAGCTGCCTCAGGATAATGTTGAATACGGTCATATAGAAGAGAATGAAAACACAAGTCATATCACACGCATAGCAATTGGCAAGGGCAGTATTGAACCTGCTGCTTCAGCAAAGATCGAAGGCTATGTAAACGATCAGTTCTCGATGAGCGAATATGACGGTTACTTCCGTGTAGCTACTACCAGAAACAGGATGACCCTGGAATACACAAAGGGCGAATACTATGATTTCGGTGACAGTTACGAAGAGGGTCAGGACAGTACGCCAAAGCTTGTAGAATACGGTTATTATGAATATAAAGACAACACTATAGACAATATCCTTTATGTTTTTGATCTTGATATGAAGGAAGTCGGACACATTGACGATTTCGGCAATGATGAACAGGTAAGATCTGTCAGCTTCGGCGGCGACAAGGCTTACGTCACCACTTTCAGACAGACAGATCCGCTGTATGCCATAGACCTCAGTGATCCTGCTTCACCTGTCATACTTTCCGAATACAAGATGAACGGCTACAGCAGCTACCTGCAGAAGTGGGACGACGGTCTCCTCATCGGCTTTGGTGCTGACGCTGACGAAACAGGAATGATCCAAGGTCTCAAACTGACGATGTTTGACAATTCTGATCCTAACGATCTCAAGGCTGTCGATTCGTATGTTATGGACTGGGATGATGTTTTGGAAGATGAAAACGGTTACTGTAACTCAAATGCGTTATGGGAGCGCAAGTCGCTGATTATCGAACCTAAGAAAAATATCATAGCATTCCCTTATTATATATCGGTATACAGAGAAGACGGTGACTCATATTACAATGATTATTACAGGTTCTTCTCATTTGAGAACGGCAGGTTTGTGGAAAAAGGCACTCTGTACGGTGAATATGACAAGGACGAGTACAGTTACGGCTCTAATTCATTAAGAGCGCTGTATATAGGAGACTATGTATATATCGTAAGTGACAACGGTATAACATCTGCTGATATAGAGAGCATCACCAGAAAGGATAGTCTGACTTTTGAAGAAGTGTATGAATATGAGATTGATGACTATCAATGATGATATCGTGCCGGACCGCTTTGGATATGATCGTGTGTACGCAATAACCGCCGTGAGGCGGTTATTGCCCTGAACAGGGTTCAGGGAAGCAGCTTCTCCTTTATCATAAGGAGAAGCTGCACGTACACACTTGATTATGCTATGACAGGTTGTACAGTGCAAGGGAGCAGGTCTTGGCAGGTAGACACGAAAACAATTTCATATCTTGAATAAAATAGTGTGTACTCAGTAACAGCTGTGAGGCGGTCACTGAGTACACACTGTTTATGTTATACTATATCATTATATTCCAAGGTCGGGAAGTGAAACGATGCTGTCTGCTTCACCGCCTATCATTGTTGCGAAATGCTCTGAAGCAAGCTGATCGTGCAGATTGGTACCTATACTCTGACCAGAGACATTGCGTTTTTCACCTGTTTTGGAATTAGCGGAATAGGTAAATGAAACCTCACCGTTTCGCAGATTGACATTTATCTGATAGCGGTACCATGAACGGTTTGATTTGCATATCAGACCTCTGCATTCGCTTTTCTTGTATTTATACTCATGGACCTCGCCTTGAAAGGGACCTGCTGTCCTGATATAGCCATTTTGCTCAAGGATTTTGGCTATGGAATAATTGCTTACGCGGACCTCTTTTTTGTCAACATAAACATAGCCGTGATCGTCCGCGGTATAGGTCGTACCGTCGGGATTTGTGCCAGAGCCCCAGGGATTGGTCGTAAATGATTCTATTTTATCTGCGTCAAGGGCGCATTCAAACTGTATGGCTTCGCAGATGACCTTTGCAGCTGAAACGTCTGCCCTGTTTCTTGAAAGCTCAATGTAATCATAGACGTTTGGAATAATAAGAGCAGACAGAACTCCGACGATTGCAATGACAATAATTACTTCGACGAGCGTGAAGCCTTTAAGTTTATTACCGAGTTTATCGCTTTGAGTTTTTTCGTTCATATTATTCCCTCCAAACACTATAAAATCTTTTTTGCAATTAAATTGTATCACTATTTGTATAAAAAGTCAATATATATTAAAGAAAATTCAGAAAATAATAACATTTTATATACTGGGCGTATATAAAACACATGGGTTTATTTTGTTAAAAGAGCACTTTAGTGCTGATAAGAGAAATACATGATCCGGTATGAACAGCATTTGAAATCAGACATTATGCTTGCTGTTAATGTGAGTATATGCTATAATGAATGCAAAGCATTCATTATATTTTATCTTAATGCCCTTGCAGATACGCAAATCAGAGATTTGCTCCCTGCAATCGGGTGATTATAGCATATTGCTCCGCATATATGCTATAATGAAAAGGCATTCTGATCGTTACGGGCTTCGCTGAGAAAGTGTGCAGCACCTGAAAAACACAGGGGCTGCGCGTACAATTACCGTTAAAGAAGAATTATTCAGATGTTTTAAAGACTTTTTAAACTTTAAAGTTGTATTATTATATCAGAAAAGAAACATTGGAGGGAACGGTTTATGTTCTTTAAAATGCTGAAAAGCGACCTGAAACGCAGAAGAGGACTGAATATCATTCTGTTTGTGTTCATATCTGTTGCAGCTGTACTGATGTTTACCGGAGCTGTGCAGATATTATCAAATCTTACCAAGGACAAGGCGGTTGAACGGCTCTGCCGACCGTCTGATATGCTTCTTATCGCTTCTTATAACGACATGGGCGAGGACGAGACAAAGGGAGCAATGCCGGCTGAATTATCCTCGCATGAAGAAATTACGGAATGGGAATACAAGAAAATGACAGAGATAGAGTATTCCTCACTGGATTTCAGGGATTATGACGAGGAGGATCTGTCGTGGGATAATTTTTATTTATCTGCCATGCCTTCAAAGCTTGATCTTGTTTATGATACGAACGACGATCCCTTTTACGTTCCGAACGGCTGTGCGGCGATATCTGTGGGGATTGCGCAGAGAACGGGAGCAAAGACAGGAGATGTCTTCAGTTACACCACTGAGACCGGCAAGGTCTATGAACTGAAGATCGACCGCATATTCAAGGAAAATATTACAGGATACATTGACAGGATAATAGTTTCCGACGCTGATTATGAAGTGCTTACTGCTGATTCTGTAATAAAGGACAATGTTTACGGAGTCAGGGTAAAAGAGAGCACATACGCGGCGCTCAATCAGCTTGTTGAAAAAATCAGAGAGAGAATAACTGTGTACGGTAAAGCGGATGTGACGTCGATGTCAAATGATGATGCGATACTTCATATCATATCCTTAGCCGTTGTTGGGGTAAGCATATTTTTAATAGCGATTATTTTCATGACTATCCGTTTCACGATGGTAGCAGATCTGAAAAACGAGGAAAAGGAGATCGGCATGATGAAAGCTCTCGGAGTTGATTCGCTCAGCTTCAGATGGCTGTTTGCCGCAAAATACATTGCGTTTGCCATAGTCGGCGGAGTTATAGGGATTGCCGCGGGCATACCGCTTGCAGGTCTTGTGGTAAATATGTTCGGACCTGACTGTATCCTTCCGAGGCGTTGGGAAATGCTTCTTATCGGAGTTGTATCCGTACTGTCAATGATATCGGTGATGATACTGTTTTCGCTTCTTGTAATGAGAAGGATAAACAGGATAACGGTGATCGACGCTCTTCACGGCGAGAACCGCGGCGAGCGCTTTACAAAGGGATTCCCGCTGTTCATGCATAAGCGCAGAAAGATGTCGGTACCGATGTTCCTTGCGCTTACTGATATACTCGGAAGGTTCAAGCGCTATATTTTCCTGATAATAGCCTATACTTTCGGAGCTGCCATGATACTGCTTATATTCAATCTCCGCAACAGCAATATCAATCCTGAGTATACCCGTTTCTGGATGGTAAATACCTATGATTTCGACATTGATCTCAGCGAAGAACAAAGAGAGGATATACACAGGGAAAGAGCCAGAACAGGCAAGTATTTCTGGGAGATAGTAAATGACAGGATAGCTTCTGCCGGAATCCCTGCCCATATAGATATAGCGACCATGGGATTTGCTTCTGCTGATTTTGACGGCACTTCCCAGTCCTTTATGCTGTACTGGGGTGAAGGAGTCGCAGAGAAGCAGCTGTACCAGAAAGGCGGAAAGGTTCCCACCCTTGAAAATGAAGCTGCAATGAGCGCATATACCGCGAATCATCTCGGAGTTAACGTGGGCGACGTTCTTAATGTCAGATTTACCGAGAACAATGAAGACGGTACAGATACTGAAGAGCATGAACGTGAAGTGGTCATAACTGCGCTTATAGATTATATGGAAGAGGGAGTTCCGGTCATAGTGATGAACGATCATTATGACACGGGGTACGCAGGCGGACGCGATGTTATCGGATATTGTATCGATACGCCCGAAAAGCAGAAGCCTGCTGTTATAAAGCAGCTGAAGGAGCTTTTCGGAGATGAACAAATACTTACTGCGATGGAAGGCATAAAAGAGGACATGAAGAAGTTCGACAGGATATTCTTCCTGCTTGAGTATATTGTCGGCGGTGCTCTGTTGATAGTGATTATACTCATAACCTATCTTTACTCAAATATATTCGTATATGAGGAAATGCCGGAAATAGCCCTTTTGAAGAGCATGGGCTTCCGGAACGGAGGGGTAAGGAAATGGTATATCCTGCGTATGCTGATACTTACGCTTATATCGTTGGTATGCGCGGAGATAATGGCGTGGAGCTGCGGAACACCGATGTACAGGGCATTTATGAAGCAGTATCACGTGACCGGAGTGAAGCTTGAGCTGGAATTGCCGGTAAGCTTTGTCGTCATTCCATTGATAGTTGCCTCTGCGATACTTCTGACTGCTTATTTCACGGCTATAAAGGTTAAGAACATTGATATATGGAATATTTCTGAAGAGTAAGGGAGAAAGGTATGGAAAACATAATATCCGTCAGGGAGCTTTGCAAAACATATATAATCAGGAAAAACAGCAATAATGTGCTGAGGAACATCAGCTTTGACCTGAAAGACGGGGAGTTCATATCCGTTATGGGTCCCAGCGGAAGCGGCAAATCGACTCTGCTTTATACCGTAAGCGGCATGGACGCAGCGACTTCCGGAAAGGTGGATTTTTCCGGAAGGGATATAGGTTCACTTGGCAGGAAGGAGCTTGCAAGGCTCAGACTGCATGAAATGGGATTCATCTTTCAGCAGATGTACATGATGAAAAAGCTCTGTATCCTTGATAATATCCTTTTGCCTGCCTATCAGGCGGGAGTTCCGAGGAAGGAAGCGAATAAACGCGCGGAGGAGCTTATGCGCAGACTTGGTATAATCGACACTGCCGAACACGAGATAAACGAGGTGTCCGGCGGACAGCTGCAGCGTGCCTGCCTGTGCCGTGCTCTCATAAACGAGCCCAAGGTGATTTTTGCCGATGAGCCTACAGGAGCTCTTAATTCAAAGGCTGCCGCTGATGTCATGCGTGAGCTTGCAGCAGCAAACCGTGCAGGCACGAGCATAATGATGGTCACTCACAGCGTAAGGGTAGCAGCTATGAGCGACAAGGTGCTGTACCTGATGGACGGCGATATACAGGGCGAGACAGAGCTCGGAAAGCTTTCGGACGAGGGAGAGCTTCCGGGCCGTGAGCGCCGGCTCAGCGAATGGCTGATGGAGCGAGGATGGTAAGGAGAAGGATATGGGTATGAAGAGGATAATTGCCGCTGCGGCAGCGCTTGCGGTATCAGCGGCTGTAATGTGCAGTTGCGGCAGGAACGGCTATGAGGGATTTGTTATCCCGGAGCAGGGAGAGAGCACCCTGAAACCTGTTGATGATATATATATCCGCAACGATTACAGCGGAATTGCGCCGACAAAGGAGAAGACCATCAGAACTGTCCGTTCAGCTGACGGTATATGCGTCATCGGCTGCAAGGAGAGCTATTACGACGTGACCCTTGATTACACAAAAGGCAGCTTTTACGATGCGGGAGCGGCATATGCGGAAGCGATAAAGCTTGCAAGGGAGGATTATCCCTCATTTTCGGAGGGATATCTCTATGAAAACGTAAGGGCGGCGTTCAACGGAATGGACGGGGACTATTCCGGACTTATGAAAAGGGCGCTGAACTTTTACAATAATCTTGACGAGGACTACAGGCAGGAGATAGACGGCTTTGCTGACAGGATGCACGGGGATTCTGAGGGCCTTAAAGAGGACGGAATACTTTCGCGTGAAGAGATAATGCTTATGCAGTTCATACCAGACGCGCTGAGGGGAACAGCCTGCAGCGTGATCTCGGCGGACGGAAAAACAACGGCGACAGGCGAGCGCATCTCATGCAGAGTCCTTGAATGGCAGCTGGGAAGCGACAACCAGCTTTGCAGCGGACATTCCGTAGTTCATATGAAAAACGGTGACAAGAGTTTTGTTTCGGTCACGTATTTGGGCTTTATGACGATACTGACGGCTGTAAATAAAGACGGACTTATGCTTTCCGAACTTGATGTGGGCAGCGGTGAAAAATATGTATATGACGGCAGGAAAAGCTATACATATGACCTCAGATACGCGCTTGAGAACTTTTCCACAGCGCGTGAAGCTGCTGAGTATCTGAAAGCCAGCGCGGAAAAATACCCGTACAGCTTCAATGTTATGTGTACTGACAGGAATGAAGCTCTTATAGCGGAGGTATGCTCAGGCAGTGAATGCGGTAATACCGTTATCAGGGACAGCTCCACTAAACTTAACAGGGGGCTTGAATGGGACGATCCGGATTATATCTGTGCTGTAAATTCCTTTGCCGCCGACGGAAATACAGATCAGCTCGTTTATAACCGGCAGAATATAATCAGGTGGAACAGGTTCAGCGAGCTTTTCTGCGGTGAGAAGAACATTACGGTAGACCGCTTCAAGGAGCTTATTACCAGTGAAAAGACCGACAATGACTTTGTGCGGATACGGGGCGGGGGAATGGTGCATATGGTCATAGCGGACTATTCTGAAAACAGTCTGCAGGCGATACTCACAGGCACTGACGGTGTTACCGATTCTCCGGGATTTATTGATCTTGGCAGATGGGACTGAAACGTATACAGGGAGTGAAATATGACGGATATTCTTATAGTTGAGGACGACCTTGAAATGGGCGGACTGGTAAGGGATTTCATGATAAAGGAGGGCTTCTCGGCAAGACTTTGCACATCTGCCGAGGAAGCCCTTGTGCTGCTTGATGAGGAAAAGGTGGGACTGGTGCTGCTTGATGTAATGCTGCCTGGAATGAACGGTTATGAGACCTGTGCGGCAATACGTGAAAACCATGATATATCCATACTTATGATGAGTGCGCTGAATGACGAGGAAAGCAAGCTCCTCGGTTACAATACGGGAGCTGACGACTATATCGACAAGCCTTTTTCCGTGAGGGTGCTTACCGCGAAGATAAAAGCGCTGATGAAGCGGAACAGCGCTGCAGTACAGGGGGAGACCCTCTGCGGATACGGTATTGAGCTTGATCCTGTGTCGAGACGTGCCACCAAGGACGGAGCTGAGCTCAGGCTCAACGCAAAGGAGTTCAGTCTTCTGCAGTATCTTATGGAGCACAAGGGAGAGGCGGTCCGCAAAGAGGAGTTGTTTAACGCGGTCTGGGGCTTTGACTGCTTTACTGAGCCGAGCACCGTAAGCGTTCACATATGCTGGCTGCGTGAAAAAATTGAAAAGGATCCGAACAATCCTGAGATCATCAAGACGGTGTGGAAGGTCGGATACCGGTTTGGAGAGCAGATATGAAAAGGTTTTTTTCTGTATTGCTGCTGCTGGCTTTGCTTTTTGCGGCATCGGCAGCCGTATTCGATCTTGTCTGCATAAAAAAGTCCCGCGAGACAATGAACAGCAGGAATGTTACTGTGAACAGGATACATTCCGAGATAAGTGAGCTCATTGTGAAGAACGGCACGAGCCCGTCTGATATTATTGATGAGAATCTTGAGGGCTGGCAGGAGCGTTTTGGCAGGTCTGCACCGCAGGAGATAGGATTCATATCAGCTGACGGAGGCGGGATATTTCTTGCTCCCGCTGAAAGCTCCAACGCATTATGCGCTTTAACTGACGGCAGCGGCAGGACCATCGGCTTTATCGAGTATACATTCCCCAGTAACAGCAGCAGGAATGTGCTTATAGTTGTAAACTGTGCGTTTGCGGCAGCTTTTCTGATAACTGCCGCCGCTATGATATACGTATGGCTGGCGGTCATCGTACCCTTCAGGAAGCTGTCCGACTATCCCGAAAGACTTGCGCGGCTTCGTGACATACAGAAACTTCCTGAAAGCAGGAGCCGTTATTTCGGCAAATACATATGGGGAATGAATATGCTCTCGGATGTGCTTGCGGCGAGCAGCAAAAGGATACATATCCTTGAAGGCGAACATCAGAAGCTTGTAACGAGTATAGCTCATGGCGTAAAAACGCCTCTTGCGAATATCAGGCTCTATACGGACGCAGTGCGGACAGGGCTTTATTCCGGGCAGGGTATGACTGAGGAGATAGCCGACAGGATAGACCGTAACGCTGACAAGATAGGAACTATGGCAGCTGAGCTTATGTCAGCCTCGGCGGCTTCCTGCGGCGGATATGAGACAGAGATTGCAGGCTTCGGTCTGAAGGAGCTTGCGGAGCTTATATACGTTGAATACAAGGACAGGATGGAGCTGCAGAGGATACCTTTTTCAGTTGAGTGCAAAAGCGGGTGCGTGGTAGAGAGCGATAAGTATGCGCTGTACCGTGCGGTAAGCCAGATGCTTGAAAACGCCGTGAAGTACGGTGACGGAAACGGGATAAAGGTAACGCTTGCGAAAGCGGACGAAGGATTTTCTGTAGCTGTAAGGAACAGGGGAGAACTGCTCCCGGAAAAGGAGCTTCCGTATGTATTCAGGAGCTACTGGCGCGGCTCCAACGCAGCGGACAAGGAAGGCAGCGGAATAGGACTTTACGCTGTGTATGAGACCGCAAAAGCCCTGGGCGGAAGCGTTCATGCAAGGCGCATAGAGGAAACTTCGGAAATGGAATTCGTTATCTTCATTGAAAAGCCGTGACATTCCGTTCAGTGAATATCAGTGAGCCATAAAAAAGGCGGGAGCGGTATGTTCACAAAAAGTTTACAGATCATATCCGCACATTTGCGTGTACTATTTCGTTAAACAATAAAAAGGCGTCCGTTGCCGTAAAAGTGAGGGATTTGAATGAAACTTATAAAAAAAGTGCTGCCTGTCGTGACAGCGGTCACAATGGCTGTGGGAAATGCTGCGTTATTCCCTGTTATATCCGATGCAGAGGCTGTGAACTGGGAAAAATATCTGAATGCTTGTCCGGAATGGCTGCCAAGGGATTTTGAATCCGCTATGGATTTCTATAATACCTTTGGTTCCTCCAGAGCGGATAATGATACTATATGTATCGTAAGCCATGTACCTGACGGTTATAAAATGAAAGCCGGTATAAAAGCGGCTTATGTCAGTGATGAGGTCAGGGCGGAATCCGAATATGAATCCCATATCTTCAGTTTTAACTTCAGGCTTCCCGAAGAGCCGGATAAGAGTGACGCAAAGGCGTATGCGGATTATCTGGATACCATGAGACGGTATGAATACTCCGATATCGCGGAAAAAGGCACTCCCGGCTTCCATTATGAAGCACTGGTCATATTAAACAATACCGCAAAGGGATTTGATGTTGATGTCAGCCTTGAGGATAAAACAACAGGCAAGTCATCAGAAGGCGTGAGATACACCTTTGTCAATGAGGAAGGTGTTCTCAGAGAGACTGACATTTACAGCTGGCTGCCTGATTCTGTTCCTGAATTCAATGAATACATGAAAAAGAACGGAAACATCTCATACAGAGACGGTATGCTCATCTACTGCAACACTATCAATTACTCAACAGGAGCGGCTCTGAATGTTGACCAGACCGGTTCCGGAAAGCTGAAGCTTGCTGTTGACGGAACAATTAATAGAGATGAGCTCATTCAGTCCGCAGGCGGCGCTTCAAGCGTAATGATGATATATAAGGGTGAGACCGAAGGAAATGTAGATATCACCTTTACGTCAGGCAGGTCATGGGCGGTTGACGCGTCGGATCATAAGACGCTGACTGCTTCTGTCCATATCGACAGTAATATGGACGTTACAGAGAAAAGTGTACAAGTGCCTGAATGGATACCGCAGGATTACGTGTCAGCTGTCAATTTCAGCAATGAGCACGGCGCGTCATTTGTAAAGGACGGTATTATCTGTCTGGTACGCTGTATGGACTATGATATGCAGAGGTACAGCGGACTTAGCTTTGAGGGAACAGCTGCGGAAAAGATAAAGAGCTGTGAGCTTATAGACAGGGTATATAGTGATCCGGACAATGGTTACATATCCTATAATGTCATGGCTTACGATATACCGGATAATACGGATATTACTGTGAACTTTACGTACGGACGGTTCAGCGAGAACATGAAAGCTGTAAGATCATTCAGCTTCATAAAAGACAGCACAGGTTATATAACCCAGACCGACTGGTATTCATGGCTGCCGGACAGTTCTGAGGAGTTCAGTGCGTACTATGATAAACACGGCACATTTTCAATTCAGGACGGCTATGTTATGTACTGCACCAACGCTCCTGCTGATGGAACATATGAATTCGTTATCGGGCAGAACGGATCTGGAACTTTTATCGAGGAGCATGAAGAAGTATCTGAAAAGCGGGAGATTACGGAGAGCGATGATGAAGAGGAAGATAACAGCAGGCAGCGTTACATAATAAAGCTGTTCAGGCCTGTAAAGGCAGGTACAGTCAGACTCGCGGTCAGAAGAAAAGGAAGATGGGATGATGTGAACATCTGTGAAGATGCAGCGTATTTCAGGATCACCGATGATATGCACATCATACCTGCGGAAGAAACAGACATAAAGACCACAGTCATGGGCGACTGCAACGGAGACGGTGTTATCGGTATCTCTGATATGGTGGCTCTGAAAAAGTGGCTCCACGGAAAAAGCAGTCTGCCGGAGTATGGCAGCGCAGACGTCAACGGTGACGGTTCTGTTGATATATTCGATCTTGTTGAGATAAGAAAGCAGTTGATAAATGGTATCACTGAAGCGCCGAGACCTGTCATGGTTTTTATAAGCGAAAACTTTGCATGGTCGGTATATCAGAGCGTTACTGTTATTGATCAGTACGGAACAGCTTACAGCTTTAAATATGGTGATGAAAGTTCAAGCTGGTCTGATGCACAGGGCGTGATATTATCAATGTATGATTCCGGGTGGTACGACAGGATATTGAAAATAATGGCAGAAAGTCCGGGCTCAGCAGGCTTCATACCTGATTCGGTAATGGCTGCGGCAAACAGTTTCGCGGAAAAGACCGCAAGCTACAGTGATACGAAAATGTACAGCGTCGGATATATGTGCGATGCGGGCAGCAATTCGCTGTATCTTGTGAACACCGGTTCCGACGGA
The DNA here is from genome assembly GCF_016287535.1 of Ruminococcus sp. GTDB lineage: Bacteria > Bacillota > Clostridia > Oscillospirales > Ruminococcaceae > Ruminococcus. Next base: position 55,061 of record NZ_JAEFAJ010000014.1, read on the forward strand.
AAGCCGGTTAAGGCTGCGATAGCGACATTCGGCGACGCGGTAGGCTGGATAGACGATAAGGAAGTCAAGGACTTTATAAAGCTGCTTGACAGCTATGATATTTACGGCAGAGGTATCATAGAAGTGCTTGAGAAAAACAAGGGATTTTTCTGATAAGCGGATTATTCCGAACTTTGATGATTATTTCAGGGGAATACAGTGGGAGTGTGGCAGAATAACTGCAAGAGGGTGAGCCTTAGGTGCTCACCCTCTTTTTTTATGCTATATCATGAATGCTTATTTGAATGCATATCTCATGAAAGTATACAGATGAGGCTTAACAGAGTCTGCACCATGAGTACCGCCGGGTATGGACTGATAAACATGGTCAACGCCGTTTCTTGTGAGGATATCGCTGTACTGTTTCGGGAAAGTTCCTACAGTACCGTCATTCGTACCGCCGGTTATCATGAATACAGCCGGTTCAGGACCAACATCTCTGAACTTCATTTCACTTTCCTGCATACAGCCGGGGTGATGCATGAACATATCAGAGCCTGGTGTGATACCGGGTGCCGGACAAGCGCCGCCCACATAGCCGAAGAGGTCGGGACGCATAAGTCCGCAGTAGATAGCTTCACGGCCGCCCATTGAGAAACCGGTTATAGCTCTGTTTTCTCTGCCTGTCTTTACCGGATAGTTCTCTTCGATGAAAGGAATGAGGCTGTCTGAGATATCATACAGGAAGTTATCATACTCAGCGCAGGTCTGCTGATTGATACCGCTTGGGCTGTTCATGGTCTTGCTGGTGAACATATTGGGAGTAACTACTATGAACTCCTCAGCCTGACCGCTGGACATAAGACCTGTCATAAGCTCCTGAACGCCCATACCGTTTACCATATCGTTCTCGCTTCCCATGATACCGTGCAGAACATACATTACGGGGTATTTCTTGTTCGGATCATAGTTCGGAGGCAGTATGACGTTACAGTTCTTTGTCTTGCCTGTGTATTTGCACATATACGATTTTTTCTCCACCTTGCACTGGCTTGACTTTTCAGCGCCGTTGGGAACAGTTGTAGGCATATCGTTCTTTATCTTGCTGTTGAGCTTGACGGAAGCTGAACCTCCGCCGGAAGTGGTTGTTGTTGTGGAAGTTGTCCTAATTGTCGTTGTAGTTGTGGTAGCGGTAGTCGTTGTAGTTACAGGATCCGGCAGCTTTTCCGCGCCGAGGAGATATTTCTGTAAGCATACAAGGTCAGCCACATTTACAACGCCGTCGCCGTTTACGTTCGAGTTGGGAGGAACTGTGCCTGCGCCGGACATCATATTGAGGATACCTCTTCTAAGAGGAGCAAGGTCGAATACATCTACGATACCGTCCTCGTTTGTATCGCCTCTCTTGCCGTTTGAAGGCTGTGTTGTGACGGTAGTAGTGCTGCTGTTTCCGTTCAGAGATACAAGAGCCGGGGTACCGTTAACACCTGCATAAGCGTTGTCGATATAGAAATCCGTCAGGCTGTCGGTAGCTTCAACATAAAGAATAAGGTTCTTTGCTCCGGACGGGATCGTGTATGCAGGATTGGAAAGCTCCACCCAGTCAGTGGAAGCGGAAGCTTCCGCGACCATGTCATATATATCCGTACCGCTTGAATCAGTGTACTGAAGAGTAAGCTTCATAGAAGCTGCTGAATCCGGCTTTGCGTCAACGCCGAAGCTGTATGTCTCGCCGGGGATAAATGTACTCGTGTCAAGGGATATAGCAGCGCCGTTCCATTTGTCTGTACGTCCGGAGACGTATAAGCCCTTTGAGCCGTCGTAGCCGCCTGAGGCTGCCTCTACGGATGCGCTTCCTCTGCCGCTCCAGTTGCCTGCACCGCTTTCAAATGTTTCCGTGAAATAGTAACCGTTCTCATCAGCCTGCACCGGCTCTTTTACTTCGGTTCCCGGAGTTGTCTGATCATCGGGATCGTCTGAGGTCGGGAAGGAGATAGACTTGACGTTTGCCGAGCCGTTAGACCTGTAACCCTCGATATTGAGGGATACCTCATAGAGAGTTCCCGACATATCAAGACCTGCCTGCGACCATGCGTCAAAGTGTTTGGATACGCTGATGGTGCCCTTCATGTAGTTGGTCTGATTGTTTCTCGAACCGCTTGTCTGGCGGATGCTCCAGTACTGCGGGAATGTGGCAGTACCGTCAAGTGAGGGCTGGTTATAGCGCATAGTCTTGCATATATCATAAGTATTGCCGTTGAGAGTTACTGTGCCCTTTCTTTCTGCACCGTCTCCTGGCGGACGCCAGTCGCCCCAGCCTTCGACGATGTAGTATTCCATAAGAGGGTTCCTCGTCCAGCCATATACACACATATAGGAATTTCCTCTCGGTGTGTATTCAACATCGTAGTTGAGGGTTATGCTGCCGAATTCCTTGTAGTTTTTCTTCTGACTGTCAAAGTTTTTGCCCATGCGGGCGAGGAAGTTCTCAATGTTGCTCCATGAGCAGGTGAAAGAGCCTGCACTTGGGTTCATTGATATCTGTCCCTGACCGTTCTGATTCCACATTTCGTAATCGTAGCCGCCGATATTTCCTCTTTCCTGCTGGTCGGCAGCTGAAGCTGTGAAAGGAACGGAAGAAAAGATCATCACAGCGGAAGCTGCACCGCCGATGATCTTTTTGATGTTTGTAAATTTCACTTCAATCACTCCTTTGTTAAAATAAGCAAATTACATGATTTCGGTAATCCCCTGAGGAGCCTGGCGCTCCTTTGTTTCTATACTATTATTATAGTATGAATGACTGATGAATTGCAAGTCAAAACTTGTGATAGTTATAGACTATCGTCAAAGATTGCTTACAAATGGTTAAAAATATGTAAAATATTAATGATGATATATACTTTAATAACTATAATCATATATTAGGGTTATATTTTGATAACCATAATGTAACATTTTGACTTGACAAAGAAATACATTTGTGATAAAATATACTTACCGCGGTAAAATAATTAATCAACAGCAATACATGGAGGGAAAAATGAATAAAGGATTTAATAAACTCGTAGCATCTGTTTTATCATTAAGTTTAATTGCAGGTTATACGAACACCATTCCAAACTCAACAGCAAAGGCTGAAGAGAACACATTCAACGGATTTGAAATTGCAGGAGAGGTCGGACTCGATACCGCTTCTGCCGAAGTAGCTGAAGAGCTTGAACAGCTCAGCAGCTTAAACGATAATGGGGTACCTGATATTACCGTTTCTGAGAACAACGAAGTATCACAGATCAACGGCACACTTTCGGATACAAGCGTCAATACCAAGAATGACGCATTGTCTGTTATAGATAATATTTCAAATCTTCTCGGAATAGATAATGCATACCGTGAACTGAAGTTTGAAAGCTGCACTAACAGTCTGTACAATGATATCTATTCCTTCAATCAGTATTACAAGGGACTTGAAATGGTCAATTCCGGTATTACGGTCATCGTAAACAAGGAAACACGTGAGCCTAAGTTCCTCAACAGTTCATATGTATCAGATTTTTCGATCGATATAACACCTCAGATATCTGAATATCAGGCTATTGATGCAGTAAGAAACAACTGCGGTGATTATTCTGGTTCATATCCGAGACTGGTAATATATACTGATGACAATGGCATAAGCTCGCTTGCATGGGAGTGCAATGTCGCTTCACTGACAACAGGCAAGGTATATGTTGACGCAGTAAACGGCGGCATACTCTTTGAGGAGAAGCTTGTTCATGGCGCTAAACTGACCAATGACGGCAGCGAGGAGCACTACTTAGTGGATTACAACCGCCTCATGCCAAAGGCTGGTTCGTATTACATCGATATCGACCACAATAAGAGCGCTTTAAAGTTCTTCTTCCGTGACAAGATAAGAAATATCGCTATCCTCAGGAGCAATTCCTATTACGGCAGATTCGCGGGCAACGATTTTTATATATACTGCCACGATGATTACCAGAATATTTTCCGTACAAATTATGCTGAAAATGTTTTCTGGAAGACAGTAAACAATGATGATATGTATAATCATTTATCGGATTACCTTGCAGAAACAGCTACCTTATACAATGCGGAAAAGGCATATGATTTCTACAAAAACACTTTCGGCTGGATCGGTGCAGACGGAAGGGGAAGCACACTGAATATTATACCTGAGCTCAGAGACAATGGCGGATATAGTATTAATAACGCAATGGCTTTCAACGGAAACAATCTTCTTGTATTCGGCGCAAAAGGCTGGGATTCAAATAACAATGAGATGAGCTGCTGGGGTGCTGACCCTGATATCGTTACTCACGAGTTCACTCATCTTGTAACTCATGCAAAGCTTGGCTGGGGTCCGTCTTCCAACCACGAGACACAGGCGCTGAATGAAGCATACAGCGACATTATTGCTGAATATGCGGATGAGACTCCTGAATGGAAGCAGGGAACTGACATTTACCTGGACAATGCCGATGAATCGCTCTTTATAAGAAATCATGTTCGTCCTTCTTCACCTCAGTTATCAAAGTACAATGGCGCAGGAAGCCTTGATAATGCAGAGTGTCACAGGGCTGCGACCATAATTACTCATATTGCATATATAATGCACCGTATGGGAATCGAGGATGAAGTAGGAGTACGTATCTGGTACGGTTCACTTGATTACCTTAAAAACACAAAGAAGGACTTTGCAGCCTGCAGAAAGGCAGTCCTTGCAGCAATAAGTGATGCGGTATACGATAAGTCTTTCAACGGCAAGTACAATGATTCTTGGTGGGATTATACCCTTATGACAAACGCTGCTTTCAACCGTTCAGGTGTTCTTCCTGAGGATCTGCTCGGCGATCTGGATCATGACGGCGTTATCACTAAAAATGACGCTAAGTTACTGAAGCTGGATCTTGACGGTATCAGCTCTCTGCCGACCAGTGATCTGTTGCTTGCAGATATCAACATGGACAGCTATGTTGATATGGACGACTATATTGATTACTTCTTCGATTATAATTTAATATGATCGGCTGACCGGGCTCTAAAGGCTTCGGCAGCAGTTAACCGCAGCATACAGCTGCAATAACTATCAGGAAGTTTTATACTCAGTTACTGAGAGAACCTCTTTTTAAGAAGGGGTTCTCTCAAACTTTCTTATGGAACTTCCGTTATTATAAAATATGCGAATCGCAAAAAATACAGGAGTGAAGAAAATGAGAAGATTATTTGCAAGGATAGCAGCGGCTTCAATGACCGTATCTGTGATCGTTTCGGCGGTCCCTGCTGCAATGGCGGCACAGGCGGCTGAGATATATCCCGGTGACGGCTATGTCAGGACCTCGCCGCAGCTTTACAGAACATTTGACGGCTCGACCGGTTGTGTCAACTGCGCAAAAGAGACTTACAGCAATAATATATGGCTGGTAGACAAGGAAAATAATGTGCGTGTTATCGGTGACGGCAGTTATTCTGTGTCAGGCGAGGGAAACGGGAGAGTTGAACAGTTCAGGACTCCGACTAATATAGAGCCGGTTGCAGCTGATGCAGCGGACTGGGACACAAAGGCGGAAATGCTGGCTAACGTGGTAAAGGTACGTAACTATTACAGGAATACCCTGAATCACACGGATTTTGATTTTTCCGGTTCAGGAGATCAGGGCTTCTATGCGTTTGAGTTCAATAACTCATGTGACGCCCGTGCCCGTATCTCAACGGACAACTTTGGAAAATGCCAGGACTATACAGCGAATCTGCTTGGCTTTGGCGAAGGAGATCAGGAAAATTATTTCAGTATGGGCGTTGATGTCGGAGCTGTCGGTCATGAGTTCACGCACCTTTTCGTAAATAAGGAGCTTGGCTGGTGGCCTGACAAAATGAACACTGAGACAGAAGCGCTTATGGAAGCGTACTGCGACATTATCGGCGAGCTCTGCGAGGACGAGCCTGACTGGATGGTGGGAGCAGATGTGTTCAGGGCGAATACTTACGGAGAAAAGAAGTATTCCCTCAGAGATATGAGAAATCCTCAGGGAACCAGGAATCCTAAGTTCGGAGATATTTACATTGATTACTTTGATGATTACTCAAATTACAAGAGAAAGCTTGAATGGCTGAAGAGCAACAATCCGTATCCCATGCATCCCTGCTATCTTGGCACCACAGTCATTGACCATGCGGCATACCTGATGTATGAGGCAGGCATATCCAAGGATGATCTTGCGAAGATATGGTACCGCTCCGTATATTATTACAGAGGCGATACAACAAAGGCTACCTTTGTTGACTGTCGTGATGCCGTGGAGAAGGCAGCATATTATTCTTTCGGCAGCTCGTCAAGAGAGCTTCAGATAGTCAAGAAGGCATTTGACGATGTACGTGTAAAGTCACACCGTACAAGTCTTTCACAGGCAACTGCCGCAGTTCCTACACGTATGTCTGACTTTACCAGAATAGAGAGCTATAATCTGCCCGAAGGAAGGTACTGGAACACAGGCGATCCGAATACTGCGAGCAGAGTGGCCAAGTATGGCGACACATCGACCTATCTCCCTATGGGACCTACTGCCATTAAAAATTTTGTGATCTGCTCATGGCAGAATGAGGAGCCTTACTATCAGTGTGCCGGCTTTGCGAAGAAGCTTCAGACAGACTTTTTCCATACGGATACATTTGTGCAGAATTCAGACCTGTCATACGTTCCTGAGCTCGGAGACCACCTCCGTGTTGACCAGTACAGCAGAAGCACATATCTCGGAACACACAGCGTCTTCATAAGAGCTTTCGATTCAAACACCATTACCTATGCTGACTGCAATTCTGATCAGAATAATGTTATAAAATGGAACAACCGTGTTTCGTGGTACCGTGAGAATGACGGAAGATTCTGCTTCTCCGACGGTCTGTGTACCTATAAATTCGTATGGGTCGAAAGACCGCTCAAGCAGGGCGACACTAACGCAGACGGAGTTCTTGATAATAATGACCTTGTTGCTATGGACAATATCATCAGCGGCAATATCTCTTACAGGATGTACGATGGACTGCTGCGTGAATTTACAGCAGATATCAACGGCGACTATGTTGTTGACAGCGCAGACAGGGATATACTTTACGATCTCATCAATTGCAGAAACTACGCAAGGGAAAGATACGGATTTGTGATATACTGATCCCTGAGACAGCTGAACATGAAAAAAACTCCCGTGCAGCATATGCTGTACAGGAGTTTTTGATTATAACAGGTTGTACATTTCCTATAAACAACGGTATACGCTGTTGTTGATTGCTGCAAAGATAAAAATGGTAAGGAACTATTAACAGAAAGAACAATATCTTCAACAGGTATATGTGATATTATATTACTGTAAGGATATGATACTTCAATGGGTAAGGCAGTCATGATTACATAAAGTATTCATGAAAAACTGTCAGATCACACGGAGGTGAGGGAATGGATAATTCTGCGGTTTATATTTCGTATGTGATAACCGAGATATTCTGTATTCTGTTTTCGGCTGGTATTATCTTTAAGGCCAACAGAAACGTAGGTACAGACCTTCAGATGCGTCATTTCAGAGGAATGGCATTATTCTTTATAATATACCTTATAAGCGACAGCTGGTGGGCGCTCGGACAGGGCGGGCTGATACCGTTCAACAGGACGTTGAACAAGGCTGCGAACGCTGTGGGACTTGTAGCGGTTGCCCTGCTTACGCTTGGCTGGTGCATATTTGTTATTTACAGGATCGACCAGAATAAAACCAGGAATATGAAGCTGTTGATAAGGCTGTATTATGCTGCGGCAATTGTGGATATACTGATTATAATCTCATCTGTATTCACAGGTTTTTATTTCTATGTCGATGAAAATGATATCTTCCGGTTTGGCGACGGATATTTTCTGCATCTTTTATTCATTGTCGTACAGCTGTTTGGTAGCGGTATATATTCGTTCGTGCAAAGCTTTTCAAACAAGCAGGTCAAGCTGAAGAAGGAATACCGTTTGCCCCTGCTGTTTATAATCATACCGACTGCTGCGGCTGTGCTTGAAGGGATACTGCCGGTGTGTCCGATCGTGCCGCTGGGAATATATCTGCCTATACAGCTTGCTTTTTTGGAGATACAGAGCAGCGAGATATATTCCGACGCGCTCACCGGACTCAACAACCGCAGGCGTATGGAGATGTTCCTTCAGGACATGATACACAATGCCTCGGACGAAAATCCTTTCAGGATACACATGATAGATGTAAACGACTTCAAGCAGGTCAACGACAAGTTCGGACATATAGCGGGCGACAGAGCGCTGCAGCTTGTAGCTGACGCTCTCCGCAATGTTTCCGACAAGCTGCACGGATTCTGCGCGAGATACGGCGGTGACGAATTTGTGCTGATAGTCAGCGGCGAAGCGAAGGTACAGGAATTGATACAGAATGAAGTGAAATCCATGCGCGAAAGCTGTGCCGACCTTCTCCCGCAGCTGACGGTATGCACCGGCAGCGCGGTGTGCCGTTCGGGAGCAATGACCGCTACACAGCTGATCGCAAAGGCAGATGAGCAGCTGTATATACAGAAGGAAATATACCATGGAAGAAAGAAAATGGCAGAAAATGCCGGATAAAACAGAATATGAGGATATCCTTCCGTCACCGCAGATACGGTCATGGGGGGATTATTATTTGTAATTTGTTGCGAATTAACAAAATATCAGTTGACTTGTGAATAAAAATGCGGTATAATAATATAAACTTAAAAGTATTGCTAAATGATAAAAATACCATATCGCATTATTGAAAGGAGGCGGGGCAAAATGTATGTACAGGGCAAATGCTACAAATGCGGAGGATTTCTTGCTGTTGATGATACGCAGGACGCCTCTGTCTGCCCGTTCTGCGGCAAAGCCTTTGTCGTTGAAAAGGCTGTGAGCAGCTTTAACGAAACAGCACCTGATGATATCGGCACGATAAAGCCTTCCTGCAATGATGACAGTGACTTCGTCGTGGAAAGGAGCGTTCTTGTCCGCTTCAACGGTTATACCAAGAAGGATATAAGTATACCGGACGGAATAACTGTTATCGGAGAAGCTGCTTTTCAGGGCATGAATAACATAGAATCGGTCTATATCCCGGAGGGGGTCGAGCTGATAAGCGAGGGAGCGTTCTCAGGCTGCAAAAATCTTCAGTCCGTTCATCTTTCCGAAGGACTGGAGACTGTAGACAGAGATGTATTCAACGGCTGCATAAGTCTGAAGGCTGTAAAATTCCCTGACAGTGTAAAAAACATCGAAGCAGGAGCATTCACAGGCTGTACGAGCCTTGAATCGGTCAATATCCCACCCCGGACCGAGCTTCTGCCGTGGAGGATATTTGAGGGCTGCACAAGTCTGAAATACATAGTTATACCGAAAAGTGTCAGGACGATAGAGGACTTTGCCTTTGCGGAGTGCAGCGCCCTTGAAGAAGTAAAATTTGAATGTATGCGTTCGGACGGGGATACTGTTTCCGGTATCAACAGGATAGGCATGAATGCGTTCAGGAACTGTAAGAGCCTGAAGGCTGTAAACATTCCGGAGACAGTAAAATACATCGGCAATCAGGCTTTCAGGGGCTGCTCAAATCTGAAAAGGATACTTATCCCCAAGAGCGTCAAGGCGGTATATCCGCTTGCGTTCGCTGACTGTACGGGACTTGAACAGGCTTCCTTTGCAGGAGATACAGAGCTGTACAGAGGAAGCAATCCTTATAAGTATGAGAAGAATTCAGCGACCTTTTACAACTGTCCAAAGCTGCTGAATATAGCCTATATAAACCTGCAGAAATACTACTGGGCTTTTCCGGCTTATACAAAATCACAGGAGCCGGTAAACATTGAAAACGGCAGATGCAGGCACTGCGGCGGCGAATTCAAGGGCATTTTCGATAAAGTATGCTCCGTATGCAAGGCACCCAAGGATTACTGAGATTACAGTCTGCGTGACCGGAAGGCCGCGCAGACTTTTTGTGTATCCATGTTGTCCGTTTTGGATATTCCCGGAATGTTTAAGGAGTGGGGAAAAAACTGCAGAACAGTGAGAAGAATAACATATATTGTATAGTGTAAAAGCTCCCGGCATTTTTCGGGAGTTTTTTCATGTTCGGGAAAGACAAAACTCAAATTTCATGGAAAACAGCGTAAATACGTACATTTATGTCAAATCTGATATGGCTGTATATATAATTAATATAATATATTATATTAATTATATGCAGCAATTTTTGCATATTATGAGACATATCAATTGTTGCTCTTTTTAGCGGCATACGGTGCATTTGCCTATTTTTAGAGAAATGTTTTTTCAACACCGGCGCAATAATTGGTTAACAAAAAATACTGGGCGCAATATTTGGCTTGTATTACATTTTGTTAATATACTATAATAATATACAGATAATAATGCCTGCCATGTGGGGGAACAGAGCTTCCCTGAAAAAAACGGTCATGAAAAACAGACGGAAGCAGGTATTATCATCGGTGTGTTCTATTATTTTTAAAGGAGTGATTTTATTGAATCTTTCAAGAATCAAGAAAGTTCTTGGCGGAACGGTATCTGCAATGATGCTCGCGTCAAGTATCCCTGTAGTTGCTTCAGCTGCAGACCAGCAGGACAGAGGCAATATAGGCGGATATGACTACGAGATGTGGAACCAGAACGGACAGGGACAGGTATCGATGAATC
>NZ_JAEFAJ010000049.1 GCF_016287535.1 Ruminococcus sp.
CTTACGACTACACAACAGCGAAGATCATCGACGAGTGCGGCGTAAATGCCATACTTATCGGCGATTCACTGGGCATGGTAATGTTGGGCTACGAAAACACGCTCCCCGTGACTATGGAGGATATGATCCATCATACCGCCGCAGTTTCAAGAGGCGCAGAGAATGCTTTCATAGTTGCTGATATGCCTTTCATGTCCTATCAGGTCAGCGTACAGGAAGCTGTTATCAACGCAGGCAGGCTCATCAAAGAGGGCGGCGCCAACGCTGTAAAGCTTGAGGGCGGCGCTGAGGTCTGCGAGCAGATAAAGGCTATCGTCAATGCGTCTATTCCCGTTGTTGCACATCTCGGACTTACTCCGCAGTCTGTCAACGCCTTCGGCGGCTTCAAGGTTCAGGGCAAGAGCCTTGACAAGGCTAAGAAGCTCATCGGGGACGCTCTGAAGATACAGGAGGCAGGCGCCTGTGCAGTTGTGCTGGAGGGTATCCCCGCTAAGCTTGCGGAAATCATCACAGGTAAGCTCTTTATCCCTACTATCGGTATCGGCGCAGGCAGCGGCTGTGACGGACAGGTACTGGTATATCAGGATATGCTGGGTCTTACCACAGGTCACACGGCTAAATTCGTAAAGCGCTTTGCAGATGTGGGTTCGGTAATGCGTAAGGGCATCGCCGACTATATCAGCGAGACCAAAGAGGGTACATTCCCTGCTGAGGAGCATACCTACGCTATTGAAGATGATGTTATCGAACAGCTTATGAGGGAGGAAAAGTGAAATGAGAGTTGTAAAAACTATAGATGAAGTACGTGCACAGGTAAAGGAATGGAGAGCTCAGGGGCTCACAGTTGGTCTCGTTCCCACAATGGGCTATCTCCATGAGGGACATGCAAGCCTTATAGACGCTTCTCACCGTGATAATGATAGAACTGTTGTGTCTGATTTCGTTAATCCAATGCAGTTCGGACCAACGGAGGACCTTGAAAGCTATCCCCGTGACATCGACCGCGACGCAAAGCTGGTGGAAGAACACGGCGGCGACCTTATCTTCAATCCCGAGCCTTCAGAGATGTATCATGAGGGATTTTCGTCCTTTGTGGACATGACTGTTCTCACTCAGGAGCTCTGCGGTCTCAGCCGTCCCGTGCACTTCAGAGGTGTATGCACCGTAGTATCGAAGCTTTTCAATATCGTGAAGCCTGACCGCGCATACTTCGGCAAAAAGGACGCTCAGCAGCTTGCCGTTATCCGCCACATGGCGGATGACCTCAACATGGACATTGAGATAATCGGCTGTCCTATCGTCCGCGAGGCTGACGGACTTGCAAAGAGTTCAAGAAACACTTACCTTAACGAAGCCGAAAGGAAGGCTGCCCTTGTACTCTCCAAGGCTGTATTTCTCGGAATGGATATGGTCAGAAATGGCGAGAGCGACTGCTCCGCTGTCATCGGAGAAATGAAAAAGCTCATAGAAGCTGAACCTCTTGCGCGTATTGATTATGTAAAAATAGTGGATAGTGCTACAATGCAACAGATAACTTTTTTAGATCGTCCTGCGTTATGTGCTATGGCAGTATATATCGGTAGTACACGCCTTATCGACAACTTCTTCACGGAAGAGTTATAAGGAGGTAGCTATGGAAATATCAATGCTTAAAAGCAAGATTCATCGTGCTGTTATAACTCAGGCGGAACTCAACTATGTTGGCAGCGTTACTATTGATGAAGATCTTATGGAAGCTGCAGGACTTTATGAATATGAGCGTGTACATATATCAAATGTTAACAGTGGAAGTCGCATCGAAACTTATGTTATAGCAGGAGAACGCGGGAGCGGTATAATTTGCCTAAACGGAGCTGCTGCACGTTCGGGACAGAAGGGGGACTATGTTATCATAATGTCCTATGCGAATATGGTTCCTGAGGAAATAAAAACTCATCGGCCGAAGGTGGTTTTTGTTGGTGACAAGAACGAAATAATAAGGGTAGCTGATTACGAAAAACACGGCAAATTTAAATAATTAATCGCCTTACAGGTTCAAGAAGAAAATTATAATGTAAAGCCCACGTGAGTGGGCTTTATGTATTCTAAGATTCAAAATATTACTGAAATACTGTAATTATTTAAGATGTGCAGTGATTTGAAGTTGACATTTGTGTCTTTTCTATGATACAATGAATTATAGATAATTTACATCTTGCAGGTGAAAAAGGAGATAATAATGATAAAAAAACAAAGTATTACAGATAAACCAAAGGGAAAAAACAGGTCTATTCGTATAGCGTTTTGGATAATTCTTATTGCGTTGGTATTAACTGCAGTATATTTTCGTGTCAACCCGAAGTGGAAGGCTGCTGAGCTAACTATTGAGTCTGCTGGAAGATTTTACCAGGTGCAGTCATTAGTTCCTGACGGCAAGACTCTTGAAACGCGAATAATCCCACCTGAAGGATATGAACGTGTGCACGTGAATGAGGGAAGCTTCGGGGAATACTTGCGAAACTATTCGCTTCTTCCCGACGATATAAAGATTCCGGCATATGATGGGACGACTATCAGTTCCACTGATGTAGCTGCAGTATTTGACATTAGTCTCGGAACTGATGGCTATCAACAGTGTGCGGACAGTATTATAAGGCTTTATAGCGATTATTTCTATGAAAAAGGGGAATTTGACAAAATATCTTTTCTGTTTTCAAATGGCGACGAGTGTTCCTACAATAATTGGCGAAAAGGTATGAGAATGCTTGTTTTTGCTGACTATTCATTTGAGATACCATTCGGACTTCCTGACAACAGCGAGCAGCAGTACAGAAATTACCTCAAGCAGGTCATGCGCTATGCAGGCACGCTTTCACTACAAAAGGAATCGAATGTCATTTCTGTCGATGAGCTTTCCATTGGCGATATTATTTGTGATGACCGTCATGTTGTGATGATAGTTGATGAGGCAATAAACGAAAAGGGTGAAAAATGCTACCTTATCGGACAGAGTTTTATTCCTTCTGTTTGCTTTCATATCCTTACCCATACAGAGGGCACAGTGACTTCTCCGTGGTACACACAGGAACAGCTTGAAAAGGATAATTTTGTTATTGGTTCATTTCCTTTTGCAAAGAGTGATATCCGTCGTTGGAAGGACGGCTTTCAATAATTATTTAGTCTCTCCTCAAGTCACAAATATTCTCCGAAATATCGACAAAATCAGAAGAATGTGATATAATAATAGTGCAGGAAAAAATGCGAAAAATGAAGAAAAAGCTTGCACTTCGGAGGACGTCATGTATA
>NZ_JAEFAJ010000015.1 GCF_016287535.1 Ruminococcus sp.
CCTCGTGTCTGCTGGTCAGCAGCGTTTACAGCTGAAGCTGCCGGTAAGCTTGCTGCTATCACAAATGCAGAAACCGCACCGCTGACTGCTCTTTTAATGTTTTTCAAACTCAAAATAATCACTCCTCATAAATAAATTTTTTGTTTCCATTCTCTGACTTGTTATTTTTTTGCTTTCCTCCTTTGGATAAAAATAGGATAAAAAATCCCACATTCCCGTTCTGTATCTATTCTTTTCACTTAAAAATGTACACCATTTGTAAAGATTTGTAAAGATTATACAGACAAGAGAGCAATTTTTGTTCACAAAAACGCAATAAACGACAAATCATTTCTTTAAAAATAATCTGATAAATGTTTTTCATAATGCTTCACGCCGACCTTGACAACGTAATAATAATGTCATATAATATTTATATACCGACGCAGACGAACCTACAATGACAGAAAGGACATTTTCAGCAATGGAAAAATACAACGAGATCAAAAAACTTGAAAACAACCATGCACCAGACGGACTTACCTGCTCAGAAGTAATGGATTCATGCTGTGAGCTGGGCGATATCACTCCCGGACAGATACTTGACTTCGACATCGTTGTCGTCGGAGCCGGTGCGGCTGGCGTTCCTGCTGCCGGCTGGGCGGCTGAACTCGGCGCGAAAACTGCTCTTCTGCAAAAGGAACCGACTGTGGTCTCCCAGGGCAACTGCGGCTCAGCCATAATCAAATCACGCTCTACCGAAGCCGGTATCGCTAAATGGATACATCATACAAACAGTCTCTGCGACTGGCGCGCGGATACGAAACAGCTCCGTGCCTACGCCGAATACTCCGAGGAAGCAATGATATGGTTCCTGAACCGCGCGGGTCTCACCTCTGAAACAGAATACGGCGACGGAAGCAGAGTTGACGACAATAATAACAGCGCAAAGCTCCTCAACGACGGAGACAGGCTCTGCGCTTTTAAAAGCACCAGCGGCGACTTCACAGGGCTCTGGAGAGAGCGCGGCAATACCTACGACTACGGCAGCGAGCACTGCTATTTCTGGGCTCCGTGGATAGGTCCCAAGCCGCTCAACGTCAGCAATGCCCTGCAGAACGCCCTCAATAATATACAGTCTCAGCACAGCGATCTTGAGGTATTCTACTCCACTCCCGCTGTAAAGCTTGTAATGGACGGAAACAGGGTCGCGGGAGTTATTGGCAGGGATCACGACGGGAAATACATTCAGTTCAACGCCGCAAAGGCTGTTATCCTCGCAACAGGCGACTACACCAACAACCCCTCGATGGTGAAGCGCTGGTGTCCGGATATAGCTGATTTTGACAAGAAGCAGTTCGGCAAGACCGGTGACGGTCATATCCTTGCCATAAGCGCGGGAGCCGAAATGGATAATCTCGGTCATACCAAGATGATGCACGATTTCGACTCCGCCCTCATGTTTGAGGAGCCCTTCCTTTACCTGAATATGAACGGTGAACGCTTCACGAATGAGTATACCGGCTTTGTTTATATGGGAAATATCCTGAAATATCAGCCGAAATACAAGGGCTTCATGCTCGACAGCAACCATAATGACGGCTCAAAGGGCTGGTACTGCGCTGTATACGACTCCGATTACGTTAACTGGAGCAGCGATGAATTCGTTGCCGGCATGGTGCCGCCATTCGTTATGGAGAAGTTCATACCCGGCGCTGTTGATGAGCCTCAGGGCGTTTTCAGGAACCTCATCGACCTCCACAGGTGCGATACCCTTGAAGAGCTGGCAAAGGAACTCGATATACCCTATGATAATATGAAAGCTTCCGTAGACAGGTACAATGAGCTATGCGAAAAGGGCTGCGATACCGACTTCGGAAAGCCTGCGAAGTATATGCATAAGATAGAAAAAGCTCCCTTCTGGGGAGCAAGGAAGCATATCCGTGTTTCCGCGGAGGTGTCGGGAGTGAAAGCCAATGAGAACGGACAGGTCCTCGGCAGGGACGGCAAGCCGATAGCCGGACTTTACTGCGCAGGAAACCTCGGCGGTCAGTTCTACGGCGGCGCTGATTATCCATTCCATCAGACCGGTCTTTCACTGGGAAGGTGCTACACCTTCGGCATGATAGCCGCAAGACACGCCCTCGGCAGGCTGTAAGAGCCTGGACACTCAAGCTAAAAAAAGCCATAGTATTCTGATAAGATTCAGAAATACTATGGCTTATTATTTTTATATCAGCAGATATTACTTGCTTTCCTCGCCCTTCTTAACACCGGGAACATCGGAAATATCCACCTTTTCAGTCTGTCCTGCCTTGACAAGTACAGCGTTTATATCGCCTACAAGTGAAATAATGTCGTTTATAGACTTGTTGATAGTCTCCGAGCTCTCATTTGTAGTGGTCACGTTGTCATCAAGAGCGCTGAATGCGTTGATCGTGGTCTCAAGTATAGAAGTAAGCTGCGATACGCTGTCAGCGTCCATTGTGGAGTTGTCGTTACAGAAGGATACTACATTCTCAAGCAGATCCTTTACAACAGCAGCCCTCTCGCTGGTAGCTGATGTGGATTCGCCGATATTCTGCATATTATCGGTGATCTTTGAAACATTGTCCTTCAGCTTGTCTGAAAGCGCGAGCACCTCCTCGGTGATCTCAGCAAGCTGTTCGTTCTGTCTGTTGAGAGCAGAATGCCTTGCGATAAGTACCGATTTAGCGTGTACGATACAGTTATCGGGAGTATTGAGACCTCTGTATATAGCCGTAGCCATATCGCGGCAGGTATTGTATCCGCAGGCATGGCAGTCGTACTTTCTGTCCTCTTCCGTATGCATACCCATTTTCTCGAAGATAGGATCGAGCTGAGCGATATTCGGAACAGGTGACGGCATAGAGGGCTTGTAGTTTCTGAGGAAATCTGCGATACGGAGCTCGTCATCGAACTTCTTGAAGAGCTTGTCATCGCCACGACCCATGATACCTGTTGACTTGCGGCGGCTCTTTGCCTCAGTCTCGATAGCTCTCGTTGTAGCCATAACATCGAATACCGTCTGATTAGTACCGGAAGCGGGTCCGATATTACAGCCGAATTCACATGAAAGCACGTCGAATACCTTCGGGTGCTTGGATTCGGGCATCTTTCCGTACATATCTATCTCGCCGAAAACCTTGTGTACGCCTTCGGAATTTGTGATATTGACTTCCGGATCGTGCATCCAGATATTGTCTCTGAGTCCGCCGGGACGTGAGTATATAGAACCGAGCTGTCCCTGCATATCATCGAATTTATACTCGAAGGACTCCGATGTATCAATAGGTATGATTATATCGTTCCTGTCGAAGTATTCAAGAAGCTTCTTTATGGTTACGTTATACTTTACGAGGCCTGTTTCCTTGGTCTCATATGACTCTGCGATACACGGTGAGATAACTGCGATAGGATTGTTTCTGCGCAGATACTTCTGTATGTATATGGCGCTGCAGGCGATAGGACTGTGTATGGGAGAAAGGTTCTGCAGGAGCTTTGGCTGATATATCTCGATATACTTTACTATAGCGGCACAGGGCTGCGTGATGATATTGCCTATCTTGTCCTGTTCAAGAGTCCTTACATGAGCCCATGTACAGATATCCGCACCGAGTGAAACGTCGAATATGGTACATCCCTGCTTCTTGAACCAGTCAAGAACGCCCTTCCACTTTGTGGGAAGAATGGTCTTGAGAGCCGGAGAAGCCATAATGATGATCTTTTCCTTTGAAAGATCCGTTATACACTCATCAGTATCGTCTATATAGTCTCTTGCACCATGATTGCATTTCTTTACACATTCACCGCAGGCAATGCACTTGTTGTTGTTTACCATAGTGATGAAACGTCCGTCCTCAAGCTGCTTGGTCATATTGGCTTCGGGAGCGGGACATTCTCTTACACAGGCATTGCAGCCTACGCATTTTTCAGGTTTTACAATGATCAATTCACTCATAATTATAAAAACTCCTTATGACATTCTGTATCTTATCAGGACTTGTTCTTTCCGATAGAATTAGCCTTTGCCGCAAGAGCTGCCAGATCTACCTTGCCGCTCTTCTTCTCGCCGCCTTCAGGCTTTTCGTCATTATTCTTCTGTTCTTTTTCTGCTGCATCCTTTGTGTCATTATCCTTCTGGTCACTATCAGCTGCATCATCTTTCTTTGCGCCGCCTATGGACTCAGCCATTTGCTTGAGCTTGTCGAGCTCCTCCTGCTTTTTGCGCTTATCCTCATCGTTTTTCATCTTTTCGGAAAGCGATACAGGCTTTTCGGGCAGCTCAGGCTCAAACTTCTCAGGGAGCTTGAATACGGGGATACCGCCTTCTTTAATAGTATTTTCAGTCCTGTTAAGGCACTCGTCCGCTTCGATCAGCCTGCTGAGGCCCTCCTTGCGGAAGCCTTCAAGAGCGTCGCGCACCAGTCCCATATGTCTTTTAATGGAATTGACATTTTCAAGCACGGTAGCTCTCAGGTTGTTTGAAGCGACATTCATCTGCTCCGCTTCGTTCTTTGCCTCGGCTATCTTTTCCGCGGCAGTTCTCTCAGCCTCATATATTATCTGCTCCGCCTCGACGTTTGCGTCAGAAACTATATCCTCGGCGAGCTTTTTTGTCTTGAACTCGATCTCTGCAGCCTTTGACTTTGCAGCCCCCTCCAGCATAGCCGATGACTTCTGAGCCTCTATGAAGACATTGCTCAGAGCCATTGCTTCGTCCTGTGCCATAAGAGCGGCACATTTTGACTCTGACACCTTCAGCTTGTCCTTCAGGTCAGCTATCTCATCCTTCAATGACTTTATTTCCACCATCAGATTACTGTTTTCGTCATCTGTTGCCTTCAGCTTGAGATTAAGAGTATTATTCTGAACCTGTATCTGTGTCAGTTTTGCACGTTCTTCCGCAAGCACGGATTCAAGTGCCTTTTCCTGATCCGTACCCTTTTTGTATGCTTCATGCAAGAGCTTTGTTTCTCTCAGTTCGTTCCTGAGGTCATGCACCTGCTCGTTAAGTGATTCGATCCTTCTGACAACGGCTTCTTTTTCATAGCCGCCGAAAGTCACCGTTTTTATAAATCTTGGTTCAGCCATATCTTATATCCTCCTTATAAATACCCGACAGCAGACGCTGTTACGCGGCAGACCACACCTATCGAGTATTGATACATAATTATTATACACTAAAATCAGAATATAGTCAATAAAAAAACTGCACAAAAAACAGGGCGGTTTTATGTAAAGCGCCCAATCTATTGTGCAGTAAAGCTGTTTTATGATATTACCATTCGTTCTCGCTGTCAGCGATGAGCTTTTTGACCTCCTCGTTCTCATAGAGACCGAGATCGAAAAGTCTGTCAGCCTGTTTGCTGGTAATTTTTCCCTGATCCGTAAACACGAACTGTCCGTGATGCTGCTCCGTACCGTTCCACGAGTCTATTACCTGGAGCCAGCCGCGTCTGTCCAGCTCTGTTTCGGGATATTTTGAGTCGGGATAGAATTTCTCGACTATCATTCTTGCGCATTTGCTGTGGTTGGTGAATGCGCATGAGTAGGTATCGCCGTCAGGTGATATCCAGCCCAGCTTGAAGTCCGGCGAGTTCTTCTCAAACATTTCCTCCAGCTCCAACGGCTGGTCCTTGTCGGATTCTATTATCCTGATAAAGCCGTAATCGTTTTCCCGGAAGTGGTAATATCCGCCTCTTCCGTCAAAGACCACAGGAAGCTGTTCCTCTTCGATTATACCTTCAAAGCCGGTGCCTTCCAGGGCTTCGAGAGTATCCACATAGCGGTAGCAGTATGAACCCGTCGATGATTTATACACCGCGAATTTCTTTTTCTTCTTTTTGCTTTTCTTCACCCTGACACCTGCCTTTACATATCATTAAGGTATATTTTATCACAGTTTCTACTATTTGTCAATGCATAACGGTTTTTTCTGCGATTTGCCATAAAAACAGGCGGCTGTCAATACTGACAGCCGCCATAATATCACAATATTACATATTCATAACATTGTTTATCATATTTCCGCCGTTCATCTTAGCGTTTCTCATTGCTGTATCGAGTTTAACGAGCAGTGAGTTTACGTTGAGACAGTCGCCGGGGAGGTAATGATATACAGCACCGGAGCAAGGAAGCTGAACATTGAGGTTGAGCACCTCGAACGGGCTGCTCATTACACGCTGGATGTTCTGAGCAATACCAACAGCCTGGCTCTCGGAGATATTCTTATTGAATACGAAGCAGAACTCATTACCTGTGATGTTGTAGATCTCGGCAACGTCGCCGAACTCTTCCTTGAGCTTTTCAGCAACGGCTGCAAGATACTCATCACCGAAGTCGTAGCCGTAAGTATCATTGATACTTCTGAAGTTATCCATATCGAATACTGCGATCTGGAATCTTCCGGTCTCAAGTCTGTCGCTGATATCGTTATCAAGAGCGTAACGGTTCTTCATACCTGTAAGCACGTTTGTAACAGCGAGGTCGCTTGCCTTCTGACGTGTATTCTTGAGCTTAGCGTCAACCTCGGCGAGACGCATCTCACGCTCTTCGAGTTCAGCTCTTGCCTTCTTGGCTCTGCGTGCGAACAGCCAGATGGCGAGCATGGATATGAGCCAGATGACAAGCATCAGGGTCATGAGGATGTAAGCCTTGATAGCATTCTGTCTCTGGAGTATTCCGGTATCCTTTCCGACGATCGCGATAGTAGCCGTGATCATTTCAGAAGCTGTTACCTGAAGAGGATACAGATCCTGTTTGAGTGTCTCAGACATTGAAGTCTGGTCACCGCTCTCTACCTGGCTGGTACCAAGGCTCTCAAGTCTTGTTCTGAAAGTAGCGATAACCTGCTTAGCGTACTGGAAACGGTTGTAAGCGGCGTCTGATAAGCCGTCAACGCTCTCAAACTGTTTCTCTGCAGCATTGATGTTAGCATAGAAACGCTCTGTATCACTGATTATCTCAAGAGGATTGTCAAAGAGGTTTGCAGCAAGACCTACTGTATTCTTGTTTACTTCGGCAAGCTGACTGTTGATCATATTAAGTGCTCTTGTAGCCTGCTGTGTAGTCCTCGAAGTATTTGTGTTGTTTCGGTATATACTTTCAACAAGCAGGGTATTCAGAATGTACATGATCGTAACAAGGATAGCCGCAAAAATATAACCTGTCGAGGTACTCTTTTTCTTATTCTTTGCCATAACTTCGCACCTCCATTACTTATTTACAGCTTCTGGGTAAAGAATGAGCTGAACAAATTCATCATTCATATTGCTGGCTGATACAAAGGTAACTCCTGTATCCAGGTGGTGTGTTACCTGTGTGCCGCCGATAAGGTCAGCAGCAAACTTAACGCCAACGTAACCCATAACGTAAGGATTCTGAACAACAACGCCGTAAAGAACGCCTGATCTGATGTAGGTGAGCTCTTCTTCATCAGAGTTGAAGCCTACAACGAGTATCTTGCCTGATATGCCGAGATCATTGATAGCGTCGCATATACCAAGTGTTGTTACTGTATTTGTACCGAACATGATGGAGATATTCTCATTTGAGGCAATAAGATTCTTAGCCTCAGCCTTTGCCTGCTCTCTGTCAGAGCACTGATTGCCGATGATGAAGTTCTTTTCGATATTCTTGCGGATACGTTCATCAGCAGCTTCCTTTTCCTGATCCTTCGCAACTGCTTCCTTCTCAGCGTCTGTGAGCTCAGCTTCCTGAGCGTCTCCGCCAGCTGCAGCAGCATCTCCTCCTGCAGCAGCAGCGTCTCCGCCGTATGCGGCAGCGTCGTCTCCGCCATAAGCAGCAGCATCTCCACCGTATGCGGCAGCGTCGTCTCCGCCGTATGCAGCAGCATCTCCGCCGCCCATCATAGCAGCATACGGATTAGCCTCAGGGAACTCAACTCCCATAGTTCTTCCGATAGATCTCTTGAGAGTATCTGTAAAGCCTTCGATACGCTCCTGAGCGGTCGAAGCGGTATGGCCGATTATAGCGACCTTTCCTATCTCGTCAAGATTCTTGTCCTTATCGCGCCAGCCCTTTACAGCATTTCTTGCCGCTGCCACACCGCCGTTCATGTCGGACGAATTTATAAGAGAAAGTGATATCGGATTCATTGAATCCTGCTGGATGTCTGAATTGATGGAAATGACCTTGATACCTGCATCGGCAGCCTTCTGAAGAGCATCATTGAGGTCTGTCTGACTATTCGGCGCAATAACTATAGCCTTTGCCTTGTCTCTTACAGCTCTCTGGATACTTGCGATCTGAGACGCATAATCATTATCATTTGTCGCTGTGTCATAAACGATACCATAGCCGAGTTCTCTTCCTGCGGCTTCAGCGCCCTTCTTTACGTCATCCCAGAAGCTGAGCTGCTGCTTTGCGATTACATAGATCGTACCGCCGCCCTGCTGTTGCTGACCTCTCTGGCCGCAGCCCCCGCTTAACAGCACAGCAACAGAAAGTGCGCAAGCTGCAAAGCTTCTGAAAACGCTTTTTTTCTTGTTTCTGTTCATTATATCGAACCTCCTTAAATCAATTAGACCTGTTACTGCCGCCGGATATCCGCCAGTGTAAACTTATACCTATTTCTTGCTACTCAGGCATACGGCACTACCCCTTACAAGCCTTCGATTGATATCCATAATTCATTTTATCACATTTCTTTAGAAATTTCAACAGCTTTTTGTAAATCAGTACCTTACGTGATAAACAAAATTAATCAAAAAAATCTATGCATTTTAATCAATTTTATACCTGCGGTTTATTTCAAACCACTCTTTACATGGATTGGCAAGACCAATAATGACAATAATATTTTTTGCCGATATTACGCTCTGTTATGAACTTAAAAATTTTGCACAAATACTGCTAACGATTTTTGTAAAAGATAATTCAATTTTGTATAAGCCCCCTTTTTTCCCTTGACATCAATGTGGAAAAGTGTTATACTAATCGTGATAACAATATAAATACGCATATTTTATATTTGCGCTGCTATATTCTTATGTCAGGAGGAGAAACCATGCAATGCGAAAAATGCAACGCACCACTTGACCCGAAGCTGTCTGCCTGCCCCGGTTGCGGAGCACCTGTTCCGCAGAATATCGAGGGTTTTGAGAATACAATGGAATTCCAGCATGAGCTTCGTGCAATCGTAGTTAATGACGGAACACGCGCCGTAGCCAATAAAGATAGATTTATCGGTCTTCTCAGCGACCATATTCCGGATTACGACAAGGAAAGACGTCTTCTTATTAATATGTACAAAACCGGTGTCTTCAGAATGCTTCTCGAAGACGAGAACAGGGAAATATCCATAATGAAAGCCAAGAGCTTCATGCTGGGCGACCTGTTCCTGTCAGACAACGCTTCGGAATTCGTTATCGCCTGCTTTACATACCTTCTCGGCTGGCCTTACGAATCCCACCTCAAAGTTATTGACGACGACGAGGACGCAGATAAGAAGGAAGATAATGTCAGAAAGAAGCCGGTGGATATCAACGAGATGATTTTCATGCCGCGTAACGCTCTGAGATACAGACTCAGCGGCAATATCGTCATACCGGACGGATATACCAAGCTTGAAGCCTTCTGTTTCGATAAATTCGGCTCGCTCAGAACTATCAAGCTCCCCTCTACTCTCCTTGCTATCGGTGAGTATTGCTTCTCATCATGCAAGCGCCTGAGAGGTCTTGAGCTGCCGGAAGGTCTGAGAATAATCAAGCAGGGTGCGTTCAGTCAATGCTCCAACCTCGTGGTAGTAAAGATACCCGACGGCGTTCTCGAAATAGAGGACAGCACCTTCTCTTTCTGTACAAGCCTCGAAGTTATTGAAATACCCCCAAGTGTCAGCAGTATCGGCGCGGAAGCATTCTCAGGCTGCGATAAGCTCAGAAAGCTCTTCCTCCCCGAAAGCATCAAGTTCATAGATGCAAACGCTTTCTCATACTGCCCCAACTTAGTGATATACTGCATCGAGAATTCATACGTTCATAAGTACTGTTTAGCCACTGGAATAAGGTTTGTCCTCGTGACCTCGGCTGAAGAATATGAGCTTGACTAACAAGGAAAGGATGAGATCATATGATAGAGCTTGAAATAGGTCAGGAGGTCGAGATGGAGTTCGGCGGCAAAGCCAAGGTCCTCAGCGTCATCGGCAGCGGCGGTCAGGGTATTGTTTACCTCGTCCGCTTCAACGGTCAGAAATGGGCGCTCAAATGGTACGACATCAATAAGATGTCCAAGCCTGCCGCATTCCGCAAAAACCTCCAGAATAACATAAACGACGGCCCGCCCAGCAATAAGTTCCTCTGGCCGAAATATCTCACCAAGGAAGCGGAGGACGGTACATTCGGTTATATCATGGAGCTGAAGCCCGAAGGCTTCGACTCATTCGTTGATATACTGAATACCTATAAGCTGGAGATCGACCCGCTTACGGGACGCGGTGTGAAACGTCCCGTTAAATTCAATACCCTCAGCGCTATGGTGACCTGCGTCATCAATATAGTAAACGCTTTCCGACAGCTCCACCGTGCAGGTAAGAGCTATCAGGACCTTAACGACGGAGGCTTCTTCATCAATGTGAATACAGGTGCCGTCCTCGTCTGCGACTGTGATAACATCGCTCCTGACGGAAGCAACTTCGGTATAGGCGGTAAGCCCGGATATATGGCTCCCGAAGTCGTAAGAGGAATCGCCAAGCCGAATGTACAGACTGATAAATACTCTCTTGCAGTTGTCCTCTTCAAGCTCCTCTTCAGAGGAGACCCCATGGAGGGCGAAAAGGTCGTAAGGGATGTATGTCTTACAGAATCGTCAGAGCTCAAGCACTACGGTCAGAACGCAGTGTTCGTATATGACCCCAACGACGATTCAAACCGCCCCGTAAGAGGCATCCACGATAATATCATCAAATTCTGGAGGATCTATCCCGATTATATCAAGGACGCTTTCATTCGCTCCTTCACTACCGGTGTTACAGATCCTACAAAGCGTATCATCGAGAACGAATGGCAAAAGCTGTTCATACGCCTCAGATCAGAAATCATACAGTGCGGCTGCGGAAGAACAAACTTCAGTTCAATGTTCATCCAGCATAACGAAAAGACATTCAAGTGCCCGAAATGCGGAATGGAATTCGTTACCATCGGTTTCAGCAACCGTGACTACCGCACACCTCTCTATCTCGGATGTAAGTTCTACACCTGCGAGATAGTTCCCGAATCCGATGACTTTACGTCCGTTGCGGGCGAGCTTGTCGAGAATAAGGTCAAGCAGGGAGTCCTCGGAATCAAGAACTGCTCCGACAGACAATGGAAGGCAAAAATGCCTGACGGAGCATTTTACGATATCGCTCCCGGTAAGGGCTTCCCTGTATGGCAGGGGCTCGAGATCGATTTCGGCGAAGTTAAAGCACAGATCTAATCTGCTTTGCCAGAGCAGTAATACTGAAAGGATGTATGTAAATTATGAGCAATGAACGTTTTACAGAACCCGAAGCAAATGAGAACATCAATGTTACTCCTTCGGACGATTTGAATAATAATGCATCTGTATCTTCAGCTCCTGAAACTGACGACAGCATTCTCGATTTTGACGACGATCCCCTTAGCGCTACAAGCGTTTCCAAAAAGAGCCTTGTAGTATTCTTCCTGATAGATACTTCAGGAAGTATGAAAGGTAAGAAAATGGGCGAGCTCAATACCGTTATGGAAGAGCTTATCCCGGAGATACGCAGAGTCGGCGAAGCTGATACAGATGTTAAAGTCGCTGTCCTTACCTTCTCTACAGAAGTAAGATGGATGTATGCCAATCCTATCCCGATAGAAGACTTCGAGTGGGCAAGACTCCGCGCAAGCGGCGTTACAAGCATGGGCGCTGCTTTCAAGGAGCTCAACCACAGAATGTCAAGAAACAGCTTCCTCAATTCACCTTCACTCTCATTCGCTCCCGTTATATTCCTTATGACAGACGGATATCCCTCCGACGACTATAAGGAGGGACTCAGAGAGCTCCAGACAAACAGCTGGTACAAGTTCGGCCTCAAAGCCGCTCTCGGTATCGGTCAGGAAGCAAATGACAATATCCTCGCCGAATTCACAGGCTCGAAGGATACCGTCGTTCACGCCTACTCAGGCGGTCAGCTCGCTCAGATGATAAAGATTATCGCCGTAACATCAGCTCAGATCGGTAGTAAGAGTATGACACTCTCTGATGATACAGGTCAGGAGCTTGGCGAAGAAAACGTATTTGCCGCTAAGCAGAAGCTCCTCGGTCAGCAGATCCAGGAACTCGTAAGCACAACAAGCGACGGCGACGACGTACCATTCGATACAGGCTGGTAATAAGACAATATATTCCTGAGGAGGACTGAAATAATATGTTCAACGGCTTCAGCCATTCGGTAATGGGCGCCAGTCATGAAAAAACAAACCTGGTCTGCCAGGACAGCTCTGCTTTCAAAATAGGAGATCATTATGCTGTCGCTGTCGTTGCCGACGGACACGGAAGCAAAAAGCACTTCAGAAGTCACTTTGGTTCCAAATTTGCTGTCGAAGCAGCTATAGAGGCTATCGACAGATACTATGAGGACCGCGAGGCTCTGGAAGCTAACCTTCCCGAGTATCATAAACTCATCTTAAAAAATATCGAGAAGCAGATCATCTCAAACTGGAATGTAAGAATCGAAAAACACCTTGCGGAAAATCCTGTTACCAAAGAGGAAAAAAGCAGGTTCACAGAAGAAGAGTTCGAGGCTATACTGCCGGAATCCTATTACGGCTCTACTCTCGTCGTTGCTGTCGCAGGCGATAATTATACCTTCGGCGTGCAGATCGGCGACGGAAGTCTCGTGGCTATCTTCGAGGACGGCAAGGCTGTTATGCCAATGGAATATAATGAGGCTGCACCTGCCAACGTAACTGCTTCTGTGTGCAATTCAAACGCTGCAGGTATGTTCAGCAGCTTCTATGTACCGAATAAAAAGCTGATAGCTCTTTACGGTTCCACAGACGGACTCTATACCTCCTTCGGCAGTGAGTACGACTTCCTCGATTACCATACAATTATCACAAGTCAGCTCATAAACCTTGAAACCTTCAAGAATGTCATAAAGAACAATCTCAGCAAGAGATCACACTTCGGTACAGAGGACGATATATCCCTCTCCTGTATCTACGACGCCGATCTCCTGAGAGAAAAGCTAAATCTTATAAATGAGCGCGTCGCTGAAAACAAACAGGCGGCAGCAGACAGAAAAACAGCAGCCCTCAGCAAACAGGTAGAGGTCGAATAACCTCTGTTTACAGGCTCAAACGCATTTACTGCGTTCAATAAATATAGAAAAGTGGTGTTTTTTATGGAAATAGGCTCATTATACAACACAGCCAAAAACTTTGCGGAAACATTAAAGCAGAAAAGGCCTGAGCTTACGCAGTATGATGCATGTCTCTGCCTTATCATCGCCGATACCGGAGATATCTTTTCCGGTGTATCCACTGTATCCATAAACGAAGGCGCAGTTGAGGACGTCTCCGCCGCAAAGGTGGCAGTAATGTCCATAATTACCGCAAAGCGCGTTATCGCTAAACAGCTCATCGTTATCTCTCTCGACGATTACAGCTATTTCAGACCGGACGACGACGCTCTCGGTCTGCTTGTAAATTCAAGCGTTGACAACAGCAGCTGTCAGGTAGTTCTCTCTCCTGATGAACAGGTCTCCGCGGCAACTCTCGTTCCCGCTTCGGAAGCTCCTGATTTCCTCAGCGGCTACGACGAAGCTGATTTCGGCGCTCCGGCTGAATTCGCAAGTGGTATAGACGTAGATTCCGCTAATCCGTTCAACAATGAGACAAGCACTCAGGACGGCGCTCCCAACTCTCTCTATGAGAATACAGAAGCTGCTCAGCAGCAGGGCGCAAGCGGCTTCCCGAATATAACTCCTAATCAGCAGCACGGCTACCCGCAGCAGGGTTATCCTCAGGGCGGCTACCCGCAGCAGGGCTATCCACAGGGCGGTTATCCCCAGCAGGGCTATCCTCAGCCCGGTTACCCCCAGCAGGGCTACCCACAGGGCGGTTATCCCCAGCAGGGTTACCCACAGGGCGGTTATCCCCAGCAGGGTTACGCTCATGGCGGCTATCCGCAGCAGGGCTATCCACAGGGCGGTTATCCCCAGCAGGGCTATCCTCAGCAGGGAGGCTTCCCACAGGGCGGCATGAACGCTGCTCCTTACAGGCAGGGATACACAGGTCAGTCGGTACACGGCGGAAATATGAGAACAAACACCTATCAGCAGTCACAGAGCGTAAGCGTTACTCTTACCTCAAAGCCCGGCGGCGAGAGCGCATTCAAGAAGCGCCTCAACAGCTTCCTTGGCGATGACGAAGGCGGTTCATATTCTGCTTCCTCAGCTTCCTCAGAAAATTCCGGCGACGCAGGTATGTCTAAAGAAGATATGCTCAAGCAGGCAAAAGACAGAAAAAAGATCGCTAAAGCTAATCTTAACTTAAAAAAATAAGTCCTGAACTGCTTTCATAAGTTTCACAGGAAGCGTTCTTTTAAGCTTGACATTAATTAACAAAGTTTAGGGTATTGATTTTTCCGCAAATCTATGGTATAATGTACTTATGTCATTGCGGCAATTATACGGACCATAAGCTTTGAACGGACTCTGCGCCCCGTGCGCAGGATAATATATTTCGCGTTAAGGAAAGGGATAGCTATGAATTATTTGCTCAATATTGATGAAGCGGTTGACCGAAAATTTCTTGTAACCAAAGCTATGCGCGGTCAGGCTGAGGTCGGTACTATCATACACGTTATGGATGCCGAACAGCAGGGACAGGCTGTTATAGTTTATTACAGAGTTACAAGATACAATGAGAAGTTCCACGATTATCAGGACTATACAGCAAAGTTTGAAAATCTTTCTGCGTTCTGTAAGTGGTGTCAGCCTGACAACTTCATCGCTCGTAACTATGAATGCTTCAGTATAAGAGATATACAGCACTACATAAAGATCAAAAACAGAAACTTTGCTTCATTCTGTCTCCCGATCATTCTGATAGCTGCAATTATCATATGGGCATTTGCTCTGTTTATGTTCAAGGAAAAGCTCATTATCGGAATAATAATCGGTGCTGCCCTTACTCTTCTGGCTCTCATCGGAGCTGTTTATCTGCTCAAGGTGCAGAAGAAAAAGGAAAAAATGCGCCTGTACCGTAAGGTCAGTGCAGGCTGGGGCGTCGTTTTTGAATAAACTTCCCCTTTTCAACCGTAAAACATTATGCTTCATCACATAATAACACTTTACGCAATCTCCCTTATAACAAAGAAGTAATTTACGCCCCTTTAAGACAGCTTAAAGGGGCGTTTGAGCATTTATACAGCCGTCCGTATGAAAAGTATCACGGACGGCTGTATTTAATTTATAATGCAAAAAAGCTCCGCAGCAAAGCTCATGACCTGCTGTACGGAGCAATGTTAGAGAGGTAAAAGTCTGAGGAAGAGCTCCTCAGACTTTTACTAATGAAGAATACTAACCCCATGAACACAGGGAAGGGAACAGAGGAGGTTGTATTGGGGGGAAAGCGTCAGTTATTGACTTCCGCAAGGGACTTCTTCCCTGCGTTGCGCTCAAGATGCTTGTACACCTCAAGCCAGATATTTCTGCTTGGTTCCGCTTTGTTAAGGCGTTCTCTGCGGACAGGATCGAAAAAGCTCCTGAACTGTGCGAGCTCATCAAGGAACCTGTCGTTATATTTGTTAAGCATAGTATCGAGATTGTTTTTCCACTCACAATAGCGTTTGCTGTCGTACTGTTCCTTCTCGTAAAGATGAAGCACCGCGACCTGAGGATTGTATACTATCTCAACGCCGTTCTTCATCATTCGGTATCCGAATTCCCAGTCCTCTATCTCCTGTCCGAGAAATTCCTCATCAAGTCCGCCGTAGCGCATGATACATTCCATCGGTACTGAAAGATTCGAGGTCTTGGTAAATATCATCTTATAATGTACTTTATCAAAATCATAGCAGTAAGGCTCAAGCATTTTCAGCCTGATATCCTTTATGTAATAATAGCTCTTACCCTTTTCGAGCCCGTATTTCTCCGGCTCTGTGAGCCAGTAGCGTATACCGCTGCGGAAAAGCTCATTATTCTCAGGAATGAACTTTTCATTGTCCTCAAATACCTGCTTCGTAAGACCAAACTGAATGACCGGTCTGCCAAGTTTCCTGTAGGTATTGAAGTGTCCTGAGATAAAGTTCCTGTCAGCTATCTCATCACCGTTTATAAATATGACAAGCTCACCGGAAGCACTTCTTATGCCAAGATTTCTTGCCTTGCCTACACTGCCGTCATAAAAAGGCACATATTTTACATTGAGCCTTGACGACGTATTCTTTGAGATAAGGTCGCAGAAGCTGTCCTGCTTACCGTAGTTTACAAAGATAAGCTCATAGTCGCTCTTGCTGAAATCCTGACTTTCGAGTGAATGAAATAACCGCAAAGCTCTTTCAGTAGAAAAAGCATAAGGAATTATTATGCTGCACTTCATGTTATTTCACTGTCTCCTTTTTCAAATATCCCCCATCACGCATATCGGCGCACCTTCTCACAGAGGAGGTGCATACCTTGCGCAACTATGTTATATTATAGTATACTGGTTGGATAAATGCAACATAAAATTCGCAAAGTGTAAATTTTTGGCGTGAAATGCTCCTTTTTGTTCATAAGTTATTCATTTTATTATTTAAATTTGTTCAAAACCGATTGACAAATTATGAATTGTATAGTATAATAAAATAGCAAAGATATGTCCGAGCGGCTGTAGTATGTCCCAAATTCACGAAATATACTCAGCTGCATATTTTTTCTATGACAGTGAAAGGGGGCACGGTCTGTGAATATAGCTATATGCGACGATGAGCCAAAGTGTATATCCAGAGTCAAGGAAGACCTGTGCCTGCTCCAGTCACATGAGAACGAGTACTCCTTCGATGAATTCAGCAGCGGCAAGGAGCTTCTCGCCGACTTCACGAAGGGCAAGTATGCCATAATCGTCCTTGATATCGAAATGCAGGGGCTCAACGGACTTGAGACCGCCGAATTCCTGCGAAATATCGACGATAAAGTAATAATCATCTTCCTGACGAGCTATGAGAAATTTGCCTGTCAGGGCTATGCTGTCCGCGCTTTCAGGTATATCCTGAAAAATCAGCCGCGCTCCGTCTATATGAAACAGCTCGACGACGCTGTCCGCGAATATTACCGCAATACACGGTATATCTTCGCCTCCGACGGAGAAAAAACGGAAAAGCTCTCTACCGATGACGTATTTTTTATCGAGGTGTTCTCACATAAGCTGCTCATTCACTCAAAAAACGGCGACTACTTCACCAAGGGCACTCTGTCCGAGCTCGAAAAGCAGCTTGCCGACCTCATGTTCGTAAGACTCGACAAGAGCAGCCTCGTTAATATCGCCAATATCGACTATATTAGAAAAAATGAGCTGATACTGGTCAACGGCACTACCCTTTTCGCAAGCCGGAACCATATAAAAAACATAAAGCAGTGCTTTATGGATTACAGCAGAAGCAGGTGGAGCTGATGAAAACCTCACAGATCATCATTGAGACCATAAACTGTCTTTTTTATTCAGCTATCATATCCTTCTTCCTGTACAAGATAATGAAGAACGAATGCAGATATCCTGCTGTATTCATGCTCATTCCCACATTCATAGGCTTTATTATATCCCTTTCCCTCGGATTCCTGAAAATGTATCCTCAGTGGGTAAAGCTGCCGGTGATCTTTACTACCATGTTCATAACCTCTGTGGTGATGTTCAGGAGCAAACTGCGGAATATCGTTTTCTACTGCCTGATATTCGTAGTCATTATACTTACCTCGGAACTGCTGCCGGCAGGCGCTCTTATGCTGATGAACATAGGTACTCCGGAAGTGACGCTGTGCTCCGGCGCGGGACGTTATATAAGTCTGGCTTGCTCGAAGATGTTCTGTTTCTGGTTCGCTATATATATCGCAGAGTACCTGAAACCCAAACAGCGGGATATCCCGCTGAAGAACTGGCTTCTCATAATATTCATGCCGCTGATAAGCCTCGTTTTTCTCGACGGTATCTTCATTTCTTCCGACCTTGCCCCGCAGAGGACAGTCGTATACCTTGTATCAGTTGTCGGTATCCTGCTCCTGAATATATTTATGTTCGACTTCTTCGACACATACTCAAATACTATCAAGCTCCAGCTCATGGAGCAGAGACTCCAGTCCGAAGAGGAAAACTACAAGCTCATAGAGGAGAAGTATACCGAGATACGCCGTCTGAGACACGATATCGGAAATCAGCTCTCAGCCGCAAAGATAATGTTCAGTCAGGGTGAGACCCCGAAAGCGATGGAACACCTTGACAAGCTTTATTCCTCGCTTAATTCAGCCGGCGGAATATGCTATACCGGAATATCCTCTATCGACGCTATCGTAAACATGAAATGGGATCATGCTGTCCTGCTCGGTCTCACTTTTTCCTGCAAGGTAGTATTCCCCGATAAGATAAATACCGATGAGCTCCTTCTCTGCCGTATAATAGCAAACCTTCTCGATAACGCCATAGAGGGCGCGGAAAGCAGCTCTGTAAACGATAAGTTCGTATATATATCACTTATACAGAACAACAAGAAGCTGCGCATCTGTGTTATGAATTCATCAGACGAGGTAGATACCGAGAACCTCACCACCAAGAAAAAGGGCTACGGCCACGGTATTGGTGTAAGCAGCGTTACTGAGGCTGTAAAGCAGCTTGACGGCATACTCTCATTCAAATGGGAGAAGGATATCTTCACAGCCGATATCATGATAGAATACTGAAGCAGAGGCTTCTCCTGATATATTAACAAATCGTGAACAGACATAACATTTCACGAAAATGTAGCTACATTTCACGCATAAGTCTTGATTTAAAGAGGATTATAATATAATATGAGTAGTAGTCTGCTCCGTCTGAAAGCAGACTCGCATCCACGGCTCCTTGCCGTGGATACTCCGCTTATATAATACTATACTTCTCTTTATTTGCTACATTAATCTCATATCCGAAAATACCGGACCTGTTTTCAGGTCCGGTATTTTTTTCATTTAGTCTTACTGCTGAGAACAGCTGATGAAAGATTGTAGTTCCCGAATCTGTCGAACGGGCTGTATTCTTCCGAATACTCCGATATATCTTCAGCTGTCAGCGCTCCCTCATCGTATGCGGCAAGCAGTCCGTCAGCAGACATTCCCAGTATCGCGTCCCTGTCAAGCTCCTCAAGGTGTCCGGTATTGTACATAACTATGTTGTATTTTGCTATAACAGCCTCAGGACGCGAGAAGCAGAGGACCGCAAACATCAGCGTGAATACCGCCGAAAAATACTTTGCAAACTTCATATCATACCTGAACTGCTTTATTATTATCAGCACAAACACTAAAGCAAGCAGCACCATGAACCAGCTTGTGTATACTCTCAGCTCGGTGAGTCCGTAATTAGCAATGTACATCACCATTTTGCTCATCGCCGTTGCGATAAGTATAAGTGTAAATACGCTGAGGACTATACTGTATACTTTAAGTGCCGCCGGCTTTTCCCTGCCTGCTTTCTTTGAAAGGAGGCTTATGCCGCAGAGCACCGCCAGATTTATCACAGCTACCGCACACAGCTCAAAGAATCCCTGTCTTGCATAGTCGGCATAGGTAAATCCGTCAGGGAGCGAGCCGGAGAACGCCGAGAGGAAGTAGTTCGCCTGAGAAATAAAGAACAGCACATAGAGTATACACAGAGGCGTAACGGCTGTATACATCACGAGGTTGCTGACAAAGCGGATACTGCCCAGCTTCTGTACACAGTTCTCTTCCACAAGTGGTTTTATCTGACTGCGATGGGTATTTGAATACAGCATACCAAAAAGGTACATTGAAAACGGGACAGCAAAAATAAGCTGTTCTATTATGTCACACATTTCGAGACTGAAAACCTTTTCGTAAATCCCACCGAGAATATTCATAAGACCATCGTCGGCAGACATCAGCAGAGCCGCTACTATAGCCGTTACCGGCACCGTTATGAGCAGTCCCGTGAGAATATACTTCACATTCGAGCCAGCCCTTGTCTTTGAGAGACTATCCTGAGTTACAACCCACTGCTTTCCGAAATGGGATAAAGGATACTCGAACAGAGCCTTGCACATAGCAAAGGGAAGATACCTCTCGACTTCCCTGTTCCCCGCCGAGACTGAGTATACCAGATAAGCTCCCGCGCCGAGTATGAATAAAACGGCAAGATCCTTGATAAAGTTGTTTGCAGTAATTGAAAACACAAGGCTGAATATGTAAAGAACCGCCGCATGGAACCTGTTGAAGCGCGTAAAGCTGCAGCCTCTCTTTTTCATGTAAACTATTGCTCCGGTAATGACCGCGAACATCAGTCCCGTAGTCAGGAAGCCCATTGCGTTGAATACCACATATCTCATAATGAAGAACGCGGCTGTAAACGCGAATACCGAAAGCACTACCTCTGCCTTTGAGTATTCAGGTTTTTCCCTGACCTTTTCCACGGTCTGCGGTATATATGTGGTCTGCACTTCGTCATAAACATTGTTATTCATTATCTTCTCTCCTTTTTTATATTTATTGTCACGCACCTGCTATGAGGAAAAAGTCGATGCCATACAGGAGGAGTGCGATCTGTACCGCCCTGTATACCGCCATTATCGCTCCCACACTTCCCGGCGTGAACTCGTCCTTATAGTAAAGCCGCCGGAAGCCTATAGGAAGTATCGCCGTAACAAAAGCTATAACGCCTGCGATATTAAGAAATCCGCTGCCTCCTGCACAGAGCACTGAGCACACGAGGAAATTCAACACACACAGCGCTATGTCAAGATTGTAGGTATATTTAAGTTCACGCCCTGCCGCTGCCGTCTTTTTCATAACATTACCTCCTTTGATTTGCTTACTATAAATATGTGTATAGTAAGTATTGTACCTGTCACGATGTCCGGAGACCTTCCGGCTCCTGTTTATATTATTACCCCTGTATCATGGCTCCCCGGCACTTCTGCTCACTCTCTCTTATACTCCAGTATATCTCCCGGCTGGCAGTCCAGCTCGTCGCATATTTTCTCAAGGGTAGAGAAGCGGACAGCCTTTGCCTTGCCTGTTTTGAGAATGGAAAGATTAGCGGTAGTAATGCCCACCTTTTCGGCAAGCTCCTGCGAGGACATTTTCCGCTTTGCCATCATAACGTCAAGATTTACTATAATCGGCATGGAAAACACCTCCGTCATATGGTAAAGTCGTTTTCCGACTTTATTTCTACTGCCTTTTCAAATACATTTTTGAGTACGCGCATGATAAGCCCGAACATGAGCGCACACATTCCGAAGAATATGAATATGGAGCTCCACAGCCCGAATATCATCATAACGACTCCCACGCCCATGCATATCCACGATATACGTCTGAGACAGGCGGTGTTCCTGTTGGTGAAGACCTCTTCCCTGCTGATGTTCCGCAGAAGGATATGCAGATTCCACAGCGCCCCCAGTGCCAGCACGTCGCATACATATAAAGTAACACACATCGGTACGAACATGGTGCTCCTGTCGAAAACGCTGTTTGCTTCCACCGACATTTCGTATTCATACCACTCGGCTATAGCCGGTATAAAAAAGGCGGTTATTAACGCTGCTATTGCCGCAGCTACGGTAAGAATACGCGATAAAATAAGAGATTTATCCTTGTTCCACATAAATACGCTCTCCTTTGTCATTGTTTTACTGTAACTATAGTATAGCACACAAAATATCATTTGTCAATAGAAAATTATCGTTTTTCAATAATTTTTTTCTGTTTTACAAAAAGCTTGCTATTTTTCGCAAAAAATGTTAGAATAATATGTCTGAAATAAGGGCTATGTTTCGATTATACTTACGAATGCATTCAATAAAGGAGGAGTTCCAGATGACAGAAAATGAACTGCGTCTGCTTATGTCAGAATCAGTGCAAAAATGTCACAGAGCGATCTTTGATAATTACTGTAATTATGTATACGCCATTGTTATGAATGTTCTGCGAAACAGCGGTTCACGCGAGGATATAGAAGACTGCGTCAGCGATGTTTTTTTGAAAATATACAAGCGGCTCGATAAGGATACTGACTTTTCAGGGGATATCAAAGGCTTTATCGCCGCTATATCACGTAACACAGCGATCGACGCTTACCGCAGTCTCAATCTGAAAAATATACGGAGCATTTCAATAGACGACGATGACACTAAAGAGTTCAGCTCAGATGAGAGAATCGTGGAAAATGCGGAAAAACAAGAACAATCCAGCATTATCCTGAAAAAGATAAAAGAGCTGGGCGAACCCGATTCTACTATAATAATACAGCAATACTATTACAATCGGACTGCTAAGGAAATATCACAAAGCATTTCAATGACAGCCTCAGCCGTGCAGAAACGCAGCAGCCGCGCAAAGCAGAAGCTTAAAACGCTGCTTGCCGAAGCAGGTATAGGCAGGGAGGGATTGATATGAATAAAAATGATCTTTTCATGAAGTTGGACGATATGGATATAGACAGGATCGCTCAGGACTTCCCCGTACTCAGTGACGATGAGAAGGAGAGAATATTTGCTATGAGTGAAAGAAAGTACAACATAGAAAACAACTTGAATGCAGCTACAGATAATGATATTGATGAGGAAGCTGTAAGCGGTGTTGAACGATACAAGCGTCCAGCATGGTATAAATACGCCAGCGCGGCTGCCGCACTGGTACTGATGATAGGAGGTCTCTCAGGCAGCTTTATGATAATCAGCCGCAACAGCAGAATGAATCACTCCAACGAGGTACCCACTACATCAGCAACAGGTGAAGCAGCAACAAATAATACAACAACTGCTGTCACCGGAACAACTACGGATACAACAACAGAACCGACCACGGTACCTTCAGAGGAATCAAAAGATGCTATTGCCCTTGATCTCACAGACAGATTTGCAGATGTATGCGGCAAATTCTACTACCATGTAGCTTATGATCCAAATGATGTTAAGAGCTTCGATATCTACGGCACTATGACCGACTTCGCGAGAGTTACCGAGCCCGGATTCACTTCACCGGATGACTTCATGAACGCATTAAAGGAAATATGTACTGAGGATTTCTATAATGATCTTGTAGAAAACGGAGGCACCGGATACAGTACAGGAGATTTCAACTTTAAACTGGATTTCTTCCCGTCGATGTTCTTCGATCATAACGACTACAGTCAGTACGAAAACGGCGACACCGTGGATATTCTCGGAGAATTCGACAGCAATACCTCAGTTTATATAGAATACAGAGGCGGTCTTTACGTATGTACGAGAAATGTAAAAGATGATTATCAGACATACAGCGATCAGCCGGCAATAACCGAAAACGGAGACGAAACATTTTCTGCTGTAAGATGCGGACTGTACAGCCCTATCTGTAGTGCGACAAATTCAAAGGCAGGCAATCCGCTCACATTCTCATTTGAGAAAGAAGACGGCAAATGGAAAATAAGCGGTATAACTGAAGACGGCAATATCGATCTTAATGCCGAAAGAGCAGTAGAATACTACTTTAAAAATGTCGATGCCAAATATAAAAATATGGACCTTAACGTCGACTATATTCCATATGAAGATGTCGATATCATCAGCCACAATTATAACTACGGATTTACTGTACATTATATAGTAAAAGATAACGCAAACGGTAAACCCGTACTCGACTTTACAGCAGATGTTACCACGGTAACAGACAAATATGATATAAATACAGGAAAGCCCGACTATCACTTATCTGTCGGATTCAATTATGAAAATGTAGAAATAAAGGAAATCAACTGATAAATTGCAATGCCCCAAAAAACAACGGCGTGATAAATTTCTTTATCACGCCGTTGCTGTTTTACCCTTATCCTGTATACCTGTCGATATATGCGCTTCGTCCCGACATGGGATCCTTGTTCTTCACGCCGCATACTATAGCCTCGATAAGTTCAGGCTGTGTCTGTGTGAGCTTGCGGCGGTCAAAAAGTCCGAAGCCGTTGGGACCGTTGTAGCCATTGTCCCAGTAAACCGGAACTATACCGTTTATTGCGGCAGTTCCGGCAAAAAAACCGTCATAATAAGCGCGGTTCTCCGCTATCCTGTCAGGAAGCACCGAATGTTCAAAGGTCTTGTCGATACAGCCGAACTCCCCTATAACTACAGGGATACCCCTATCGACATATCTTTCCCTGAGCATTGAGAGCTGAGCCTTTATATGCTCCTCCTCGCCCCAGTCCGCGTCGTATATAGGGTCTATATTTGCCGCTTCTATTATTTCCTGTCCTTTTTCGCCCCAAAGGAATATCTTTTTCATATTGTCGCCGCAGTACTCCCACGGATCATAGCAGTGCACCGAAAGCATGAGCCTTCCCTCGGAGGCGGTATTTCCGCTGTCATCAGGGAACCTGAAGCCGTAATTCCCGCAGGTATATTTTATATCCGTATTCCAGCCGGCGACAAGAAGCCAGCGGTGTGTATTGCAGCCTCCGGCGCTGCGGACAGTATCCACGAATATCTGATCGTAGTCGTTTATATTCTCATAGTATTCCGGTACAGGATCATGGTATATCCCGTCGAATACCTCATTCATGCACTCAAATATAAGATGCTCGTCATAGTCCGCGAAACGCAGCGCTACCTGCCGCCATACAGCCGCGAACTTTTCCTTTACATATTTCTGATCCTCACTGTCACAGAGTAGCCAGCCTCCGTTTATAGTGTGGTAACCGTCGCCGTGCATATTTATTATAACGAACATTCCCCTGTTATAGCAGTAATCAACTACCTCTGCTATACGTTCGAGCCATTCATCATTTATCTTATAGCCGTTGCTGTCATCTATCTTGCCCAGATAGGATATCGGTATCCTTACAGTCTCAAATCCTGCCTCAGCGACAGTGTCGACCATTTCCTGAGAAGCCTTGGGATTGCCCCATACGGTCTCGTCGGGGATCCCGCCGAAATTTGCCTCAAGAGTATTTCCGTAGTTCCAGCCTGCGCCCATTTTTTCCGCTATCTCAGCAGCGGATATACTGATATCCCCGATTCCTGCGCTCATGCCGCACCCCCTTTTACTGACCAAAAACAAACATTACACCTAAAAATCTTACACATATTATATCATACATATACGCTGATTTCAACCATATATATAACAGAGAAGATTATTTGCAACAAAAAAGCTGCTTTTTTATCCATAGCTTGACATCTTCCCTTAAAACTGATATATTTAAATTAGACACTATATAAAAAACGATATGATAGCACAGCCATATCTCAGGGGGAAACAATATGTTCTGGCTCTTACTTTTTCTGATACTGCTGCTGATGTGCATAGGCGGCGCTTTTTATCTTATAACGCGGTTTCACCGCTTCAGCTTCATTAAAAGGCTGAGCGAAAAGCACAGGAAGCTCTCCTGGCTTGCAAGCATCCTGCCGCTGGGCGGTATCGCCTGTTTCGGCTTCATAAATTTTTACAGTGTCATCGTGATAATGCTTCATCTCATAATATTCTGGCTTATCGCCGACCTTATCGCGCACATAGCAGGAAAGATCACAAAAAAAGAACGCCGGTACAGCATCGAGGGCATATACGTGATACTTTTCACGGCGCTATACCTTTGCATAGGCTGGTACAACGCGCACCATGTTGTTCCTAAGCACTATATCATAAATACCGATAAAGCCATATCAGGCGGAAGTCTGCGCATAGTCGGATTTGCAGACTCACATATCGGTATCACTCTCGACGGAGACGGCATGACAAGGGAAATAAAGCGTATGCAGGAGGAATCTCCCGATATCGTAGTGATCGCAGGAGATTTCGTTGACGACGACTCCAGACGTGACGATATGATAAAAGCCTGCAAGGCTCTCGGAAAGCTTGATACCACTTACGGAGTTTACTTCGTCAGCGGCAACCACGATCAGGGCTATATGCAGGGATACCGCGACTTCTCTCTTGAAGACATGTATGCGGAGCTCAAAAAGAATAATGTGACCATACTTGAGGACGAAGCCGTAATGGTAACGGATAATTTCGCAATAACAGGCAGGCGGGACAAGCACGACGAGTCCCGAAAGGATATTGCCGAGCTTACAAAGGATATCGCTCCCGATGTGTACACACTCGTGCTGGATCACCAGCCAAACGACTATGACAAAGAGGCTGCGGCAAAGGTTGACCTTGTGTACTCGGGACACACTCACGGCGGTCATATATGGCCCTCGGGATATATCGGCCTTTGGATAAAGGCAAACGATTTCGTATACGGCCATACGGTCCGCGGAAATACAGATTTTATCGTGACTTCGGGAATTTCGGGCTGGGCTATACCATTCAAGACAGGTACTGTTTCCGAGTACAACGTTATCGACATCACAGGTAAGGAGTGAGCTTATGAACAATATCGCAGTTGCAAACGAGGCAATAAAAATAACTGCCGAAGGCTTCTATGAAAAGGACGGAAAGCGGGTGGAGCTGCCAATGAAACTATCAATGGAAAAAATTTAACTGATATTTTTTTAAGCAATTATTATATTGATGAAAATGGCATACATTATACTCTTGAAATACCGAATATAGTAACTAAAGAAGAAAGTGAGGCTTTGGTGTATGCTTTTGTAACATATATTCAAAATGGAAAGGAAAAAGAAGATGAAAGGTAAAGCTATATTTCTTTTAATACTAGTACTATTTTTAGGAACAGGTTACTTGATCAATTATCAGCGTGAAAAAACAAAAAAAGAAAATACTCGCATTATTACAACTGAAATGGGAGATGAATTTATCATCACTACAGATGATATACTTGGAAAAACTAGGTTGTCAAACAAAAATAGCAACTTTTCATGGAGAATACAATATTATAAGCCTGATGATAATATATTACTTTTATGTGATACAGAAAACGTTACGATATACTCTTTGAGTAACTTTAAATTCTGTAAAGTCAAAAAGTATGATAAATTTATTTCTTTAGAAAGCTATAATGAAGACAGCACTGATATATATAAATATTTAAAAGAAATAAATGAAAATGATAAAGAGGCAAGCGTCTATTTAAAAGATTATTTAAAAAATCTAAAAAATAGTTGATCAAATGTGGATTTAGTATTCATTTGGTCTTAGTACTGCATATACATAATTCTTTGACTATATAAAAGCCGATACATAATGTATCGGCTTTATTTACTATTCGGTTTGGCGCGTGTTTGTTCCGCTAAGAGAAACGCACAGTGTGCGCCCGTTTGGAGATTAACGTTATTCATGCGGGCGATGTTGAGGTGTTTACGGGCGAACGATGTTCGCCCCTACATGGGTTCATGTTATTTGTTTCGTAAGGCGTGGGCGGATAATATCCGCCCATACTACTCACTACTTTCTACTCACTACTCACTCATTCAACGGTAAGCATCACAGGACAGTGGTCGCTGCCCATTACATCTGTAAGTATCTCGGAGTTTTTCACCCGCTCCATAAACCTGTCTGAGACCACGAAATAGTCTATGCGCCAGCCTGCGTTCTTTTCACGGGCCTTGAAGCGGTAAGACCACCATGAGTATGTAACAGTATCGGGATACAGTCTGCGGAATGTATCCGTAAAGCCTGCGCCGAGAAGCTCCGTGAACTTGCCTCTCTCCTCGTCGGAAAAGCCTGCGTTGCCGCGGTTGGTCTTGGGATTTTTCAGGTCTATATCTTCGTGAGCTACGTTGAGGTCACCGCAGTAGACAACAGGCTTCTTTTTGTCAAGCTCCGAGAGATAAGCCCTCATATCGTCCTCAAATTCCATTCGGTAGTCGATACGTTTCAGGCCGTCCTGAGCGTTTGGCACATAGCAGCAGACGAAATAGAAGTCCTCGTACTCACAGGTTATAACACGACCCTCGTCAAGATGAGTGCCATTTATGCCATAGGTGACAGAAATCGGCTCTGTCTTGCTGAATACGGCAGTTCCTGAGTAGCCTTTCTTTACGGCGCTGTGAAAGTATATGTGATAGCCCTCCGGCGTGAAATCCGCCTGATCGGGCTGCATTTTTGTCTCCTGCAAGCAGAATATATCAGCGTCCGCAGCCTTGAAGAAGTCCTCAAAGCCCTTCTGCAAACAAGCGCGGAAGCCGTTGACGTTCCATGATATGAGCTTCATTGTTATACCTCCGGAAAAAATTTCTCCGCAGCCATACCGACTGCGGAGACTTTCTTATATTATAGCATAGTTTTTTATAAATAGCAACTTTCTATCGTTCATTTGGCTTATTCGCCCTGTATCTCTTCAAAGCTTTCCATGAAACCGTCAACTATCTTCCGAAACTCCGGGATATCGCTTTCATTTTTCAGCTTATAGCACGAAAATGAATTGTTTGCAGGGATAAGAACTCCCTTACGCTCGATCATGCATTTCTTCACAGTTAACACACCATCAATTCCGAATTCGACC
This sequence comes from Ruminococcus sp., assembly GCF_016287535.1. Lineage (GTDB taxonomy): Bacteria > Bacillota > Clostridia > Oscillospirales > Ruminococcaceae > Ruminococcus. Next base: position 28,596 of record NZ_JAEFAJ010000015.1, read on the forward strand.
TTTGAACAGCTCTCCCACTCCAGAGAAGCGACCTTTTCCTTAAAGCTTTCAAAGTCACTTTCATCAAAGCTATAGAATTTGCTTTTGTGCTCTGCTTCGTCAAAATACTGCGCTTCATTGTCGGAGTCATCAGCAAATGCATTCCTTATATCTTCCTCAGAAACAGCTTCTCCGAATTCCTTTTTTATAAGGTGCTTTCTCAGAACAGCATTGTAGGCTTCAAGGTCGCTGTCGTTTTTAAGCTTGTATGTCCTTCCGCTGCTGAACTGCATATAGCCGTCCTCTGCTGCAACAAAACCAAAATCATAGCTGTTTACATCGCCGCTTCTTATAGGCGCTCTTTCCCATTCAAACGCCATGAGCTCGTTTGCAAATTCTTCTCTGCCTGTAAGAGTATATTCTTCCTGCCTGTTTTCGTCTGCTATATAGTAGTACGCTTTGTCGTATGGGTTGTTCTTGAAGCCGTTGCTTATCTCGTTTTCGAGCTCCTTATGCGTAACTCTGTCAAATATCTCAATAGTCTCCCCGTCAACATACATATTCAGGATATCATGAAAGACCTTATCGCCGTCGGTAAAGCAGTGGTAGGTTTCCCGTTCATCATCTTTTACAGTCTTGCCCTTATCATTCTGTCGCAGTATATAACAGCCGTTATCATACAGTTCAAAGGCAAAGCAGTAATCATTTAATTCACCTGTCCTGCAATCGAAGTATAATTTGATACCTCTCAGTGTTGAGGTGAAGTCCTCTTTTTCTATCTCAGCTGACATATTGAACTTGTCCATGTAATCAAAGAACTTTTCTGTATCAACATTTTCCTTGGTGAAGATATTGCCGCTTTGATCTTCCCATAAGACGATATCCGTATTGAAATATGCTTTATTTGCTTTCATAAAATCGTATATTGAAGCATATTGTACTGATTTTGATATATTTGTACCTTCTTCTGTTTTATTGTTCATACGTGCAAGCTGATATGCTCCGCCGCCAACAGCTCCGCATACAAGGGCGAATGACGCCGCTATTGCCGCTATCCTGCCACGGTACTGTCTTCCTGTGATAACGTCCGTACCGCTTACGCTGTCACCGTACTCATGCATTTCAAGCACAGGTGAGCTGAGCTTTTCCTGCATACGGCTGCGGAACTCGCCGCTGCACTTTATCTTGCGGAGAAAGCCGTTATACTCATCTCGTTTCATATATGAAACCCTCCCTTTCAAGCTCTGTCCTTAGTTTTTTTCTTCCGCGCTGCAAAAGCGAGCTGACCGTATTTTCGTTCTTTCCCATAAGCGAAGCTATCTCCTTTACGGTGTATTCCTCATAGTAATAAAGGAATATCACCGCTGCGTACTTTCCGGGGAGCTTTGCTATCATATCTCTTATCTCACTGTCTCTCGGAGTAAATTCGCAGCTGAGAGTATTTGCGAGCTCATCGTCAAGGGGAGAATTTCTCAGTATACGGGCGCTTTTTCTGTAGTTTCTGCAGCGGTTTATGGCTGACCTAAGCAGCCATGCTTTAAGGTGTTCGTCACTGTCGAAGCTCTGCGGCTTTGCATGGAGGGTCAGAAAGACCTCCTGCGTTATGTCCTCTGCTTCCTGATAGCTTCCTGTCATGGCAAAGGCAGTCCGCAGAACAGTGTCGCCGAATTTATTGAATGCGTACAGCGCTGAATTATCATTCATGGTATTCCTCCTTTCCTCAGAAGCGTCGCTTCACTAATATATACAATCGTGGAGAGCATTTCCGTGCAATTTGCAAAAAATTTATAGGGGCGGATATTATCCGCCCGAAATGTAGGGAACGGCGCCCACGCTGTGCGCCCCTAAAACAGTAAAGCTCACCGACTTTCATCAGTGAGCTTTGATAATTACTTTAATCCTACTAATTTGAGAATATCTTCCTTTGGACGAAGTCCGACAGCCTGTTCTGCAAGCTTGCCGTCCCTGACTACCGCCAGCATAGGTATGCTCTCAACTCTGAAAGCTGACGCAAGTTCGGGCTGCTCGTCAACATTTACCTTGCCGACCTTCAGCCTGCCTTTGTATTCGTCAGCGATCTGTTCGATTATCGGGCCAAGTGCCATACAGGGTCCGCACCACATTGCCCAGAAATCGAGAAGAACGGGTGTATCCCTGTACTGGAGCACTTCCCTCTGAAAGTTTTCTTTTGTTATAACTACTTCATTCATACTGAACCTCCTGTCCGGAACACCTTTAGTCTTCCAGTGATTTATAATACAGCATACAGTGACAGAAACCTTCAAAATCCGGATCTGCTATCTGGTCGCGGAACTCCTTGCACATACACTTGTTTTCAGGAGTCTTTGCCAGTCTGCACGGACAGTAGCCGTCCTTCTGCTTCAGACCTTCCTTTATTCTGTCAACTACTTCTTTGTCGGGATTGAGTGTAATCTTCACGCTTAGTCCCCCTTTGGATCATTATTTCATCAGCTCGTCCGCAAGCGCCTCTATCTCAGCGATATTTGCAGCCTTTACAGCTGATTTGAGCGTTACTGTAGTATCGGTGAATGTGATATTCTTCGACTTCTCGAACATTGCCTTTATCGTCTTAGCCGCAACCGGAGCCCAGCTTCCGTTCTCGATGATACCGATAGTGCGGTTCTGATAGTTTCTCTCGGTGAGGTCGAGAATAAAATGCTTCATGAACGGGAATATATCGGCGTTATAGGTAGTTGTAGCTATGACAAGCTTTCCGTAGCGGAATGCGTCCTCAACTGATTCAGCCATATCCTCTCTCGCCAGGTCCGCAATTGCGACCTTAGGACAGCCCTTAGCTTCGAGCTTTTCCTTGAGAAGCTCCGCAGCCTTCTTTGTGTTGCCGTATACGGAAGTATAAGCAATGAATATACCCTCAGACTCAACGCCGTAGCTTGACCATGTATTGTAAAGTCCGAGATAATAGCCGAGATTTTCATTTAAAACAGGTCCGTGGAGAGGGCATATAGTCTGTATATCAAGCGCTCCTGCCTTTTTCAGTACAGCCTGTACCTGCATCCCGTACTTTCCTACGATACCGAAGTAGTAGCGGCGAGCCTCGCAAGCCCAGTCCTCGTCAGTGTCGAGAGCGCCGAACTTTCCGAAAGCGTCGGCAGAGAAAAGTACCTTATCTGTGCTGTCGTAGGTGAACATTACCTCCGGCCAGTGTACCATGGGAGCAAATACAAAGCTGAGCTCATGCTTGCCGAGTGAGAGCTTCTCCCCTTCCTTGACCTCAAGCTTGTTTGCTATAGCAAGTCCCTCGAAGAAATTCTCTATCATGCCGAAAGTCTTTGCGTTGCCTACAACGGTAGTATCCGGATACTTTTCGAGGAAACTTTTAAGATTTGCGGAGTGGTCGGGCTCCATATGCTGAACTATGATATAATCAGGCTTGCGGTCTGCAAGGACCTCTGTGATATTATCGAGCCATTCAGATGTGAACCTGCCGTCAACGGTGTCAAAAACAGCTGTTTTCTCATCAGAGATGATGTATGAGTTGTAAGCCATGCCGTTGGGTACATCGTACTGTCCTTCAAAAAGGTCTACTTCATGATCGTCCACACCTATATAGTATATATCATTTGTTATTTTATTCATTGGTAAATACCTCATTTCTTGATTTATGGGATCATTATATCATATAAGCGAAGCTTTATGATATAATTGCCCGATTGCAGGGAGCAAATCTCTGATTTGCGTATCTGCAAGGGCATTTGATCAAATATAATAAATGTATTTGCATTTATTATACCATAAATACAAGTCGATGAAAAGTGATATTTGCAACAAATTTAAAGATTTTTCCTATAGTATGTCTGTTTGAGGCGGAAATATCCATGCTCCATGATGATTATAAAAAGAAAAAACGCACATAATAATATCAGCTTAAATAAAAAAGAGTGATAGAATGATAAGTTTTATTTTAGGTTCATTGTTTGGTGGACGGAGTGTCTCTGCTCCCGTCATACGCTATTCAAGTAAAGGAGAGATCTATGCTTAATTTTCTGTTAGGCGGTATGTTCGGCGGAACGATAGGCGTTGTAACGATGTGCCTCTGTACAGCGGCAAAGTGGGGCGACGAGCATATTAATTAGCCTTTAGCTTGTAGGAGCTGCCTTTGGCAGCCCGTGCCTTACACAATAAATAACAAGAACGCGCTGTATGGACGCCCAGTGGGCGTCCGCCTTGATTTGTCATTATACCAACGGACGACCAATGGTCGTCCCTACATAAACATCATCATACAAAAAAGCGGTACAGATAAACTGTACCGCTTTAGATCACTCTTACTTCTTTTCAGGAACTTTTATGATGTCCTTGCGCATATAAGACTGGAGAGCCTTTGGTATACGGATAGAACCGTCCTCGTTGAGATTGTTTTCGAGGAATGCGATAAGCATTCTCGGAGGAGCAACAACTGTATTATTGAGCGTATGCGCAAAATACTTGCTGCCGTCCTCAGCCTTTACTCTGATACCAAGACGTCTTGCCTGTGCGTCGCCGAGATTTGAGCAGCTTCCCACCTCGAAATATTTCTTCTGACGGGGCGACCATGCCTCTACATCTATAGACTTTACCTTCAGGTCCGCAAGGTCTCCAGAACAGCATTCAAGAGTACGTACAGGTATATCAAGTGTGCGGAAGAACTCAACTGTATAGCTGTAGAGCTTGTGGAACCAGTCCATAGACTCCTCAGGTTTACAGACGACTACCATTTCCTGCTTTTCAAACTGGTGTATACGGTATACGCCGCGCTCCTCAATACCGTGAGCGCCTACCTCCTTACGGAAGCAGGGAGAATAGCTTGTGAGAGTTTTCGGGAGCTCCTCCTCAGGAACTATGGTATCAATGAACTTGCCTATCATAGAATGCTCGGAAGTACCGATAAGGTAGAGGTCCTCCCCTTCTATCTTGTACATCATGCCTTCCATTTCAGCGAAGCTCATAACGCCTGTAACGACGTTGCTTCTTATCATAAACGGAGGAATATAGTATGTGAAACCCTTGTCTATCATGAAGTCTCTTGCGTAAGAGAGTATGCAGCTCTGGAGCTGTGCAATATCGCCGCAGAGATAGTAGAAGCCGTTGCCGCTGGTCTTGCGCGCGCTGTCGATGTCGATACCGTTGACCTTTTCCATTATATCAACGTGGTAAGGCACCTCAAATGCGGGAACAGCAGGCTCGCCGAAACGCTCTACCTCTACGTTCTCCGTATCGTCCTTGCCTATCGGAACTGTCTCGTCGATAATGTTCGGGATAACAAGCATGATCTCGCGGATATCAGCTTCAAGCTTTAATTCGAGCTGCTCCTTTTCTTCGAGCTCCTTGCCCATTGCAGTAACCTCAGCCTTTACCTTTTCAGCCTCTTCCTTCTGACCGTTCTTCATAAGTCCGCCGATCTCTTTGCTCTTTACATTACGTGTGTTTCTGAGATTGTCGCAGGCTACCTTGGTCTCTCTGTACTGCTTGTCCAGTTCAATTACCTTGTCAACAAGCTCCAGCTTGTCGTCCTGAAACTTCTTCTTTATGTTTTCCTTAACGAGTTCCGGATTGGTTCTTATAAGCTTAATGTCTATCATATTTATTCTCCTTAGTCCTCTTTCGCAAGCTTTTCAGCCAGCGCAGCGAGGTCATTTTTGTCATAGAATTCAAGAACGAGCACTCCCTTGTTCTTTCCGTAATCGACTTTGACTTTTCTGCCAAGGCGCTCGTTTAGCGAGAGTTCCATTTCTTTAAAATAATTATCAATTTTCTTGTTTGACTTCTCAGCGGAAGCCTCTTCACTATGTTCCGCAGATTTCTGCGCAGCCTTTTCAACCTGACGGACAGTCAGTCCGCCGTCAGCAGCTCTGAGAGCCGTTGCAATGAGCATTTCCTCGTCCTCAAAGCCAAGCAGCGCTCTTGCGTGACCTGCGGAGATATCCCCGTTTTCTACCATTTTCAGCACTCTGTCCGGCAGAGAAAGTATTCTCACCGCATTTGCGACCGCTGAACGGGATCGTCCTACCATCTTTGCTACCTTTTCCTGTGTCATGCCGTACTTCTCGATAAGATCGCTGTAGCCGGCAGCTTCTTCAACAGGATTGAGATTTTCACGCTGAAGGTTCTCAATGATCGCGATCTGCATTGTTTCGAGATCACTGAGTTCCCGGATCGTGACAGGAACTTCTTCAAGGCCTGCCATTCTTGCGGCACGCCATCTTCTCTCGCCTGCTACTATCTGATATCCTCCGGATTTTATCGGACGAACAAGTATAGGCTGAAGCATACCGTGTTCACGGATAGAATCCGCAAGAGCAGTTATCGCCTCGTCGCTGAACGCCTTACGGGGCTGATCTCTGTTAGGTTCCAATTCAGCAGTGCGCAGGGTCTTTTTCACCTGTACTTCAGTGGCATTGTCACTGAAAAGTGAATCAAAGCCCATGCCTAAACCACCTTTTGCCATAGTTCAAACCTCATTCGTCAAGACGAACGTTTTCCTTTCTTATTTTTTCTGAATGAAAATATCTTTTTCTTTTTCGGGAGCTCCAGCGGTTCGCCAAGCATCTCATGGCACACCAGTTCATATGCCTCAGAACCCTTTGAGGTCTTGTCGTAGTACATTACCGGTTTTCCGTGGCTGGGAGCTTCCGAGATACGCACATTTCTCGGCACCTTTGTCCTGAAAATCTTGTCCGGGAAGTATTTCTCGACTTCTGTAACAACATCATTGGCGACATTAAGTCTGCCGTCGAACATAGTAAAGAGAATTCCCTCGATCTCAAGCGCCGGATTATAATTATTTTTAACTATTTTAATAGTGTTTACCAGCTGAGAAAGACCTTCAAGAGCATAAAACTCCGCAAGCATTGGCACGATAATACTGTCACAGGCAACAAGTCCGTTTATGGTGATAGTTCCAAGCGCAGGCGGACAGTCTATGAATATGTAATCGTAATCGTCCTTGCAGGTCAGCACCTGCATTTTCAGGCGGTTAACTCTGTTCTCATACTCAACGAGCTCGATCTCGCAGCCCGCAAGAGCTTCAGTAGCAGGCACGATAGAAACATTTTCAAACTCAGTTGGGATAACAGCCTCCTGGATCCGGGCTTTTCCTGTTAAAACGTCATAAGCAGAAACGCTGACGGACTTTTTCTTTATTCCGAAGCCCGTTGTTGTATTACCCTGCGGATCGACATCGATACAAAGCACCCGGAAGCCCCTTGAACCCAGATATGCCGCGATATTTATAACGGTTGTTGTTTTTCCTACGCCACCTTTCTGGTTGGCAACAGCGATTATCTTGCCCATAATATCTTCCTTTCAAGAATTACTTATATTATTATACCACTTTTTGATTCTAATGTAAATATAAAACAAAGAAATTTTTGAAAAATGTTTCACGTGAAACATACGCACAAAAAAACACATGAAACATATGAAATGTTTCATGTGAAACAATTTATATCAATTTTTCTTTTGTATCGGAATCCTTACGCGGTACTCAATATAGTCCTCGCTCTGAATTTTCTTGGAATCCGCAGATATTCCGGCTGCCTGCATAGTCTCGACAGCCTTATTTATCGTGTTGACAAACATCTTTACATTCTGAAACACCACAGAACGCTTCTTATAACTTGCTCTGTTGCGCTGATTACCGATAAATTCGTCGATAAGTCGTTCAGAGCGCTCAACATTAAGATTATTCCTGATTATCTTATCAAGAATAAACAATCTGTCCTCGGAACTGCCAAGTCTGAGAAGAGACCTCGCATGGCGCTCTGTCAGTCCGTACTGTATAATAAGGGATCGTTCCTTTTCAGTAAGTCTCAGAAGCCTGAGCTTATTTGCAATAGTGCTCTGAGCACGTCCAAGTTTAGCTGCGGCAATTTCCTGTGTCATACCATAATCAGCAATAAGCTTTTCAATTGCGGAAGCTTCGTCGAAAAAAGAAAGATCCTGTCGCTGTATATTCTCAACGAGCGCTAAAACTGCCGAATGTCTGTCGCTGACTTCGTGAACAATACAAGGTACCACAGGAAATCCACACATTTTTGCAGCTCTGAGACGGCGTTCGCCGGTGATAAGCTCGTATTTGAAACCTTTTTTTCGTACAGAAATTGGCTGTAAAATACCATTCTGGGCAATTGATTCGGCAAGGGGAGTTATATCTTCGCTGAAATCCGACCTCGGTTGATTTGGATTCGGGATAATATCATCAACTGAGATCTCTACTACCTTATTTATAAGCTTTTCCTTTGCAATATTTAAAAATCCTGCCATATTATGACCTCCATTAAAGTTGATATCATAATTTTAGCACTGCCGGGAAATATTTTCTATAAAAAAAATCCGCCGTTTATTGATAAAACGACGGATAACCAGACATTATTTTTGATTATCAAAGCTGTTTCTTTTTAATCTGACTGCTGTTTCTGGGGTATTTTGGCGGAGTCTGCGATATTTTCTTTACAGTAACGATCTTGCGTTTCTCACCAAAAAGCTCATAGTCCGTGATCTGTTCGATCTTACCGCCAAGCAGTTTTACCGCATTTTCGCCTTCACTGAGATCTTCGTTAGGTCCCTTCATTGAAATAAACCTGCCGCCAACTCTGACAAAAGGGATACAATATTCACTTAAAAGTGAGAGATTGGCAACCGCACGTGCGCAGGAAAAGTCAAACGTTTCGCGGTATTCAGGCTTTTTCGCAATATCTTCAGCTCTTCCGTGTATCATCTCAGCTTCGATATCAAGCCTGTCACAAAGCTGAGCAAGGAATTCGATACGTTTATTCAGACTGTCAAGCAATGTGAGCTTTATATCATTTCTGAAAAGTTTAAGCGGAACAGAAGGGAAGCCGGCACCCGTTCCAATGTCGATAATACTGGAATCAATCGAAATATCGACATATTTGGACAAGAGAATACTGTCAATAAAATGCTTGCGTAGAATCTCAACAGGCTCTGAAATTGCCGTGAGATTCACCTTTTCATTGTATTCTATCAGAAAATCAGCGTATATACAAAGCTTGTCATACAACTCTCTTGTCAGTTCAAGTCCCGAAGCCTCAAACTGAGAGCAACATAGTTCAAAATCAGGAAGCATATCATTCTCCCTTCTCATGCATGAGCCAAACAGCAAGCATAGAAATATCAGCGGGTGATACTCCGGATATTCTCGAAGCCTGTCCGATTGAAAGCGGCTTGATCTTATTCATCTTCTCGACAGCTTCAAGCCTGAGGCCGTAAATAAGGCTGTAGTCCATATCCTTCGGAAGCTTCTTTGATTCCATTTTTCTCATCTGTTCTATCTGAAGAAGCTGTTTCTGTATGTAGCCTTCATATTTAATCTGGAGCTCGACCTGTTCCGCAACATCAGCAGGCAGCTCCGGACGATCAGGGTCGAACTCCGCAAGATCGTTATAAAAAAGCTGCGGACGCCTTATAAGGTCGGACATTTTACAACCGGTAGCAAGCGGGGAAGTACAACGCTCCTCAAGAAAAGAGTTTATCTCATTTGTCGGCGAAATATTGAGCTTTGACACTCTTTCAATCTCCTCAGAAGTGAGTTTTTCCTTTTCGATGAGCGCGTCGAAGCGCTCCTGAGAGATGAGACCGAGCTTGTAACCGACAGGAGTAAGCCTTTGATCAGCATTATCCTGGCGCAGAATAAGCCTGTATTCGCTGCGTGAAGTCATCATTCTATAAGGGTCAGAACAGCCCTTTGTAACAAGATCGTCCACAAGAGTTCCTATATAGGAGCTTGCACGGTCAAGAATCATCGGCTCTTTGCCTTTAATCTTCAGAGCAGCGTTAATACCGGCAACGATACCCTGTGCAGCAGCCTCCTCATAGCCTGAGCTTCCGTTGAACTGTCCAGCACCGTAAAGTCCCTCGATATTCTTGAATTCAAGAGTAGGGAGGAGCTGATTCGGATTACAGCAGTCATACTCTATCGCGTAAGCCGGTCTCATTATCTCTACGTCTTCCAGTCCGTCTATGGTTCTCAGGAAGGCAAGCTGTACGTCCTCAGGCAGTGACGATGACATTCCCTGTAAATAGTACTCTTCTGTTGACAGACCCATCGGCTCTACAAAAAGCTGATGTCTTGGCTTGTCAGAAAATCTCACTATCTTGTCCTCAATGGACGGACAATACCTTGGACCTACACCCTCTATCCTTCCTGAATATAACGGTGATCTGTCAAGGTTTGCAAGTATGACCTCATGTGTTTTACTGTTGGTATATGTCACATAACAGCTTACTTTATTATCAAGTTGTTCCGGATCAGTTTCAAATGAGAAGGGGACTATGTTCTCGTCTCCGTCCTGCCTTTCCATTATATCAAAATTAATACTTCTTTTATTTACGCGGCAGGGAGTACCTGTTTTAAATCTTCTCAATTCAACTCCGCTTTCAATAAGACTTTTTGATAATAAGTTGCTTGGCAAGGCAGAATCCGGACCACTTTCATATGAAACTTCGCCAATATGGATCTTTCCTTTAAGATATGTTCCGGTCGCAATAATCGCAGCTTTTACCTTGTATTCGGCTCCGAGCTTTGTCCTCACACCTGTTACTTTATTATTTTCTATTATAACATCAGATATCTCAGCCTGTTTTACAAAGAGATTTTTTTGTTTTTCACAAACATTTTTCATATATTTATGGTACTCAACTCTGTCCGCCTGAACTCTCAGACTGTGAACAGCAGGACCTTTTCCGCGATTCAGCATACGGCTCTGTATAAAGCATTTATCCGCAGCTTTGCCCATTTCTCCGCCCAATGCGTCGATTTCACGGACGAGATGACCCTTTGCAGTTCCGCCGATTGATGGGTTACACGGCATATTTGCAATCTGATCAAGTGATATGGTAAACATCACCGTTTTGCAGCCAAGTCTGGCGGCAGCAAGCGCTGCTTCGACACCTGCGTGACCTGCACCGACTATTGCCACATCAAATTCTCCCATTTCGTAGTTCAAAAATATCCCTCCTTTTTTGTTTCACATGAAACATTATTTGCCGACGCAGAAGCGTGAAAACACTTCATCTACCACTGCGTCCGTAATTTTTTCTCCCGTAAGCATGAGCAAAGACTGCTCAGCTTCATCTATCAGAATATTCACTGCGTCGAGCATTTCACCGATTTCAAGTGATGAAATAGCACTTTCAATACCTTCAAGAGCTTTGTCGATACACTTTTTCTGCCGCTCATTTGCGGCAGTAACAGTATCAAAATCAGCTTCATTCAATTTAAAAATGCTCTGTATCTTATCATAAAGCTCGTCTACACCGGTATTTTCCTTAGCCGAAAGATATACAATATGTTGAACTTTATCTTCAAGCAGGGAAGTGTCGATCATCTGTCCGACATCATTCTTATTTATAACGGCAACAGTTTTATTCTTATTAATTTTATTAATTAAATATAAATCGTCCTCTGTGAGCGGACAACTTCCGTCAAAGACCGCAATTACAAGTTCAGATGAAGAGATCATTTTCTCAGCCATCTCAACTCCTATGCCCTCGATAATGTCATCAGTTTCGTGGATACCGGCAGTATCCGAAAGCCTCAGAGTGATGTCGCCGATACGGACCGACTCCTCGATTATATCACGTGTTGTTCCGGCTATCTCTGTAACAATGCTTCTCTCGCAGCCGCTCAGACAGTTGAAAAGGGTAGACTTTCCGACGTTCGGACGTCCGATAATTGCCGTTGCAATTCCCTCACGAAGTATCCTGCCGCTGTCGTAGTTCTTTATCAGCGACAGCAGTTCGGCACGAACACTTTTCAGCTCCTCAGCGAGAACATCCGGACGGACTTCGGGTATATCCTCCTCAGGATAATCAGCCCACGCCGCAAGATCGCCGAGTATCTTCATAAGCTTGTCTGAGCATAGCTTCGCTTTTTTAAAGGCAGCTCCCTCACGCAGACTCTCCGCCATTTTAAGCTCCCGCTCACCCTTTGCGGAAATAATATCCATGACCGCTTCCGCCTGAGTGAGATCAAGCTTTCCGTTGAGATAGGCTCTTTTTGTGAACTCGCCGCCCTCCGCGTTGACAGCTCCGTTTTTCAGAGCAGCTCGCAGTATCTTCTTTGTGACGTAAAGTCCGCCATGGCATGAAAGCTCCGCGATATCCTCGCCTGTATAACTATGAGGAGCCCTGAACACAGTCAGGATACAGTCATCTATCCTTTCATCACCGTCATGGGCAATACCGTAAGCGCAGGTATAACCCTCCATTTCTGCAACCTTTTTACCGCCGTAAGGGGAGAATATCTTCTCCGCAACGCTTAGCGCTTCCTCGCCTGATATACGTATAACAGCTATACCTCCTACAGCATTCGGAGTTGAGATAGCGGCTATAGTCGACATTAAATCACTCCTAAAAAAACAACGGCATAAAGCCGTTGTTTCAGATATTCAGAATCAAAGCTCGATCTTTCCGTAAAGACCGCCCTGTATCTCGTCCTCAGGCTTTGGTCTCTTGTAGTCCTTCTCGAAGCTTGTTGAGAGGTTCACGCTTCTGCGCTCCATATTTACCTCTCTCTCGCGGTTCTTATTACCGCCGTTTCCGCGTCTGTTATCGCGTCTTCCGCCGTTTCCGCGGCGATTGTCGCGTCTGCCTCCGCTTCTCGGATTATTTGAAGAAATGATGATCTTTCTGTAAGGCTCTTCACCTACTGAACGTGAAGAAACGCCTTCGATATTTGAGATAGCAGAGTGGATAACTCTTCTCTCATAGGGATTCATAGGCTCAAGGGGCTGTGAACGTCCTGTTCTGAGAACAGACTTTGCGACCTTTGCAGCGAGCTGCTCAAGAGTATCCTTTCTCTTGCTCCTGTAACCGAGACAGTCGATTGTTATCCTGTAGTAGTCCTTGTCGCCCTTGTTAGCGATTATAGAGCAGAGGTACTGTATAGCGTCAAGAGTCTCACCGCGTCTGCCGATGATAGTACCGTTGTTATTGCTCTCGATATTGATAACCGCACCTGTTTCGTTCTGATAAACCTTGAACTCAACATCAACGTCCATAGCTCTGAGTATGCTTGTGATATAGTCCTTTGCAAGCTTTACCTTTGGATTTACAAGTGACTCGTCCTCAATAAGAGTGAAGTTATCAAGTGAGAACGACTCTTCCTCGATCTCTTCCGGAGCTGCTTCCGTATCTGCGGTCTTTTCTGCTGTGTCTGCCTTTGTTTCTGTTGTTACAACAGGCTTTTCTGCAACCGTAACAGTCACAGGCTCAGCCTTCTTTTCAACAGGAGCTGTTGTGGTAGTTGTAGTCTCAGGAGCCTTTGGAGCTTCCTTGGGAGCTGCAGCCTGTACAGGAGTACCGTCTGCTACTGTTGCCTTTACTTTTGCTTCTTTTGATCCGAGTCCGAAAAGACCCTTTTTGCCTTCATCAAGGATCTCAAATCTGATCTCACTGATATTTTTTCCGAACTTCTTTGCTGCAAGTTCTTTAGCCTCTTCAACGGATCTTGCTGTGAAAATTTCAGTCATACTTTATACCTCCCTGAGGACTCAGTCCTCTTCATCATTATCATCGTCATAAGAATCACCATATTTTTCAGCCATACGTCTTCTTGCTTCCTTCAGCTTATCACGGTTCTGCTTGTTCTGTTCAGAACGTGACATACCTTTATTTTTACCGGAAGAAGAATTGTTCTGATCATTGAGAGCATTCTGCTGCTCCATCATTTTCTGCATGAATGACTTCTTATTCGGATGTTTTTCTGCATAGATTTTTGCTTTTTCTTTTTCTTTTTCATTTATAACCTTTACACGCTCGGGAGAGAAGTAGCAGTTAAGCGCAAAAGTTATGATAAACATGAATACTGACTGGCATATCCAGTAAAAGCCTATACCTGCCGGAAGTCCGAACGCAAATATAACAGATATGACAGGCATTGCAAATGTCATAACGGTAATGCATCCGCCGCCGGGAGCATCTACAGGATTCTGCTTTTTCTGATACATCTGAGTGTAAACAGATATCAGGAGCTGTGAAAGACCTGCAAGGAAGGGGATAGCGAAGAGTATAACAGCTTCTTTTGTCCATGCTTCCGGGTGGAGTGAAGGAGTCTTTCCGAGATTTGCACCGAAAAGTGTGAATTTTTCATTGAACTCAGACACTTTTGAAAGGAAATTCTCACCGAGTGAAGAATACTTATCGCCGTGATTGCTGAGGTGCTCCATGGTAAGGAGCTCACATCTCATATTTCTGGTGCCGTTCTTTGCAAGCTCAGCGATGTCAGCGCCTGCAATCGAAACAGCGTCCTGTATAACATATTTTGATATATTCAGGATATGGGTTATAGGCTTGTAAATAACCTCGATAACTCCGAAGAGTATGAGCATCTGTACCAGCATAGGAAGACATGATGAAAAATTGTTTATACCTTCCTCCTGAAACAGCTTCTGCTGTTCCTCCTGGAATCTCTGTGGATTGTTTGCGAAGCTCTTTTTCAGCTTCTGCAGCTTAGGGTTAAGAAGATTTCTTCTTGCTGCGTCCTTCTGTGTCTTGTAGCTGACAGGAAAGAGCAGTATCTTTGTAACCAAAGTAAACAGTATTATCGCGATAGCATAGTTATTGCAGATCGCATAGATAAGTCTCATAAGGTAGCCGAGAGGCACGCCCATTAACGTATAAATTAAATTCAATATTCATCCCTCTTAAATCATTTGTTCTCTTCTTCACCGTAATCAGGATCGGTGAAATCATACTTTTTTACTCTGAAAGTAAATTTTTCCGGAACATGGTCTATACCGCCCATTGACCACGGATTGCAGCGGAGCAGTCTCCATGCGGCAAGAGCAGAACCTCTTATCACGCCAAAACGTTTTACAGCATTCAGAGCATAGGTGCTGCAGGTAGGGTAATATTTGCATTTAGGCGGAAAAAGCGGAGAAATGAATTTCTGATAGAACCGAATCAATATCAAAACAATATATTTCATACACGTTTATTCTTTACGTCAAAGCTTCTGAACATCTTATTTATGTCATTCACTCCGTACTTGTCCATATAGCCGCAGTACTCATCTGATTTTATACTGCATATAGCAGCTCTTGCCACTATGACGATATCCATTCCCACAGGCATATTTACCTCCGAATTACGATAAGCAAGGCGGATAAGTCTTTTGGCTCTGTTGCGGCAGACAGCATTCCCTACTTTTTTTCCTGCGGTTATACCGAGGCGGTTGAAGGGCTTGCCGTTAGGTCTGACGTATATCACAGAATATTTTGAAGCGGCATATCTACCCTTTTTATACAGGGTAAGAAAGTCCTTATTATCGTTCAATATTTCCGTATAAAGCATATTTGCACCTGCATACAGTGTCCTAACAAAAAAGACCACAAAATAAAGATTTTGTGGTCAGCCTCGTCAGTGAGTTAATCTTGCTCTGCCCTTAGATCTTCTACGAGCTAAAACCTTTCTGCCATTCTTGGTAGCCATTCTCTTCATGAAGCCGTGCTCCTTCTTTCTGTGGAGCTTCTTAGGCTGATATGTTCTTTTCATATTCAGTGTCCTCCTCTCTTCGGATCATATACAAGAGCCGTCCTAATAACAGCTCTGAGCATTTTAAATTGCGCACAGAGACACTTCGCCCTGCATTACACTAAATCATTATATATTAAAAATGCCTCTGTGTCAAGCAATTCGGGAAATTTTTTTATCCCTGTCTGTATTTTCAGTTTTTTTACCAATATATCTTAAACTTTAAGACTTGAAATTTCAACACATTGTCTGATTTTTATTTTTACGCCAAAAAATATCATTTCTGTGCTGCCGCCGGTTTTAATGACTATTTCACAATCGTTATTCAACTTTTTCACAGGCTAAGTATAGAGTTCTGTGAGACTAATTTTTTATTATTCAACACAGTTTTCAACAATATGTCAATTTACGTGTTAAAAAACCATTCATTTTTTAAATACTTGACAGTGAAATTAGCTTGCATTTCAGAGCCGTTTATGATATAATGTTCTTATATATTAAATAGGAGAGTATGGATTTTTTCTCCAATAAAACTTACAATCATTCGGAGGTTTCTATGAATTCATTCGACGAGGTTTTCGAGACAGTGAAGGGTTACTGCCTTGAAAACGGAAAAATACCAGAAATAGGTATAAAAACATGGATCGATCCGCTCGTTCCGGTTACTTTCAACGGATCTGAAGCTATTTTCAGCGTTCAGACAGATTTTCAGAAGAATATCGTCATGACTACATATAACGACATCCTTAAAGACGCTTTCTTCAATGTTCTCGGACTCAATGTCAATATCGTCATCAATGTTGAATCAGACGAGCCGGAAAAGATAAAAGTACCTACTGACGCGGAGCTCGAACAGAAACACGCAGAATTCGAGCAGTCATATAAATTCGCTAACTATGACTATACCTTCGATACCTTCATCGAGGGACGTTCAAACGAATTTGCACTTGCCTGCAGCAAATCAGTTGCGAAGAACTGCGGCTCAAAGGCAGTTCCCGATTATAATCCGCTGTTTATCTACGGTCCGTCGGGAATGGGCAAGACTCACCTTATAACAGCTATCGCAAACGAGGTAAGAAAGAATCATCCCGATTTCAATATCGTTTATGTTACCAGCGAGACCTTCGGAAGCGATCTGGTAAGCGCTCTCAACAAGAGCTCAATATCCGATTTTCACGACAAGTACAGAAACGCGGATATTCTCCTCATAGACGATATCCAGTTCTTCTCAGGAAGAGAACGTATGCAGGAGGAGTTCTTCCACACCTTCTACAAGCTGCATCAGGAGGGCAAGCAGATAGTTATCACATCTGATAAACCGCCAAAGGAGCTGCTCACCCTTGAAGAGCGTCTCCGCACACGTTTCGAGGGCGGTCTGATAGCTGATATCTCAGCTCCTGACTATGAGACAAGACTTGCTATCATAAACAGAAAATCCGAGCTTTTAGAGCTGAAAATGCCAAGTGAGGTAGCTGAATTCATGGCAAACCGCCTGAAATCAAATATCCGTCAGCTTGAAGGCGCTGTTGTACGTCTGAAGGCTCTCAATCACTTCGCAGGAAGCCCCATAACCATATCAATGGCTCAGAGCGTTATCCGCGACGTGCTCACAGACGAGCAGCCTATCCCGATCACAGTTGAGAAGATAATCTCAGAGGTATCAACAGTATACGGAGTATCTCCCGACGATCTCCGTTCAAGCAAGCGTTCGGCTCAGATATCAACTGCCCGTAAGGTAGCTATATATGTTGTCCGTGAGATAACTCAGATGCCCCTTGCTTCCATAGGTACGGAGTTCGGAGGCAGAGACCACTCAACTATAGTTTATTCGGTAACAAGCGTAACAGAGTCTATGGAAAAGGACAATAACCTCAAAAATCTTGTAAACGATATCATAAAAAATATCAAGGATAAGAGCAAGGTCTGAACTGTTTAAAAAGTTGAAAACTGCTCATTTAACACAGTTTTCAACACAATGTTTAAAACTGTGTTTGGTAAGACCAATCTGAAATTTCATGTTCATTAGTCTAACCATTTCACAGCTGCTGAAAAAATATAATTTAATTTCAACACAGTAAATATTCAACACTTAACAGGGTTGTGAAATAAAATATAAAATATTATTACAAATAATCCGTTTCCACTTTTTTCTCAACTATTTTTCAGTTTCAACTCAACATCAATAAACCCTTTGAACAAAAAATCAGACAGGTTAATGCCTGTTCCACAATTTCAAAAATTTCACAACAATGCCGTGTGGACGAGTTTAGCAGCGTATATCTTCAAAAATGGTCTGTTCCAACTTTTCCACCGACACAATAACAACAACAATATAAATATTCTTATCTTAGCTTATCATGAGTTAAGTTTCACGGAGGCATATACAATGAAGTTCATTTGCGATAAAACAGAGATCAGCGAGGCAATAGGAAATGTCTCCAGAGCGGTATCACAGAAATCGACCATACCTGCTCTTGAAGGAATAAAAGTACGTGTATCCAGAGGAAGCGTTGAGCTTACCGCATATAATCTCGAAATGGGTATACGTACTTCAATAAATGCGAATACTGAAGGAGAAGGCGAATTTGTTGTAAGCGCAAGACTTTTCAGTGAGTTTACAAGACGTATGTCGGGAGATGAGATAACTTTCGACATAGATGAAAATCTTGTTATAAGCATATCCTGCAGCGCGACAGAGTGCAGCTTCCCCGCAATGTCAGCAAGCGAGTATCCGGAGCTCCCGAAGGTCGACTCCGCAAGAAGCTTTTCAGTAAAGCAGAGCATACTCAAATCAATGATAAATATGACAAGCTATGCTGCTTCACTCAATGAGAGCAAGCCCGTTCTTACAGGCGAGCTTTTCGATATTGAGGACGGCAGCTTCAATATGGTTGCAATTGACGGTTTCAGACTGGCGATCAGGAACGAGATGACGGACTGCACGGAGAAATATCACTTTGTAGTACCGAAAAAGGCTCTTCTTGAAGTATCTACTCTTATCAAGGACGATGATGATAAGCTCTGCACAGTTTGTACTAACGACCGTCACATTATTTTTGAGATCGGAAATGTATTTGTTATATCAAGGCTTCTCGAAGGAGTATTCCACAACTACAAGCTAAGTATACCCAGCGGCTGCAAGACAGAGGTGATAATCAGCAAGAGGGATTTTTCTACCTGTCTCGAACGCTGCTCGCTGCTTATCGACGATAAGAACAAGTCGCCCATACGCTGCGAGATCGGAAACGGCGTAGTAAAGGTAAGCTGCAAAACCGGCATAGGCAAGATAAATGACGCTATTTCTGCCGATATTTCAGGAGAAACTGTTACTATCGGCTTTAACAATAAACTTATCCTCGAAGCTCTCAGAGCAGCAGAGGGAGATAAAGTGCGTATCCGTTTCAACGGCGCAATGAAGGTAATAGAGATACTTCCTCTTGAGGGAGAGAGCTTCATATTCCTGGTAATGCCGATACAGCTCAAAAACTGACGGAAAATAGCTACCGAAAGGCTGGTCATTATGGCTGATAGAATAAAGATCACAACCGAGTTCATAAAGCTTGACGCACTTCTGAAGTTTGCTTCGCTTGTGGGTTCGGGCGGAGAGGCAAAGCAGCTCATACAGGACGGAAAAGTCCTTGTAAACGGAGAAGTCTGCATTATGAGGGGCAAGAAGATACGTCCCGGAGACAGGGTCGAGCTCGGCGGACAAGAGGTAACCGTAGAGTGATAATCACCTGTGCAGACATAGACGGCTTCAAGAACCTGAAAGGTATTTTCTTTGAACCGGATCCGAAATACAATATCATAGTCGGACCAAATGCGCAGGGAAAGACCAATCTTCTTGAAGCGATGTGGATACTTTCCGGCTGCAGGAGCTTCCGCGGCTCAAAGGAAAAGGACTATATATGCCTTGACGGTGAACGTATGGGCTCAAAAATAAAGCTCCTTGACAGTATCCGCGAACAGAAGATATCCTTTGAAATGACGAAAAGTGCGTCAAATCCGAAGAATATACATCTTAACGGCGTAAAACAGAAGGGTACGAGAGCACTTTTTGACGTTTTCAAGTGCATAGCTTTTATACCGGACGATGTGGATATAATAAAGGGCTCTCCGGAAAAAAGGCGTAATTTCATAGACATGGCAGCTTCACAGCTAAACCCTGTCTTTGTGATGCACCTTAACAAGAACAATGCCATCATGAATCAGCGAAACGCTCTCCTCAAAGGCATAATGCAGGGAAATACCGACAAAAGCATACTGGAGATATGGGACAGACAGGCTTCAAAGGAAGGCGCGGTGATATCCTATATGCGCCATGAGTATATACAGAGGTTCAACGGGATATGCGGCAGACTTTACCGCACTATTTCGGGAGGAACAGAGGAGCTTGAGCTGGAATACAAGTCAAATGTCTTCAGGCATGACGACTTTGAAAATCCATGCGGCGATGAGGCATATGAGCAGTACTACAGAAAGCTTTCGGAAACTGCCGATTATGATATCAGGACGGGAAGCACCCATGCGGGTGTCAACCGTGATGAGATACTCATAAAGATAAACGGCGTCAGCGCCAAGGACTACGGTTCACAGGGACAGATAAAGAGTGCGGCTCTTGTTATGAAGCTGGCACAGGCTGAGCTTTATATGCAGAAGTCAAAGGACGCTCCAGTAATATTTCTTGACGATGTTATGGGAGAGCTTGACGAGAGCCGTCAGAGGTTCGTGTTTGATATTATAAAGGATATGCAGGTATTTATAACTACTCCGAATGAAAATGCGCTTCTTCCCGAAATAAAGGGAAAGGTCCTGCATATAAGCGGCGGGAGCATAGCGGAGGAGGAAGAAGATGTATCTTCACATAGGGAATAATTATTCGGTTGATACAAGAGATGTGGTTGGAGTTTTCGACATTGAGAACACAACTGTTGAAAAGTGTACCAAAAAGCTGCTTGAAAGAGCTGAAAAGGAACACCACTGCATATATACAACATACGAAATGCCGAAAAGCTTTATAATAACTATGAAAAACGGCAGGGAGAAGGTCTATATCTCACAGCTGTCGGCAGCAACTCTGCGGAAACGCCTTAAAGAAGGCGGCGGTTTCTGATAATGAAAAATTCCTTGAAATTTGTTCATATATCGACAATAATCCCACAAACTGGGTAAATGACATATACAACCAAAATTATTGGAGGTAAATCATGAGTCAGCAGAACAACAACTACGATGAAAACGACATACAGGTCCTTGAAGGACTGGAGGCGGTCCGCAAAAGACCCGGTATGTACATCGGTTCGACAGGTCCCGGCGGACTTCACCACCTCGTTTATGAAATAGTTGACAACTCCATAGACGAGGCTCTTGCGGGTTTCTGTACCGAGATAACTGTAGAGATACTTGAAGGCGACGTTATCCGTGTTTCCGATAACGGACGAGGTATACCCGTAGGTATACACCCTAAGGAGGGTATCTCCGCGGCTACTGTAGTTTATACCATACTCCACGCAGGCGGTAAATTCGGCGGCGGCGGATATAAGGTATCAGGCGGTCTCCACGGCGTCGGCGCTTCAGTAGTAAACGCTCTGTCAGAATGGCTGGAACTTACCGTAAAGGACGGCGAGCACGTTTACTTCCAGAAGTTCAGGCGCGGTCACTATGACGAGGAGCTCAAAGTTATAGGTGATACAAAAGAGACCGGTACTTCCGTTATGTTCAAGGCTGACGGTGAGATATTTGAAACTACCGAATACAGCTACGAGGTGCTTCTCAGAAGGCTTCGTGAACAGGCTTTCCTCAACGCAGGCATAAAGATAATATTCTCAGACAAGCGCGACAAGGATAATATAACAGGTGAAACTCTTCACTACGAGGGTGGTATACGTCAGTTCGTGGAGCATATCCACAAGACGAGAGAGCTTGAATCTATAAGCGGCGACGTTATCTATATCTCAGGAACTCAGGGCGATTCCTTCGCTGAGATAGCTCTACAGTACAACGACGGCTTCAACGAGATAATCCTCTCCTTTGCAAACAATATCCATACAAAGGACGGCGGCTCCCACGAGACCGGCTTCAAGAACGCTCTCACCAAGGTCATAAACGACTACGGTATGAAGATGGGCAAGATAAAGGACGCCAAGGATAAACTTAAAGGCGAGGATGTCCGTGAGGGACTTACAGCTATAATCTCCGTAAAGCTGACGGAGTGTGAGTTTGAGGGTCAGACAAAGGGACGTCTCGGCAATCCTGAGGTACGTCCGTTTATCGAGAAAATGGTTCAGGAAAAGCTGATGAACTTCCTGGAGGAAAATCCTGAGACCGCAAATCTCATCTTCGAGAAGAGCCTGTCAGCTCTGAAAGCCCGTGAAGCCGCAAAGCGTGCAAGAGAGGCGGAGCGTAAGAAGAACGCCTTCGGAAACGCCTCAATGCCGGAAAAGCTTGCGGACTGCTCCGAGCGCGACAACCGCTACACCGAGATATACATCGTCGAGGGAGATTCTGCGGGCGGCTCTGCAAAACAGGGACGAGACAGGCGCTATCAGGCTATACTTGCTCTCTGGGGCAAGATGCTCAACGTCGAAAAGGCTCGTATAGACAAGATATACGGCAACGACAAGCTTGAACCGGTAGTTACCGCACTCGGAACCGGTATCGGCGAGGACTTCGACATAGAAAAGCTCCGCTACGGAAAAGTAATCATCATGGCTGATGCCGATGTTGACGGTATGCACATCAGAACTCTCCTGCTGACATTCTTCTTCCGTTACATGAGACCTCTCATAACCAACGGAAACGTATATATAGCGCAGCCTCCTCTGTTCAGAGTAGAGCGCAAAAAGAAGATATACTACGCCTTCTCCGACGAGGAAAGGGATAAGTATATCGCAGAGCTTTCCGAGGACGGAAAGTACAAGGACGTTGAAGTGCAGCGTTACAAAGGTCTTGGTGAGATGGACCCCGAACAGCTGTGGGAGACCACTATGGACCCAGAACACCGCACTATCGTAAGGATAGGCATGGAGGACGCTCTAAAGGCTGACGAGACATTCAGCATACTCATGGGCGACAAGGTCGAGCCGAGACGTCTTTTCATAGAGAAAAATGCTAAATTCGCACAGGATCTCGATATATAAAGGCTGAAAACATGGAAGAAAATTACAGGCTCGAAAAGGAATACAAGGTGCCCGCGAAGCTTTTCAGCGAGGCTTACCTTGAATTCCAGAAAAAATTCGTATACCCGAAAAGCCGTATATTCACGGCATTATTCGCGGTCATTGCAGTCGCTGTTTTAATATTCGGAGCAACTGTTATGAACGACGCAACAGATAATAAGAAATATTTCACCTACCTTGCTTTTATGGCAGCCTGCGCTCTTGCGATGCGCGAATGGTATAATCCGCGTAAAAGAAGACGTAATATCACGGAGTCGGTAAGGACTCTCGGAGAGCCTGTCTACAGGATAGGCATAGCGGATAAATTCGTGGATATATCCACGGTCTCTGACGATCTTGGAGATCTTACGGAGGAGGAAAAGGAAAACGCGCTTGATGCGGATCCTCTTCCGGAAAAGACGAGACTTGAAATAAACGAGAACTTTCAGCTACTTGAATACAGCAGCTTTTTCCTGCTGATGCCGGGAAAGGAAATGCTGTACATACTTCCTAAAGATGGATTTTCGGAAGAAGAACTGAAAACGGTCAGAGAAATAAAAAAGTGACGATCACGAATTAAAATAAATTCTCTCAGGAGGAAAAAATGCTTTACACAGACAACTCAAAGGTAATAAATACCGAACTTGTCGATGAGATGGAAAATTCCATGCTCAATTATGCCATGTCGGTAATTGTTTCCAGAGCGCTCCCCGACGTAAGAGACGGTCTGAAGCCCGTACACAGAAGAATACTGTATACGCTCCATGAAAACGGACTTACTCCGGAGAAGCCGTACCGAAAATGTGCCGATACCGTAGGCGCTGTTCTGGGACGTTATCATCCTCACGGCGACGCTTCGGTATATGACGCTCTCGTAAGACTTGCGCAGGACTTCTCAATGAGATATCCTCTTGTTGACGGTCACGGAAACTTCGGCTCCATCGACGGTGACGGACCTGCGGCTTACCGTTATACCGAGGCTAAGATGGCAAAGCTCACCCTTGATATGCTCACTGATATCAACAAGGAGACTGTTGATTTCGTATCAAACTACGATGACCGTCTCAAAGAGCCTGCCGTGCTTCCTTCGAGATTCCCGAACCTGCTTGTAAACGGTTCCGTCGGTATCGCTGTAGGTATGGCAACCAATATACCTCCCCATAATCTCGGAGAGGTAATAGATGCTTTGCAGCTCCTCATAGATGACCCCGACTGCACCCTTGAACAGCTCATGGAGCACATTCAGGGACCTGATTTCCCGACAGGCGGCATAATCATGGGAAGAGCAGGTATCCGCGCAGCCTATGCCACCGGAAAGGGCAAGATAACCCTCCGCAGCCGTACACACTTTGAGGAGATAAAGGGCAGAAACTGTATCATCATTGACGAGATACCCTATATGCTCCGCAAGGAGAGGCTTCTCAAAAGTATCAACCAGCTTGCAAGAGACAAGCGCATAGAGGGACTTTACGACCTCCGCGACGAGTCCGACAAGGACGGTATGAGAGTGGTTATCGAGCTGAAAAAGGATGCTGTACCGAATATCGTTCTCAATAAGCTCTTTGCACTGACACAGCTTCAGGACACTGTAGGTATCATCATGCTGGCTCTCGTAAACAACGAGCCAAAGATACTCACACTGAAGCAGATGCTCCAGCACTACCTTGACTTCCAGGTAGATGTTATACAGAGAAGGACACGCTACGATCTCCGCAAGGCTCTCGAAAGAGCTCATATTTTACAGGGCTTCGTGCTTGCGGCAGACCATATCGACGAGGTTATAAACATCATCCGTTCCAGCGCTACTGTTCAGGAAGCAAAGGAGCGCATGATTGAGCGCTTCAAGGACGTTGATATGTCAGCTCTCCTTGACCGCGCACAGTATGACCTGACAGGACTTCACATCGAGGCTCAGACAGGTCTTTCACAGGAACAGGCTGAGGCTATCGTTCAGATGCGTCTCGGACAGCTGACAGGTCTCGAAAGACAGAAGATAACCGATGAACTCTACGGACTTCTCACAAAGATATCCGACTATGAGGATATACTCGCAGATGTAAACAGGGTTTACGCTATAATACTCGAAGATCTCAACACTATCCGCAAAAAGTTCAGCGACAAGCGTCGCACAGATATCGAAAATGTCAGCGGCGAGGTGGATATAGAGGATCTTATCCCGGAGGAGGACTGCGTGGTAACTCTCACCAACAATGGCTACATCAAGCGTATGCCGCTTACAGAGTACAAGACGCAGCACCGCGGCGGACGCGGCATCACAGGTATGAAGCAGCGTGAAGAGGATTTCGTGGAGGAAATGTTCATCTGCGGCTCTCACGACAATATCCTGTTCATATCCAACAAGGGTATCATGTACAAGCTGAAATGCTATGAAGTCCCGGACGGCTCAAAGGCTTCGAGAGGCTTCAATCTCATAAATCTGCTGCCTCTCACCGAGAATGAGAAGATAGCTGCAATGATAAAGACCACTGATTTCGGCGATGACAAGTTCATCACTATGGTCACAAAGAACGGCAAGATAAAGAGGACTAACCTCTCACTTTACAAAAACGTCCGCAAAAACGGTCTTATCGCTATAGGTCTTGACGAGGGCGATGAGATAGAGGGCGTCCGCATGACGGACGGCAGCGCTCAGCTCTTTGTCGCAACAAGGAACGGTATGGCTATCCGCCTTGAGGAAGACAAGATAAGAGCACTTTCACGTTCGGCTCACGGCGTAAGGGCTATAAAGCTCCGCGACGGAGACTATGTTGTAAGCATGGCAAGAGTGCGTGAGGGAGCTTCACTTCTCACAGTTACCGAAAACGGCTACGGCAAGAAGACCGACCTTGACAGCTACCGCATACAGAACCGCGGCGGCTACGGTCTCACAAACTACAAGGTGGATGATGTCCGCGGACACGTCTGCGGCATAAAGATAGTCGATGAAGAGGATGATATAATCCTCGTATCAAGCGACGGTATCATCATAAGGATACTCGCGAGCGATATCCGTATCATGGGACGTATCGCAAAGGGCGTCCGTGTCATGAGAGTGAACGAGGGCGCAAATGTAGTTGCCTTTACCCGTGCGGAGCACGACGACAACGCCGAGACCGAAAAGGTTGAGCAGCTCACGGAAGAGCAGATGAAGGCTGCTGAGGAAGAGGCTGCGCTTGAAGAGCAGAACGAAGTAGTTATAGAAGCAGACCCTGAGGACGATGACAGCGAGGAATAATAATTGGGTAAATAAAATTTAGGTGGTCGTTAGTAGCCGGGCATTTGCGTAATTGCCAGCCATTGCGAACGCCATAACCACAAAAATTATACCCGAATAATCTCTCGTTATTATCGCATAAGGTAAATGAAAATGTTATATATCGCTATTATTATTTTAATACTTCTCGTACTTTATTTTATCTTTGAGAACTTCTTTATGCTGACTGTAAGACGTGAAAAGCTTGGCAGCGGCATAAAGGTAGTTCATGTCTCTGACCTTCACAAAAGGAGATTCGGCACGGACAATGTCCGTCTGATAAAGAAAGTCAGGGCTGAAAAACCGGATATCATTATACTCAGCGGTGATCTCATCACAAGGAGCGAAACTGATTTTTCATCAGCGGAAGCTGTCCTCAGAGGACTTTGTGAGACAGCTCCCGTGTATATGATATACGGCAATCATGAACAGAGTATCCACAAGGAAAACAAGAGGATATTCAAAAAAATGCTTCTGAGAAACCGTCAGATACTTCTTAAAAACGGCTGTGCTGAGCTTGTCGTGAAAGGAAGGACCCTGAAGATATACGGACTTCTTGAGGATTACGGTGTTTACAAGAAAAACGGCGGCTACCGCGGACTTGATGTCATTGAAAAAAAGGATATCGACAGGCTTCTCGGACCATGTCCTGAGGGCGAGGTCCTGCTTATAGCGCATAATCCTTTCTTCGGAGAGGAATATGCGAAATGGGGCGCAAAATATACCTTCAGCGGTCATGTTCACGGTGGTTCGGTAAGGTTTTTCAGAAAGGCGCTGCTCTCTCCTGAAAGAAGATTTTTCCCGAAATACGCAAAGGGAGTATACGACTTCGGCGGCAAAAAGCTGCTGGTGTCGGCAGGTCTCGGAAAGCTGAGGCTTTTTGATCCTCCGGAGATAGTCGTGTACGAGATATGAGCTAAGCCGAGAATACGGCAAACAGTATAAGAAGCAGTCCTCCCGCCCATGAGAGATCATGGCGCAGGGAGGATATTTTTCTGCCTGTCAGGGAACCGAGCATAAGCGCTGCGGCTCCGCATATAAATGTAAAAACAGAGGCTATGGGAGCTGATATGTCGGTGCAGCCGCAGCCGAGCCCGGACGCTGCCGCGTCAAGAGAGCCTGCAACGGCAAGTACGGCGGCTTCGCCTGCGGACAGTACCTTTGAGCTGTCCATATCTGCGGCGGTATCGTCAAGGTAAAGCCTTACAAGTATTGAAGCTCCGCCCATTTTTACAGAAAAGCCGCCCCTGTCGGATATGCGCCTGATAAAGTTCCTGACTATGCTTTTTGTAATGTTAACAGCACCGAGGGCGATAAGTACGGCAGTACCTATTCTGTGGCAGGTGCCGGACGTGATATAGCCTGATATCAGGTCGGAAAGACTGAGTGAAGCAAACATAACAGCTGTTGAGAAAATGTCGATAATAAAAGCGGAGCTCAGGGGTATCCTGATACCGCTGTTGCAGCAGGCAGCTGCCGCAAGATATATGTCTATGCTTATTATGAAAGCAATAAAGAATTCTCTGAGCAAAATACACACCTCCGCATTATTATATTCATTACACTGCGCTCTTGACATAAATCATAATTTTGCGGAGCAAAATTATGATTTAGTTTAGAGTTGAGAATTGAGAGTTGTGGTGTATCGCCTGCGGCGATATAATTTAAATAATATGAGCGCAGCGAACTCATTAACTCTTAACTCTCCACTCTCAATTCTCAACTCAATCAAAATTTAGCAAAGCTAAATTTTGATTTGATTATTGACATTCGGGAAAAATCTGATTATAATAAAAATATATTGTTAAAGCGCGAGGAGGATTATTTTTGATAGCAGGTGTTTCTACAGCTTGCCTGTACCCTAAACCAATTGAGGAAGCCCTCTATGACCTTGCGCTAAACGGCGTTTCCTGCGTTGAGCTCTTTATAAATACTCATTCCGAGCTGAAAAAGAGCTTCGCTCACGGCATGGCGAATCTGCTGAAAAGATTCGATGTGAAGTGCCCGTCTGTACACCCCTTCACCTGCGAGATCGAACCGCAGATGTTCTTTTCGGAGTACGAGCGCAGGATAAATGATATGCTTGAATACTATAAACTGTATTTTCGATTTATGAATATCGTGGGAGCTGATATATTCGTCTTTCACGGCGGAAAACCGTCCTCACTCTGTACCGCGGAGCTTTACTGCGAACGCTATTCAAGGCTTTACAGACTGGGAAAGGAATTCGGTGTGACTGTTGCCGTGGAGAATGTCTCACGCTGTAAAAGCGGCTCCTCTGCGTTCATAAAGGAGATAAAGAATATGCTCGGCAGCGAGTTCGCATTTGTGCTCGATACAAAGCAGGCGCTGCGCTCAAATGAAAATCCGGTAAGCTTTCTCGACGTTGTCGGCGACAAGATCGCACACGTTCATATAAGCGATTCCGGAGAGATGGGCGACTGCCTTCTCATCGGCAGGGGCAGGTTCAATTTTAAGCAGTTCTTTGAAAAGCTTGCGGTATATAATCCGGAATGCAGCGTTGTTCTCGAACTTTACAGAAGCGGATTCAAGGGTATAAGCGATCTCATATCAAGCTATAATATACTTACACGCATGACTGAGCCTTACGGCAGGGAGCATAAACGATGAAATGTCCATACTGCGGATTTGAAGATTTAAAGGTAATAGATTCACGTCCTGTCGATGACAAGACAAAGCGCCGCCGCGAATGTGTGAGATGCGGAGAAAGATTCACTACCTATGAGGCTGTTGAAACGCCTATCCTCATGGTGGAAAAAAGAGACGGCAGCGTTCAGCTGTTCGATAAGACCAAACTGATAAACGGCATAGTCTCGGCAATAAAAAAGAGACCTGTTTCTGCTGAAAAGGTCACTGAAATAGCCAATTATGTCGAGAATTATTACGCAAACGCCCTCAGGACGACAGCGAGATCTACCGAGATAGGTGAGCTTGTGCTTGACAGACTGAGAGATATAGACCCCATATCCTATATCAGATTTGCTTCGGTATATAAAGACTTTACGGATATAGACAGCTTCGTTGCCGCTATAAGCGAATTTGACAGGAAAGATAATGATACGGAAGATGTTTCCGTAATTAATAAAACGGAGGAATGAAAAATGGAAAATTTCCTTGAAGCATTCAATGACATCAATGCACAGAATTCTTTTAATCCCAATGAACCGGAGAAGAACAAGCTTTTTGCAAAGTTTGCATACATAATGCCCTGTCTCTTCTTTCTGCCGTTCTTAAATGACAAGGATTCGGCCTACTGCAAGTTTCATTCAAATCAGGCTCTCACATGGTTCATAATATTCTGTGTGCTTGCAGTTGTCGGCAAGATAATAGGAGCTATACCTGTTCTCGGTGTAATACTGAAGATAGCTATATGGCTTGCTATCATCGCTATATGGGTAAGCTATATTTTCGGTGCGGTAAAGGAAAAGGCTTACAGATTTCCTGTTGTGGGAGACAAGATAAACGTATTCTGATTCAGCTTACAGGCAGTATCAGACTTACGCCGTCCTCGCTGTACACTGCCGAGGCAACGGCAGTATCGTCACATACAAGCAGCTCTGCAAGCATTTTTCTGCTTTCAGGGCTGTAATTTTTTACTTCATATACGAACAGACGGGCATTCCTGCCTGCGTATCCGCGCAGGGGCAGTCCCTGTCTGTCCTGTATCAGAGCGTATTCTTCATAAGCGTCGGAGAATTCCGCAGGTATAGTCACGGCTTTTTCGGATATCTCTTCCACCTCCCAGCCATGAGAGGCAAAGTATCCGATACGTGCAGAGACGTCCCCTGCTGCCACAATGGCGGGAGGGTCGCTCTTTCTGCTGCAGGCTGCAAGCGCGAAAGCAGCTGCCGAAAGTATCATCAATGCGGTCTTTTTCATATATTACAGCTCCTTGAGAAGATGATGCGGACGATATATCTTATTCAGAACATGATATAAAATATGCCGGAGGAAAATACAATGGCACAGATCAGACTTGATAAATTCATCTCTGAAAGAACGGAATATTCACGAAGCCGGATAAAGGAGCTTGCCGCAAAGGGGAAAATAACCGTTGACGGCATGACCGTGAAGCGCCCCGATGACAAGATAGATCCGGATACGGCTGTGGTTGCGGTATGCGGTCAGGAGATAAAGTCTCAGCGCTACAGCTATATACTCCTCAATAAACCGCAGGGGTATGTATGCTCCACCGACGATAAGGACGGCGAGACGGTTCTGAAGCTGATACCGCCGGAAATGCGTAAAAAAGGACTTTTTCCCGCGGGAAGGCTCGATAAGGACAGTATAGGAGCACTGGTGCTCACAGATGACGGAGAGCTGGCGCACAGAATGCTTTCTCCAAAGCATCATATCCCAAAGACCTATATTGTGCAACTTGGCAGAAAATTTGAAAATAATTATATTAACAAATTTTCAGAAGGTTTAACATTGTCTGACGGTGAGACTTGTCTGCCCGCTAAGGTCAGACCGTCGGAAAACAGCGATAAACTCGCATTTGTTGAACTTTGTGAAGGAAAATATCATCAAGTTAAAAGAATGTTCGCAGCCGTGGGAAATCATGTGGAGCTCCTTATGCGGATTTCGGTCGGATCCCTTGTTTTGCCCGAAAAACTGGGGATAGGAGAGAGTATGGAGATATTGCCGAATGATATGTTTAAAGAGCATGATTTCGACCTCTTTTTTGCCAAATATTCGGCATTTTATTCGGCATTTCTAATAAACAAATTTATGTAACTTTGGCAATTTAGCAACTTGCAAAATTATTAAGAATGTGTTATGATATTATCATAGCTGATACTGGAAAAAAATATATCGGCATAAAATTTTTACTGGAGGAATGGATTAAACATGGCAGGCTTAGTACTTAAGAACATTTATAAGAAATATCCGGGCGGTGTGGTAGCTGTATCGGATGTTAACTTAGAGATAAGAGATAAGGAGTTCATCGTTCTCGTTGGACCTTCCGGCTGCGGTAAGTCAACAACTCTTCGTATGATCGCAGGTCTTGAGGAAATCTCTGAAGGTGAGCTTTATATAGGCGATAAGCTCGTAAATGATATCGCTCCCAAGGACAGAGATATCGCAATGGTTTTCCAGAACTACGCTCTTTACCCTCACATGACAGTTTTCGACAATATGGCATTCGGACTCAAGCTCCGCAAGGTTCCGAAGCCTGAAATAGAGAGAAAGGTTAACGAGGCTGCAAAGATCCTCGACCTTACACACCTTCTCGACAGAAAGCCTAAGGCAATGTCCGGTGGTCAGAGACAGAGAGTTGCTCTCGGTCGTGCTATCGTTCGTTCACCTAAGGTATTCCTTCTCGACGAGCCTCTCTCAAACCTCGACGCGAAGCTCCGTGCTCAGATGAGAACCGAGATCGCCAAGATCCACAAGAAGCTCGGTACAACATTTATCTATGTAACTCATGACCAGACAGAGGCTATGACAATGGGTGACAGAATCGTATGTATGAAGGACGGTTTCGTTCAGCAGATCGATACACCTCAGAACCTCTATGAGAATCCTATAAACAAGTTCGTTGCAGGCTTCCTCGGATCACCTCAGATGAACTTCATCGACGCTACACTCAAGGAAGAGTATGGTCAGTATATCGTTGAATTCGGTAAGAATACAAAGTATCAGATCATCGTTCCTGAGTCAAAGGTAAATGAGAACCTTAATGAATACGTTGGCAAGGAGATCACTCTCGGCGTTCGTCCGGAGTCTATCCACGACGAAGAAATGTACCTCTCAAATGCTTCTACAGGCGTTATCGACGCAAATGTAGAAATTACCGAAATGATGGGTGCTGAGACTTACCTCTACCTCGTTTGTGAGGGAGTTCCGCTTACAGCAAGAGTAAGCCCAAGGTCTACAGCTAAGTCAGGAGACGATATCAAGGTAGCTATCGATCCTAACAGAATCCACATCTTCGATAAGGAAACTGAGAAGGCAATTGTCAACTGATTAATTCTTTTCATATTTATCCTTTCTTTCTTGGTACATAGCGTCGTGAGACGCTGTGTACGCGCAAATTACCGCAGTAGAAGTACTGCGGTTTTTTGTTTTGGTATAATACAGGAGGTTAAAATGTCGGAAATTAGAGAATATCTGAACGCCCATAAGCAGGAAATGACAGACTTTCTTGCGGAGCTTGTGGCAGTACCCAGTGTGCAGGGCGAGGCTGAAGACGGCTTTCCATTCGGAAGAGAGCCCGCAAAAGCACTGGAGATCATGCTGAAAAAGTGTGAGGAGTTCGGATTTATCATTGAAAATACTGATAATTACGCAGGTTCAGCGGATATAAACGGACTTGCTCCCGGACTTGCCGTGCTTACTCATCTTGATGTAGTTCCTGTCGGTTCGGGCTGGACAAGCGATCCGTATACGCTGCGGTACGAGCCTGATACCGATAAACTTGTAGGTCGTGGAGCTATCGACGACAAGGGACCGGCTGTTGCAGCCCTCTTTGCCGCAAGAGCAGTTAAGGAGCTGGGTATACCGCTGAAAAAGGGCATACGCCTTATATTCGGCACCAACGAGGAGAATGGCTCGGCAGACCTTGCATACTACCGCAAAAAGCATGAGCTGCCGCCTGCGGTGTTCACTCCAGACGGCGAATATCCGCTGATAAATGCGGAAAAGGGTATGCTGAGAGTCTATTTCTCAGCTGAGTTCAATAATGGTTTTATCAAGGGCGGTGAAGTGATAAACGCTGTTCCGCAGGAGTGTACCCACGATATAAGACTTTATGAAAACGGCAATGTTTCCATGAATTACGGAGGTATGCACGGAACGTCCGCACACGCTTCAACTCCGGAAAAGGGAGAAAATGCCATAACAAAGTTCCTGCATTTCAATAATTACGGGCTGCCGCTGCTTATGAAGCTGAAGGAGCTCTTCCCACACGGAGAATTCAGCGGAAAGAGTTGTGGACTTGGCTTCCGCGACGAAATTTCGGGAGATATGACCTGTGTACTGTCGCTTCTGTACACTGAAGACGGCAGACTTCACGGCGGTGTGGATATTCGCTTTCCGCTTGACCGCACAAAGGCAGAGATAAGTGATATTATCTGCGGAAAACTCCGTGAAGCAGGCTTCGATATAGACTCCTGCGAGGGAGTAGAGCCTCACTGCACCGATGAAAACAGCGTATTTGTACAGACTCTTCTGCGCGTTTATGAGAAGGTCACCGGTGATAAGGGACGCTGTATCGCTATCGGCGGCGGCACTTATGTACACGAGATAGAGGGCGGAGTTGCCTTCGGAGCGGAATTTCCCGGAAAGAACTACAATATGCACTGTCCTGACGAGTTTATTACTGTCAGGGAGCTTATAAAGAATGCGGAGATAATGGCAGAGGCTATGGCTGAGCTGTGCTCATAATTTCAACAATTCATAATTAAATGTTGAAAAGGCGGACATAAAGTCCGCCTTTAGTTATCTGTCTTTGCTTGTTGTTGTCGTTGTATCTGTTTCCTTTTCGCCGTCGAGTCCGTCGATAACGTCGTCAACAGCGTCCTGAGCTCCGTCAATGAGGTCTTTTCCGGCGTCACCGACACCGCTTACGATGTCCTTGCCGGCGTCGCCTGCACCGTCGGCAGCGTCGTCCAGACGGTCCTTAGCGGAATTATCACGTCTGTCCGTGGTGCTTTCGTACTTTTTAGCGGTCGTGCTGTGCTCTGTGACTATGCCTGTCCCGTCGTCGGTATAGTGGCCGTCGTTGTTATTTCCGCAGCTTGTGAGCGCTGCACAGACTGTAAAAAATATGGAGCATATTGCTAAAAGCTTTTTCATACAAATCCTATCCTTTACGATAAATTGTTGTGGAGTCTCTTTCCACAACATATTTTTATTGTTTACTTATTTTCCCCGTTTATCCACAGGGTTTTCAACTTTTACCTACTTCCAAAAAGTGTATTCTGCGTTGTTTTCCACCTTTTCAACATAGTTATCAACAATCGAACATATGAATCCACAGCCATTTCAACACAATGTTGAAAGTTATTTCACCCCATTGTGAAATATAATTAGAACTATATTGCTGTAAAATTGCGGAAATAAGATATTACTCCTTGAATAATGACGGAAACTGTGATATAATTTTTTAGTGATCAATAAGATACTTTTTGGACGATCAAAGATCGTCCATGCAATAACAGGAGAATAAGATGTTTGAAGGTTTTTCGCAGGAGGCGCTGGAGTTTCTCCTCGGTATAAGGCATAACAATAATAAGGACTGGTTTGAGCCGCGAAAGGCGGTATATACTCAGAAGATATTTGAGCCGATGAAGGCTCTCGGCGAGGAGCTTTTCGAGCCGTTTTCACGTATCGACGGAATGATGTACAAGGTGGGCAGAATATACCGTGACGAGAATTTCGCGCCATATCTTCACTATCGGGATACCATGTGGATATACGTCCGATATGACGCATGGTACTGGAATAAAACTCCTACCCTGTATTTCGAGCTTTCCCCTGAGGGAGCAGAGTTCGGTTTCCGTATCTCAAAGCCTGAAGCCGCTGTAATGGAGCGTTTCCGCAGCGGACTTCTCGAAGAACCGGAGCCGTTTCTCAACATGGTCGATGAATTTGTTGAAAAGTACGGGCTTACGCTGGGCGGCGACGAGTACAAGCGGAAAAAGTCTTGTCCCGTTCCCGGGCTGGAGAAATATTTCGTGAAAAAGGGACTGAGCATTTATACAAAGGTCAGCGGCTCTGAGGAGCTTTTTTCCCGGAAAATAGCGGAGCATGCTGCTGAAGTATTCAAGGCTCTCCAGCCAGTAAATGATTATTTTCACGAAATTGTTGAAATTGAGGAGCTTGCAAAGGCTATCGAAAAAGAGGACAAGCTTCAGTCAGAGCCCGGGTCAGAGATCCGTATGGTAAAAGCTCCCGATGTTGAATTTATGTGGTAGCAGGCTGAGCCAGTCT
>NZ_JAEFAJ010000050.1 GCF_016287535.1 Ruminococcus sp.
GAGCTTGTGTATCAGCTTGTGTTCTTCCAGTGAGTTTATAAACTCACCGGGCGGTATCAGTCCTCGCTCCGGATCGTCCCATCGTGCCAAAGCCTCGGCACCAAAGACCTTGCCGGAGATGGTACGGGTCAACGGTTGGAAGAATGCCTTAATATATCCGTTGTTCAGGGCTTCTTCAAATCTGTTTACAAAATCCATTCCATGTCACCTCTAATCGAGTTATCATCATGTAAGTCTGTATGTCCTGATAAAATCCTTTTCATTCGCGCCGTCAGCAATGTATCTGAGCAATACTATTTTAATATATTGCTATTAATTCTTACATTAATTCTATCAGTTTTGCACAATAATTTCAATATAAACTATAAATGTTTACAAAATATCTTAAATTATCAGCATTTCATACAAAGTATAAAGTCGTAGTTTGTCTGTTAAGTTGACGATATATTAGTGCTGAAAGCTTTAGAATAGGCAGTATTACGGGAACAGAGAAAAACGCATTCTTTTCCGAATATTATCCTCTAATGTGACTTAGTCACAGAATAAAAGCCTCCGTGAGTATATAATATACTTCGGAGGCGATGATATGAAACGAAAAGCAATTGTTGATACAAGTCAGTGCGTAGCCTGCGGCTGCTGCGTAAAGGTCTGCCCGAGGGCAGCTATAAGTGTACCGCATGGGATAAATGCAGTCATTGATGAGAAACTCTGCGTAGGCTGCGGAAAATGTGCAAAGGAATGTCCCGCAAGCATTATCACACTTGAGGAGGTAAACCATGAAAGCTAAGAAAAAATGGTATGATTACCTGTGGATATTCTCACTGACTTATCTTATACTCGGATTTGTGAATATCCTGTTTGCATGGCTTGGAATGATATGCTTCATCGTTCCTCTTGTAATATCAATAGGCTGGGGAAACAAGGCGTACTGCAACAAATTCTGCGGACGCGGACAGCTTTTCTCAATGCTTGGCGGCCATTTCGGACTCTCACGCAAAAAGGATATGCCCAAATGGATGAAGTCAAAGTATTTCCGCTACGGATTTCTCATATTCTTCTTTACCATGTTCTTTATAATGCTCTGGAACACCTATCTTGTATTAGCAGGTCAGCGTCCTCTCGGGCAGAAAATAAAGCTGCTGTGGACATTCAAGGTACCGTGGCACTGGGCTTATCACGGAACAGTATTCTCAGACGGCGTTGCACAGTTCGCATTCGGATTTTACAGCGTAATGCTCACTTCCACAATACTCGGTTTTGTGACCATGATACTTTTCAAGCCACGTTCATGGTGTGTTTACTGTCCTATGGGCACTATGACTCAGCTCATATGCAAAGCCAAAAACGTGACAAAGTCGCAGACCGCTGCTGAATAATCGTGTATAATAAAGGTACAATAAAACAGAAAGGAAGTATTGATATGGCAGTTTTTAATGTTACAAAGGAAAATTTCACGGAGATAAGAAATAGCGCAAAGCCTGTACTTCTGGACTTTTACGCAGACTGGTGCGGTCCATGCAGAATGGTGTCGCCTCTTGTTGACGAAATAGCCGAGGAGCACAGCGAGTTTACGGTAGGCAAGGTAAATGTTGATGAGCAGCCCGAGCTTGCCGTTGCATTCGGAGTTTCAAGCATACCTATGCTTACTGTTATTAAGAACGGAGCAGTTACCGCTCATGCAGTCGGAATCCGTCCGAAATCAGCTATACTTGATATGTTAAATGGTTAAGTCGAGTAGACGCTTCCTGTCAATTATCCTTACGCCCTTGCGTGAGACTTCAACTATACCCTCGTTAGCGAAGTATTTCAGCATTCGTGACACCACTTCACGGGCAGAGCCGATGTACTTCGCTATCTGCTCCTGTGTCAGCTGGATATTGTCCGAGCCGATACGCAGAGCTTCATCGTGGAGGAATATTGCAAGGCGCTTGTCAAGGCTCATGAACATTATCTGCTGCATTACCCACATAACGTCGGAGAAGCGCGAAACGGCTGTTTCAAGGGAGAATATCCGTATCTCGGGATTGCGCTCCGAGACCTGCTTGAAAGCGTGACCGCTGATGATACAGCATTCGCTGTCCTCTTCGGCGTCAATGGCGACTTCAAAGGTTATGGACTGCAAAACGCAGGAAGCCGACAGCATACACATATCACCCTTGTGCAGACGGTACAGAGTTACGTCCTTGCCGTCCTCTGACATGATATACACGCGGAGACTTCCACTGCGGACAAATATCACTCCAGAGCATTCGCTGCCGTTGTGGAGGTTAGTGCCTTTTTCGTACTGGCGTATCGTGGAATTATCGCAGATATATTTGCGGTCGACAGCTGATATTTTGTCCCAGAACGGGAATAATTCACTGTAGATTTCTTCAAACATAATTTTATCCTTTCGGAGGTAGAAAAATGAAAACTATAATCGTAGGCGGCGTTGCGGGTGGAGCTTCCGCAGCCGCAAGACTGAGACGTTTAAATGAAAATGATGAGATCATCATTCTTGAGCGCGGAGACTATATCTCCTTTGCCAACTGCGGTCTGCCGTACTTTATCGGCGGAGAGATAACCGACAGGAATATGCTGACCTTGCAGACGCCTGAGAGTTTCCGCAAGCGCTTCAATATTGATGTGCGGGTAAAGAGTAAAGCCGTGAAGATATCTCCCGAAGCTCATACAGTGACCGTGCGTAATGCCGATACAGGTAAAGAATACGAGGAGACCTTCGACAAGCTCATACTTTCTCCCGGAGCTGAACCCATTCGGCCGAATATAAGCGGCATGGAGCTTCCTCATGTATTCACTCTGAGAAATATTCCCGATACGATGAAGATAAAGGGCTTCATCGACAGCAACAAGCCTGAGAGAGCCGTAGTTGTGGGCGGCGGATATATCGGCGTGGAAATGGCTGAAAACCTCGTCAGTGCAGGCCTTGAAGTATCAATAGTCGAGCTTGCGGATCATCTTATCGCACCTCTTGACGCAGATATGGCAGCTGATGTTCATCGCTATATCAGAAGCAAAGGTATCAAGCTGTTCCTGAACAACGGCGTCACGGAGATAACCGATAAAAAAGTCATTCTGCAAAATGGCAGTATCGAAGCCGATATGGTCATAATGTCCGTGGGAGTTCGTCCCGA
>NZ_JAEFAJ010000042.1 GCF_016287535.1 Ruminococcus sp.
ACTTTACTCCGGCGTATTCCGCAACGAGCCTTTCGACCTCGTTGATATTCTCTCCTGCTGTTGTGATCCAGTTCTTTTCAAACGCATCATTCACCCACTTCTGCTCGTCACCGTGCATAGTAGGAGAGGAAAGCCATATTTTCTCTGCAAACGGCTTTGCATTGCTTTTGTTTACAAACATCCAAATACCTTCTCCATAAAATTATTGATATTCTTTCAGACAGTTATGTTTTCAAAAATATTAATGTGACTTTATAGGTTCCTCGTAGTCACACACACAAATTTATTATACTATTCAGCGCCCTAAAAATCAATCCCTAATTCACATATTTATAGCCTGTTACTGTTTTTTCGGCAATTTGTACAAGTTTATTTTCCCAAGCATATTTAATGTCTGCTCAACAACTAAAAACGGGCTTTTTGCAGATATTAAAAGCATATTTTCATTTGTCGGGGGCAATGCCTGCAGTTTTCCCTTGCTTTAGCCTTACGCCGGTAATTTAAGGAACACTGATACATCAGCATAAGAAAGATGACCGCTCTGAAGCGGTCATCTTTTGATACACCGATTATCAGGAGCTTTCCCGCAGGAAATGATCTCACTCTGTGGTATTCTCCTGCTGTTCGCTCAAAGAAAAATAAAAGCTGACTATCATTCTTTCATCGTCCCTGCCGTAGTTTATACCGCAGCCCTCCGGGACCGCACCGTACAGCTCCTCGGAACCTGCGCCCTCTCCCATCAGTTTGACTGCCATCTGATAAGCCGTATCGTCATCAAACATTATCTCTGCTTTTTTATCCTTGTAATGTCTGCGTATCACGTCCGCAATTTTATCCGGATCGAAGCTGCTCAGGTACGAACCGTCTTCGATGTAGAAATACTTGTCATAGGAATCACATTGCGGGATGAAAGAGTTTTTCCCCTTTTCAAGATTGTGGTCAATGCCGAAGTGCTCGTCATCGGACATAAAGTAGTAATGGGTAATGTTTGTAAAGCCGTCCTCATTTTCATAAGCCGGATCGTCCCAGGTAAGATCAATCCAGTAGTATTTATCTCCGAGTCTTATGTAATTCCATTTACGGCTGTCATTATTGATGATACCGCACTCGAAACCGAGCCTGTTCATAATGTACTTGAACGCCTCAGAATACCCGGAAGACTGTGACTGTCCCCTTACAAGGCAGCCGTATATGGAATTTGTGAAATCGTCAGTGTCATCAGACTGATACCATGTTTTTCTGATAATGCTGTCATGTACAGAGAGTATCTTTTCCCAGTCAGAAGCACCTTCCGGGATATCGTCTATTATACTGTCCGCAGCGTCAGAGATCTTGCCGCACATTGTTTTCACTTCGTCCATTGACATATTAATGTCCGAGGGACTTACGCTGAACTCATGTACATCACTATTACCCGAAGTACCTATTGATGATGAACCTGTCCAGAAAAATTCAGGATGATCTTGTGAAACTCTTTTGAAGGTATTGAATATCTTTTCTGAATCGACCGCGCCGTAGAATCTCATTTCAGTTTCAAACGCGGACAAATGCTCATATATAGCATTGTACAGTTCCTCATCACTGCCAATTTTTTCCGCGTTTCTATGCTGATCTCCTGTTGGGGAATAATTATCGTAATTGCTGTCATCAAAATGCACACATCCGCATAATAAAGACAGTACCGCAACAAAGAGCAGCGGTAATATTGTTTTTCTCATTCAGGCGCCTCCTTTTCAGATATTGACCGGTGATCTGATCCTGAAGTTCAGGTAATATACTATTATGATGCCACAATCCATATGATTTGTCAAGTACAATATGGGCATATACCTGTATCAGCAGCGGACGCAAAAGCGCCGCTCACATGAGCGGCGCTTCGGAACACATTCTTTTGTTATTACTCAGCGGCTCTTTTGCAGCTGAGAACTATATCGCATATCTTGTCCACAGTTTCGATACTGAGGTCAGCATATAGCGGAAGAGTAAGTACGCGCTTGCTGATATGCAGTGCGATAGGAGTTTCATTCACGTCATACGCGCCGTGGAAGCAGTCAAAGGTATTAGTCAGCGGATAGAAATACTTTCTTGCGACTATATCATTTTCAGCCAGTGCGGCAAATACTTCATTTCTGCTCGCGCCGAACTCCATCTCGTCAAATACGACCGGCATATATGCGTAATTCGCCTCTACTCCGGGCTGCTCTCCGCAAAGCTTTATACCGCTCACACCCGAAAGTCTCTCGCGGTAATGCTCCACAACAGCCCTGCGCTTTGCGATCTCCTCGTCTATATGACGGAGATTGCATATACCCATAGCGGCCTGGAACTCGTTCATTTTAGCGTTTCCGCCAACGAACTCAACGCTCTCCGTGCCGCGTATACCGAAGTTCTTCATATCATTCAGCTTCTGAACAAGTGAATTATCATGGAAGCATACAGCTCCGCCCTCTATGGTGTTGAACACCTTGGTGGCGTGGAAGCTGAACATGGAAGCGTCGCCGAAGTTTGCGGTGCTTACGCCGTTGTATCTTACCCCGAAAGCGTGAGCCGCGTCATAAATGACCTTCAGTCCGTACTTTGCGGCTATCCTTTTTATGCTCTTTACATCGCACAGATTACCGTAAACGTGTACAGGCACGATAGCGCAGGTCCTGTCGGTGATAAGGCTTTCGATCTTGCTGACGTCGATGGTGTAATCGTCCTTGTTGATGTCACAGAAGACCGGCTTCAGGTTGTTTCTCACGATAGCGTGAGTAGTTGAAGCGAAAGTGAACGGAGTAGTGATTACCTCGCCGTTGCGTGGGAGGTTCATTGCAGCGAGAACATTCTCAAGTGCAAGGTGACCGTTCGTATAAAGGACTACGTTCGGCACTCCGAGGAACTGCTCCAGCTCAGCCTGGAGCTCCTTGTGCTTTGCGCCCATATTAGTCAGCCAGTGGCTGTCCCAGAGCTCTTTTATCTCTTCACAGTACTCCTCAAAAGAGGGCATTGAAGAACGTGTAACAAGAATTTTATCTGCCATATTTATCCCCTCGCAGTATTACTTTTTCAGATTTGAAACTATGAGCTTTCTCTTGAGGGAATTCATTACAGGGATATCCTCCACGTACTCAACAATGATATCAGCGCCTTCGCCGAGAGTCTTCTTGAAGCCTTCAACTTCCTTGTCAACATTCGGCTTTTCGTCTGTATTTGAAGTTATCTTCAGTCTGTAGGTATCCTTTGTCTCCTGAATGAACTGCCACTGCTCTATGCCGTGTGAAAGGCGCATTGTGCGGCAGAGGAGGAATGGTGAAACGACCTCTCCCTTGAGATCGTAGATAAGATCCATTCTTCTTCCGAGGAGCTCGGTGAACACAGGGAAATCGCCGTCTGATTCAACGCTCATCTTTGCAACGTCGCCCGTGTCGTAACGGATCATCGGGAAAGCCTTGTTATAGAGATCGGTGATAACGATCCTTCCGAGTTCGCCGGGTTCAGCCTTTTCGTCCGAATCGAACTTGAGTATCTCAAAGTAATACGAAGCCCAGTTGAGTCTGAACTTTCCGCTTATACCGGTCTCCTGACCGAGTATGCCCTGCTCTGTATTTGAATAACGCGCGTATACTCCGACGTCCTTGCCGAAGTAGTCCTTGAGCTTGTCCTTTACCTCGTCGGTCAGTGTCTCTGAAGTTGAGATGATAGTCTTTATGCTTGAAGTATTCTCCTTGAAAGCGTGCTTCCAGAAATCAACTGCAGTTTCGAGAGTTGAAGGATAAGCGATAAGGGCGGTACACTTCTTTTCCACCATTACGTGGTAGTAATTCTTCAGATTCTCAGCGCTGAGGTTGCAGATATCGAGCTGCCAGATATTATCTCTCTCCTGCTCCTCAGGAGTTGCAGTAGGCTTGGCTCTGAGGTAGCACATAGGATCGTGGTCGGCATAGCCAGCAAGAGCGCCGAAGTATTTGAGGTCGGCAAGATGACGCTCTCTCTTTGCGAGGTCCTGAACGACAGTGAAAGGTATGCCTGTAGAACCTGATGTATGCATCTTATGAGTCTTTATGTTATCAAAGGAATGAACGACAACATCATCGTAATTCTCGTTGAGAATAGTCTTGTTCATTACCGGGAAGTCCTCTATGCGTTTTGCGTCCTTGTACTTTGCATAGAAAGCGGTATTTTCAGAAGCATACTTCATAAGCGCAAGAAGCTGCTCCGGCATTCCGCCGCTGCTTATTACAGCCGCGTATTCCTTGTCCTCCATTTTTCTGCTCACATCGTTCATCTGAACTCTGAGGGCGTCGCTGTACTCGATTCCTTCGGTAAACAATTCTTTCATAGCTATACAGCCGTTCCTTTCCATATAAACTTCTTCTTTTATCTCCATAAGACGGTAAAGCGTACTTATGACAGGCAGTTCAAGACCATGCTTTTTTCCGAGTTCGAGCGCAGTACCCGCAAGGTACTGGTTCTCGGTCTTTCTTTCGTTGATAACGTCCATGAGCATAGACGTTTTCTTGCTTCCTATGTATGTTACATAATAGTTTATGATATCGTCTATATCAGACTCGCCGAGTTCCACGTTCTCGGCTTCGGCGATGCCGAGAAATTCATGCATAGCCTGTCTGCAGAGCTCCTGCAGGTCGGAGAAATGCTTGAAGATGGAATAATCGGCACCTGTAAGTGCGGTTATACTGTTTCCTGCGACGTTGAGCATCCACTTTTTCCATACCATCTTCTTGATGTTCTTCTCATAAAAAGCAGGCATTCCCGAATCCACAATGGCAGCGACCGCCTTTTCAGCCTTGTCCGGGAATATGTCGCTTCCGATGTGGAGCTCTCCGGGATTGCGGTATGTAAATCCTTCCGGAACTATCTCCGTATTCGGTCCCTGCATATAGCCGCGGAGAACGATACGGTCAGGGAAGGTCTCCCTGAAGAGCTCATAGGAATATATACCGTTCTGCAAAGGGAGTATGATAGTATTTTCATTTACGAACGGAGCGATATTCACCACTGAGTTTTTCAGATCATAGTTCTTTATGCATATAAGGAGCAGATCCGCGATCTTTCCCTGTGTATCCTTGTCGGTGCGTATATCGGGATCGAAGAGATCGCCGTTAACGTAAGTTTCCTTTGAGAGTATCAGCTTTTTGATGTCCTCGCTTGCGATAAGGAAAAAATCATTGCCGTATTTTTTATAAAGCTTATGAGCGATAGGAGTACCTATAGCGCCCAGACCAATCAGACCTATTTTCATTTCAAGCCCCCGCAGATCAATACAATCTTTCAATAATTCCGGTGTCGAACAAGCCTATCAGCATATTCTCACCTTTTTCATCGTAAACCCTGAATACGTCCTGTATCCTGTCAATGCTCTCCTTCAGCTTCTCCTTGCTGTCGGACACTATAAAGAAACGGCATACGATCTGTTTCAGAGTACCCTCACCCGTAACGGTGTCACCCTCGTTGTAGCTCGGTCTGATATCCACGACATCAGGCATTGCCTTTATCTCGTCAAGACCGGTCATTCTGGAGATAGTGCCAAGCTTTACTATAGGTGAAAGCTTACAGGATATCCTTGAAGGTTTCGGATCGCTGAGCGGAGCGAGATCCTTATCAGCGACCTTTCCGTAAAGGGCGTAATTGATGTACAGCTCCTTGGCGTCTATGCCCGATACCTTTGAGATTATCAGGTGCTCCTGAGCGCCGTTGAGGCGGTAACCCGGTTCATATGTCCTCACGATGCCGTCCTTGTCGACGAAGCACTGAAAGAATATGGAACCGTTGTCAAGTCCGAGGCCCTTTATCATATTCTTTACCGCCTGATCCGAATGTTTCAGGTAAGAGTCGATATATCTTGACGGATAGATATATGATGTAGGCAGCTGAACAAGTTCTTTCCTTGCCTTATATGTATATCTGTCGCACATTCCCACAAATATGGGATTGCCGTCCTGCATTACGTAATAGGAGATGACCTCATCGCCTGTCATATATTCTTCTATGAGGTATTTGCCCGACCTTGAGAACTCAAGTGCGTGCTCCACGGCTCTGCTGAGCTCCTCACGGCTGTGGCAGACTGTTATGCCCTTTGAACTGCAGCCGTCCACCGGCTTGACGATGACCGGATATTCCACGCTGTCAAGGTCGTCCGGGGAATACTCCCTTATGGTAGGCACACCGTATTCCCTGCATTTATTCTTAAAGTGATCCTTTCTTGTCATTATCTCAAAAGCACTGATGTCCGAATAAGCAGGCAGACCGAGTCTTTCGCATACCTTGCAGTACGCAGGGAGGAGTGCTTCCGCAACACCAACGACAACGCCGTCCACCTTTTCTCTCTGAGCAAGCCCGACCAGCGCGTCAACGTCAACCGCGTTGATATTCTCTGCCTGATCGGCGTATTTCTTTGCAAAAGCGTTCGGATCATAATCCGTAACGATAGTATATATACCCATTTCCTTTGCTTTAAGGATAAGGCTCACGGTTTCGGGATTTGCTCCCAGGATCAGAATCTTCTTCATTTTTTCT
This sequence comes from Ruminococcus sp., assembly GCF_016287535.1. Taxonomy (GTDB): domain Bacteria; phylum Bacillota; class Clostridia; order Oscillospirales; family Ruminococcaceae; genus Ruminococcus. The sequence goes on from NZ_JAEFAJ010000042.1 coordinate 6,517, forward strand.
TCCCTTTTCCAATAAGTTTTTTAACAGTTGCGAGCATATACTCAAAGCTGTCTATTTTCAGCAGCTTTGAAGCGCCGGCATAAATAACGGCTCCGAGAACGATCTGTATACACAAAGTGATGACGCTGCCGAATCCCAGGAACTCCACGCAGTATATCGCGGCGCCCATTACCAGTGAAAGGCAGATCTGAGGCAGCATATCCTTCAGCTGTTCGATGTAGCTGTAGCCGAGGAGCTTCTTGTTCGGCCATGCGTTTATTATCTGACAGCAGATGGAAGTGAACAGGAAACTGTATGCCATAGCCTTTACGCTTATCCACATAGTTGCCAGTATCGCAGTCAGACCGACGACCTTTTTGATTATCTCAAGCTTCAGGAAAAGATCGCTCCTGCCCATAGCCTTTATGGCATTCAGATTTGCGGTATGTATAGGATAAAAGGCAAATGTGAAGCAGAATACTCTCAGAAAGATTATACATGGCATCCATTCGTCACCGAGCAGTAGATATATAAGTGAATCCGCACACATAGCCAGTCCTACCATACAAGGCATCATAAGGTAGGTGCTTACCTTAATGGCACGTCTCGTCATGTTCTTTACAGCACTCCTGTCGTCCTGAGCCTGTGAAAGCGTAGGCAGAAGGACGCTGTCTATCGAAGCGTTTATATTGTCCACTATAAGCTTAGGGAATCTCTTTCCCTGATTATAGTACGAAAGATCCGAAGAACTGTACAGCTTACCGATGATGAGCTGTCTCAGATCGTTGTAAACTGTATCTATAAGAGATGACACAAGTATCTTCCAGCCGAAGGAGAAGAGCCCCTTCAGTCTCTCAAAGGAAAACATCTTTTTCGGGCGCCATTTTACAGTTATCCAGAGGATCACAGTATCAACAAGGGTGTTGAACAGCATCTGTGCTACCAGAGCCCATATGCCGAAGCCAAGGAGCGCCATTGTTAGACCGATGACCGCAGCGCCGATAGTACCTCCCAGGGTCGAGAAGAAAAAGCGCTTGAAAAGCATATTTCTCGACACATACGCCTGCTGTACATTCTTGACGCCGGATACTATGATAACGAGGCTCAGTACGCGGATAAGACCCGCGGTAAGACCGGGTTTATTGTAAAAGTCAGCAATAAACGGCGCACTTACGAACATTATGAGATACAGGACTATGCATATCAGCATATTGAAAAAGAAAACGCTTGAAAAATCGAGATCGTCCGCGTCCTTTTTCTGTATCAGCGCGTTGCCGAGACCGCTGTCCACGAATACGTTCATGATCGTTATAAATATCTGTACCAGCGCAACCGAGCCCGACACCTCCGGACCAAGTATACGCGCCAGCAGAACGGTAACAATGAATGTTACGCCGTAAGCGCCGCAGCGCTCAAAGAATCGCCATAAAAAATTGTTGATAACCTTCTCAGAACTCATATTTCATTTCCCATCAAATGGGTATCCTTTCCTATAAACGGGACACGATCGCAGTCCCGCGTTTTCCCGTGTCACAAAACACAAAGCTTTGACAGCTTACCGGAGCTGTTTTGCACAGGCACAAAAAAAGAGATCAGTGCCATGGGGCATTGAACTGCAAAACAATATCATCTGCCTTTCAGGTGATCAGAAAGTCCTTTTACAAACGCCGAGCTTTTCTTTTTTTGCATCTGCCATACCGGCTCTGACAGCTTTCAGCTTCCTGATCTTGTCCTTTTCAAAAAACAGTACCATGAAAGCTTTCTTGTAAGCCTTCCTCAAGTATGGAACGCCGTCCTGAGGGAAGACCTTGCTGTAATCCCTGCCGACCACACGGGAATTTCTGGCAATATAGTAACAGCGCAGGTAATTATGGTTTGTTATGGTCATTATGCGCTTTCCGAAGACCTTGATGTGGTAAGCATTGTGACCGAGGTTATGTTCCAGCAGCACGTTGTTCAGTCTGAACAGCGAATAGCCGTTCTTTCTGAGGTGCCATGAAAACTCTGTATCGACCGAGTCGATGAATAGGTCATCGCGGAAGCCGCCCACATTATTGAACGCCTCAACGCTCACATAGCAGCCTGAGGTTATCAGGTCAGCGACCTTTTCATAAGAGTCGCTCACTTCTACCCTGTCCCTGCTTGAAAAAGTGAACAAAGGTCCCACAGCGCCGATCTTTTCATCCGGGTGCTTGCTGATGAATTCATCATAAGCCTTGACCATGCCCTTCTGCGGGTGTGAATCCTGATCGAGAGTAAGTATCCAGTCAAAACCGCGCTCAGCAGCCTCTCTGCAGCCCTTGTTGAGCGCTGAAGCAATACCGATATTCTTCATCTGCGACAGGATAAGGACCTTTTCCTCAGCCAGTGACTTCACCTGATCCTGAGCATCTTTTTTATCGGAATTATCAACTATGATGATAAGACCGACCTGATCCCTGACTGTTGCTATGCTTTCCTTCAGATCAGCGATATTCGGCTGGAACGTCACGTATAACGCGCAAGAATTCATATAAATTACCTACTTTTTTTCCATAATGATATACACAGGCGTCTCAGCAGCGAGCTGCGCATCGCCGTATAGAACAGCCTGACCTTCGGGGACGAATTATATTTCAGGCTGTTTTTCATAGCCTCCCTGTCATAATTCATGCCGATGAGTCTGTAGCCATTGCTGTAGTAGAGCTTTCTCACCTTTTCCACTGTATCAGCGGGAAGACCGTATTTTTCGATCATTTTCTCCTGTACCTTCAGAAGAGTGGAAGCTCTCGAATAGGACTTCTTTACATCCTTGGTATGGGACGCGCTCTCGCCGAGAACTCTGTACACAGCGGTGATATCGTTTTTCAGGCAGTGTACCTTTGAAGTTGCAAGGAAATGAGCGAAAGTACCGAAGGAGCTGTCGCATGAGGGGATCCTCTTGTACTTGTCAAGCAATTCCTTTCTCAGTACCCATGTCATCGGAGCGGTATAGCCCTTGTTGATGACCCACTCCTCCAGTGTATACTCAGAACGGAATTCTTCGCTTTTTGTATTCAGGAGATCATATTCTGTCTCGCCGGTATTCTGATGATAGAAATTGAAATTTGTATAGCAGAGACCGTAATCGGGGTTAGCCTCAAGAAAATCTACCTGCTTCTGCAGCTTGTTTTCGTCTATCCAGTAGTCGTCACCCTCACAGTAAGCAACGTATTTTCCGCGCAGGATCGGGTTTATTATACCGCTTATGACACCGTCCCCTTTTGAAAACATATTTTCAGTCTCATAAATGGTATGGATTATATTCGGATATTTAGCCTCATATTCCCTGATGACATCTGCCGTATTATCGGGAGAAGCGTCATCATGTACGACTATCTCGAAAGGGAAGGTCGTTTTCTGTATGAGGAATCCGTCGAGGGTCTGCGCTATATACGGACCGTGCTTATAAGTAATGCAGCGTATGGAAACCAATGGCTCGGCTGAACTGCCGCCCTGCCATGAACTCATTATCTCTTCTTCAGTGCGGTTTAACATTTTATCTCCACTTCAATAAATTATTTGTTTTCTGGCAAAACACTGCGGACCTGTACTTGTCCTCGCAATGTCAAAAGCCGCCCCGGGGCGGTCGTAAACTGTTTACAGGATCAGCTTATCCAGCCTCTGACGGCATACCTGCATGGCTGCGCTGTCAGGGCTGGAATTACCGGTAAAATACACGGTATAAGCTGACTATTGAATGCTTTTGAAAAACTTCCTCAGACTGTGAAGCTCATCAGTATTTCATTGTAAAGATGATATCATCAGTAAGGAATACGTTATTGCTGATGTAATAGAAGAATGAAAGCATCTGTCTGCGGAAAAGCATAGTTCCGTGATTTCCCTCAGGAGAAACATAGATCTTGAAATTGAATCCGTTCTTCTTGAAGAGCTTGTCATACTTCTTTACGTACCTTGCGAACTCAGCTCTTTCCTTTACGCTGTATCCCATAAAGAGATGAGCGTTGCTGCTCTTTGAGAATACGAGATCTGAAGCCCTGTTTATCCAGCCTGTGCCGCCCTCTTCATAATAAAGTGACTCAGAAGGGCTGAAGCTTCCGACATTGACGTAGAGGTTTCTGTACAGACAGCCGGCGTAAAGAGCTGCAGCGCCGCCCATCGAGTAACCGCTTACAGACCATGTCTCGCCGGGATCAAAGTATTTGCCGAATGTCTTATCAGAAAGGAAAGCGTTCTTGAGACCGCCCATCTTGTTTCTGATATAGAGGAAAAACAGATCTGAATTCAGATTTGTGTTATCTCTGTCATTCATAACAAGAGTAGGCATAATGATGATCATAGGCTTGATGTAGCCCTTTGATACCCATGTGTTCATTCTTGCCTTCATGCTGAAATCCTGATTTTCCTTCCATCTGTGACCTGTTCTTCCGCAGAAGAGAACAACAACAGGGTATGTACCCGGAGCTTTAGGTGTTAAGATATAGCCCTGATGTACCTTGTTTCCGCTTTTGACCTCATAGGGCTGTATCTCACCGTAAGGCTCGGTATCTCTTCTTTCCCAGCCTCCCCAGACGTTCCACCAGTCCCAGGCAGCGCTTGCCGTAGTATTCGCAAAACTGAAAGTTAATACGGTAAAAGCCATTACTGCTGTCATCAGCATTGATAAAAACTTCTTAAACTTACTTTTCATTTTCTTCCTCCCAGACCTTTTCATTAGTTTTTATTGCTTGCATCTCTTTTTACATATAAAACTTTTTTTATTACTCCGAATACCAGATTAAGACCTGTCAGCGTCAGGCTAACAGGAATACTCTTATGCTTCGCCTCCCTCCAAAGCTTATAATGCCATCTGATGAGGTTCAGACAGCTATGATTGCTTATTGATCCGGCTCTTCTGCGGTATTCAGACAGATTCCTGCCGAGCAGGAAGCAGTCGGCTTTTGTACAGACCTCAAGCCACATAGCATAATCATTGTTTTTGTCTATACGCTCGATCTGCACCTGTCCGACGTGCCTGCTGTCATACATAACAGTAAGGCATCCGGGCCAGCAATAGCAATACATTCCGATTTTTGACACTTTTCGCGGACCTGACACGACCGTGCCGTTCCGCTTTGAGCTTTCATCTATCTCACAGTAATTCGTATAGCTGAAATGATAATCATTCTTTTCCATAAAGGCGATCTGTTTTTCAAGCTTTTTCGGATGCCACAGATCGTCGCTGTCAAGGAAAGCGATCCAGCGTCCCTTTGCCATTCTCAGAGCCTTGTTCCTTGATTCGGCAGCTCCGCTGTTTACTTCATTCTTTACAAAGATTATCCTCGGATCGTCGAATCCGGAAATAACCTCTTCGGTGTTATCACTCGAACAGTCGTCAACAATTATCAGTTCCCAGTTGGTGTAAGTCTGCGCGAGGACAGATCTTACGGACTCCGCAATAAAGTTCGCTGTATTGTAAGACGGCATAATGATCGAAACCAGTTCAGTCATTATCCTGCTTCCTTTCAGTTATTCTGCACGGGATACGCACCCTTCGAGCATATCCTTATATCATTGAGACAGGGTGCCGGCAGCTGCGGCGATATACGGTCCGCTTTCTGCCGGAGAATACAGCGCAGGAACGCGCACTTCCGGTAAAAATCCCTTTCCAATGCCGAATCCGCATGAGCGTCTTCGCTATGCGGATAGAGACAAAAGGCAGACCGTATGCCGCAATGTCCGCGTTATTACAGCGGACAGGCATAATGCACCCTTTTCATATGATCATAATAAAAGCGTCAGCCCTGCTTTACGAGCAGGCGCTTTGCCAGCTCCTGCTTTATGTAATACTCTTTCTGAGTAACAGCGCCCTTGCTCATAAGGTAATCGCCGTAATCATCAGCAGTAGCCTTGCCGTCCTCAGCGATTCCTTCCTTGATGAATACTTTCTTGAAAGTTTTAAGTACGATCTTCATATCGCCGACAAAGGTAATGCCGCTGTCAACGTAAGTATTATCGTATCTGAGCTTGTCATCCCATACTATAGCGTTTCTTCCGTTGCACTGAGCGAGTCCTGTAAGTCCCTGACGAACGAAGTGGCGCTCGCGCTGCTTATCGGTCATGAAGACCATATCTCTTACGAGGAGCGGTCTCGGACCGACGATAGACATATCGCCCTTGATGATATTGATAAGTTCGCCGAGCTCGTCGCAGGATGAGCTTCTGAGGAACTGACCGTACTTTGTAAGGCGTTTTTCATCCGAAAGGAGCTTTCCGTTCTCGTCCTTCTCGTCAGTCATGGACTTGAACTTTATGAGCTTGAAGATCTTTTCCCTGCCTGTTTTCGGGTCGATCCTGCCGGGTCTTTCCTGTGTGAAGAAGGGATTGCCCTTCATCTTGATGGCGCCAACGACAGTAAGACCGATCATAAGAGGCGACAGAATTATAAAAGCGCCTGTACTGAAGAAGCAGTCGAGAGGACGCTTTATGAAGCGCTCATAGATGCCGGTGGGTCTGTACTTCTTCTTGTATTTTCTGTTTCTGAACTCTTCAGCTCTTTCCGCTATAAAAGCACAGAGTGCAACGATAAACGAGATCCCGGATATGATAGCGGCACTCTTTCCGAAGGACCCCAGCACTTTATTAACATCAAAATTCATAATCAATTCTCCCAATCATTAAAACATCTTTTTATGAAGTTGATATTTTTCCTATCCTCTGATTCGTCCGCATCGGGACATTCCCTTTGTCCTTCATCTGCAGACCTGTATGGACGCACACAGACATTCCCGAAGCCTACGCGCCCGTCGGAAAAGTCTCTGTATCCGCAAGTGTATTTTTTCGCGGAAAACATGATATTTTCCGCACGTTCCGCGATCCGCCGCATTTCCTGCGAACAGATCACAGACACAGGCAGTTCATTATTCCTGCCGGAGAGTCTGATACTCATAATTAACATCCCTTTTTCATTCAAAATCATCAAAAACAAGCAAGATTCCGGTCGCTTTTAAAAAAGCCTTTTATTATTTCTGTATCTTCACCGGCTGCAGAAAAACTCGCAATCAAGCAAAAAAGCTTATTGTTCACAAAATATCAGTCTGCCAACCGATAGCTGTCATTTCCTGCTGAGGAAACGACCTGTCAAACAAGAAGCTGCGTTAATTATTATATCTGCAGAACCGGCAGGGACCGTACAACAGCCGTCGCCGGATCACATTTTTTGATTTGTTGCAAAGACGAGTTAATGAGTATTGTTCAAAATTAAGATAAAAATGCCATTCTTGACGGTATATCCGCACAAAAGAGCGGCAATAACATAAACATCATGTTGATTATAGCACGTTTTATACAACTTGTCAATCAATATTGAACAAGTTGTGTACATATAAACGGAAATTTGTATATATATGCAAAAGAATCAAAAAATTTCCATATTCTTTTATATAATAGTTTTATATCGACATGACCAATCGCACAATAAAGGTCATTGCCGGTAAAAAACCGTATTTTCGGCAGAAAAATGATAAACGCGCAAAAAGCGCCAATATCCCCGGTACTGAGGGCAGATAAGGAGAATATCAGTAAACAGGCATCTCCGCACTTTCTTTCCTTAAAAAAGGACAGCCGGTAATTTCGGCTGTCCTGCAAAATATTAAACCTGGACGAATGTCATACATTGTGCCGGTCACATATTCATGACCGGCACATATTTTTTAATAATTAAGATCAAACACGTGTGTGGATCTGACCGCCTGCAAGAGTCTTGCCCTTTGCAGCTGCCATATCAGAGATATTTACATTCTGATAACCATTCTGAGCGAGCCATGGGAGAACTTCCTCCATAGCTGCTGCTGTTGTTGCGTAGTTCTCGTGGCAGAGTACGATAGCACCCTCAAGCGAACCGTTCTGAGCTGCCTGCTTGATTGTATTTACGATCTGGTCCTTTGAAGCGTTGTTCCAGTCCTGAGTATCGATTGCGCAGGAGATAAGCGGAACATCATAAAGAGCTGACTTGACCTGTCCGCCTCCGTCGAGATAAGGTAATCTCATGAGGTGTGAAGGCTCTGTGCCGATGATGCTCTTGAGCTTGCTGTTGCACTGCTCCCACTCACTTCTGATCTGTGATGAACCCAGTGAACCAAGTGACTGATGTGACTTTGTATGGTTAGCTACTTCCATACCGTTCTGGTACTCATACTGAACCTGCTCATTTGTCTTGATCCAGTCGCTTACGATGAAGAATGTAGCTGTCATGTTGTTCTTGATAAGAGCGTCGATTATTCTGTAAGCGGGGTCTGACTTGCTCTGTGCGCTTGCACCGTCATCGAAGGAGATAGCGCAGAGCTTCTTGCCTGCCTGTACCTGAGCGCCGCCGTTGCCGCCTGTCTGCTGACCGCCTGCGTTGCCCATATCGAAGCCGCCCTGCTGGCCGCCGAACTGGCTCATGTCAAAGCCGCCCTGGCCGCCCTGACCACCGAACTGGCTCATGTCAAAACCGCCCTGGCCACCCTGACCGCCCATCTGGCTCCAGTCAAAGTTGCCCATGTCGAAACCGCCCTGGCCGCCCTGACCGCCGAACTGGCTCCAGTCAAAGTTGCCCATATCAAAGCCGCCCTGGCCGCCCTGACCACCGAACTGGCTCATGTCAAAACCGCCCTGCTGACCGCCGTTATTAACAGCTGCAGTAGTTGTTGTGGTTGTAGTAGCCTTAGTTGTAGTAGTAGTTGTTGTTGCCTTTGTTGTAGCAGTTTCATTTGATGAATAGCTCTCAGGAAGTGTCTTTATAAGACCTAAGAGGTACATCTGGATAGAATTTGCATCGTTTGTAGTGAGTCCGCTGCCAGCCTCATAAACGTCTGCATTTGCAGCGCCCTGATCTGAAAGCTTATACTTGTTGGGGTTAGCGAGTGCCTGAAGAATAGCTACAGCGTCGCCCATATCAATACCGCCGTCGCCGTTAGCGTCACCCCACTTGGAAACCTTGGCATCAAGAGCTGCCTTAAGATCCTGTGTGGTCGTGCTTGTTGTTGTAACAGTAGTTGTTGTGGTAGTAGTTGTAGTAGTAGTAGTTGTTGTTGTTGCTGTTGTCGCAGCTGCAGGAGGATCGATCTTGTTAGCAAGAGCAAGAATATTGTTGTAGAACGACTTAGGCTGGTAGTTGCTGAACGGAAGCGGTGAACCGCCGTTCTGATTAGCTCTCCAGCTTCTC
>NZ_JAEFAJ010000016.1 GCF_016287535.1 Ruminococcus sp.
CACCCTGCTCGAATGTACCATCAACGTGATCTGTGAATGCAGAAACAGGAAGTGTATCGCCGAGCATCTTGCCAACAGGGTTCATGATGCCATCAACCATCTTGACGAGCTTCTCTGGGCCCTCGAGTTTTGCAGGTGCGGAATTATCAACAGCATTTGCCCACTCAGCAGGAACATCTACCTTGACATAAGCATTTGCGCCTGCGTCAATAGCTTTTTCGTTCATCTGAACGATTTCGATTCCCTTCTTCATGAACTTCTGAGCCTTCTCCTTCATGTAGCCGATTGCCTCAGCCTCAGGAAGAACCTTGGAAAGTGAGAAGAATGCAGACTGGAGAATTGTATTGGTACGCTTGCCAAGACCAATCTCCTGTGCAAGGTCAATTGCGTTAACCAGATAGAGCTGGATGTTGTTCTTTGCGATATACTGCTTTGTGTCGGCAGTGAGGTGCTGTTCGAGTTCCTCAGGCTTCCACTGGCAGTTGATGAGGAATACACCACCCGGCTTTACGTCGTTGACCATCTTGTATCCCTTGAGTATGTAGGATGGGTTGTGGCAGGCAACAAAGTCAGCCTTGTTGATGTAATAAGGGCTCTTGATAGGCTTATCACCAAAACGCAGGTGTGAGATAGTGATACCACCTGTCTTCTTGGAGTCATACTGGAAGTATGCCTGAACGTACTTGTCAGTGTGGTCACCTATGATCTTGATGGAGTCCTTGTTTGCGCCAACGGTACCGTCTCCACCGAGACCCCAGAACTTGCATTCGATAGTGCCCTCTGCTGCAGTATTCGGAGCATCTTCCTCAGCGAGTGAGAGATTGGTAACATCGTCAACGATACCGAGTGTGAACTGCGGCTTGGGATCAGCCTTTGCGAGTTCTGCATAAACAGCAAATACAGATGCAGGAGGAGTATCCTTGGAACCGAGACCGTAACGGCCACCGATAACCTTGATACCGTTTCTGCCAGTAGTATTCAGAGCTGCCACTACATCGAGGTAGAGAGGCTCACCGAGAGAGCCAGGCTCCTTGGTTCTGTCAAGGACAGCGATTGTCTTTGCGGTTGCAGGAATTGCTTCAACGAGCTTTTCAGCTGAGAACGGACGGAACAGACGAACCTTAACGATACCGACCTTCTCACCCTTCTTGTTCAGGTAGTCGATAACTTCCTCAGCAACGTCGCAGATAGAGCCCATTGCAACGATAACGCGCTCTGCATCGGGAGCACCGTAGTAATTGAAGAGCTTATAGTCAGTGCCGAGCTTTGCGTTTACCTTGCCCATGTACTCCTCAACGATTCCGGGAACAGCATTGTAGTAGGAGTTGCAAGCCTCACGGTGCTGGAAGAAGATATCTCCGTTCTCGTGAGAACCACGCATTGTCGGGGTTTCAGGATTAAGAGCACGGGCACGGAATGCCTTTACAGCATCCATATCGCACATTTCCTTCAGATCCTCGTAATCCCATGTCTCGATCTTCTGGATCTCGTGGGATGTACGGAAACCGTCGAAGAAGTTGATGAAAGGTACGCGGCTCTTGATAGAAGCGAGATGAGCAACAGCAGCAAGATCCATTACTTCCTGCGGGTTGGTCTCAGCGAGCATAGCAAAACCAGTCTGACGGCAAGCGTAAACGTCGGAGTGGTCGCCGAAAATGTTCAGTGCGTGAGAAGCAACGCAGCGTGCAGAAACATGGAATACGCAGGGGAGAAGCTCACCGGCGATCTTGTACATATTCGGGATCATGAGGAGCAGACCCTGAGAAGCAGTATAGGTTGTGGTCAGAGCACCAGCGTTCAGAGAACCGTGAACAGTACCTGCTGCGCCAGCCTCAGACTGCATCTCCTCAACCTTAACGGTCGTGCCGAAAATGTTCTTGACACCCTGAGCGGACCACTGATCAACATAGTCTGCCATCGGGCTGGAAGGTGTGATCGGATAGATACCGGCAACTTCCGTGAAGGCGTAAGAAACATATGCAGCGGCGTTATTACCGTCCATTGTTTTCATTTTTCTTTTGATTGCCATAGGAATGACCTCCTAAAAAATAATATTAAATTTTAGGTTATAGAAATGGTTAGCGGGTGATAACGTTAACCAAATATAACTACTGTGAAATATTATACCACAAATCAATATCTTTGTAAACACTTTTTTTGCTGACTTGTTACAAAATTGTCAGGCGTATTTTTGGCAATTTGTCCATAAATTGCCGTTTCCGGCTTATACTGGCAGCAATAGTTGATCGCAATATGTACAGCTGTCAGCTTTAAAAAAACAGAGGTTGTGAAAAATGTATTACAAAGTCTGCTTAAAGTTGTACATTTTGACAAAAGTTAAGAGATTTGCTTGACGTAAGAGCAGAAATAAGGTATAATAACTACAGTGTTAAGATTTATTTAACACTCGTTTTGTTGTCTCCTTTCTTTTGTTCTACACATATTTATTTTCATCTGTTTATCTAAGACAAGCAGGGCTTTTGCCCTGCTTATTTTTTTGCGAGCTGAGCCAGCTCGACCGCTTCCACGTTGTCGCTTGCCAGCTCGCTCGCTTTTTCAAAATCGTTACTTGTACATCGCTTACGGCACAATATGTATGGGTTACCATTTGGTGCCTGTACTGATATTATCGAAGTCTGCGGGCGCCCAAAGGGCGCCCCTACACATTGTCATTCATAATGTGTAAGCGTAAGCCGACATAATTACGAATTACGAATTAAAACAGCGTTCACCGGCTGATAAAAAAGTATACCAGTCCATAGAGTGAAGCTGCCGTGCAGCCATAGAGCAGTACGGGTCCGGCTATGGTGAATATTTTTGTACCAACTCCGAGTATGGGACCTTCCGACCTTGCTTCAATAGCGCATGAGCTTATTGCGTTTGAAAAGCCTGTTATGGGTACGAGAGTTCCTGCGCCTGCGTGTTTTGCGAGCTTCTGGTACCAGCCGAAGCCGGTGCATACCGCGCTTATGCCCACAAGGATTATGGAAGTCCATGTGCCTGCTTCCGTGCGGTCAAGTCCGTAGGCTTCAAAGAATGAAAGTATTATCTGTCCGGCAGCGCATATGGCTCCGCCGACTAAGAATGCTGCGGTGATATTTATTCTGTAGTTCGACTTTGGCGAAGCCTGCCGTGTCATATCGCTGTATAGTTCCGGTGTAATTTTCATAATATCAGCTCCTTTCTGGTAGTATCTGCGGTTATTTTTAAATTATACCGTAAATCATAATTTTGCGGAGCAAAATTATGATTTAGTTTAGAGTTGAGAATTGAGAGTTGACAGTTGTGGTGTATCGCCTGCGGCGATATAATTTAAATAATATGAGCGCAGCGAACTCATTAACTCTTAATTCTCCACTCTCAATTCTCAACTAAATCAAAATTTAGCAAAGCTAAATTTTGATTTACTGTAACATCTATCACTTTTCTGTGACATATACTTTAGTAAATGCCATGGAAAGAGGTGATATGTTTGAAGGAACGGTCAGAGGGGAGAGCGGTGATGCTCGGAAAGTACATAACCGAAAACAGGTCTACTGTAAGAGCTGCCGCAGGTCATTTCGGCATTTCAAAGAGCACGGTGCATAAGGATGTCAGCGAGCGGCTCAGGCTGGAAGACCCGGAGCTCTATGCACGGGTGAAGGAGATACTCGAAATCAATAAACAGGAACGCCATATCCGCGGAGGACTTGCTACCAAACGGAAGTACGAAGCTATTGCCGGCAGCGGCAAAAAAAGGTTTTACAGATAAAGGAAAAGCAGCACGTATGCGTGATATCAGTACGTGCTGCTTTTGAATTATTCAAGTCCTGTCAGTTTTTTGAACTTCAGATAGAAGTCGCTTACCGAATTTCTTCCTGTGAGCATTGTTTCGTCTACGTAAGCTCCGGTGTATTTGCCGTCTATAAATACATAGTAATCTGTTCCGCTGCCTTTTACAAGGTCTATTTTTTTGCTGCTGCCGTCTTTTGATTCAAGTTCGGCAGAAAGTGCCGGATCCTTGAGTTCGGGCTTTGCGTCGGTGTCTGTGCCGGTGAGTTTTAGTACAGAGAATGAATTGTAGAAGTTGTTGAGAGCAAGGTATTTCTCAGAAGCACTGATATCCAGGCTCCTGCCATTGTAGGTGCATTCCTTGTTCTCGGTGTCGAGTTTGCATATGTCGTCGCCGCCCTGGAACTTAAAGCTGAATCCGCTTGCATTTGAGAATGTCATAACATTCACGTTTTCTGCAATATAATCATAGGGGAGCTTCTGTGTGAACTCAAGGTCGGACCTGTAGTACATCTCTACCTGCTCGCCGTCAACAAGCACGAAACAGTATGTGGGATCATTGTCTTTCGCGCTTACGAGGAGACGGTGCTCGGTGCCGTCGATACCTTTTACCACAGCTTCGCCGTAAGGCTTGTCAAAGCCGTACTTTGAAAGGTCAGTGAGCTTTTCGTCCATCATTTCCTCAGCTTCGATACGGACAATGTTATTGAATACTGATGTGACCTTTGTCTGGTCGAGAGTAAGCAATGAGTATGCGGCAGGAAGGCTCCATGAGTCGCTCTCCTTGTCGTATGTAAGGTCACAGAGCACTTTACCGTCCTTATAGGTGATTACCTCCTTCAGATCGTAGAGCGTATACGGGAGAAGCTCTTTGTTCTTGATGAGGAGCCTGTCGAGCTTCAGCACGCTTCCGTGCTGCGCGTCTACTGCGTATACGTTTTTCTTGCCGTCTACAGTTACGTAGAAGTAATCATTCGTTGGGCTCTGGTTGCCTATGTAAATGGTGTGAGTACCGTTCGGTTCTGTTATCTCCACTTTGTCGGGAGTGTCGAGACCGTACATTTTCAGCTTTTCATCTGTTATCTCGCCGTAGCTTTCCGCGGCTGTCAGATTTGAACAGTAGGTGCATACCAGCTGACAGTAGGTCTGGTCAACGGCGAAATCGCCTGAATCCAGCACCCACTTTTCGCCGTCGAGCCTGCAGGTGTAGCTCTCGGTGTCCTTTGAAAAGACGAGCTGAGTCGGACTGTATGGATCGAAGCTGAACAGCACGTTGTCGTCGAGCTGTTCCTGCTGTTTGCGTTCATTTTCTTTTACCCTGCCTTTGAAGAACAGCATCGTTCCTATTGATGCTGCCGCCATGAGCAGCAGAACTATAAGTGCTATGATCTTTTTATTCATCAGGAATATCTCCTCTTGAGCCATACTGCAACGCCGATGCACGCAAGTATCGCGGGAGCGATGTACAGTAAGACGATAGTGCCTGTAGCGTCCTTTGAACCCTTGAATATCATGTGGTCATAGGCGTTTATCTTGTTGCCGACACCGAACTGTATCTCACTGTCATAGAGCCATGTGTTCGTGAATACGGTAAGTGTTCTTGAACCGCTCAGGGATACTGTGCTCATGTTCTGGTCGATGACAGATGTGGTTCCGATAACTATGAGCTTTGCCCCGGTCTTCTTGTTGAAGGAGTAGTAACCGAAATCCAGCGGCATACCGCTCAGACGTTCATCTGCCTCAGCAGCTGTGTTTGCGTCGCCGCCCATTGACTTGCTGACTGTTGTGTAATTTCCGTCTGAATCGGGAACGCTTCTGATGATAGATGAACGCTCAACATAGGAAGCGGCAGGGAACGAATCCTCAGGTATCTCTGTCATGCTTCGCGGATAGGCTATACCTGCTATGAACTTGCCGTCGCTTACCTGTAAATTCAGGTCGGTAGTGAGATCCTGAGTGAGCTCTGCTCCTGAGTTGGCTCCGGCAGGATACTGTACGCGGAAGAAGTTCTCGCTCTGTTTTGAGTCGGGATCTTCAAGCATGTTTGCGGGAGTTTTTTCGGTAACGATATTGTAATCGAGGATAAGACCGAACTGCTCCATTATGTATTCGATATTTTCAAAGCGTCCCTTTGTCTCGCAGGGGTCTATGAGGAAGGACATTGCGCCGCCGTTGTCGGCGTAGGCGAGAAGGAGCTCCTTTTCCTTGTCGGTGATATCCTTTGTGGGACCCGCAAGGTAGATTATCTTTGCGTTTCCGGGGATAGCACCGGTCTCGTTGAGATCAAGCTCCTGAACGTCATAGTTGTTGGTCTTGAGCACAGAGGCGTAAACGGCAAAATTTCCGTTTTCGTCATCTTCATTTATAGTCTTTTCACCGTGGCCCTTGAGGAAGTATATAGTCGGCAGAGAGCCGCTTGCGCACACGGATACAGCTGAAGCGATAAGCTCCTCGCCTGCGTACTGCCATGAGCCGTCAGCGCCTGTCTGGAATATCTTGTCCTTGCTTACCTTCTTGACAACGCCGTTGCACTTTACAAATATATCGCCCTCGTATGTTCCGAGAAGTCCGTCGGGGTCGAGCTCCTTTGCGAGAGCTGCGTTCTCGTTGGGACGGAAGCAGGTGAGTGTGATATTATCGCGCTCATCAAGCTGTGTGAGGGTGTGATAGAGCGGAAGGTACTCGGACGCCTCTGCGTCCCTGAAATACTTCAGGAGAGAGAGATAGTAGATGTCAATGTGCTTGTCCGAGGTCTCGTCAAGGAGCTGCTGGGTCTTCTTGTTGAGTGTGTACTTGCCGGCAGGGGTCATATCATAGCCCTTGTCGTAATAGTTCACTATAACATTTATGGGTATCAGTATCACAAGCACAAGAATCGCGAGTACAGCAGCGAATGTCAGGGAGAAGTTGAATTTTTTCTTTTTCATTTCAGCTTACCCCCTGTTCCAGCGTCTTTTCTCGACGGATATGTAAGTCCATGCGAGAAACAGTATAGTTGCGGATGCAAAGAAAACAATGTCTGAAAGACGTATGAATCCTTCGGAGAAGTATGCGAATCTCGGCTGAGCCGCGAACTGATAGAGTACAGACTGGAGCTTCGGGAACTGTGACATGAAGCCTGAGTTTGCAAAGTTGTCAACGAAGAGGAGCATGAACAGCACGACTTCGCTGAGAATAGCGGCAAGCAGGTAGTTTTCCGTAAGTGAGGAAATGAATATACCTATAGCGATGTACATTGTTCCCCAGCAGAATATACCGATGTATGCGCATATCAGCTGGCTTATGACGACTTCGCCCTTTATCGCTGTGATAATGGGGAAGAACAAGGTGCAGACGAGCATGAACAGGTATACGGTAACAAGCGCGAGAAATTTTGCGAGAACTATTTTTGCAACGCTTACCGGTGAAGTCATGAGCAGTACCTCTGTACCGTTCCTGCGCTCGTCAGCGAAAGCCTTCATGGTGAGTATCGGCAGAAGGAATATGAAGTAGAGTATTACCGAATAGAACATCTCGGTGAACGAGAAGATCATTTTGTTGGTGCCTTCCATGTCGCTGATGGCATTGGCAAGCGGCATGGAGAAGAACAGCATGAAAAGCGCTGCCACCGCATAGGCGAAGGGAGTGTAGAAGAATGACTGCAGCTCCTTTTTATAAATAGGAAACATATTATTCATCCTCCTTTTCTTCGCTGCCGCCGGCAGCATCTTCGCCGGATTCGTCCGGCATCTCGTCAAGGAGCTCCTGAAGTCCGGATTTCTTTGTCGGACGGTTTATGAGCTCGATGAATACCTTTTCAAGATCGGGCTTGTCGGTATATATCTCAAGGATACTGATACCGCTGCTGATACACTCAGCCATTATTGAGTCCCTTACCGGGTCGGCATAACCCTCAAGGGATACCGTGAAGGAGTAGATACCGTTTCCTTCGTCATCAATGGAAGTAATCTCCTTTACGCCCTTTGTGAGTTCTATTATGGAAGCGGCTTTTGTCCTGTCGCCCTTGACCTTGATGTGAAGAACAAGTGTGGCAGTGAACGACTTTTCAAGGTTCTCGATGGTGTCCATAGCCTTGATGTCGCCTTTATTGATGATTATAACGCGGTCGCAGACGGCGCTTACCTCGCTGAGTATATGTGAGCTGAATATGACGGAGTGCCCTTTTTTGAGGCTCTTGATTAGAGCCCTGACCTCCGCGACCTGATTGGGGTCAAGTCCGACTGTGGGCTCGTCAAGTATAAGGAACTTGGGATCGCCCAGCAGTGCCTGCGCAAAACCCACACGCTGCTTGTAGCCCTTTGAGAGATTGCGTATCAGCTTGCCCTCAACGTCCTTTATCTTTAGAAGCCCCATAACGCGCTCTATCTCTTCTTTTCTTTTGCCTGAAGGCACCTTTTTGAGACCCGCACAGAAGGAGAGATATTCCCTGACCTTCATATCCGGATAAACAGGCGGTATCTCAGGGAGATATCCGATGTTGCTCTTTGCCTTGGTAGGCTCTGTTGTTATGTCTGAACCGCAGATGGTCACAGTGCCGTCTGACATCGGCAGATAACCTGCGATCATATTCATTGTCGTTGATTTTCCCGCTCCGTTGGGACCGAGGAAACCGAGTATCTCATTATCGTTTATTGTAAAGCTGATCCTGTTTACGGCACGGTTGCTGCCGTAAAACTTCGTAAGATTTTCAATATTGATCATGAGGCGCTCCTTTCCGATCATTGATCGTTTATTTCGGGTAAAAGCAGATACAATTACCTCAGTATAACATACTGTTTTATTATCGCAGAATAATATTAACGCAAGATGAATAAACTGTGAATAAAAAGTTAATTCAGTACTGCGGCGTGAAAAAAATATATCCATGCAAAAGTACCGTGACAGGTAAATATTATAGCTATTGTGTGAGGATTTTGTGTGGAAAAATTGAGGAAGAGATGAATGTTGGAGCTTTTTGTTTTGAAACAAAACTTGTTCATATATCGTTAATACATGAAGATTTTTCAGTAAATGCCGAGTGGCTAAAATGCACAAAAAAGGATTTGCTATTGTGTGCATTGCACCAAAAATGACTTGGACCAAATGTGAAAACAATATAAACTGTTGACACAAATTAAAAGGTGGGCTATAATGATTTTGAAAATAGTTTGAGAATTGTGTGCAGTCTGCGTGAAAATGCACACAGTGTACGAAGTATTTTCGTATGCGCTCCCGAAATTAAGCCTTTTGGGGGCAGTTATCCAATTTTAACCACTATATTATTACGAGAGGGGTAAAAACAAATGATAAGCAAAAAGAATAAGGCTCTCGCAGCCAGCGTTCTCGCTGCAGCTATGTCTGCAACCGCTGTTCTTCCTTCAATGGCTTCTGCTGCAACAAAGTCATCTTACGCTAAGGAAGATACATATGCTGATATGTTCGCGTCACTCTATGAGGACGTTGTAACAAACGGTCAGACAAACGGCTACCTCAGCAAGCAGACAAACGGTTCAGGCTTCGGTATTCCTTACCATTCAGTAGAGACATTCATCGTTGAGGCTCCTGACTACGGTCACGAGACTACATCTGAGGCTATGTCCTACATCGTATGGATGGCAGCTATGCACGATGTTCTCGCTGCAAACAACACAATTTCCGGCTCCAAGGGCGACCTTGCTAAGGCATGGAACACAATGGAAGCTATGATCCCTGGCTGGTCAAAGGCTTCAGGCAGAGACACAGAGATCAAGTACAGCTCCATCTGGTCACAGAGCAACGGACTCAAGGCTGATACAGCTGAAGAGTGTGACGCTCCTGAGGATTATCCTGCAAAGCAGCCCGGCGTTGACGCTATCAACCCGATCTATGACACGTTCAAGGCTGCATACAGCAGCGATAACGGATATTACCTTATGAACTGGCTCGCTGACGTTGACGACTGGTACGGCTTCAGCAAGGGCACAAAGGGCGAGGGTAAGTTCACATTCATCAACACCTTCCAGAGAGGTGAGCAGGAGTCTTGTTTCGAGACAGTTCCCGCTCCTTGTCTTGAAGAGCTTAAATGGGGTATGAAGAGCACCGATAAGGATAACGGTAACGGTATCAAGGCTATCTTCAACGGCAAGGACAAGGTTCCTTCACAGTACTCCTTCACAAACGCTCCTGACGCTGAGGATCGTTGTATCCAGGCTGTACATTTTGCAAATATGTACAATGCAGGTGATTCAAGCGTATCTGCTCTCGCAGGTAAGATGGGTGACCAGTGCCGTAACGATATGTTTGATAAGTACTACAAGGCTATCGCTAAGGACACTAAGCTCACTTCTTCATCAGCCGGTATGGATTCCAAGCACTACCTCATGTCATGGTATACCGCTTGGGGCGGTGCTCTCAGCGCAAGCTACGGCGATTACGGCTGGGCTTGGCAGATCGGCTGCTCACATTCACATCAGTTCTATCAGAATCCTCTTGCTGCTTACGCTCTCCTCTATGATAGCGATATCAATTCAGGTATGAAGGGCAAGGATGCTGATACAGACTATAAGGAGTCTCTCAAGAGACAGATCGAAATGTACCAGTGGCTCCAGTCCAAGGAAGGTCCTTTCGCCGGCGGTTGTACAAACAGCTGGAGAGGCCGTTACGAAGAGTATCCTTCTGGTCACGCTACATTCTATGATATGGCTTACGTTCCTCATCCTGTATACGCAGATCCTGGTTCAAACCACTGGATCGGTAACCAGGTATGGTCAACACAGCGTCTTGCTGAGCTCTACTACTATGTAGTAACAAACGGCGACCAGTCAGGTCAGAAGTACGGCGGACTCGATCTCGAGACAGCACTCGAAAAGCTCCTTGAGAGATGGATCGGCTGGTTCGAGGAGAACACAAAGTTCGATTATGAGGACGAGTACGGTGTAACACATACATACGTTATTCCTTCAACTCTTGACTGGGGTTCAAGCGATACAGACTATACCTGCACACCTGACACATGGACAGGTACATACAGCGAGTCTGCTAACTCAAGCCTCAGCTGCAAGATCGGCGGTTACGGCCAGGGAGACGTTGGATGCGTATCCTCACTCTGTAATACACTTATCTACTATGCAAAGGCTAAGGGCGTTGACGCTTCATTCGCAAGCAAGGAAGGCACATCTGTTGCTGAAAAGGCTCTCTACCTTGCAAACAGACTTCTCTCATATCAGTACAACGAGGCTCGTGATGATATCGGTCTCACATTCACAGACTGCAATCCAAGCCTGAAGAGAGTATTTGAGCAGGAAGTTTATATCCCGGATTACTACAGCGGCGAAATGCCTGACGGTTCAAAGCTTGAGCCCGGCGCTACATTCTCATCCATCCGTACAAGCTACGAGAAGGATCCTATGTGGCAGGAATGCCAGAAGTACTGGAAGGGCGAAGGCAAGGACAACAACGGCGACGGTAAGGTTGACGTTGCTGACTATCAGTTCCAGTATCACAGATTCTGGCACGCTGGTGACGCTGTTGTTTCCTATGGTACAATGGCACTCCTCTTCCCTGAGGTTAAGCCTCTCCCGCTTCCTGGTGAGGGAACAACAACTACAACCACAACAACCACCACAACAACAACTACTACAACCACAACTAAGGATACAACTACAACTTCGACTACAACCAAGGACACAACAACTACAACATCTACAACCACAGAAGGCGGTACTACCGTTACTAAGTGGGGCGACGCTAACTGCGACGGCGATGTAGATATGTCAGATGCTGTTCTTATCATGCAGTCACTTGCTAACCCGAACAAGTATGGTATCGGCGGTACAGACGCTAAGGCTATCACAGCTCAGGGTCAGGCTAACGCAGATGTAGATACAAGCAGCGCAGGAATTACTGCTAACGATGCTCTCCGCATCCAGGAGTTCCTCCTCCACAAGATTTCTACACTCGATCCTACTAAGTAATTAGCAGCGTATAAAACTATCAAAGCTGCACGGCAAAGCCGTGCAGCTTTTTTATGTCTGCGGATACAGGAGTTTCCCCAATATTTTTAGAAAATGCTTGCATTTTTATGCAAATGATGTTATAATATTATAATAGTATTTTTATGCGAAAAAATATACATATTACAATTACAGGAAAGCAGGCGATAAGGTGCTTAGAAGTATGACAGGCTACGGAAGAGCCCAGCAGATACTGAACGGACGCGATATCCTTGTTGAGATACGCTCCGTTAATCATAGATATTATGAGTATTCTTCAAGAGTTCCGAGAACTTACAGCTATATCGATGAAAAGCTCAAGGCTTTACTTAAAAACGGCATATCCCGCGGCAAGGTGGAGATAGCTGTCACTATCAACAACATTGAGGGAAAGGATACCGAGATCGCTGTAAACAAGGGTGCGGCAGAGGGCTATGTGAACGCCCTCAGAAGCATCGCAGGCGAGCTTGGTGTCGAGGACGATATCACCCTTTCAAAGCTTATGAAGCTTCCGGATATATTCAATATACAGAAAACTCCCGACGATGAGGAACAGGTCTGGGAGGACGTTGCGAAGGTCGCTCAGGAGGCTATCGGCAAATTTGTAGAAATGCGCCAGATCGAGGGCGAACGCCTTAAAGCTGACATAACCGATAAGGCTGAGGGCATACTTGCAATGGTGGAAAAGGTGGAGGAGCTCTCTACCAAGACCGTGGAGAATTACAGGAACAGACTGTACAAAAAGCTCAGCGAGGTGCTTGAGGGCAGAGATATCGACGAGCAGAGAGTTCTTACCGAAGCGGCGATATTTGCCGAAAAGATAGCTGTTGACGAGGAGACTGTCCGCCTGAGAAGCCATATATCACAGCTTGAGACAATGCTTGCAGGCGATGACGCAGTGGGCAGAAAGCTGGATTTCATTGTACAGGAAATGAACCGCGAGGTAAATACCATAGGCTCAAAGGCTCAGGATCTCAACGTGACAAAGGTCGTTGTGGATATGAAGGCAGAGATCGAGAAGATCCGCGAGCAGATACAGAATATCGAGTAATGCCATGAAGCTGATAAATATCGGATACGGAAATATGGTCTCCGCCGAGAGGATAGTGACCATAGTGAGCCCTGAATCGGCTCCCATAAAG
Source organism: Ruminococcus sp. (assembly GCF_016287535.1). Classification (GTDB taxonomy): domain Bacteria; phylum Bacillota; class Clostridia; order Oscillospirales; family Ruminococcaceae; genus Ruminococcus. The sequence goes on from NZ_JAEFAJ010000016.1 coordinate 12,863, forward strand.
AGACTGGTACAGGAAGCCCGCGACGACGGAAGAGCTATAGACGCTACCTACGGAAGAAAAACAAGAGCAGTTCTGGTGATGGACAGCGGTCATATCATACTCTCGTCCCTTATCACAGAAACTCTTGCTGCGAGAATAAACGGTTCGGGAGGTTCGGACGAAAATGAATAAGGGCAGACTGATAGTATTTTCCGCACCATCGGGCTGCGGAAAGGGCACCATGCTGGAGGAGATACTGAAGGACGAGCGCTTTGCCGTGTCGGTATCCGCTACCACAAGAGCTCCCCGTGAGGGAGAGAAGGACGGCGTGAATTACCACTTCCTCACCCGTGAGGATTTCGAGCAGCGCGTTGCCGACGGTAAGTTCATCGAACACGCTGAGTATTGCCAGAACCTTTACGGTACCCTCGTCAGCGAGGTGGACGGCAGACTGGAGCGCGGACTTAACGTGATACTTGAAATAGAGCCTCAGGGCGCTATGAAGATACGTGAAAAGCGTCCAGACGCTGTGTTCATATTCGTAGTACCGCCTTCAATCGGAGAGCTTCGCCGCAGACTGAAAAAGCGCGGCACGGAGTCCGACGAGGTAATAGAAGAACGTGTTTCAAAGGCTGCGTGGGAGATATCCCAGGCTGAGAAATACGATTATATTATAGTAAATGACGCCCTTGAGGACGCGATAAGCGATTTTTTTGCGGTAATACGCGGAGAACAGCTTAAAGTGGACTACTCGGCAGATATTATAGAAGAGGTGTTGAAAAATGCTTAGACCCGCAGTAAATCAGATCATCACAAAGAACGAGAGCTGTTATTCACTCGTTATCGCTGTTGCGAAGAGAGCAAGGCAGATCTCGGAGGAGCTTTACGACAAGGGCGAGACTCTCGAAGAAAAGCCCGTAAAGACTGCTGTTGAGGAGCTTGCCAGCGGCAAGTGCAAGATAGTCAGCTCAGCTCCGCAGAACAACGAATAATGCCCCTTATCGCGGAGACCGCAGTCAGCGGAACAGCCTATTCCTTTGATATGCTGTTCAGCTATTCTGTTCCCGAAAGACTTGCGGCAAAAATTGCCTGCGGCTGTCGGGTGCTGGTCCCCTTCGGAAAGGGCAATACGCGCAGGATAGGTGTGGTCATGAAGCTCACTGAAGGCGGTGACGGACGGCTCAAATCCCTTGTATCACTTGTGGACGAGGAGCCGGTCATATCCGGGGAGCTTCTGAAGCTTGCCTTTTATCTGCGCGAGAACACCTTCTGCACTTACTTCGATGCGGTGAAGTGTATGCTTCCTCCTGCAATGAGCGTAAGTGCAAAAGAAACATTCAGGATTGTTAAGAATTTCACGGATACTGCCTCTCTCAGCCCTGCGGCAGCTGAACTGCTCCAGACACTTTCCTGTGCTGCTGACAGCAGGGAGCTGAACAGGATCATTGAGGAGCATATCATTGAAAACGGAAGACGGCTCTCAGACGAGCTTTGCGACGCAGGCGCCCTTGAATCGGACAACGTGTTCAGGCAGACAGTCGGCGACGCAGCCGTGAGAATGGTCCGTCTTTCAGATAAGTATATAAGCTCTCCTGAGAGCTTCGACCTCACTCCCAAGCAGAAGAAGGCGGCGGATTTCCTTGAGGAATACGGCACGGCAGCTGTGCGTGAAGCCGCCTATATGTGCGGTATCACCGAATCTGTCATCAAACGTCTCTGCGCAAACGGCGCGGCTGAGGAGTACGAGGCGGAGGTGCTCAGGAAGGTCGGAGGAGAAGACGGCGGGGAGAGAAGCCCTGAGGATATAGTTCTTTCGGCTGAGCAGCAGAGTGCAAGAGATGAAGTCCTTGCGCAGCTGAACGAAAGAAGACCGGCAGTATTTCTGCTTCACGGCGTTACCGGCAGCGGCAAGACCTCCGTATTTGAGAAGCTCATAGACGATACGGTGAAAATGGGCAGACAGGCGATGCTGCTCATACCGGAAATAGGTCTTACTCCACAGACCTTAAAGCGTTTTCGCTCGCTTTTCGGCGAAAGAGTGGCTGTTATACACAGCGGTCTCTCTCTCGGACAGAGACTTGACGAGTACAAGCGTATAAAACGGGGCGACGCGGACATCGTAATAGGTACGAGGAGCGCCGTGTTCGCACCGCTCAGTAATATAGGACTCATTATAATAGATGAGGAGGGTGAGCGCTCCTACAAGTCGGACAGCTCACCAAGATATCACACACATGATATCGCAAAGCAGCGTTGTGCGCATCACGGCGCGTCACTGCTGCTGGCTTCGGCAACTCCTTCCATCGAGAGCTATTACCTCGCCGAAAGGGGAGCCTACAGGCTTCTCGAAATGAAGGAAAGGTATCAGAACGCACCGCTTCCGGAGGTAAGTATCATAGATATGAACCTTGAGCGCGAGGCAGGCAACCGCACTGAATTCAGCCGCAAACTGGCTGAGGAGATAAGCACAAACCTGAAAAACGGGGAACAGTCCATACTCCTGCTGAACAGGCGCGGTTATCATACAATTATAAGCTGCTGCGACTGCTATCAGCCTGTGTACTGTCCCAACTGCTCGGTGCCTCTGACCTACCACAAGAAGAACAACAAGCTGATGTGTCATTACTGCGGCTACGTCAGCGAGCCTGTTGATACCTGCCCGTCCTGCGGCTCGAAGCGCCTTAAAAATATGGGCTTCGGCACGCAGAAGCTGGAGGAGGAGCTTTCCACCTTCTTTCCGGAGGCGCGTATCCTGCGCATGGACGCTGATACCACCTTTTCCCGTTATTCCTACGAGAAGAGCTTCACGGATTTCCGGGAGGGCAGATACGATATAATGATAGGTACTCAGATGATAGGAAAGGGACTTGATTTTCCAAATGTTACGCTGGTGGGAGTCCTTTCCGTGGATAAAGCGCTGTATGCAGGGGATTTCCGAAGCTATGAGCGTACCTTCTCACTCATCACTCAGGTGGTGGGACGCGGAGGACGAGGCGGACGCAGAGGACGCGCCATACTCCAGACATTTATCCCGGAGCACTACATCATGAACCTTGCCGCGGCTCAGGACTACAAGGGCTTCTACAATGAGGAGATAGCCATACGCCGCGCAATGATATACCCGCCGCTGTGCGATATGTGCATATTCTGCTTTTCGGGAAATGAGGACATATCCGCAAGGCTCGGCGCTGAGGCTGTACTGAGGCTTATGAACGAAAAACTCAGGGAGCTCCAGCCGAAAACTCCTGTGCGGGTGCTGGGGCCTGTGCGCTGCTCTTATGGCAGGATAAACGGGAAGTACCGCTACAGGATAATAATGAAGTGCAAGAACAACGCCGAGATGAGAGGCTTCATAAGCGGAGTGCTCACAGGTGCGGCAAAACTGAAGGAAATGAAAAACACTGCCCTTTATGCCGATATAAACGGCGATGTGGGCGTATAAAGAAGGATATGGTAAAATGGCATTACGAAGAATATTGACCGATAAGGATGAGATACTCCACAAGGTATGCAAGCCTGTGGAGAAGTTTGACGAGAAGCTTGCACAGCTCCTTGACGATATGCATGAGACGCTGAACAAGGCTGAGGGCGTGGGACTTGCCGCTCCACAGATAGGCATATGCCGCAGGATCTTCATCATGCATCTCAGCGAGGAGGACATCATCGAGGCGATAAATCCTGAGGTGATAAGCATGGAGGGCAAGCAGAGAGTACAGGAGGGCTGTCTTTCATGCCCGAATGTATGGGGCTATGTGACCCGTCCGGCAAAATGCCGGCTTAAAGCTCAGGACAGGAACGGCAACTGGTTCGAGCGGGATTTCACAGACCTTGGCGCTCAGTGTACCTGCCATGAGAACGACCACCTTGACGGTCATGTATTTACGGAGATAGTTGAAGAATTCTTCGTACCTGAGGAGACTAAGAAATGAAAATAATTTTTATGGGAACACCCGAATTTGCAGTACCCTGCCTGCGTACTCTTGCAGAGAGCGGACATGAGGTGGCAGCGGTGTTCACACAGCCCGACAAGCCAAAGGGCAGAGGGTATAAGCTTATACCGACTCCCGTAAAGGCTGCGGCGCTTGAATACGGCATACCTGTATATCAGCCACTGTCTCTCAGAAAGGGCGAGGACGCCGGTGAGGCTATGAGGATACTCCGTGAGGCTGCTCCGGAGCTGATAGTCGTAACGGCTTACGGACAGATACTCCCCAAGGAGATACTGGAGCTGCCAAAATACGGCTGTATAAATATCCACGCTTCGCTCCTGCCAAAGTACAGGGGAGCTGCTCCCATAAACTGGGTGCTCCTGAACGGCGAAAAGGAGACGGGAGTGACCTCGATGCAGATGAGCGAGGGTCTCGACACAGGCGATATGCTCATAAAGAAAAGAACGGATATCGGTGATAACGAGACCTTTGAGGAGCTCTATGCAAGGCTTTCCGCTATGGGCGGAGAGGTGCTTGCGGAGACCATAGACGCACTGGAAAAGGGCACACTCAGTCCCGAAAAGCAGGACGACAGCCTGAGCTGCTATTCTCCCATGATAAAAAAGGAGATGAGCGCTCTCGATTTCAGTAAAACAGCCGCTGAGGTACACAATACCATACGCGGAGTAACAGGCTTTGCAATGCTGGAGGGCAAGCGTCTTAAGGTATTCAGGTCTGAGATAGCTGAGGGAACATACAACGCCGAAAACGGCGCTGTTGTTGATACAAAGAGGTTCGCAGTCAAATGCGGCGACGGCCGGGCGGTGATATTCCGCGAGGTACAGCCTGAGGGCAAAAAACGAATGAACACAGAGGACTTCCTCAGGGGCAAAAAGCTCACAGAGGGAGAGGTACTCGCATAAGGAGGAAAAATATATGCAGATCATACTTTTATTAATAATGATTCTTCTGCCGATTATCGCGCAGATAAATGTAACATCTACCTTCAAGAAATACAGCAGGGTAGGCAATTCAAGAGGGCTTACAGCGGATCAGGTGGCAAGGATGATACTTGATTCAAACGGACTTCATCATATACAGATAGAGCATATCTCTGGAAATCTCAGCGATCACTTTGATCCCAAGGCAAATGTGGTAAGGCTTTCAGATTCAGTCTATGGACAGACTTCCGTTGCTGCTATCGGAGTTGCTGCACACGAGTGCGGTCACGCCTGTCAGCACGCTGAGAATTACGCGCCTATAGTACTCAGGAGCAAGCTTGTTCCGGTAACTAATCTTTGCTCACGTCTGTGGTACTTTGTTCTTCTCATAGGTATTTTTGTAAGCAGTATAGCTGCACAAGCCGGAACACCGTTTTTGTATGCTTCCATAATAATGTTCGCAGCAGTTGTCGTTTTCCAGATAGTTACACTTCCCTGCGAATTTGACGCAAGCGGCAGAGCAATAAAGACACTTGAGCGCGACGGCATACTTGAAATGGGAGAGATACCTCATGCACAGAAGGTCCTCAAGGCAGCAGCTCTCACCTATGTTGCAAGTCTTGTTACATCTATAATCCAGCTTCTCAGACTCCTTGCGTCTGCAAGAAGAAGATAATGACTGACCCACGGTATCTTGCTGTAAAGCTCCTTGACAAGACCTTCGGGAGCGGCAGCTATTCCAATTTGCAGCTTGACAGCGGTCTGAAGACCTCAGACCTTGACGAAAGGGGCAGGAAGCTGTGCTCGGCTGTATACTACGGCGTTATCGAGCGCAGGATCACCCTTGACCATATAATCAGCGGTCTCAGTTCCCGCCCCATAGACAGGCTGGATAGCATAGTCCTCAATATACTGCGCTGCGGCGTGTATCAGACAATGTACATGGACAGCGTTCCCGACAGTGCTGCGGTAAACGAGAGCGTTGCCCTTGCGAAGAAATTCCGCAAGACCAGTGCTTCGGGAATGGTGAACGCAGTCCTGCGCAGCTTTATCCGCGGCGGCAAGGAGCTTAAACTGCCGAATGACGGAACAGAGGCGCTGTCGGTGAAGTATTCGGCACCGGCGGAGCTTGTAAAAAGTCTTACTGAGGATTACGGCAGGGAAGCCGCGGAGAGATTTCTTTCAGCTTCTCTTGAAAAATCTGTCACATATCTCCGGCTCAATACGATTAGATGTACAGAGGAGGAATTCCTTTCTGCTCTGGGCTGTATCGAGGCGGAAAGGATCAGCGAAAGCTGCTTTGCGGTGAGAAGCGGCGACGTCACCGCGACAGACGCCTTTAAGAAAGGCTTTTTCCATGTTCAGGGACTTGCCTCGCAGCTCTGCTGTCAGGCACTGGCTCCCACTGAGCAGGACAGAGTTCTTGATATATGCGCGGCTCCGGGAGGCAAGACCTTCACTATGGCGGAGCTGATGAAGGGCAGGGGCGAGATATACGCCTTCGACCTTCACGAAAAACGTGCGGAGCTCATACGTAAGGGCGCTGAGAGACTGGGACTCACAAATATAAGGGCAGCGGCAGGGGACGCAACAAGGTTCAATGCGGAGCTTCCCAAGTTTACTAAGATACTATGCGACGTCCCCTGTTCGGGACTGGGAGTCATCGGCAGCAAGCCGGAGATAAAGTACAAGAGCTTTTCGGACTTTGCGGGGCTCCCGGATATACAATATAAAATAGTGAGCAATGCGCTCAGTTATCTCGAAGCCGGCGGTACTCTCGTCTATTCCACCTGTACGGTGCGGAAAGCCGAGAACGAGGAGATCTGTGAAAGACTTCTCCGGGAGCACACCGGAATAGAAGCGGTGGAGCTGCCGGAAATGCTCGGCAGGAGCTTCGGCGCTATGGCAACTCTTATGCCGCCGGAATACGGCAGCGGCTTTTTCATTTCCAAATTCAGAAAAGTAAGGTGATATATTGGAAAAGACCGATATCCTCAGTCTTGATCTTGCGGAACTGGAAGATATCCTCGCCGGTCTCGGCGAGAAGAAATTCCGTGCTAAACAGGTCTTTCAGTGGCTCCATGTGAAAAGAGTCCTTGATTTCGACAAAATGACTGATATATCTATCCAATTGCGCAGTACTCTGAAAGAAAAATTTTGTATAAATGGACTATTTGTGCAGAAAAAGCTTGAATCTGCCATAGATAATACGGTAAAATATCTTTATAGGCTTTCTGACGGCAATTTTGTGGAGACCGTCCTGATGGAATACAGCTACGGATACAGTATCTGCGTTTCAACTCAGGTGGGCTGCAAAATGGGCTGTAATTTCTGTGCCTCTGCCATCGCAGGGTACGTAAGGAGCCTTGCTCCCTCGGAGATACTGCTTCAGATCTACGAGACGGAGCGCGATTCGGGTAAAAAGGTATCGGGAGTTGTGCTCATGGGCATCGGCGAACCTCTTGACAACTTTGACAATGTCATGAAGTTCCTCAGCCTTCTGTCCCACAAGGACGGAAACGATATGAGCCTTCGCCATGTATCCCTTTCCACCTGCGGCATAGTACCGCGTATCTATGAGCTGGCTGATAAAAAGCTGCAGCTCACCCTCTCGGTATCGCTCCACTGTGCGGACAACGAGGGCAGGAGCGCTATTATGCCTGTAAACAGAAAATACGATCTCAGCAGTCTCATAGAGGCTTGCAGATACTATATTGATACTACGGGACGGCGTGTCACCTTTGAGTACGCCGTTATCGACGGTGTGAATTCGTCCGCGGCAGACGCCGACAAGCTGGCTGGTCTGCTTCGCGGTATGAACTGCCATGTTAACCTTATCCCCGTTAATAAGGTCAGGGAACGGAATTATCACACAGCCCGCTCAGGAGTTGCCGAGTTCGCAAGGCAGCTGGGCAGGCGGGGGATAAACGCTACCGTGAGAAGAACTCTCGGCAGCGATATCGAAGCGGCGTGCGGTCAGCTCAGACGTGACGCCGACAAACAAAGCAAACAGAATGGGGGTGCGGATACTTGAGGTTTCGCTACGGCACGGATATCGGTCTTGCCCGGGAGGAAAACCAGGACGCGGTAAGATGTGAATATTTCGGTCATAATGTGCTTGCCGTCGTATGCGACGGTATGGGCGGCGAACGCGCAGGCAAGGAAGCGGGCGAGCTCGCTGTGGAGGAATTCTTCCAGCGTTTCTCGGCTGACTATAAGGAAAGCCTGGGCGATGAGGATATCCGCAAGCTCCTTATCTCCTCGGTCTCGGCAGCAAATTCCGTGATATATACACGGGCGAGGTTCGATTTCAAGAACTTCGGCATGGGTACCACCTGTGTGGCTGCATTCGTCACCAATAAAACAGCCTTCATTGCCAATGTCGGCGACAGCAGAGCCTATCTGATAACCGACACAGGCCTTTATAAGATCACTACCGATCATAATGTAGCCTCGGTGCTCTTTGAACAGGGCAAGATAACCGAGGAGGAAATGGAGGTACACCCTCAGAAGCATATGCTCGTAAGAGCGGTAGGTGTTGAAAAAACAGTGCTCACCGATACGTTTATGCTCGATTATGAGGACAAGATCAGTCTGCTGCTGTGCTCGGACGGCCTTTCGGGCTATTGCAGCGACGATGAAATATACAGCGTCATACTCAATTCCGATTTTGATGACGTTGCAGACGAACTTATAAAATTATCGCTCTCAAAGGGCGGCCGTGACAATGTTACCGTTGCGGTGATTTCTGACTAACGCAGGAGGAAAGGAAATGGACAAGAATATTGGCAAGAAGCTCGACGGCAGATATGAAATAACAGAGCTTATCGGCGTCGGCGGCATGGCAGAGGTATACAAGGGAGTCGATGTCATCGACAACAAAACTGTCGCCATAAAGATACTGAAAAAGGAATTTGCAGAGAACGAAGAGTTCCTCCGCCGTTTCAGAAATGAGTCCAAGGCGATAGCAGTGCTCTCTCATCCTAATATCGTAAAGATATACGACGTGGGCTTCTCTGAGAAGATACAGTATATCGTTATGGAATATATCGACGGTATTACGCTGAAGGAGTACATCGAGGAGGAGAAGGTCCTCACATGGAAGGATACTGTACACTTTGTTATACAGATACTCCGCGCTCTTCAGCACGCTCATGACAAGGGTATCGTTCACCGCGATATCAAGCCTCAGAACATTATGATGTTCACTGACGGCACTATAAAGGTCATGGACTTCGGCATTGCCAAGTTCGCGCGTGAGGAAGGAAAGACTGCTACCGATCAGGCCATCGGAAGCGTTCACTATATCAGCCCCGAACAGGCAAGCGGAAATGTTACCGACGCCAAGAGCGATATCTACTCGGTAGGCGCTATGATGTACGAGATGCTTACGGGCAGGAAGCCCTTCGACAGCGATAACCCCGTTGCTATCGCAGTTATGCATATGCACGATATCCCTGAGCGTCCGAGAGCTATCAATCCCGATATCCCTGACGGTCTTGAGGAGATAGTTCTCAGAGCTATGGAAAAGGCTCCTGAGGACAGATATCAGACAACAGCCGAGATGATAAGCGATATCGAAGCTTTCAAGGCAGATCCCCACATCTCCTTCGGCTACTACGCTGAGGAGGACGAAGAGGCTGAGGATATGCTCAGCAGCAGCGCCGGAACCGATGTACAGTCTGAGAGCAGACAGGAAGTGGCAAGCGCTTATGCCGCAAAGGCAAAGGCTCCCGCTATTGCTGCCGCACTGGCAGGAAGCGCAGGAGGCGCCGGCGGAGCAGGCGGCTATTCTTCAGGCGGCGGTCCTGTTTCAAAGAGATATAACGACGCTTATACCGACAATTACAACAACTATGACGATGATGATGATGACGATGAGGAGGAAGAGCGTTCTTCACTTGTCATACCTGTCCTTACCGCTATAGTGGTGGTTGTAATAATCGTTGCGGTAATATTTATAGTATCGCTCCTTATTCCCTATATCACAAACGGCTTCGGAAAGAACACCAACAAGATGCCGGAGCTCATCGGCAAGGATTACAATATAGCTTGTCAGGAATACGGCGAGTACCTTAATATCGAAGTCAGCAGAACTGAATACAATGAGGCTGACGAGGGTGTCATCATCGAGCAGAGCATTGATATAGACGCTCCTTTCAAGAAGCATGATGTGTGCAAGGTCGTTGTAAGTAAGGGTATGCAGACAGTTGAGGTGCCGAGACTTACTGAATTCAACGCTGATCTTGCAAAGATGCAGCTGAAGGAAAGAGGTCTTGAGGCTGAGATCAAAAAGACCTCGGACGCTGTTGTAAAACCGAATTACGTTATCAAGACTTCTCCTGAAGAGGGAGAAGAGGTGCCCAAGGGCTCAAAGGTAATCCTCTATGTAAGCATGGGACCGAATGCCGAGCCTATAAAGATGGAAGAATATGTCGGAATGTCTGCAAAGGACGCGGCAGTAAAGGCAGGCTTCCAGAACCTCAAGGTAAAGACCGAGACAGAGCCTTCTTATGAGAAGGAAGGTACAGTTGTACGTCAGGAGCCGGAGAAAGGTACTGTTATATCAGCAGGCGATGAGATCATACTCTATGTCAGCGACGGTACTATCCCCGACGGAAATGTTGACTTCTCTCTCAGCTTTCCGGCAGATGCAAAGGGTACTTTCAGCGTGGATATTATACTCAAGGACGAAAAGGGCAAGACAACCGTTGAGTCGATGGGTACTGTCCTCTGTCCCGAATGGCCGAACCTTTCAAGAAATATCAAGGGCTCAGGAAAGAACGTAACAGGTGATGCTTACCTTACCAATAATGCCAACGGTACAAGAGCTCGTCTTGGTTCATATACCTTTGACTTTGCAAACGGCAGATATACCACAAATTCAGAGGACATCTCCGGAGCACTTGCTCAGGTAAACGGCTTTGCTCAGACAACAACAGAGACAACTGCAGCTCCTGTGGAAACAACTACGACACAGGCTTACGTTACAGAGCCTTCTACAGAAGAAAGAGTTCCCGGACAGAACGGTGAATACAGAATACCTGATGTCTGGACACCTTATGAGCCCGGCACCAACGGTTCATGGGTGACAAAGGAGAACGGCTCTACTGTCTGGGAATGGTATAACTAATAATGGCAGAGAATTTCTGCGGAATAATAGTAAAATGCTTAGGGGGACTCTACAGTGTAGAGTCCCCTGACGGTATATATGAGTGCAAAGCGAGGGGAGTTTTCCGCAACAGAGGGATAAGTCCCTGCGTCGGCGACAGAGTGACAGTGGAAAACGGAGTCATATCGGATATTGCCGAGCGAAAAAACTGTATCATAAGACCTCCTCTTGCAAACCTCGACCAGCTCATATTTATAGTTTCTACCTGTGAGCCTGCGCCGAATTATCTTATTCTTGACAAGTTCATAGCAATAGCGGAGTACAAGGGCATAACGCCTGTGGTGGTCATAACCAAGACAGACCTCGGCGACAGTCGTCCGATACATGAGATATACGGCAGGATAGGTATAGATGTGGCTGAGGTGAACTATGACGACGACGCCTCAGTTGAAGCTGTAAGACAGCTCCTGCGGGGAAAGATTAGCGCGTTTACGGGTAATTCCGGAGCAGGTAAATCCACCCTGCTGAACGCTGTGGACCCTGCACTGAATACCGCTACCGGCGAGATAAGCCGCAAACTGGGCAGAGGAAGACATACTACCCGTCATGCCGAGCTCTTCAAGCTCAGCGGAGGCGGATATATAGCTGATACTCCGGGTTTTTCAACCTTTGATACCAACCGTTACGACATTATCCGCAAGGAGGAGCTGGCAGGCTGTTTCAGAGAGTTTGAGGGACTTGCAAAGGAGTGCCGCTTCAGAGACTGCGCTCACCTCTGTGAAAAGGGCTGTGCGGTAGTTGCGGCTGTGGAGCGCGGAGATATCTCCGTAAGCCGCCACGAAAGCTATAAGACCATGTACGAGGAAGCAAAACAGCTGAAGGAGTGGGAACTGAAATGAAAAAATGCGCAATAATCGCAGGCGGCGATCTGCCTGACAGGGAACCTTATAATACTGAAGGCTACTGGGAAAGGTTCGCCTGTATAATATGTGCGGACAGCGGACTGTATAACGCGAGAAAGTTTGGTATAAAGCCTGATATCGTTGCAGGCGATTTCGATTCGTTTACTGAAGAGCTGCCTGAGGACGCGGAAATAATCGCAAGTATTCCCGAAAAGGACGACACGGATACTATGATGGCTGTTAAAAAGGCTATAGAGCTTGGATACAAGAATATAGAGCTGTACGGAGCTCTCGGCGGAAGCCGCTTTGAGCATTCCATCGCAAATATCCAGACCATGGTATATGCTTTGCAGCAGGGCTGCGACCTGAAAATAATGGGCGAAAGCATTCTTATGGTGCAGAGCGTTGATGACGGCGAAGTGGTATACAAAAAGAAGGGCGAAATGTATATGTCGGTATTTGCTCTTTCTGAGTCTGTCGGTATCGACTATCTCCGCGGCGTGAAATATCCCCTTGAAAACTACCTCATGGTGCAGTCTTTCCCTATAGGAGTAAGCAACGAGATAGAGGGCGAAAAAGCGGAGCTTCGAATTAATCACGGCATAGCACTTATAATTCTCACTGATAAGAAGTAACAAAAAAGCCTTTGATGAATATAATGGAGTATATCATCAAAGGAGGGATTACATATTGAAGATAGTAGTCATAAAAAGTCCTAAGTTCATATCGGGGCTGCTCAGGGTAATATTCGGCATTAAAAAAGAAGAACAATAATCAAAGGGCTGACATTTATGTCAGCCCTTTTGCTTATTTCTTTTTATTGTAGAACTGTCCGACATCTTCGCTGCCTGCAAGCAGGAAAAAGATGACCCACGCGATTATGAGCGGAACAGCATAAAATACTATTTTAAGGACAGTATTTCCCTCGTGCTGCGATATCATCATTATTCCGGGTACTATCTGCACTATACCGAACAGCAGCATTACGACTGATGTAAGCGACTTGAGACCGCTCATACCTGCAATAAGTGACAGGGAAAGCACTCCGACTATAGCTGCTATATAAATAGCTGACTGCTGAACTGTCTCCTTTATTCCGCCAAGCTCTCCCGTATAGCTGAACATTGCAGCTCCGGAATAGAATAAATAGAACATTACAGCTGCGATAACTCCGAGCAAAGCGAGCACCGAAACTATTATAAATCCCTTGTGAGCCTGCTGCTGACGTGCCTGTTCTTTCAGTTCAAGCATCATACGGCGGCTTGCTTCCGAGTCCTTGGGCTCTGAGACGAGCTGAGCGGATACAGCTTTTTTTGAAGCCTCTGCCTTTGCTCTTTCAAGGTCCTCGTCAACGTATTTGGGCTGATACTTAGGCGGCTCCGGCTCATCGTCGAGTACAGGAGCAGTTATGGGAGCCTCAGGCTGTTTTGGCTCCTCTTTTTTCGGAGGGGGAGTATAGTTGTCCTCGTCAAGTACCGGAGCTTTTATATCCTCAGGCGGTGCAACAGCGCCGAGCTGAGTTCTTCTCATGTCGATTATCTGCTGCTGCTTGTCAGCAGGGAGTGCGTCAAAGCGGGCTTTCAGTTCCGGTGTGAGACCGTTTATTATGTCATCATCTGTGAGGACGAGCTTTTCGTGGATGTACGGAGCGCCTTCATCGAGCACCGGCGCGGAAACTCCGGTTGGAGCACCTTTTTTGCCGGTTTCGTTCCGGTACTGCATCCCGTCGTCGAGAACTGGTGCCGAGACACCTGTAGGAGCGCCCTTTTTCTCAGTTCCCTGAGTATAGGAGCTCATATCGTCAAGGACAGGCGCGGATACTCCGGTAGGACCGTCCTTTTTTGCGGAAGGAGCAACGTATCCGAAGTCGTCAAGGACAGGTGCGGACACGCCCTGCGGAGCGCCTTTTCTTGCGTTGTCCGGAGTATAGTCTATTTCCTCCGGCATACCGCCTGCGGGGTTCTTTTCATCATACATAATAAACACCTCGGTCTAAATTTTTTATAAAGTCGGACAGGGATATATCTGAGCCGTTTGATATCTGTGTGTAATATGAAAGGACTATGGAAGCATCAACCGCGTCTATGATACCGTTGCTGTCAACGTCCGCATAACCTGACTGAGATGTGCTGAACGAGCTGAAGCAGCCGGTGGAGCTGCGGGCGTATTCGGCAAGTATCAGTGAAGCGTCTACAGCGTTTATAAGCTTGTCGCCGTTTATGTCGCCCTGACTGTATTCGGGAGCCTTGTATGCTTCCTTTGCTATCGGATAAGCAGCGGCAAATTCCTCCGAAGCATAGTCCGGAAAGGTCTTCTGATCCGCGTTTGTTGCTATATGCTGAAGTCTCGGCGCAGCCGAATCGAGATCGTTTGAGCCCTTGAGGAAGTAATAGAAGGATTTACCTCCGAACTTCATATCCCATGTGGGGTCAAGGTAATAATACTGTTCGTCCAGCTTTACTATAAGCCACACATGGTTCCCTCTGTTGGAACCGCTTACCGAAACAGTCTCTCCGGCAATGATCCTGCATGGTATACCGCAGTCGTTGTACATACGGTACAGCAGCTGAGTGACTCCCTGACATACCGCAGTGCCTCTGAGAAGGGCGCTGTAAGCGGTAAAGGCATACGGATCCTCTTCATTTTCCGAATATTCCACGCTGGAAGTGATATACTGGTAGATACTGCGGATCTTGTTGTAATTTCCGCTTATGCCGTCGAAGTTCTGGGAACTCATGAGCTCATCGAGCTTTTCGGTGAGCTCGGCTTCCTCCTCCTGAGTGGTGTAGTATCTGAAGCTGTAGAGAAAATGCCGTTCATTGTTTTCCTTGGAGATACTGCACTTGAAGCCCTGTATGGAAAATCTGAGATAATCGCCCTCAGTGCCTTTCCCGGTCTCGTCAAATGCACCGTACAGCAGCTGGTAGCTTTTTTCCTTGGGTTCTTCGCCGTTATCGGGTAAAACAATTTCAACGCTTTCGGAATGATCTTTCAGTGACTGCCTTAGCTGCTGTATCGCTTCGCTTTCGGAAGATAATACATATTCTCCGGATATCTCCGGTACGGATAATTGCGCAGCAGCTGCAGAGAACGGCGGCAGAGCTGCAAATGCAAGTACCGCAGCCGACAGCAGAGCAGCGGCTTTAAATGGTAATTTCACATTAAGACCTCCTTTTGCGAAAGAGCTTATTTTACTGCATGGTCCTTTATGCTTTCCGGGGAAGTTCCTTCGCTGATCGTTGAAACATAGGCGTAATATGAGAGAATACGGGAAGCGTCAACGGCATCGACAAGATTGTTTTCGTCGATATCGGCGGCTCTGCTCTGAGCCTCGCTGAAGTTTCCGGTATGTGTGTCGCCTGAAAGAAGTGTATATTCTTTAAGTATAAGAGAAGCGTCAACAGCGTTTATTTCACCGTCACCGTTGACATCGCCGTCCTTATAGCTTGCGGGAGCCGGTTTAACATAGGATGTGCGTGCTATTTCAGAGTCCTGCATTACCTCATCCAAAGGGATATCGAAGATCATCTGGAAGAGGTGGACATGAGTGAATTCTTCCTTGCCTTCGTTGCTGCTGTCAAGGTCTGAGTAACCCCTGAGGAAGAAACGGTGCTTGTTTTCGCCCATCATGTGATCCCATATCGGGTCGAGGAAATAGTATTTTTCGCCTATCTGCGCCAGAACAAGCAGATGACAGCCTATAGCTTCATCTGAATAGCTTGACAGATTGGTAAGGTACAGCATCGGCTGTATCCCGATCTCCTGAAGCAGCCTTATAAGGAAATGCACCTGTCCGGACTCGTTTGCCGTTTTCTTTATCACGGCACTGTAAGCTGTGCTGTAGGCGTTGTCCGAAAGGTTATCGTAGATATCCATATTGTCTGCGACCGTATCGTAAGCCCAGAGTATCCTGTCGTAAACGTCAGAATCCTTTACTGCAAGATATTCCGGAGCCTCCTTCAGCTTTGCAACGGCTGCTGTGACTTCATCCTCTTCCTCAGGAGTGGTGTAGTATTTTACAGCATACTTGGCATAGGCTCCTTCTGACGGATAAAGGCAGCCGCAGGTGATGTTGGCTGTAAGAGAAAGGTACAGACCCTCCGTCGGGTCGTCGGTTATAGTTATCAGCTTTTCGCTGATATGGTCTGTGACGTCGTCATTGTCGTTTTCAGGCGCCCAGCCTGTGACTAAAAGGTCGAACTCACTGACGCGCTGTTTGAGCTGTGCTTTTACGTATTCAGCCGCTGCGTCAATGTCATAAAAACGCGGAGCGTTTTCGTTTACCTCCATTGAGAATGAGACGTTCCCCTGATCATCGTATACCACGGCGGAGTCTGCTGCCGCGTATACCGGAGCTGCCGCGCTTACGCACAGCGCTGCCGCAACAGCCGCGGCGGTAAGCCTTGCTTTTATCTTCATAAATAATCCCCCCTGATTATTATAAGCAAACAGCCGCCGAAGCGGCTGAACGCATATTATTTATCTTTCAAGTATCTGTGCTCTGTCAGGACCGATACCCACCATGCTTACATGGCAGCCTACCAGCTCTTCAAGACGTGCTATATAGCTCCTGCAGTTTGCGGGAAGCTCGTCAAAGCTCCTGCACTTGGATATATCCTCGGTGAAGCCGGGGAACTCCTCGTATATGGGCTCGCAGCCTTCAAGCTCCTCCAGTGTCGGCGGGAATTCCTTTATAACGCTGCCGTCGGGCTTTTTGTAAGCTACGCACATTTTGAGAGTATCTATATTTGCGAGAGTGTCAAGTTTGTTGATAGCAAGGCTGTCAAGACCGTTGACTCTTACGGAGTGACGTACTATAACAGCGTCGAACCAGCCTGTTCTTCTCGGTCTGCCTGTGGTAGTACCGAACTCTCCGCCTACGTTTCTGATCTGATCGCCTGTAGCGTCATCAAGCTCTGTGGGGAAGGGACCCTTGCCCACACGGGTGGTATAAGCCTTTGCAACACCGATGATATTTGTTATTACCTTGGGACCTACGCCTGTGCCTACGCATACGCCTGCTGAGAGCGGATGTGAGGAGGTAACGTAGGGGTATGTACCGAAGTCGATGTCGAGGAGAGTAGCCTGTGCGCCCTCGAACATTATGGTCTTGCCTGCCTTGTGAGCTTCAAAGGTGAGTACCGAAACGTCGTCCATGTAGGGGAGAAGTCTCTTTCCGTACTCTGTATATTCCTTTGTAACAGCGCCGAGATCGAATGCCTCACCGCCGTATACCTTGGTGATTATCTCGTTTTTGAGCTTTCCTGTGGACTGTATCTTCTCAGCCAGTACCTCTGGGTGAACGAGGTCGTACATACGGATTCCGCAGCGCTCGTATTTATCCATATATGTAGGTCCTATGCCTCTTTTTGTAGTACCGATGTCCTTGCCGCCGCGGAAAGCCTCGGAGAGACCGTCGAGAGCGATATGCCACGGCATAACGATCTGGGCGCGGGGGTCAACCTTTAAGTGGCCGAGAGTCTTTATACCTCTTGATTCAAGGTTGTCAAGCTCGCCGATGAAGTCCTTGGGGTCAAGAACGACACCTGCACCGATAAGGTTGAGGGCATTCGGGTAAAGGATACCCGATGGTACAAGGTGGAGCTTGTAGACCTCACCGTTATTTACAACTGTGTGACCTGCGTTGTTTCCGCCCTGTGAACGGACTACAACATCTGCACGGGAAGCAAGGATATCTATGATCTTGCCTTTTCCTTCGTCTCCCCATTGAGTTCCGACTACAATATTTGCAGGCATTTGTTTTCCTCTTTTCATAATAATTATTTGTGCCGGCAGTACCTGTAACTGCCGAAAATGCACACTTACAATCTATTATAACACACTATGTGAAAAAATGCAACACTCGCAGTGAATAATTCCACATACAAAAAGAGGACGTCCCTGAACGGAACGTCCTCACGGGAGTATGTTATTACAGTGCCGAGCCCTTCTCCACCGACATTTCTATGGTATTACCGTTGCTTACGGCGGTTATATCGCCGTTGAAGCAGGTGGCGTAGGTAGTCGCTCCGATTTTTTTGAGAGCGTCCTGCACCTTGCCGGAGAACTCGTTTGTGGAAGTGCATACTACAGCGCATTTAGGTTTCACGGCGCTGAGAAAATCGGTGATATTGTCAAGCTTTCTGCCGTGATACGGAACTTTCAGCAGAGTACAGGTACCGATGTCCATTATCTCGCTGAGGCGCTGCTCCATAGCGTCACCGGTGAAAAGCAGGGTATTCTTGTTATGTACCACCTTTGTGACGAGGGAGAAGTTGTTCTCATCACTGTCATTATTGCCGTAGAAGTCGTTTTTCGGAGCATAGACAGTATAGTCTATACCGTCAAGAGTGAAGGAAATGTCCTCGGTCAGCTTCATTGGAGTTATTGACTTTTCCGCAAGAGCGCTCTTGTATTTTTCATATTCCTCGGATGTGCCGTCATAGTTGGGAGTAAGCACGTTTTTTACGTCAAAGCCTCTTATAAGCTTTGCAGCTCCGCCCACGTGGTCCCTGTCGAAGTGAGTGATAATGAGGTAGTCTATGGTGTCAGCGTCGCTTGCCTCAAGAAGCTTGCTTATCTTTTTTCCGTCGCCCTTTTCACCGCAGTCTATGACCACATTGGCGGTCTCTGACTGAAGCAGTATCGCGTCAGCCTTTCCGACATCAAAAAATGTGACTTTAAGCTCACCTGCATTGGCCGCCTGCTGTTTTTCGTTGCAGGAAAACAGCGATAAAGCTATAAAAAATGCCGAAAACAGCAGTGCGGCTGTTTTTCTGTTCTTTTTCATGTTTCAGACTCCTTTCCCTGAGTGTAATGATTTACACCTTTACATTATACATTATACCATAAATTTCTTAAAAATGTATTGAAAAATGAAAATTTCTTCTTATTTTTTTGCCGGACATTCTTTAGCAAATCCGCACTTGCATTATAATGTATTATATGGTATAATTATTTATTACAGGATTTTTGGAAGGCGAGGTTCTGCGAATTGAAGGACAATACCGCAGTTATAAGTGAAATAAACGGCTTATTGGGCAGCAATACCCGACGGGCCTATGTCAGAAGCTTCGGCTGTCAGCTGAATGTTTCGGACGGTGAAAAGATACAGGGACTGCTGAAAAAAATGGGCTACTCCTTCACGGAGAACGAGCATGAAGCAGATCTGATAATACTCAATACCTGTGCGGTGCGTGAGAACGCGGAGGACCGTGTTTACGGCATAGTGGGCAGCATGAAGAAGCTGAAGGAGCTGAAACCGTCGCTCATTATCGGTATAGCCGGCTGCATGACCGCTCAGAGCCATGTGGCTGAAAAAATAAAGAAGTCCTATCCGCAGGTGGATTTCGTAATGGGAACGTCAGCGATAAGCGCTCTTCCCGATCTGCTGCTTGAAACTCTTAAAGGATCGGGCTTCTCGGCGGATATAACCGAGTATGACGATTTTTCCGAAACTGTCGAGCAGGTTCGCGGCAGCAGCTTCAAGGCATCTGTGCCTGTAATGTTCGGCTGCAACAACTTCTGCACCTACTGCATAGTGCCCTATGTCCGCGGACGTGAGCGGAGCCGCCGCCCGGAGGATATTATATCCGAGGTAAGGCAGCTTGTCAGTGAGGGCTACAAGGAGATAATGCTCCTCGGACAGAACGTCAACTCCTACGGCAAAGACCTTGGCGGAGATATCAGCTTTCCGCAGCTCCTGCGAGAGCTTAATAAAATAGAGGGCGATTTCTGGATACGCTTTATGTCCTCTCACCCCAAGGACGCTTCACGGGAGCTGATAGACGCCATATTCGACTGCGAAAAGGTGGCAAAGCATCTGCATCTGCCGGTACAGAGCGGCAGCAGCGAGGTGCTTGCCCGAATGAACCGACGGTACACCATAGAGGATTACCTTGGGATAGTGGACTATATCCGCAGCAGGGATCCTGATTTTTCGCTTACCACCGATCTTATCGTGGGCTTTCCCGACGAGACCGACGAGGATTTCCGAGCGACACTGAGTCTTGTGAAAAATGTCCGATATGACAATCTTTATTCGTTTATATATTCGAAGCGCTCCGGTACCAGAGCGGCGGAAATGCCGGACAGCACCTCCGAGGAGGAAAAGGGCAGACGAATGAGAGAGCTGCTTGAGGTGCAGAGAGAGGTATCCACGGAGCACTACAAACGCTTCATCGGAAGGACTATGCGTGTACTCGTTGACGATGTATCAAAGAAAAAGGAGGGCTGGCTGACCGGAAAGAGCAGCGAGTTCATAATAGTGGAATTTGAAGGAGCAGACTCCCTTATCGGGCAGTTCGTGGACGTTGAGATAACAGGCGCTATGAACTGGGCGGTAACGGGAAAAATAACAGAAAGGGATTCATCAAAATGAAAAAAGCAATCACAATTTTATGCCTTTCAGCCGCAGTGCTGACAGGCTGTCAGAACACAACAGACAACGGAAACGGAAATAATGATACCACAGCGACGAAAGTCACAACTACGGCAGAGACCACGACCGCGGCTGAGGATATCACAACAGGGAATGTAACTACCTCCACGGAGGCTTTGACTGCAACAGCCGATACGGAAACAGCTCCGGCTACTACACATGAGGCAAACGTGTCAGCAGGCGGCATACAGGATATGTATCCTGCTATATATCAGGGCTTTATAAAATCGGAGTTTGAAAGAGTAGCGAAAGAACACGACGGTCTTGCAAGTATATGTTATGGTTTCCGCGACCTTGACGCAGACGGCATACCTGAGCTTATATTCCAGCGCGGCACCTGCGAGGCTGATTTTGAGGTGAACGTATTCACTCTCGACAGCGAGGGAGAGATCAAGGATCTCGGTATGGTCGGAGGCGGTCATATTACCTTTGCTTACGAAAAGGATACGGGAGATCTGGTAATGGCGTGGGGACACATGGGCTCAGGCTGCTTTGAATATATGAAAATGGAGAACGGCGTCCTGAAAAAATCAAAGGAGGCCTATACGTTCAACTTTGATAGTTTTGACAGTTATAAGGAGATATTCGACGAAAAGGGAATACAGTATATGGATTACGCAGATGTGTACCAGTCAGATCCTGACAGTGGAGCAACCTCATGGTTCTATCACGCAGACGGTACCACTGAGGAGATCAAAGGCGCCTACTTTGATTACTGTATCTGAGTTTACTTGTGGAAACAGAATTTTGTGCGGTCCGGGGCGGCGGTGCGAATATCAGCCTGCCCCTGGCTGCAAAATATGATAAGACTAAAAATGATCTAAGGAGAAGAAAGAAATGGATATTATGGAAATGACAAGAGAGCTTGGAAAGGCTATTCAGCAGGACGACAGATACATCGCTTATATGCTTGCAAAGCAGGCTAATGATGAGGACAAGGAGCTTCAGGAGGATATTGCTCATTTTGAGGACCTCCGCATAAATCTCGGTACTGCCATGAGCGCTGAGGATCACGATTCCGACAGGATAAAGGAACTTGATACAGAGCTGAAAGCAGTATACCAGAAGGTAATGAAGAATCCAAAGATGGTAGTATTTTCCGGAGCACAGCAGGCTCTTGAAAGTCTGGTGTCAAATATTCAGCAGATAATCAGTATGTGCGCGAACGGTGAGGATCCGGACACCTGTCAGATACCGGAATCCGGCTGCACAGGAAGCTGCGCTTCCTGCGGCGGCTGTCACTGATAAATCATGAAAAAACAAGATGATCTGTATTATGAATTTCTGAATATCTCTGCCGATAGTCTGAAATCATTTTTGGATCAACCTGATGAGTTTATTCAGCCGCCTCAAAAGAAATTTGTTCTGAAGCAGTCGGCGGAGGATAAGAAAATAAATAATTTTGTACCTTTCTTATTCATTTTATTTTCGGTATTTGGCATAGTGGATATGTTGGCTAATGATAAGTTTGACAAATACTATTTCGGCGCTGTTGTCATTCTGTTTGCTTTGGGTTTGATTTGTATGTGCTATTCGTGTTTAAATGCCAAAAAGTCAGTAGTGGAGTTTGTGGACGGCACTTTCGAAATAAAGGGCAAAGAGTATCACTACAGCGATGATATCAGGCTGATGATCAACGATATGGAAGACTTAAAAATAATGTACGGCGAAAAAGAACTGATAAAAGTTTCACCTATATGCGAAGGCAGGTATGAAATGATCAGATGGATGCGGTATTATCATGTACCGATCATTGATACCACAAAAGAAGCAGTAAAAAAAGACAGAAAGAAAAGAGATAATATCAAGTATCTTTTTGATTATTTATTAATATGGGCATATAAGGTGTATTTCGGTCACGGTGAAATGTAACATACAACAGCTGATGAGAGGAGGTCTTTCTTATGGGATCAATGTTCAACGATGAACAGCAGCGTATCAACAGCATAGACGAGCAGAGCTTCAATGAGGTCATAGACGCTTTCTGCGAGGATACGGTCCGTGAGACTTCCGATAATTTTGCGGTAAAGACGTCATGGACAACGGCGGCAAGCTATAATGCTTCATTATTTATTCCATTCGTTCTGTGTCTCAGGTTTCTTGGACAATATAAAAGAGAAGGCAATACGGTAACAGTTATCATTCTCTGTATAACGCTAATAGGTTTAGTGGCAGCCTGCGTTTACGCAAATGTCATGAAAGGTACGGTAAGAGCCCGCGTAAACGGCAGAAGTATCCGGATCGGCGGCAAAAGCTACGACTGCGGACAGATAGACAGGGTATACGGAGCTCCCAGCAGAAATGTGGAGATATACTCCGGGGGAAGGCGAATACTCCGAGTCAGCATGAAGGACGAAAACTGTGCGGCGCTGGTGAGCTGGGCACGCCGGAACGGCATAAATACCGAGCTCGGTGATCTCTATAGTGAGCCTAAGGATTCAACGAAAATAATATTAGCAGTTATTGGAGCGTTAGTTTTTATCGCGTTGATGGTGATCGCGGTCATTTACGCACTCAGTGCATAAGTCTGAAAGGAGTATCATACCAATGGAAATCGACAGAAGTAAAATATCCCCCATGATGCAGCAGTACTTCGAGGTCAAGGACAAGTATAAGGACTGTATCCTGTTCTTCCGCCTCGGCGACTTCTACGAGATGTTCTTTGACGACGCTGTGGTCGTGTCAAAGGCTCTTGAGCTGACCCTGACAGGCAGGGACTGCGGACTTGAGGAGAGAGCTCCCATGTGCGGAGTACCCTATCATGCGGCGGATATGTATATAAAAAGGCTCATAGATATGGGCTTTAAGGTGGCTGTATGCGAGCAGCTCACCGATCCTGCCGAGACCAAGGGTATAGTAGTACGCGACGTTATCCGTGTTGTTACTCCCGGTACTCTGACTGAGAGCAGTATGCTGGACGACGGCAGCAATAACTATATATGCAGTATCTTCTACGACGAGGAGAATAAGACCTGCGGCGTGGCTTCAGCTGACCTCTCAACAGGAAAAGCTGCTCTCAGCTTTTTTGAGGGCAAAGACCTTGAAGCAGAAGTCATCAACGAGCTTTCACGCTGTCAGCCTGCGGAGATAATTTTTCCTCAGAATTTCCTTTCACTTAAAACTGTTGCTGAATTTGTGAAGGTGCGGCTCAACTGCGCAGTAACTCTCCGTGATACCATCTGCTTTACTCCATCGGTCCGCAGGGATATGGCTGCGGCGGTGTTCGGCGTGAAGTCGGTGGCTGAGCTTGGCATAAGCGAGGACGGAGCGGACTGTGCGGCGGTATGCGGCCTTTTCGATTACATAAACGACACTCAGAAATCCTCAGTATCGAGATTTACGGCTATCGAGATACTCAGCGGCGACTCATTCATGGGACTTGACCTGAACGCAAGGCGTAATCTTGAGCTCACAGAAACTCTCCGCAGCAAGGAGAAGAAGGGCTCTCTGCTGTGGGTGCTTGATTCCACAAAGACCTCTATGGGACGGAGGCTCCTGAAAAGCTGGCTGGAGCAGCCCCTGAAGAGCCCCGCAAGGATAATCGAGCGCCTTGACGCTGTGGAGGCTCTCTACAGAAAGAGCGTTGTACTTTCAGACCTTGCGGCTCTGCTGGACAGAGTATACGACCTTGAACGCCTTATGACAAAGGTCATGTACAAGAGCGCGAATCCCCGCGACCTGAAATCCCTTTCCGCTACGGCGATGCAGCTTCCTCTGATAAAGCA
Organism: Ruminococcus sp.; assembly: GCF_016287535.1. Taxonomy (GTDB): domain Bacteria; phylum Bacillota; class Clostridia; order Oscillospirales; family Ruminococcaceae; genus Ruminococcus. Next base: position 36,891 of record NZ_JAEFAJ010000016.1, read on the forward strand.
GGAGCTGGAAAAGCTGGGCGATTCAAAGCTACTTGCACGTTACAACAGCGAGATATCCACTCTTGACGAGCTTGTGAACCTTGTGGAGAACGCCATTATGGACGAGCCGCCAATATCCGTAAAGGACGGCGGCGTGATAAAGGAGGGCTTCAACAAGGAGCTTGACGATCTGAGACACATAATGAACAACGGAAGAGGCATTATCGACGAGATAGAGCAGCGCGAAAAGGAAGCCACAGGCATCAAGAACCTGAAGATAGGCTTCAACCGTGTGTTCGGCTACTACCTTGAAGTAACACGTTCTTATTACGACCTTATCCCTGAGGGCTGGATACGCAAGCAGACTCTTGCCAACGCCGAGCGCTTTATAACCGAAGAGCTTAAAAACGCTGAGAACGCTATACTCGGTGCCAAGGACAAGGCTCTCTCCCTTGAAGCGGATATATTCGCAGAGGTACGTGATTTCCTTGCCACAAAGCTTGAAGCCGTACAGAAGACCGCCTCCGCTGTGGCTGCGGTGGACGTGCTCTGTTCCTTTGCGGACGTAGCGCTGAGAAATCAGTACGTAAAGCCGGATATCACCATTGACGGCTCAATTGACATAAAGGCAGGACGCCACCCTGTTGTGGAGCTCATGCTCACGGACGAGATGTTCGTGCCAAATGACCTGCATATCGACAACAAGGCAGACCGTATGTCCATAATCACCGGACCGAATATGTCCGGTAAGTCCACGTATATGAGACAGGCTGCCCTGATAGTCCTCATGGCGCAGACAGGCAGTTTTGTGCCTGCTGATTCAGCTAAAATATCCGTGGTGGACAAGATATTCACCCGTGTGGGAGCTTCCGACGACCTTACTGCCGGACAGTCCACGTTCATGGTGGAAATGAGCGAGGTTTCGGACATACTTAAAAATGCCACTCCAAACAGCCTTGTAATACTTGACGAGGTGGGAAGAGGTACCTCCACATTTGACGGAGTGAGCATAGCCCGTGCGGTCGCGGAGTATATATGCAGCTCCAAGAAGCTGGGCTGCAAGACCCTCTTCGCTACCCATTACCATGAGCTTATAGGGCTTGAAAACGAGCTTGAGGGCGTTAAGAACTACAGCATCGCCGTGAACAAGCACGGCGGCACTATCCGCTTCCTGCGAAAGATAGTCCGCGGCGGAGTGGACGAGAGCTACGGCGTTGACGTTGCGAAGCTTGCGGGACTTCCCACGAAGGTGGTCGCAAGGGCGAGAGAGCTTCTTGAGGAAATGGAAAAGGCTCATGCCTCGGAGCGCCCTGCTGTGGTACGGGAGGAGTCGGGGCAGATAAGCTTCGGCAGCCTCGGTCGTGAGGCGGCACTTGAAATGCTTGAAAAGACCAATATAGACGAGCTTACGGACAGCGAGTGCCGTGAGCTCCTAAGCGATATGCTGAATGTTCTTCAATAAAATCGCTGGACCTATGGATGGTTTCCAAAGGGTGAATTTCAAAACAGTCCGGCGGACTGTTTTGAAAGAGGGAACGTCTTGCAAGTAAAGGCGTTCTCTGAAATACATATAAAATTAACAGAGGTGAACAATATGCCCGCATACTTTTCGATGATAATGGAATTCAGCCGCGCAGAGCTGGATTTTGACAATATGAAGGAGCTGTGCGCTTATATAAAGCACGCAGGGCTCGAATTCAAAGGTGGCGCCTACAATGCTGAAAACGAGACCTTAGAGGACATCATGGACTGGAACCAGAAAAAGCTTGAGGACGATTTTGAACTGGGCTATGACGAGGATTCCTCCAACGACTACAAGCAGATGTATTTCAGCGCCGGCGGATTTTCCGAGATACGCGGCTTCATTATGAACGAGGAGCCTATACGCGGTGAATATACCTTCACTCTCCTCATACCTGAGGATGAGGTCGCAATAGACCCAAAGACCTACAAAAAGGAAGCTGTTGACAAGCTGAAGGAGATAGCGTCAAAGCTGTGGATACTTCCCAAGACACGCACTCTGCAGACAGAACTTGAACTTGGTGAGGGGATTGTTCCCGATGAGGATATAAGAGACGGTGCGCTGCCCTCTGCCTGTCCATTTGCCATAGTATCCGAAAAGCGGTTCGGACATATGGACACAGCTGATTATACTGCCGAGCATATCGCATACGGCGGCGTGATACTCACGCCCAACTGGGTAAAGCTGGTCTGAACTGCGTTCCATTCAGAAAGGAAGTAAACAAATGCCGTCCATAAACGTGCTGAGCAAGGAAATATCAGAACTGATCGCTGCAGGCGAGGTCATCGAGCGCCCCTCCTCCGTTATAAAGGAGCTTGTGGAGAATTCCATAGATTCGGGAGCATCGCACATAACCGTCGAGATAAAGAACGGCGGAACCACGTATATGCGTGTTACCGATGACGGCTGCGGAATGTCCTTTGACGACGTTCCGAAGGCGTTTCTTCGTCATGCCACCAGTAAAATAAGCGCCAAGGAGGATCTTGAAAATATCCTCACCCTCGGATTCCGCGGAGAAGCTCTTGCCTCCGTGGCTGCTGTCTCACGTGTGGAGATAATGACCAAGCAGCGCGAACAGCTCTACGGAACTCTTTACACTATCGAGGGAAGCACTGAAAAGTCCCATGAGGAGAGCGGCTGCCCCGACGGTACTACCGTGGTCATACGCGACCTGTTCTACAATGTTCCCGCAAGACGGAAGTTCATGAAAAAGGACGTTACCGAGGGAAATGCGGTGAGTACTATACTTCAGAAGATAGCCATGTCTCACCCTGACATCGCTTTCAGGTTCATACGCGACAACCGCACGGAGTTCAACTCCAGCGGCGATGGTGAGCTGTTTTCAGCGATATACGCAGTGTACGGACGCGACTTTGCCCGTGACCTCATGCCTGTAGACTATGAGTATGAGGGGGTACACGTGGGCGGTTTTGTGATAAAGCCCCTTTACTCCAAGACAAACCGCGCATTCCAGAACTTCTTCGTGAACGGAAGATATGTCCGTTCACGGCTGTGCTCGGCTGCTCTCGAAAACGCATATACCAACATGATAATGACGGGGAAATTCCCTGCCTGCATACTTCTCATCGACCTTGCGCCAAATGCTATGGACGTGAATATCCACCCTACAAAGGCTGAGGTGCGCTTTACGAACGAGAAATCCGTTTCTGACGCTATATATTTTGCGGTGAAGAACGCCATGATGAAGGACGGGCTCATATACGAATTCGAGCTGAAGCCCCACGCCGACTGGACAAAGGCTGCTCCGGAGCCGGAGGAGATAAAGCAGCAGGAGTTCCTTTTCACTCCTGTTGACAAGATTGATGAGGTCGAGAAGAAGCTTTCAGAAGCTCCTGTCCCTGTGTATACAGCTCCCGAACCGGTCAGGGAGGAACCGCCTGTTACTGCGGATATAACTCCCAGCCCTGCCTACAGTCAGCCGGAGCCGGTACAGCAGCAGGTTCCCGTATATGAAAGGAAAGCGGAAAAAGCTCCGGAGCCTGTAAAAGCTCCCGAACCTGAGAAAGAGCCTGAGCCCGCAAAGGCAGTCGAGGGATTCAGCTATATCACACAGCAGTCCTTTGCGGCGGCTACTGCGCCGAAGCCTGCGGAGCCGGAGGCTCCAAAGGAGTCGGTATGGACGGAAAAGCCTAAGATACGTGTGATCGGCGAAGCCTTCGGACTTTACATAGTTGCCGAGGTGGGCGGGGATACCATGATAATGATAGACAAGCACGCCGCCCACGAGCGTATAATCTTCGAGCGCTTAAAGAGCCGCAACTGCCGTCAGTACAGCCAGCAGCTCCTGACCGGAGTGAAAGTCCTCCTTACGGGGGACGAATTCAGCGCTCTTGAAACAAACAAGGAGCTTCTTGAAGATCTGGGATTTGCCTTTGACTTTTCCGATAAGCCGTGCGTGGTAGCGACGGCTGTTCCCACCTTCATAATGGAGCTTGACATGGAGGATATAATCTCCGAGATAGCCAATAATCTCCGTATGTACAGTCACGATCCGCAGTCTCATATGCTGGACGATATGCTCCATACAGTTGCCTGCAAATCGGCAATAAAGGGCAACGACAAAAACGACATCGCGGAGCTGCAGTCCCTTGCGGAGCAGGTATACTTCGACGAGAGGATACGTCACTGCCCTCACGGCAGACCTGTGATGTTCACCATGACCAAGAGCAATATCTCACATCAGTTCGGAAGAACGTAAGGAGAAACGATGAACGAAAAGAGTAAAAAGCCCTTCGTGCTTGCGGTGGTGGGACCTACCGCCTCCGGCAAGACATGGCTGGGCGTTGAGCTTGCAAAGATATACGGCGGAGAGGTCATCTCCGCCGATTCCATGCAGATATACAAGGGTATGGATATAGCTTCGGCAAAGCCGGCGGAAGCTGAAAAGCAGGGGATATCCCATCACCTCATGGGCTTCCTCGACAGGGACGTGAGCTTCAGTGCAGCCGACTATGTACAGCTTGCAAACGAGAAGATACAGGATATCCTCTCCCGTGGAAAATTGCCCATAATCGTAGGCGGCACGGGACTTTACATCGACTCTCTCCTTGAGAACGTGAAATTCTCCGAGGGCGGCAGCGATGAGGCTTACCGTGAGGAACTGTACGCATTTGCCCGTGAGAACGGAAACGAGGCTCTCCACGCGCGTCTTGCGGAGCTGGACAGCGAAGCCGCTGAGGGGATACACCCGAACAATCTTGTGCGTGTAGTACGGGCACTGGAGGTCTGTCACGTCACCGGCAGAAAATTCAGCGAACTCAAACGTGAGAGCAGAATGGTGGAAAGCCCGTACAATTCCCTTATTATAGGGCTGAATTTTGATGACAGGCAGAAGCTTTACGAACGTATCGACCTCAGGGTGGATGAAATGGTGAAGGCAGGGCTTGTGGAAGAGGCTCGTCAGCTATGGCAGGAAAGCGGCATGAAAACTGCCGCCAATGCTATAGGCTACAAGGAGCTTATCCCGTTTTTTGAGGGAAAAGCAGAGCTTTCTGACTGTATCGACCTCATCAAACAGGAAACGCGGCATTATGCCAAGCGCCAACTGACGTGGTTCCGTAAAAACGCCCGTATAGAGTGGCTTTTTTTGGACAGATTTAATAAAAATAATGAAATATTAGAAAAATGCAAAAAAAGTATAGCCAAATACTTGTAAATGTGTTATAATGTACTGTGTGTATTTCTGCGCGGCTTATTTGGCAAAAATTTTTACCCGCAGTGCTTTACACTGAAACAAATATTGATAGGAGTAATGTGTATGAACAAAACAATCAATCTGCAGGACGTTTTCCTCAATCAGTGCAGAAAAGACAAGATCATGGTAACTATCATACTTACCAACGGTTTCCAGTTCAAGGGAATGGTAAGAGGCTTTGACAGCTATGTTGCGATCTTCGATTGCGACGGAAAGCAGCAGCTCGTTTACAAGCACGCTATCTCGACGATAATCCCCGCAAGATCGGTTTCTATCCTGGACGCTTCTGAAAAGAACGACTAAAGGTGATCTGAATGGGATTTTCCAAGTCGGACGGCAGCTTCATGGTCAAATTGCTGAGAAATGTTGTACTGGTGCTGCTTCTGATCGTTTTTATAAGCATAGTCTATAATTTCCGCAACAGGGAAAGCGATACTGTCTCCGCTCTTATGGCTACGGCAACTTCGTCAAAGGAGTACAAGGGCGTGTTCATCAGGGACGAGGAGATACAGCTTTACAGCGGAAACGGCGTTCTCAGCTACAACGTGTCGGACGGCGGAAAAGTCGGCAACGGCACCGTTATCGCAGAGGCTTACCTTGATGACGAACAGCTGAGCATAAAGCGCGAAAAGGCCAATCTTGAAAGGGAACTGAGTATCCTTGAGAAAATACAGAATCCCGGTACTCTTGAATCAGCTCAGCCCGCAAGCCTTTCCGAAAGCATAGACGACAGCTACCGCAGCCTTATCTACTACAGGGATATGGGCAGGCTTGAGGAACTGAACGAGATAAAGGACGATTTCCTTATCCAGCTCAGTACCTATCAGATCATTACCGAGAAGGTACAGGGCTTCGATCAGAAGATATCCGATATAAAGGCGGAAATAGAAAAGCTCAATGCAAAGACTGTCCTTCCGGGCGAGGAGATAATATCCCCCCGTTCTGCTTATTTCGTAAGCTATATCGACGGATACGAGGACAAGCTGAGCACGAAGGATCTGGACAAGCTCACTGTTTCCATGATCGAGGGCATTACCGACAGAAAGTCCACTGCCCCCAACGTCGTCGGCAAGCTTATAGACGGCTATGGCTGGTATCTTGCGCTTGTTGCCGATAACTCCAGAAAGGAATACGCTATCGGTGATAATGTAAGGCTGAGGTTCGATTCGTCGGCTGAGAGCTATCCTGCCGTGATATATGATATCCGCGACGAAAAAAAGGATAAGAGCATTATTATAATATCCTGTGACAAGTTCAATTATGAGCTTGTTCAGCACAGAGCCGAGATTGTCGAGCTCATAAAAGGCAATGGCGACAATACGGGACTCAAGGTGCCCCGTGAAGCGATCCGCTTCGCCGACGTCACCACTACGGAGGACGACGGAAAAGGCAATGTCACCGCCAGGACCTCAAAATGCAAAGGAGTATATATCCGCAAGGGCGAACAGATACTCTTCAAGAAAATAGACGTTATCTACGAGGGAAGCGATTACGTTCTCTCAGCTCAGAAAAACGACGATGATTACCTTGCGCTTTATGATGATATACTTATAGAGGAGGTCGAGGACAATGAAAAATGACGATCTCGCTTATATCGACGAGAACCTGCGCATAATAAAAGAGAGATGCGCCGAGGCTAAGGAGAAGTACCGCAGTCCCGGCGACGAGATCCGCATAATGGCTGTTACAAAGACAGTTGCTCCGGAGGCGGTAAACCATGCTGTGAAGCTTGGTATCGACCTTCTCGGCGAGAACAGGGTGCAGGAGTATCTCTCAAAGGCTGACTTCTACGACAAGTCGGCAGAGGTCCAGTTCATAGGTCATTTACAGACAAATAAAGTAAAATATATCATAAATACTGTAAGCATGATACAGTCCGTTGACAGCCTGAAGCTCGGACAGGAGATAAGCCGCCTCGCCGTCAGGAACGGCAGGGTGATGGATATTCTCTGCGAGGTGAATATAGGCGGGGAGGACTCCAAGAGCGGTATCGCTCCCTCAGGACTGAAAGAGCTTATCAGCGGTCTCTCAGAGCTTGAAGGAGTGCGCATAAGAGGTCTTATGACCATACCTCCGCCGTCAGACAGCGATATCTTCCTCGGAAGGATGAAGGAGCTGTATGACAGTATCTCCTCGGAGTACAGCGGTATGGATATACTCTCAATGGGCATGACTCACGATTACGCCGAAGCGATAAGATACGGTTCAACACTGGTGCGTATAGGCACGGGACTGTTCGGCGCAAGAGACTATTCAAAGTAACTCCCGGCGGAAAGCCGTATATCAACACGGGATACTCCGCATTGATCCTGTGAAGAGAGATAAAAATATATATAATGCGGAGAAGGAGTATTAAGATGAAACTTTTTGAGAACATTAAGGAATTTTTCTTTGCTGAAGAGGACGACGATTTTGACGCAGATGTTCCGGTTCGTCACGAACGCGGCGAAAGAAGCGGTTTCTCATCAGCCGCTATGGACGATGCTCCCGTAAATGAAGGCGGAATCAGCGGCGGAATGAGCAGGGAAAGAAGAAATAAAGTAGTTAATATACAGACAACAGCACAGCTTCAGGTGGTGCTGGTAAAGCCTTCTGCTTTCACAGACGCAAAGCAGATCGCAGATCACCTTATCGCAAAGAAGACAGTTGTACTCAACCTTGAGACGGCTTCGCCCGAAAACAAGAGAAGGATCATCGACTTCCTCGTAGGCGTTGCTTACGCAAACGGCGGAAGCCTCAAGCCTGTCGCTAACCTCACATATATCATAACTCCCTACAATGTTGGATTTATCGGTGAGGATCTCGTAGGCGAGCTGGAGAACAACGGCGTATTCATCTGATGAACGATCCGACGGATAAGCTCTTTGCCGCAAGGCTCAGGGACATGGTATCACTCTGTGAAAGGGACGGAGCACCCGTGTTCTCGTCCTTTTTCGATGAAAGACAGTGCGCGGAGGCAGAAGCGTGGTGCGCAAGGAATACAGGCAGCCTCAGGTACAGACTGTGGGGAGGCTATGATGACGCAAGACGCAGGATGCTGGCGGTATATCCGGATTATTGCGAGGACTATATCCTTGAGGATTTCCCCTTTGTCTGCCTTACCTTTGCCTACAGGGAGGAGGACAGGCTCTCTCACAGGGACTTCCTCGGCTCTTTCATGGGGCTGCAGCTGAAGCGCGATGTCATAGGAGATATCGTTGTCACCGAGGGTACCGCACAGGCATTTGCCACAGAGGTGGCTGCAAAGATCATAAGCGGGAGCATATCCAAAATAGGCAGGGTCGGAGTGAAAATCTCCGGCGATAAGCCGTTTATACTCGAAAACGCTCAGAAGTTTCAGGAAATAAGCGGAACAGTGGCTTCGCTGCGGCTCGACTGTGTTGTCGGACTTGCCGCGAAGATAAGCAGGGAAAAGGCTGCGGCACTTATCCGCGCTGACAGGGCAGAGGTAAATCATCTGCCGGTTTCATCAGTCTCCCATGAACTCAGGGGCGGAGATGTATTGTCAATTAGGGGCTACGGAAGATTTGTACTTTCTGAAATAAACGGTCATACAAAGAAAGACCGCATACACATTATCCTTAAAAAATATATTTAGAGGTGAATTGAAATGATAACTTCAAAAGACGTCAGAAACAAAAGATTTGAAAAAGCAGCTTTTGGATATAAGCAGGAGGAGATAGACGAGTTCCTCAATCAGCTGGAGGCTGAGCTGGACGAAATGGAGCGCGAGCGCTCTGAGGCAAACAGCAAGATACAGGTGCTCGCAGACAAGGTAAGAGAGTATATGAGAGATGAGGACGCTCTCAAGGACGCTCTCCTCGGCGCTCAGAAGCAGGGCCATCAGGTGCTCAACGAAGCAAACGAGAAGGCTGAGAAGATCATCGCTGAGGCTCAGGCTAAGGCAGACGCACTGGAGGACGAGGCTGTACGTCAGCACGCTGAGGCTATGGAGAAGAACCGCGAGGAGATCGCAAAGGAAAAGGAAGCTCTCATTGAAGCTCAGCAGCAGGTAGCAGACTTCAAGAAGAGCCTGTTCGATATGTACAAGAGCCACCTCGAACTCATTTCCTCTATGCCTGAGACCTTTGACGACGAGACAGAGGAAGAGGAGACAGAGGAAAAAGCCGAAACAGCTGAAGAGATCGCAGCAGCAGTTGCGGCAGAGACCGAGGAATAATCAATAATCAAAAAGATCGAAAGGAGGATCTCTCGGAGCTTTTGAAAGAGAGATCGGATAGTATGGCACAGGATTATAACAGCACTCTTAATTTACCGCAGACAGAATTTCCCATGCGCGGAAATCTGCCCAAGAGAGAGCCTGAAACTCTCCAGAAATGGGAGGACGAAAGACTCTACTACAAGATGATAGATAAGAATAAGGGCAAGCCTTCTTATATTCTTCACGACGGACCTCCCTACGCAAACGGCGAGATCCACCTTGGTCACGCGCTGAACAAGTCGTTAAAGGACTTCATCGTAAAGTATAAGAATATGAGCGGATTCTGTGCTCCCTACGTTCCCGGCTGGGATACACACGGTCTTCCTATCGAGCTGAAGGCTATGAAGGCTATCGGAGTTGAGAACGGCGCTATCCCCGCGGTAGACCTGAGAAAGCACTGCCGTGAATACGCTATGACACAGGTCGCAAACCAGATGAAGGGCTTCAAGAGGCTCGGTTCACTGGGCGACTACGATTACCCCTATCTTACCCTCCGTCCCGAGTACGAGGCAAGACAGGTAGAGGTATTCGGAGAAATGTCAAAGAAGGGCTATATGTACAAGGGCCTGAAGCCTGTCTACTGGTGCCCTGACTGTAATACAGCTCTTGCAGAGGCTGAGATAGAGTACTCCAACGATCCTTGCTATTCTATATATGTAAAGTTCAATGTTACCGACGACAAGGGCATTTTCACAGGTCTCGGTCTTGATCTTTCAAAGATATTCTTCGTTATCTGGACAACTACCACATGGACTATCCCCGGCAACCTGGCTATATGCCTCGGTCCGGAGTACAACTATACCCTCGTTCACGTAGGCGACGAGTACTACGTAATGGCTGAGGAGCTTGTAAAGACCACTATGGAAACTGCCGGTATCACAGAGTATACCACAGACCATATTTTTACAGGCGCTGAGCTGGAGGGAATGAAGACAAAGCACCCCCTCTACGACCGTCCGTCACCGATAATCGTCGGCGACCACGTTACTCTTGAAAGCGGTACTGGCTGCGTACATACAGCTCCGGGCTACGGCGTCGAGGACTTTGAGGTGTGCAAGAACTACGACGATATCGGCATAATCGTATGCGTTGACTCAAAGGGCAAGCAGACCGCCGAAGCAGGCGAGTTCGAGGGCATGGATACTGATCAGGCGAACAAGGCTATCGCCGCAAAGCTCACAGAGCTGGGCGCTATGCTGGCTACACAGAAGATCGTCCACCAGTATCCTCACTGCTGGCGCTGCAACAGTCCTATCATATACAGAGCTACAGAGCAGTGGTTCTGCTCGGTTAACGGCTTCAAGGACGAGGCTATAAAGGCTATCGAGTCCGTAAAGTGGATACCTGACTGGGGCGAGGACCGTATCAAGGGAATGGTCCGCGACAGAAGCGACTGGTGTATCTCACGTCAGAGAACATGGGGCGTTCCGATACCAGTTGTTTACTGCAAGGACTGCGGCAAGCCCATATACAACGACGAGACTATCTCCGCTATCGCAGAGCTCTTCCGCAAGGAGGGCGCTGATTCATGGTGGACTAAGGATACAAGTGAGTTTATCCCCGCAAGCGTAAAGTGCGAATGCGGCTGCGGTGAATTCACCAAGGAATATGACATCATGGACGTATGGTTCGACAGCGGCGTATCCCATACTTCTGTTATGGAAGGCAAGGACTTCCCCTGTCTTACATGGCCTGCTGATCTCTACCTTGAAGGTGCCGATCAGTACAGAGGCTGGTTCCAGTCGTCCCTCCTCACATCTGTTGTGTACAAGGGCTGCGCTCCTTACAAGGCAGTATGCACACACGGCTGGGTAGTTGACGGCGAGGGCAAGGCAATGCACAAGTCCCTCGGAAACGGTATCGACCCAAGTGAGATAACAGAGCAGTTCGGCGCTGATATCCTCAGACTCTGGGCAGCTTCTTCCGATTATCACAGCGATATCCGTATATCCAAGCCTATAATCAGCCAGCTTTCCGACGCCTACAAGAAGATCAGAAATACCGCACGTTTCATACTGGGCAACCTCGGAAACGGCGCGGGCTTCGATCCCGACAAGGACTGCGTAAGCGACGATAAGCTCACAGAGCTCGACAAGTGGGCTCTCATGAAGCTGGACAACCTCATCGACACTATGAAGAAGGGCTACGAGGCATTTGATTTCCATATCGCCCTCCATGCTCTCCACAACTTCTGCGTAATAGATATGTCCAACTTTTACCTTGACATAATCAAGGACAGACTTTACTGCGAGAAGGAGGATTCAGTTCTCCGCCGCGCAGCTCAGACGGCAATGTACCGCATTATCAGTGCGATAACAAGACTTGCCGCACCTATCATTTCATTCACCGCTGAGGAGATATGGCAGTTCATGCCACACTCCGCAGACGACGACACTCAGAGTGTATTCCTCAATCAGATGCCGGAAAAGAGCGGCATTGAGTTCACAGCCGACTTCATTGACAAGTGGCAGTTCATTTACAACACAAGACTCGGAGCAAACAAGGCTCTTGAGGACGCAAGAAACGAAAAGACTATCGGTAAGTCCCTTGAGGCTAAGATCATTATCAGGAGCAGCGAGGCTGACTACGATAAATATGTATCTCTTGCTGACCAGCTCAAGGATATCCTCATCGTATCAGGCGTTGAGGTCGAAAAGGGCGGAGCCGAGACTGTTTACGAGGTCGCAAAGGCTGAGGGAGAAAAGTGCGAGCGCTGCTGGTGCTTCAGCAAGTACGTCGGCACAAATCATACTCACCCCACCCTCTGTGAGAGGTGTGCAGCAGCTGTGGAGGTCTGATCTGTATTATATTGCCTGTCGGCTGATCAGTCGGCAGGCAGTCTTATTGAAAGGATAAAACAAGTGGCTATATTACTTGCTTTGCTGGCGGCAGCCCTTATCGCAGCCGATCAGCTTGTGAAATACTGGGCGATATATGAGCTGAAGCCCGTGGGAACTAAGGATTTTATCCATATCGGCGATTTTAAGATATTCGACCTTACCTACCTTGAAAACAAGGGAGCTATATTCGGAATGATGTCCGGAAAACGCTGGTTTCTTGTAGGTTTCACGAGTATCGTGGTGCTCGCAGGCATAATAATGCTCATAAAGGTGTACAGGCGCTCGAAATTCCTTGATGTGGCGATAGTTCTGTTCATTGCGGGAGGAATAGGCAATCTTATAGACCGTTTCCGCTTTGCCTATGTAGTGGATATGTTCGAGTTGAAACTCTTCCGCTTCGCTATATTCAACGTGGCTGACATATGCGTTACGGTGGCTTTCGTAATGCTGCTGATATACGGCATATTCATAGACCCGAAGATCGAGAAGGCAAAGAAAGCCGAAGCTGCGGCAGCAGAGAGCAATGAATGAAACGGTAGTGCTTGCGGTAACTGCGGAGAATGCGGGAAGCCGTATCGACAGGTATATTTCGGACAATATTGCTGAGCTCACACGTTCTGCGGTCCAGGGTCTCATTGAAAAAGGACTTGTCCTTGTGAACGGCAAAGAGGTAAGCAAGAACTGCAAGCTGAAAGCAGGGGACGAGGTGACGGTGGAGATACCGGAGCCTGAGCCGATGGACGCTGTTCCGGAGAATATCCCCCTTGATATAGTTTATGAGGACGATGACCTCCTTGTTGTGAACAAGCCCAAGGGTATGGTAGTACACCCTGCTCACGGAAACTATACCGGCACTCTCGTGAACGCGCTCCTGCATCACTGCGGAGACAGCCTTTCGGGCATAAACGGAGTTATACGTCCGGGGATAGTACACCGTATCGACAAGAACACAAGCGGGCTGCTGATAGTTGCGAAGAACGACGCTTCTCACCTGAAGCTTGCGGAGCAGATAAAGGCTCACAGCTTCACGAGGGAATACGAGGCGGTAGCCTGCGGTTATTTCAAGGATACCGAGGGCACTGTGGACGCTCCCATAGGACGGCATAAGACCGACCGCAAGAAGATGTGCGTTACCAGTGAGAATTCCCGCAACGCTGTCACTCATTACAGCGTGATAAAGCAGTACGGCGGCTACGCCCATGTGAGACTCAGGCTGGAAACTGGAAGAACTCACCAGATAAGAGTACATCTCAGCTACATAGGACACCCTGTACTCGGAGATGACGTTTACGGGAAGCCCTTCAAGGGCATAGAGGGGCAGTGTCTCCACGCCCGTAAGATAGGCTTCATACACCCGTCAACAGGGGAGTATATGGAGTTTGAGAGCGGGCTGCCGGATTATTTCATATCGGTGCTCGCGAAGCTTGAAAAAATGTAGGAGGGATACCGTTGTTTGAAGATATATCAAAAGTAGTCCTGCTTAGCGACATGGACGGCACTCTCCTCAGCACTGACAAGAGGATAACCGACTCCGACAGACGTGCCATAGAGCATTTCAGGGAGCTGGGAGGACGATTTTCAGTGGCTACGGGACGCACAGTGCAGTCCTTTGACCAGTACCGCTCGATGCTGGGACTGAAATACCCCATAATCATGTACAACGGAGCGGCGATATATGATTATATGAGTGGGAAAACACTCTGTTCACACCCTCTCCCCGATAAGGCAAAGGCATATGTAACAGGTATCATGGAGCTTATGCCGGATGTGGGCGGAGAGGTGCTGAAAGCGGAGGGCACCTACGTTTTCAGCAATACCGATTATCAGCAGCTGCATACAAGGCTCTGCGGCATAGAGCCGTATTATAAGGAACTTGAAGAGATAGAGGAAGGCGGCTGGCTGAAGGTGCTGTTTGCCATGTCACCTGAGGACGTGGAATGTATGGAGCTTCTTGTGAAGAAGCTCGGTTACGGGGACGTTGATTTTGTGAAGTCCTCGGAGATATTTTATGAAATGCTCCCCAAAGGAGTGAGCAAGGGCTCCGCTCTTGCGGAATACAGGAAGCTCAGCGGCATGGAGGACTGTACCTTTGTGTCGGTAGGCGACTTCGACAACGATATAGAGATGATAGTCGAAGCTGATCTGGGAGCTTGTCCTGCAAATGCGGAAGATTCCGTAAAGGCAAAGGCAGACCTTATACTCACCCGCACCAATGACGAGGGAGCCGTTTCAGAGCTCATAGAATATATCATCGAAAGGTGCAGAAAGTAGAACAATGAAAAACAAGAAGGCGGCAATAATTGCATACATAATCGCAGTAGTGTGCGTACTGGGACTTATCGGGCTGCTCATTTACAGCAGGGTCAGCGGCAGGGCATCTGAAGCTGCCGCAAGCTTCACTCTTGAGGACGTGGCGATACTTGCGCTGGCGGTATCCGCTGTTCCAATGTGGATAATATCGTTCCTGCTCATGAAGGCTCTCAGGCTCAGGGGCACGCTCCACGAAAAACAGAACAAACTGCTCATATCACTGCCTGCGGCGGTGTGTACGGGCTTTTTCATCTTTTACGTCATAGTCCTTATTATGACAGCTATGAGATGATGTACATATTTATTTTACATTTTTCAGCAAGAAATGCATTGCAATAACTCAAATATTGCGGTATAATATTGGTATAGCCAACCCCGCAGGGGCAGGACCGTCCGTCTGACCTTTCACTTTGAGGATGGAGGAGAAAGCCTGCCCCTGCTACCAAAAAATGCAGATCACGGCATGAGCCGTTAAAAAAATATTGGAGGTCAATATGGACGCAAAGCTTAAAAAGGAATTGCAGAAAACTGCCTGCAAGGTAAGAATGGGCGTTATCGAAGGAACCTATAACGCTAAATCAGGTCATCCGGGCGGTTCGCTGTCGATAAGCGACACACTCACTTATCTCTACTTCAACAAAATGAACAATGATCCCAAGAACCCCGACGCTCCCGAAAGAGACAGGTTCGTCCTCTCAAAAGGACATACTGCACCCGCACTCTACTCGGTACTTGCGCAGAGGGGCTATTTCTCTGTTGAGGAGCTGAAGTCTCTCAGACACATAGGCGCACTTCTTCAGGGTCACCCCTGCATACACATTCCCGGCGTTGATATGTCAAGCGGCTCTCTCGGACAGGGCATCTCAGCAGCCTGCGGTATGGCTCTCGCCGGCAAGATCGACGGCAAGTCATACAAGGTATATACTATCCTCGGCGACGGCGAGATCGAGGAAGGACAGGTATGGGAGGCTGCTATGTTTGCAGCTCACAAGAAGCTCTCAAATCTTGTTGCTATCGTAGATAACAACGG
This sequence comes from Ruminococcus sp., assembly GCF_016287535.1. Classification (GTDB taxonomy): domain Bacteria; phylum Bacillota; class Clostridia; order Oscillospirales; family Ruminococcaceae; genus Ruminococcus. The sequence goes on from NZ_JAEFAJ010000016.1 coordinate 52,509, forward strand.
CTTGCAGATAGACGGTCCGATTACAGAGGTATGCTCACCTGAGCCTATCACTGATAAATTCGCAGCATTCGGCTGGCACGTTATCACTATGGACGCTCACGACTTCGACGATATCGACAGAGCCTTCACAGAGGCTGGCTCCGTAAAGGACAAGCCCGTGGCTATCATTCAGAAGTCCACAAAGGGCAAGGGCGTTTCATTCATGGAAAATCAGGTAAGCTGGCACGGTACAGCTCCAAATCAGGAGCAGTACGAGCAGGCTATGTCAGAGCTTAATGCGCAGTTAAAGGAATTGGAGGACTAATCACATGGCAGATGTTATCAAAAAGGCTACCAGAGAAAGCTACGGCGAGGCTCTCAAGGAGCTTGCCGGCGAATATAAGGACCTGGTAGTTCTCGACGCAGACCTTGCTGCTGCAACAAAGACAGGTATATTCAAGAAGGCTTATCCGGATCGTTTCTTCGACTGCGGTATCGCAGAGGCTAATATGATGGGCGTTGCTGCCGGTCTTGCAGCCTGCGGAAAGATCCCCTTCGCAAGCACATTCGCAATGTTCGCTGCAGGAAGAGCTTTCGAGATAGTAAGAAACTCTATCGGCTACCCCCACCTCAACGTAAAGATAGGCGCTACACACGCCGGTATCTCTGTTGGTGAGGACGGCGCTACACATCAGTGCAACGAGGATATCGCTCTTATGAGAACTATCCCCGGCATGACTATCATCAACCCCTGTGACGACGTAGAGGCTAAGGCTGCTGTAAAGGCTGCTCTTGACTTCAACGGTCCTGTGTATATGCGTTTCGGCAGACTTGCAGTACCGGTGATCAACGACGCTGCAAGCTACAAGTTCGAGCTTGGCAAGGGCGTTGTCATGAAGGACGGTAAGGACGTTACTATCGTTGCTACAGGTCTCATGGTAAACGAAGCTGTAGAAGCTGCCAAGGCACTTGAAGCTGAGGGTATCTCCGCAAGAGTTGTTAATATCCACACTATCAAGCCTCTCGACAAGGAGCTCATCTGCAAGTGTGCAAAGGAGACAGGTCTTATCGTTACTGCTGAAGAGCACAGTGTTATCGGCGGTCTCGGCTCTGCTGTTGCAGATGCAGTTACAGAGTGTTGTCCTGTTCCTGTTATCAAGATCGGCGTGAACGACGAGTTCGGTCACTCAGGTCCTGCTGTCGCACTCCTCAAGGAGTTCGGTCTCTCAGCAGAGAACATCGTCAAGACAGTAAAGGCTGCTCTTAAAAAGTAATAAAAAGGCAATAATATGTATTCAGGCAGTTCCCATGAATAGCTCCGAAGGTCATCGGCGTCACGGGAACTGCCGTTTTTATTAAAAGGGGGACTAATTATGAAAAAAATGTCTGTTGGAATACCGCTGTTCGTAGGATTTCTGCTGATCCTGCTCGTGCCTGCAACACTTATCTTCGCTGCGATGAATGCTATGCTCCCTCCGCCCGGCGGAAAGCTTACTGACTGCGTTGTGACGGATTTTGTCAAAGTGGGCAACCATGTAAGTGCAAATGTGGATTACGTAAACAGCAGCGGAAAGACCATAAATGCCAGCATAACCAACGGAGTCGGCAGTAAATCAACTTATGTCGGTGCGCATTATCAGTGCTATGTATACGAGAACAACCCCTTTGAGGTGTACAGAAAGCCCGATAAGCTCGGAATTATATTGCTGTATGCAGGTGCAGCTGCTTCGGCGCTGGCAGGTATCATTGCTGTTGCAGTGCTTCTCAGGAAGCGCGGTGTTCAGGGATACCTTATGAAGAACGGCACGCAGGGTCAGGCTTCCGTCACCAATGTGACCGTAAAGCAGGATAGCAGCGGCTTTACCAACTATATATGCGATTACAGCTTTACTGACAGCAGCGGGCAGCTGCATAAGGGTACCCATACATTCATGAACAGACGTGTAGGCATAGGGGACAGCTTTCCTGTGGTCTATGCGGAAAAAGGCGGGAAAATGCTTTCGGATATTATTGAATGAAAAACCATGCTCAATTTGAGAGGCTTTTTTCGTATCATTTCCCCTCATCTTTTTCTTTTGATTTATTTTCGGGAAATGCTTGACAAATGAGAAATAGTATGCTATAATTATCAAGCTGTGAAATATACAGCATCGTATTCTAAAGACAGCTGGCAGAGCGAAAGCTCAGTAAGTCCCGCCGAGGAATAGCAATTGATAGAATTATCGTTGTCCATTCTGCGCTGTCGGAATGGGCATTTTTATTGCTCTCTCTGAATACGATAAAAATCATTCGGAGGTGAATACACACTATGCCAAGCAATGCTGTACTCGAAGCAAAGAAGGCTAAGGTCGAGAAGCTCACCGAGATCATCAAGAACTCCGTATCAGGCGTTCTCGTTGACTACAAGGGTATCACTGTTGAAGAGGATACCAAGCTCAGAAAAGAGCTCCGTGAGGCTGGCGTCAACTACTTTGTAGAGAAGAACACAATGCTTCTCCGCGCTTTCAAGGAATGCGGTATCGAGGGCTTTGAAGAGGCTCTCAACGGCACAACTGCTCTCGCTGTATCAAGCGACGATCAGACTGCTCCCGCAAGAATCCTCGGTAAGTTCGCTGAGAAGGCAGGCGATGAGAAGTTCAATCTGAAGGCAGGTTTCGTTGAAGGTGAAGTTTACGATCAGGCTGGAGTTGTTGCTCTTTCCAAGATCCCTTCAAAGGACACCCTTCTCGCTCAGCTCGTTGGCTCTCTCCAGGGCCCTCTTCAGAAGCTGGCAGCTACTCTCAACGCTGTTGCAGACAAGAAGAAGGAAGAAGAAGCTGCATAATTGCCGCTTAGTCTTTCACACACGTTACGCGGAGATATGCTCCGCAGTTTAAAATCACAGCCCTGAAGGGCAAATACTATTAAAAGGAGATTATTATCATGGCTTCTGAGAAGATCACAAAATTTGTTGAAGATATCAAGACTCTTTCCGTTCTTGAGCTTTCTGAGCTCGTAGACGCTATCCAGGAGGAATTCGGTGTAACAGCTGCTATCGCTGCTGCTCCTGCTGCTGGTGCTGCTGCAGGCGGCGCTGCTGCTGCTAAGACAGAGTTCGACGTAATCCTTGCTTCCTTCGGTGACGCTAAGATGGGCGTTATCAAGGTTGCTAAGGAAGTTCTCGGTCTCGGCCTCAAGGAGGCTAAGGAGATCGTTGAGGCTGCTCCTAAGGCTATCAAGGAAGGCGTTTCTGAGGCTGAGGCTAACGAGCTCAAGGCTAAGTTTGAAGAGGCTGGCGCTACAATCGAGATCAAGTAATTTATTACGGATCGTATACTATACAGGGAGTTGTACAATATGGTACAACTCCCTTTGTCTATTGTGCTGTATAGGAAGTTCTTCTCACTGTGTAATATGCGAATTTTCGTCATCCCTGTTGACTTGTCGGACAACCTGTGATATAATAAACTTAGACAGCTGGTAAACATTATGTATAATATTTATCGGCTTCGCAGTTTTTTACAGCTTTAAAATATAAGAAGTGAAATGCATGGTTTTGGGGGAAATATGCAGAAACGGAGTGATTTTTTATGAAAAAGCTTTTGGCGTCTGTAATTTCAATAGCTCTGACTATATCGGCTGTGCTGCCGATGATGAGTTTTGCTGCCCCTGATACTGCATTTGTGCTCGGCGACAACATAGTAGAGGCTTCTTCGGCAAATGCCGACGCTTATGCTGAGCAGGTAGTAAAGCTTGTGAACAGCGAGAGATCAAAGAGAGGTCTCCAGCCTGTCAAGGCTCTTATATCCATGAACAAAGCGGCTTCTGCCCGCGCAAAGGAAATAGCAGGCAAGTTCGACCATACACGCCCCGACGGCAGACGCGGCTTTACCGCTGTTGAAGACGCAGGGCTCAACTGGAGCTGGGTAGGCGAGAATATCGCCGCAGGATATCCTACTCCCGAAGATGTTATGAGCGGCTGGATGAATTCAAACGGTCACAGAGATAATATTCTCAATTCCAGATGCAAGTACATCGGTGTGGGCTACTATAATGACGGCGGCTGTGCTAACTGGGTACAGCTGTTTATGGACTCTCCTGTGGAGTACACCGACTTCCCGACTATAAAGGTACAGAGCGGCGACAAGACTAACCTTTCAAAGGGCGATGTGAACGGCGATAATGCAATAAACGCTATCGACGCTTCTGAGGTCTTGACGGAGTACGCAAGCGTTTCCTCGGGACGAGGCTCACGTTTTTCAGCAGCTCAGAAAACTGCCGCTGATATGAACACAAACGGCACAGCAGACGCAGTGGACGCGTCAATAATACTTGGAATATACGCGACTAATGCCACTAAATAAAACAAAATAGGCTGTGCCTGTGAAAAGACACTGGTATAGAAGTTTTAAGCCATAGTATTTCTGATGAAAGTCAGAAGTGCTATGGCTTTTTTATTGACATTTCAGCTGTATCATGCTATAATGTGTACTATTATAAATCGGAAGATGCGGAGCTGATAAACTGTGACGATAGAATATAGAAAAGCAGTATCAGAAGATGCGGAAATACTGGTAAATATCTACGATGCTGCTTTTTACAGCGATTACATGAGATATGGTGCGTGTCCCGGATACGGCAGAACGGTAGAAATGATGAAAGAATCAATAAGAGAGTATCCGAAATATATCATACTGTGCGATAAAAAGCCTGTTGGCTGTGTTTCTTGTAAAATGCAGGAAATGGGAGTATATGAGATAACTTGCCTGTGCATTATCCCTGAGTATCAGGGCAAAGGATTAGGTACTAAGTCAGTTCGGTTTGTAAAGGAGCTTTATGATGATTGGGAGAAGCTCACTTTAGTAACGCCTTTGGATAAGAAGGAAAATGTTAAGTTCTATACCGAAAAATGCGGATTTCGTATAGTATCCATTGAAACAGACGGCAATGTTGAGCTTGCCCGATTCATCACAGAAAGATAAATATAATGCCCCTGAGCGCTTTTTAATACGCTCAGGGGCAAAACTTTATATGTTGCAGCTTTTTATCAGAGACTTGAGTGGAATGTTCTTGAAATAACGTCGTCCTGCTGCTCTTTTGTGAGCTTTACGAAGTTTACTGCGTAGCCCGAAACTCTTACGGTGAGCTGTGGGTACTTCTCAGGGTGAGCCTGAGCGTCAAGGAGAGTTTCACGGGTGAAAACGTTTACGTTAAGGTGGTGTCCGCCTTTTTCAACGTAGCCGTCAAGCAATTCGATGAGGTTGTCTACCTGTTTCTGATTATCCATATTTATCCTCCCTGCAGCGTGACGCTGCACCCTATCCACGTTGCCGCTTGCTTCGCTCGCTCACTTTTTATTAAGCTGCTGCCCGTACATCGCTTACGGCAGTTTGATAGGAAAATGCGATTTATGCGTATGACAATTAAAATTCGTCGTCCTCGGGCTCAAGCTCCGTGGGCTGACAGCAGGCGCCCTTTGTGCCGCAGATATCCGTGCTTTTCACGGTATCGACTTTCAGCTCCGAGCCGTTTCCGACTATATTTACATGACCGCTTCCCTGCGCCATGAGCTGGTCTATCAGGTCTGCAAGCTCCTCAGGGGAGCTTTTATTTTCGGGTGCGCACATATTATTCGCCTCTGAGCTTGTCAAGGTCGAGGTCTCCTGCGAATACCTCCATGTCCTTGCCCAGTGCGTTAGGAACTATTGAGAATGTGTTGGAGATACCGTCCTGTGCGTGTCTGAAAGGCAGTTTAGCTACAGACGAGAGCGAAGCTACAGCGCCGTGAGTGTCTCTGCCGTGCATCGGGTTAGCTCCCGGAGCCAGCGGAACTCCCTGCTTTCTGCCGTCAGGAGTGTTTCCTGTTTTCTTGCCGTATACAACGTTGGAAGTAATTGTAAGAATTGACATTGTGGGCACGCCATCGCGGTAGGTGTGGTGCTTTCTTACGCAGTCCATAAAGCGGCGGACAACTTCAACAGCAAGCTGGTCTACACGGTCATCGTTGTTGCCGTATTTCGGGAAGTCTCCCTCAATTTCGTAGTCAACGACAACGTTCTTGGCAACGCCTGTGACATTGCCTGCCTTGTCCTTTATTTCGATATCCTTGCGGATAGGCTTTACCTTTGCGTACTTGATAGCAGAGAGCGAATCGGCAACGACTGAAAGTCCTGCGATACCTGTTGCGAAATAGCGCTTTACATCTCTGTCATGGAGAGCCATTTGCAGTCTCTCATAGCTGTACTTGTCGTGCATATAGTGGATAACGTTGAGGGTGTTGACATAGAGTCCTGCCAGCCACTCCATCATATCCATGTACTTCTCCCAAACATCGTCGAAGTCGAGATATTCGCTGTCTACAGGTCTGTACTTAGGACCTACCTGA
>NZ_JAEFAJ010000017.1 GCF_016287535.1 Ruminococcus sp.
ATGCACACGGAGCTGCAAAATTTCAGTTACATCTGTTTTCTGTAGGTAAGAGAAAAGCCTGTACTTCGGTGTTTTCCTCGAAATACAGGCTTTATCGTTTTGGCAGGGGCAGAAGGACTTGAACCCTCGGCACGCGGTTTTGGAGACCGCTGCTCTACCAACTGAGCTATACCCCTATTAACAAATGTATTTTATCAATGCAACATAATAATTATATCAAAAGAGCAGCAAGCTGTCAATACATTTGAGAAATATTTATTTTTTAACTTATTCAGACTGTTTTTTTATGCATAACTGATTCAAAGCATTACAATGTATTGTCCTATAAGGACCGATAATAATAAAGACTATATTCCCATATTATTCTGCGGCAATTTTTAGTGCCTTGAGAACTTTCTTCTGTACAGGGAACCTCTCCCTGCGAGGACAATTCTTGTCATACAACTCATAAACTGCGGAGGCGTCCTCCCTGGAAAGTATATCTATCAGTTCAAACGTGAAGCCATGTACCGCATTCATGAGCCAATAAGCGCTTAAATATTCCTTATTTTCTTTCTGAACGCTGTAAATATATGAAAGGACTTCTCTTATCTCTGCAGAAGCAGGCTTTGAAACCGCATATTCCTTCAGGAGTTTTTCCAGTTTATCTGAAAAGCATTCATGGCATGGATCATCAGATATCTTCTTACCCATACCAAACAGCCCGTCACCGATTTTTTTCTCTTTTTCAAGCTTTTGCACCTGCGCTATATATTCGCCATAAAGCTCCTTTACCTTATCCAAAATCACAGGCTTCTCCCCTTTCAGACAGTCCCTCTTTCAGATCCATTGCTTTCCGCACTGTCCTCTTCCTCAACCGTTTCCGCTTCGACAATTTCATCATCAGCCGAATGATCATCTTTTATCCTGGCTTCATCAAGGTCAGTAAGGAACCGTTTTCTCGAATAGATAATAAACGCTATAGCTGCTGCCATAAAAACACCGCCGATTATCCAGCACACTGTCCTGCTCATTGAGGTATCCTCAGCAGATGATATCTTAAAGGCAATCCAGCATATATAAACAGCTACTACCATTCTCAGAACAACAGCCTTACAAGCTCTTGAGCGCTTTTCTTCATCATATTTTACCTGATTCATAACTTATATCCTCTCGCATATTTATACATATTACGGCCCGGAGTTCCCCATGACAACTCCGAGCCGTATTCTTATTTTTAACCTGCCTTACCGGTCTTTTTATTTGATACAACATCAAAGATAACAGCTATAAGAAGAACTGCACCCTTGACTACATACTGCCAGTTGTTGTCAAGACCTTTGATTGACATACCCTGGTTGATAACACCGAGGAGTATAGCTCCGACTACAACGCCTCCTACTGTACCGCTTCCGCCGTATGCAGAAGCTCCGCCTATGAAGCATGAGCCGATAGCGTCCATTTCAAAGGAGTTACCTGTATCGCCGTTTACAGAGCCTACACGTGCCGCAACAAGGAGTCCCGAAAGACCTGCGAGGAGCGACATTGAAGTATAAGCCATGAAGTATACCTTATTTGTATTGATACCTGAGAGCTTTGTAGCCTTCTCGTTTCCGCCGACTGCGTAGAAGTAACGTCCGAAAGCAGTCTTGGAAGTAATGAATGCATAGATAAATACTATTGCGAGCACCCATATAGCCATTACAGGTATACCCTTATAATGTGCAAGCTTCCATGTGTAAGCAAGCACAAGAGCGTCTATCACAATTATCTTTGCGAACTGAGATATGACAGATGCCTGCTTATAGCCCTTCTTAGTTTTCTTGATACGGTTAAGAACAGTAATCACCACAAGAACGGCTGCGATGATTATACCAAGGATAAAAGCCGACCACTTTACCTTCTGCGTGTCAACTGACGGTATCTCGATATAAGAAGCGAAGATATCAAGGAACCTCTTACCTACAGAACCCTCTGACTGAGTTATGGCTATAGTCTTTGAATCCAGTATCGCACGTCCGAAGCCTCTGAACAGGAACATTCCCGCGAGGGTACAGATAAAGGGCGGTATGTGTATATAACCGATCCAGAAGCCCTGCCACATACCGATGATACAAGCGAATACAAGGCAAAGCAATATAACGATTATCGGATTCATATTATGATTTGTCAGCATCTTAGCGGCTATAGCGCCTATCAGGCAGACCGTCGAGCCGACCGAAAGGTCGATATTACCGCCTGTGAGGATACACATGAGCATACCGCAGGCAAGCACCAGAACATATGCGTTCTGTATCAGAAGATTTGAAAGGTTCTGGGGATAAAGAAGTCTCTTGTCCGTCCACCAGGCGAAGAATATAAATACCACGACCAGAGCAATGACCATGGTGTATTTTTTTATGAATGTTTTAACGTTCATAGTTAACTCCTTAGATCATTTATTTTTTGTCGGACTGGAGGATAGCAGACATTATCTTTTCCTGCGTCGCTTCCGAAGCAGGCATCTCCGCCACCATCTTGCCCTCGTTCATAACGTATATACGGTCGCACATACCGAGCAGTTCAGGCATCTCCGAGGATATCATTATAACTGATTTTCCCTGTGCCACAAGGTCGTTCATTATGCAGTAAATCTCATACTTTGCACCAACGTCGATACCTCTTGTGGGCTCGTCAAGGATAAGCACCTCAGGATCGGCGAACATCCATTTGGAGAGCAGTACCTTCTGCTGATTTCCTCCTGAAAGGTTGCCTACAGCCTGCTGGACAGAAGGCGTCTTTGTACGCAGCTTTTCCTTATAGTCCTCTGCGACAGCGTTTTCCTTGTTGACATCTACGATACCTTTTTTGCACACCTTTTCAAGACGGGACAGCGTAATATTCTGGGCAATGCTCTCTTCAAGGATAAGACCGTTGCCCTTTCTGTCCTCGGTAACGTATGCAAGACCTGCCTCTATAGCGTCACGGACGTTCCTGAGATTCTTTTCATTTCCGTCGATCTTCAGGTCACCGCTTATATTGGTACCGTATGACCTTCCGAAGATAGACATTGCGAGCTCAGTACGTCCTGCACCCTGCAGGCCGGAAAAACCGACTATCTCGCCGCGGTGGACGTTGAACGATACATTGTCAACGACTTTTTTCTCATTATATATCGGATGGTGAACGCTCCAGTTCTTTACCTCCATGCCGACCTTGTCGCTTACATTATGCTCACGGGAAGGATAACGGTCGCTGAGTTCACGGCCTACCATTCCGCGTATGATACGTGCTTCGTCGATATTATGACCTTCATTGTCAATGGTCTCGATAGTTGAACCGTCACGAAGAACTGTTATCTTATCGGCAACATATGAGATCTCATTGAGCTTATGTGAAATGATTATCGAAGTCATACCGTCCTTCTTGAAGCCGAGAAGGAGATCAAGGAGCATTTTTGAATCCTCTTCATTGAGGGAGGATGTCGGCTCGTCAAGTATAAGCAGCTTTACATTCTTGCTGAGCGCCTTGGCTATCTCAACAAGCTGCTGCTTGCCGGTACCGATATCCTTTATCAGAGTAGTCGCCTCTTCTTTAAGACCGACCTGCTTCATATGCTCTCCTGCTTCGTAGTAAGTCTTGTCCCAGTCTATACCGAAACGGCCCTTGCGCTCGTTTCCGAGGAACATATTCTCACCTATGGAAAGCTCCGGGATAAGCGCAAGCTCCTGATGTATGATTACTATTCCCTTTTCCTCGCTGTCATGCAGCGTTTTGAACTGGCAAACCTCGCCGTTATAAACAATATCACCGGAATATGTTCCGAAAGGATATGTGCCGCTGAGTACGTTCATAAGTGTAGACTTGCCGGCACCATTCTCGCCGACGAGAGCGTGTATCTCTCCGGGCTTCACCTGAAGATTAACATTATCAAGGGCTTTTACACCGGGGAATTCCTTAGTGATATTTTTCATTTCGAGAATAAATTCTGCCAATTATATCCCTCCTTTACCATGTCTGACAAGCTTTTCGCAGCTTGATACAGGAAATATTTCCCGAATGCGCCTATTTCATTCAGAAAAAGGGGCAGACTTCAGCCGCCCCCCTTTTCAGACATTATTCTTTTTTATTGTTCAATCAGGTTGTTGAAGCTGTTGACTCAAGGTACTTGTTGCTGCTGTCCCACTTGTAAAGACCTGTATCTACAAGCTTATCCAGTGAATCCTTTGTGATTACATAAGGAACGAGGAGGTATGAAGGAACGACCTTGACCTTGTTGTCATATGTTGTTGTATCAAATGTAGCTTCAGCAGAGAGGCTGAGGTTTCCGTCAGGTGTCTGACCGGAAAGGATAGCCTTTGCAACGTCAAGTGTAACGCCTGCTTCATCGCTTACGTTCTTGTATACTGTCATCGACTGCTTGCCGTCAACGATGTTCTGGAGGTTGGCGATATCGCCGTCCTGACCTGTTACGATAGGTGCATTGCTTCCGCCGTAGTCCTGAGTGATAGCCTGAGCTACACCAAGAGCTGTGGAGTCGTTTGAGCAGAGAGCAACGTCGAGCTGTGTACCGTCTGAATAATATGAAGCAAGAGTGTTCTGCATATTCTCAAAAGCCTTGTCTGTAGACCATGTAGGAGTTGCAACCTGCTCGAATGTGGTCTTGCCTGAAGGAACCTTGAGCTTGCCTTCGTCAATATAGGGCTTGAGAACGTCGAATGCTCCGTTGAAGAAGAAGCCTGCGTTATTGTCTGCAGGGTCACCTGCTGTGAACTCTATATTGAAAGGACCAGCCTCGCTGTCAAGCTTGAGTGCGTCGCGTACATACTCACCCTGGAGCTTACCAACTGTATAGTTATCGAATGATACATAGTATGAAACAGCGTCTGTATTCATGATAAGACGGTCATAAGCGATAACAGGGATATCTGCTGCCTTAGCGTCAGCGAGTGTCTGAGAGAGAGTCTCACCGTCGATAGCAGCGATAAGAAGAAGGTCTACCTTATCAGCGATCATTGACTGGATATCGTTGTTCTGCTGCTCTGTTTTATTATCTGAGTACTTCAGGTCAACCTTATAGCCTGCATCCTCGAACTGAGCCTTGAGGTATTCACCGTCACGGTTCCAGCGTTCGAGAGACTTTGTAGGCATAGCGATTCCGACTGTCTTGGAGCCGCTGCTGCTTTCTTCAGCCTTTGTGGTAGTTTCGTCAGCCTTGGCTGTTGTGGTTGTTTTGGTTCCGTTGTTGCTGCTGCCATTGTCTGTTGTGGTTGAATTGTCACCACATGAAGCCAGTGTGCCCAACATAACCATAGTAGAGAGTACTGCAATAAACTTTTTCATTAGATTTTCCTCCTTAAATGTTAAAATTAATATGTGAAAAAATTGTTGCCATACATTAACAAATAACTTATACTAATACTTAGTATTCTACACAATTTTGCCTCTCATGTCAATACGTTATATGTTATCTTTGGTGGATTGTATAATACAGCAGTAATAATTATGTACAAAATGCCAATTGACTATCCCTGAGATATCACTTTTGTGCCATTTTTTAATAAACCGAACATAAATAATCCACTGAAAACATATCTGCGCCGTAGTTTTTGCTGTTTCGTCATCTGCAACAAAGAAAGAGATCCGGACACACGTCCGGACCTCTCACAGATCAATAAAGTCTCTTTTTCCTTCTTCTTATCAGTACTGCAGCACCACCTGCAAGCAGAGCAGCAGCTCCGCAGCACACCTTGAACCATGTCTTGTGAATAAGTATCCTCATCCCGCTTGTGGTAACAAGAATATTTTTGTAATTGAATTCACGCTCATTGTCAGCCATGTCCGTAAGGACAACTCTTACGTCATGGGCGTGGCTCGCGTTGGATATTTCAAATGAGCACTCGTCACCGTAATAGCTTCTTCTGATCTCCTTGCCGTCGATATATACCTTTACATTCTTTAGCATGATATTATCCGATACAGCAAGACGCGCGGTAATGCTTTCATTCTTGTAAGCTGTATTCTCGGAGAAATTAAGCGGTATGCACAGAGGCTGAGTCTTGTCGATGTAGAACTCGACATCAGCGTCCTTTTTATCGGAATTGCTTATATTGATATTGCCTGCCTCGTCCCTTGAATGTATGGAAACTGAATATTTTGCGTCCTTTTCAAAGTTCTTGGCGAATACAGTATATGTATACTCCGACCACTCATCATCTCCGCCGCAGTATTTTACGCTGTAATCCTCGCCTTCCTTCAGCTCAACCATGTCCGAATCCTTTGTGATGAAAACGCTCTGGTGAGCCGCATGGGCGTCGGGATTGCGCTCAACGATCACGATATCCTGTTCTCTGGAAATAAATCTTCCGCGAATGCTTCTTGTATCCTGATCTATCTCAAATACCGAACCGTACCTGTTTACTGAGAACCTGAAATCCTTCTCTATCTTGTTATCGGCGTTATCCCTGGCACTTGCTTTTACCTTGTAGATATCATCATTTTCTTCATCATCGGGGATATTGTCAAAAACGTACTCATATCCGCCGGAGACCTCGTTAAGCTTTCCTCCGAGGTCAATGTTATCGCCGCGGTTTGCGCCGTCTACCTTTACCTTTATGCTGTCCTTGTTGATATTTGTATCCTCAAAGGCGATACGGGGTCTTATCTCAGAACCGTTGTAGGATCTCTGCACCTCTCCCGCATCTATCGAAGGCTTCGCCGTATCGACACAGAATCTGCCCGTGTAGGTCTCAAGAGGATTTCCGGCTTTGTCCTTACCGGATATCCTTACGACATACTCGCCGTCCTTATCAAAATAAACTGATGAGGTGCTTTCCCTGCCCGCTGTCTGCCACGAAGAAAAAGCAGGGAATCCGTCAGTACCGCCGTTATAAGTGCCGCTTACCTCTATCAGCTGCGGATCGAAGTTGCTGTCGGTGATCGTGAATACTGCCCTGACAGCCTGATTGTAGTAATGATCGTTGGCGATACTGCCATCAAACGCTTCCTTCAGCACAGGCGGTGTCATATCAATGATGAAGCTCTCATCAACGACATTTGACTCCCAGTCGCACCTGTCGGTGCAGCTTACTTTCATCACATAATCGCCGTCAGTATTGAAATCCCTCACAGCACTGTACACAGCGCTGTCTGTGCCTTCAACTCCGCCTGTAAGCTTCCATTCGAACTTCTCCTGCACGCCGTTGACAGTGACAGAGACACGTTTCTCGTCGAAATTGCGCTCATTCACTTCTATTACGGCATGGCGCTCGGAGCTGAATATCTTTTTGCCGGGATCCGCACCGTCTGAAAACTTCACGCTCACCTTCGGAGCAACTTTATCTATGCTTAGTCCTGCTTCTGTCAGCTCAGCAGTATTTCCGGCATTGTCAGTAAATCTGAGACCGATACTATTACCGTTTGCGTTTTCGGAAACAGTTATTTCCCGCGCGGCTTCTGTAACGAGCCCGTCGATTATGGCATTTTCCGGTATTTCCCACTCACCGGCACCATCCTGATTGACAACTGTTTCGGAAGAATTTCCCGGAGCTGACAGTTCTATTCCGGCAATACCCGAAAAACTGTCCTTTACAGTGAGCTTTGCGCTGACGTCTGACCTGTAAAGAGGCTTTCCGTCAGCGTCGGTATATTTTGTTTCAGGCAGCTCGATCAGAACAGAAGAAGTTTTTCTGTGCATATCATAGCTTTCTGTTATTATGCCGTATGATTCAGCTTCGGAAGAAACCTTGGACACATTGCTCTCAGCCTTTGCACGTACCCTGCCCTTGAAATCTGCCGGTATGTTCAGTACAAAGGTATTATTGTGCGGAGTTGCCGAATTATCAAAAGTTTCGGTCCTGACAGTATTACCGTCACTGTCAAGGAACGTCACTTCCGCGCTTCTGATACCGGAACTGTGTATTCCCTCGTCAACAACTACCCTGAGTTCCGTTCCGCCGTTTGCGAAAACGTCATATCTGAAATCGCCGCTGCTTATAATGTTCCTGCCCCTGACACTGATCTCCGTCACCTTTGGCACAGAGCTGTCAAGGAATATATCCCTGCCTGCGATAACGCTGGTTTTGCCTGCCAGATCGGTGGCAGAAAGCCTGATGTTTATACTGCCGTCTGAGTTCAGCGTATGCTCTTCGCCCAGAGGAAGCTCTGTTTCACCGCATATAAGCTTTGCGGTAAAGCCTTCCGCACCTTCACCTTTCGCAAAAACGAGCCGGTAGTCACCGTTTGCGAGCTTCTCATCGTCGAGACCGTCTGCGGCTGCATCAATAACGGACATCTTACCGTTTATTTCAATATTTAATGCCGCGATACCGGAGCATATCTCAGGATTTACATCCTTTGCACTTACGGAAAGAATGATATCCGAATATTCGCTGAACCAGGTCTTTGTACCGCCGGCTGTTTCCTCGGTATAGGTCTTTTTACTGTCGGAAATATCTTTAATGCCGCATACAGGCTTTTCATTGTCAATGATGAAGTAATACTTTTCACCGTTCTCGCTGCTCTTCCATGAAGACTTATTCTCCATCATATCCTCGCTGTCAATAATGACAGGTATCTTATCGTTTCTGCCGTTAAGATCACTTTCCGAGATCATGCAGGAGAAGCTTCCGCTGCTGTGGTCGTATTTCATGGGGATACCGTCTGTCCCCTCGCCCAGACGCATCTTCACAGCCTTTACTCCGGAGCCTTTTTCATCATCAGCATAAACGCTGATACCGGTCCCCGCTTTCAGCACGAAGATATTGCTGCTTCCGCGCACATTGGGAGCACCGTTCAGTTTTATACCGTCGTTCTTTATAACAGGGGCTTTGCCGTCTATCATAACATGGACTGTCACTTTATCGGCGCTTATATTGAAGCTGTTGTCTGCTGCAAGAATATCAATATCCTCTTTAAGAAGAGAATTCTTCATTTCATCGTCAGCTGTGAAATTTACTTTGAACCTGCCGTCAGAGCTGAATGAGAGCCGTGGGACACAGTGTGAATCAGCTGTCTTGTTTTTATCGGCAGTTATGTATTTTTCCAGCAGTGAGTCGATGTCCGAAGCACTTGCCGTGAGCCTGCTCACAGAGGCTTTGAGTTTATTTACAGCAGCTTTCTTTTCCTCGTCTTCAAGCTCCTCCGACTCACTTGCAGCACTTAGCTTTGCCTTTTCGGCAGTTATCAGAGCAGAATAGTATCTGCTTATATCGCTTCTCAGCCCTGCGGCGTCTGTTCTGAGCAGATCCCTGAAATAACCGTAGGTATTCTCATAGTCCGAATACTTTTCCGCTACTTCATCAAGTCTGAACTCGGAAAGCTCACTGATAACAGCAGCTTCAGCCAGACGCATATCCTCGGTCTCGATATATGGTTTCAGGTTATCCGTATCGCTCCAGCCATTTTCAGGTCTGTCAAAGCGGTAATTCTTCACAATTATCGAAGCTATTTCACCGCTGTCTCCGGAACCGGCATTTATAAACCGGTCATATATATTCCGGAGCTCCTTTTTATCATAATATGAAAGCGTACTTCCATCAAATTTAAGCTCGTCCTTATCAGTTACCGAAAATTCCGCTTCAAGTCCGTTTTTGCCGGACCAGCCGCCTGTACTGTCAGCCGAGGTATGCACGGAGCTTATCTTTGGAGCTGTCCTGTCCAGATAGAAGCATATGCTGTTTTTCAGACTGTCGGTATAATTCCCGTCTTCTCCGTCAACAAGATTTCTTACAAGAATGAATCCCGATTTTTCAGGATCGTCTATAGTCATAACTATCTTCTTGTTTTTGTCCTTCAGCACATAGCTTTCCGATTTCAGAGCGCCGTTTTTCAGTGTGTTTATGATAGCTCTCTTGTTCTGGAAATCATCACCGAACTTCATAAGCTCGATTGACGTATCCATAGATTCTATTGTATAGCAGTTTTCGCTCCTCTGAACTATACTGCTGTCAGGCTTGTAGATAAATGTATCATCCTCGCCGCTCTTAGTGAATTTCCTGTATATCAGGGTAACGGAAGTCATATCATCCCTGTAGCCCAAACTGATGCAATTATTCTTTTTTTCAAGCTCTGTGAAGATGTTCTGGTATATATCATTTTCAGCGCCTGCGTAAATATAGCTGTTCAGGAAACGGTCCTCGTCGCAAAGCAGCGGCACTTCATAGGTAAAGCCGGCGTTTGCGGCTCTGACAGGAACATAATATGTATCCTGAACATCATCGCTTCCCTCATATTTCACGATGACTCTTACCGATTCATCAACACCCGAGACAGTCAGCTCGATATTGTTCCTGTATCTGAACTCTTCTGCTTCAAGTATCTTATTCAGTTCAAGTACGCCGTTTTCGTCAGCATTGAATAATTTGTCTGTTCCGTCGCCCTTTATGTTAAAGAAACACTTCTTAGTGTCTTCACCCGATCTTACAGACAATAAATCAATATCGCTCCATCTGACAGTATATCTCTGATTGCCAGAGGGATACCTTTTACCGCCGCCTTCAAGTGTATAATCGGTATTTGAAGACAGATTCAGCACAAAGCATCTCGGAGCAACGACTATATCGCTGTTGCCGTTATTCTTCAGGACATACTGATCGTTTTCACGGTTTTCTCTTCTGAGCTCCGCACTTTTTTCAAGCTTTACGCTTAAAGGATCGGAGCTGCCGTTGACTGTAAACAGGTCAGACGGAGTTATTGTCAGCTCTGAACCCGCCTTGTAGTATTCAAAGTTTCCCCTTGTTTCCTTGCTGCCAGCCTCTTTGGGCGATACAGTTATCGAATCATCGGTATTGTCATTCCTGTCGTGAATCAGGGAATATTTGTAATATACAGTGAAATGGAGCTCATCATCAGTTGATGTTTCTTCATTGAATATAAACAGGTACTGATTTGAGATAGCCCATACGTCGTCCTTATTGATCTCCTGATCCGCAGGAACAGTGCAAAGCTTCTCATGATCTCCCGAAACGATCTCGTTCGGTCCAAAAAAGTATCCTCTGAATACACTGCCTATAAGGAAGCTGGTATCCGTTTCGTTTATATCCGCGTTATCTGCGATAAGTCTGTAGGTCTTTTTTGCAGCCGTTGTGACGGCAGTTGTTGTAGTGGTCTCGGCAGTAGTGACAGAGGTAGTTGTTACAGTAGTAGTTTCAGCAGTAGTAGTATCATCATCGTTACCGTCAGGATCAGGCTCTTCGGGAGCTTCCGGTTCTTCCGGAACAGGGCTTCCGGGACCTGGCGGCGGAGCAGCACCTTCGTCGGGAGCTTCAGTTATCCCATGATCGTCAGTCTGAGCCGCAACAGCAGCCGACACCTCTGCCGCAGGCAGTACGCACATGGAATGCGATAGGAAAACGAGAGCAGCCACAAAGGCAATATTCTTCCTGAAATCGAATATCCCGTTATTCACTTTGATCTACCTCCTCTTCTCAATATAAGCACTATTGCCGTTCCGAGTTCGAGCAAGACCGCAATAATCACAGGAACGAGCATACTGTTATGTTTTTTCTCTTTATCCGCCGTCTGTTCAGGGATCTCCTCTGCTGCAGCGGCTGTCGCTGCCTGTTCTTCGGGAGAATCATATACCTCCGGCACTACAGTTTTCAGCGCGGTATCCTTTTGAGTCGTCACCGCAGTCATAATAACAGCGGATTCAGTCTGCACCTGAACCGTTGCCGCTTCGGAAGTGACAGTTTCCTCAGCTGCTTCCCCGCGGACAGGTTCCTGCTCCTGGGCTGCTCCGGTGCTTTCCTGAACGGCATTATTGTCGGTCACAGTTATACTTCCGCCTTCAAGGTCAGAGAAATACTCCTCATAGAAACGAGCCGACCTTTTATTGTATGTATCTATAAATATCTTTTCATCACCGCATTCTCTCAGGAAAGATATATCATATCTTCCGGTCTCAGCGCCGGCGGGCACATTCACTCTAAGGCGTCCTATTTCCCTGTCGCCCTGAAATCTCTCGCCGTCCGCGGTAAAGCAGAGCGAAAAGGTATTGCCCTGTCCGCCGCAGCTGCTGACAAGCACTCCTGCTATACCGTCTATATCCGTACTCACGACATTCGTGTCAAAGCTCAGCCTGCTGTCAAGCTCCGCTATGACCTTTATTGCTGAAAAGCCGGGATTATTATGCACGTACAAAGGCACTTCGGCAACAATATCCCCGTTCATGCTGTCTTTTTCTATCTCTATGCTGCCGGCGGAAACTCCGAGGTTCTCAGGCGGCGGATAATATACCGCCTCTGCTATGCTGATATTTACCGCTGAAGCTGCGATCGCCGCTGCTGCCAGTCCTCCGAATACTGATCTCTTATCCATCATCTTCTCCAATTACTGTCTATAACATCAGGATCAGCGTTTATAACAAGTATATTCCGCGTTATCCTGAAATCACTGTTCTTATCCTCATTGTTTACTATTACTGTTGCGTCTGTTTCGTCATCCTTCTTTGGTGCGACCACTACAGTTATCTCACCGTTTTCAAGCTCTCTGCGGAGCTCCTCTTCCTCTGCGCCGGCAATATCCGTGATATCGTTCATTACCTGCGGGACCGTCACTGCATGAGACGCGGTGCTTCTTCCGGATCTGAGTTCTGAGATCATGCCCGAAACTATCCTGTACCTTGCCGCGATAAGTATCGCAGTGAGCATAAGAACGATACCTATCCCAAGGAATATTTCAGAAAGTATCTGCCAGTAAAATGAACTCATCCTGCACCTCCTTTTTATTGCGAGCCTTCTATTCTCTCCTTAATGCTTTCACAGGCGCTCAGTATATACTCCTTTGTGCTGTTTGCGGAATCATCGTCAGTATTTATATTTCCGGTCTTTTCACTTATATTGTCAAGGAATTCCGCCTGTTCCGCGTAAGATATATCCGATTTTGCAAGCTCGTTCATATTGTCATTTTCAAGATTTACAAGGGTTTTGTATGTCTCAAGGATTATCAGGTCAGAACCCGCATTTTCAGTTTCCACAAGCTTGTTAAGCTCGTTCATGCTGTTCCACAGGTCTGCGGAATAATCCTTTTTGAGAAGCTTATTCTCTTTTTTGAGCATCTGTGAGTAAAAATCACCGATAGTGCAGTACACCCTTGCTATCTCGTACTTATCCTGTTCACGGCGTTTGAAAGCGGGTGTCTGTGCTTCCCTGAACCATTTTACAGCCGTTATTTTTCCTGAAGTGCTGCTTTCCGCAGAGGGATCGCTCCCGTAGAAATAATAATACCAGTACAGTATGCCGAGTTCAAAGGCAACGTCCTCGTATCCCGCGTCCTTCTGCATAAGGTTTATGTTCTCGTTTATGAGCTTCAGTATCTGTCCTGCTTCCTTTTCATCAAAGACATCGTCGGACTTGTAAAGCTCGATAAGCTTCAGATATGCGTCCGAGTAAGAACCGTCCGCATTTATAACATCTTCAAAAGCGGCAGCCCTGCTCTCATAGGTACTGGCATTCTCAGCCCTTGCAAGCAGCTTGTTGAAGTCCTCGTTCCTGCCTTTTTTTGCCATCATTCCGGCAAATCCAGAAAAAGCAAGCGAAACGGCAGCAAGTCCCGCTATTATTCCCGTCACCTTGACATAGGTATGATTCTCAGCCCTGTCAAGATCGGCGTAAAGCTCATCGCAGGAGCGGTATCTCTTCGCCTTGTCATCGCTTACGCATTTGCGTATTATACGAACTATCGCTGCATTCATATTCTTGTCAAATACAAAGCGCTCCGCGGAGCTGACAAGCTTTCCGTTGACAGAAACATTCATGGGCTTTTTTCCAGTGAGCATATGATAATAGGTGGCACCGATATTGAATATATCCGTTTTCTCGTCGAGTTCCTCCCTGCGGAACTGCTCAGGAGCGGCATAAGCCGGAGTGTATGCGAATGTACCCTCTCTTCGCTCGATAACGGAGCCGAAATCAATAAATTTCAGCCTTCCGATTTTTTCCGGCTGCCTGGTATTTTCAAAGTCCTCTGTATTCCTTACGACCATTATATTGTCCGGCTTCATATCGCTGTGTATGAAACCGCATTTGTGTATAAAAGACATTACCGAGCAGATATCCTTTGCGTAACGCAGCAGCGTCTTAGGCTTTATGGGATCGTATTTAAGCAGCTTTTCCATAGTAACGCCGTCGATATAATCCTGAACTATATAAAGTGCGTCCGGGTCATTGTCGATTATTTCGATAATATTGGGAAAATAGGAATTGCTCACGTCCTTTTCATAGAACTGCTTGATAAGCAGTGACTCCTGACGCGCATTGTAGGCATCAGTGCCGTTGGTCTTCATTACCTCTTTTACAGCTCGCTGTGCGTCATTGGCTTTAGTATCGAGGGCACGGTAAACTATGGATGTACCGCCCTTTCCGACAACGCTGTCGATCTTGTATCTGTTTTCAAGGATAAATCCTTTGTTAAGCAAAACGATCTCCTCTCTTTCAGCAGAGCTTTACCATAAGCGCGGTTATATTGTCTTTTTCACCGCATTCGATCACCTTGTTTTTCAGCTTTTCAAGACTGGCTGTCATAGCCTTTTCGTCCTTGTTCGCAGAGGGGCACAATGTCTTTCTTATATCGTCTGACGAGATCTTTTTCCGGAAGCCGTCAGAACAAAGCATATAGCATTCTCCCTCGCTGTAATCAGATATGCTGAAATCGTATGATGTATCTTCGAGACCTGCGCCTATGCAGTTTGTAAGCTGATTCTGGCGCGGATCCTTTTCAGCCATTTCCTCGGTGATGATACCGCTCCTTACTTCCTGTCCGACAACAGAATGATCCGAGGTAAGTATATCCGTACTTTCGTCTGTTATCCTGTAAAGCCGGGAATCCCCTACATGAGCGATAAGCATATGCTTCAGCTGCGGTATTATAAGAACAGACGTAAAGGTCGTAGCCATATCCGTTGAATGTGAAGCTGCATAGTCATTTATGCGGCTGTTGAGTTCATGAAGGCGGTCGTCCATAGCTTCCCTTATTTTAAGTATGGAAGCACTATTTCTCATAAGCTCCGCAAAATCAGAAGCGAACCATTCGCTCATGCGCTTGCAGACGTATGCACTGGCTTTTTCGCCGCCGGAGAGACCGCCGACTCCGTCGCATACCGCGGCAAAGAATATCTCTTCACCTTCATACTCCGCGGTATTTATGAAAAGTGAATCCTGATTTATCTTTCTGACCGCACCCTCAGTGGTAACAAAAGAAAAAATATACTTCATAAAACGTCACCGTCAGTTCTCTTCGTAGAAAGTATACGAAATGCCGTAATAAAGGAAATTGCAGCCTGAAAATATACTGCTCCTCTCACCGGCCGGTATCTCATCTCCCTCAACGGTAAGCGAAGTGCAGGAAATATTCTCAATGCAGATACTGTGACGGTTCTTACGGTTATCACGGCTGATGATAATACCGGAGAGTTCCGCACAGGTAAACGGATAAACAAATATCGGGACCTTTTCCTTGCTTGAGGTATTGAGCAGATACGCTATATGCTTCATGCCCGTCTTTTTGAACTCGTCGGTCTTTGCTTTAAGCTCGTTTTTCCTGCCCACGATAACAGTGGGAGAGTCCCCTGAATTGATGTTGAACACAAAGGGGATATCATAGATATAGATTATATCTCCCGAATTAAGCGGCTGCTTTTTTATCTTCTCCCTTCCCTCCGCAAAGCTGCTGAGAAAAGTTCCGTTTGACGAGTCCTTATCCTCTATGTAGAACGTACCGTCCTCAAAGGTTATGACAGCATGGACCTTTGAGACAGTGCCCTTGTCCGTGAGCGCAAGGCTGTTATCAGCCTTTCTGCCTATAGTGAACGGAAATTCGGTAATAGGTATATCCCTGTTACCGGAATCTTTCAGAAATGCGGCACATTCAGACACCTTAGGCTTGCTTACAACGATAGTATGATCCTGGTCGTCCTGCTTCGGGGCAGCTGACGCTCCGGTGTCGACCTCCTTGCCGGCTGCAGCTGCCTTTGCAGCTTCCGCAGCTCTTACTGAAGCCGAGCTCATAGGCACTCCAAGAACATCATGCAGAAAGGCATAGAGATGATTATGTGTAAGACCTATACTGCGGTCCCGCTGACTTTTCAGGTTATCCTCAAGGAACTGGGCATACTTTTCCATGACGGCTGCGTCGGATACCTCGACGCCTTCATTTTTATGGAGCCTGTATAGGAATTTCGCCAGATTCGAGCATTTATACATATTTATCATTAACGGAAGGTAAGCCACACGCACCTTTCGCTTTTCCACATCATAAAACGCGTATTTCGGGTCAGTGAGTATAACATTGTCCGCTGTGAGGGAATTCTCACCGCAGAATTCAAGTATCCGCTGCAGCTGTCCCAGTATCCCGAAATACTTTTCCTGCGACAGCGGCTGTCTGACGTATTCCGACAGAGCTGTCAGATTGCTGATATTATATTTCAGGACGTGCCTCGCAGCTGTTTTCTCCCATTTTACCTCAAGGAAGCCGTCATCAAGGCTGCGGTTAACGACTCTGAGAGCGTCCTCGTTTATCCTGTCTCTCTTTTTTAGTCCTGCAATAAGATACGTATCGCAATTCTGATATACTATCTTAACTGAAACATTACCTGCCATATCCTCACTCCAAAAACAATTATCCCGTCTGACGGATCCGGGACCCGTCTTACCAAGGCTTATATGTGGTTTAATTATATCACTTTATATGAGACTTGTCAATATTTTGAATAAGTTTTGAGATTGTTGAACAAAACATATGATACACATTACACAATATATGAAATTATTTTATTGCATTTCAGCGCCGGACATAGTATAATAAAAATATCCAAAGAAAGAAGATAAAAAAATGCTCCGCCTAAAACCTGCCAACACTGACGATATTGAAAAGGAATACCTCTTCGTCAGGGATATTCCCAAGGACGAAAACGGCTATATAAACGAATACCACGGCATAAGCCGCGATGATTTCGTTGATGCGCTGAAGACCATTATCGCAAATTCACAAGGAGAAATGCTTCCGGACGGTTATGTTCCCGCCACATCATACTTTCTGTGGAACGATGACGACATCATAGGCAAGCTTGACCTGCGGCACTATCTCTGTGACTCCCTTATAAACGGCGCAGGACACATAGGCTACTACATAGCTCCGGAGCACCGCGGAAAGGGCTTCGGCACACGCGGTCTCGGACTTATCGCTGATATTGCGCGCAAGGTCATTCTCGAAGAGGAGATATACCTCAGAGTACACAAGGATAATCCTGCCTCTCTGAAAGCTATGCTAAAAAACGGCGGTTATATACACCACGAAGACGAACAGTCCTATTTTGTACGCATAAAGAAATGACAAAAGCCGGTGTCTTATTTCAGACATCGGCTTTTTATATTTCCGGATATTATTCATATCTGAGAGCCTCGATAGGATCGAGCTTTGCAGCCTTTCCTGCAGGATAGCTTCCGAAGAATACTCCGATAAGCATAGAGAAGCCCAGCGATATCAGTATAGCCTTTATGGAGGGCTGTATGGAAAGTGCGACAAAATCCTGATATTCCGGCATCTGACTAAGAGCATACCTTGCGATATAGCCTATAAGGAAACCGTTGAATATTCCAAGCAGCACCCCGATAATACCGCCTACAAGACAGAGTATTATCGCTTCGACTATGAACTGCGTCTTGATATGCCGCCTTTTGGCTCCGAGAGCCTTTCTGACACCTATCTCGCGGGTACGCTCGGTGATGCTCACCAGCATTATGTTCATAACTCCTATACCGCCTACAAGAAGTGAAATAGCCGCAATTATGGCAATAACAAGCGTAACTATATTCAGCACCTTGTTTACTATTCCAAGCTCTGTCTGCGGGTCATAGATCTCTGTCCCCCAGTATTTGTTGTCGCGGTACTTTTCACTGAAGAATTCATCAAGTTCATTAATTGCCTGATCTCTGTCAACAGACATATCGTTCAGCATGAAATCAACGCCGTATTCCCCTGAAAACCGTTCATCTGCCCTTATGAGCTTATTTGCGGTATTATAAGGGATATAAACAGGAGTGAACCTGTCCATAAAATTCGCGGTTGACTGCTGATACTTTTCGAGGATCTTAGGATACTGGAATATACCGACTATCGTAAAATCCGAATCGCATGCTCCGTTTACATCTATACTTATATCGCAGCCGATAGCATTGGCGTTCTCGCTGCCGAAATACTGCTTGACAAATACCTCGGACACAACAATGGCGTGTTTATACAGCTTATCGTCTTCCTCAGTTATAGTTCTTCCGCTGAGCATCTTTATCAGGGAATCAGACTTCATCCCACCTTCTGAAACACCGTCTATCCTGACATTAAGCTTATTGCCCTTTTTGTTTGTGACATTTCCGGTGCCGCAGGTGTTTGATTTGCATACAAGAAAACGACCGGGATACTTTTCCTCCAGTTCGTCAAGCATATTCTCGGTGATATAATCATCCTCCGTCATATCTCTGTAGGAATACCCATCATCGTCATCGGAGCTGCCGCGTTTGAAGCGGTACTCGACTGAGAAGGTCTGACCGCCCAGCTTGTTGAAGGAATTGGCAAGGGTCTTTTTCAGCGAAGTACCCAGGGTAGTGATCGTTATAACAGCACATATACCGATGATTATGCCAAGCATGGTCAGTATTGACCTCATCTTGTTCGATTTCAGTGAAGCAAAGGCAAGACGAACATTTTCAAAGAAGAACATTTTCGTCACCAGCCTTTCCCGTATCATCAACGATACGTCCGTCGCTGAGAGTGATTATCCTTTCAGTCTCGGAAGCAAGCTCGCTGCTGTGTGTGATAAGGATTATGGTCTTGTGCTCCTCCTCATGGAGCCTGTGGAAAATATCCATGACCATATGACCTGTCGCGGAGTCAAGAGCGCCTGTAGGCTCATCGGCAAGTATTATGGAGGGTTCGTTGGCGATAGCTCTTGCTATGGCGATCCTCTGCTTCTGACCGCCCGAAAGCTCGTTTGGATTATGGGTAGCTCTGTCGCTCATATCCACCATCTCAAGCAGCTTCTCAGCACGCTTTCTGCGTTCTCTTTTTCCTATCCCTGCATATAGCATCGGGAGCTCCACATTTTCTATGGCATTTGTACGTGATACGAGATTGAAGTTCTGAAAAACGAACCCTATCTCCTTGTTTCTGATCGCACTCAGCTCGGAATCGTTGAGCTGTGATATATCGGAGCCGTTGAGCATATATATGCCCTCTGTCGGGCGGTCGAGGGCTCCTATTATATTCATGAGGGTACTCTTTCCCGAACCGGAAGGGCCTACTATCGAAGCAAACTCGCCCTCACGCACCTTCATGTCCAGTCCGTGAAGTATTTCCAGCTCGTTGGGCATACCGATATAAAACCTCT
The DNA here is from genome assembly GCF_016287535.1 of Ruminococcus sp. Lineage (GTDB taxonomy): Bacteria > Bacillota > Clostridia > Oscillospirales > Ruminococcaceae > Ruminococcus. The sequence goes on from NZ_JAEFAJ010000017.1 coordinate 19,337, forward strand.
TGAATATCCCCTGCATTGAGATAACATTTCTCATCGGCATTATTCCTCCGGTACCCTGAGTTCAATGATATCGCCGTCAATTACGCCATAAGGATCTGTAACGACTATATCGCCTTCCATTAAGCTGCCTGAAGTTATCTCGGTATAGTAATCACCCACGAAGCCCACTGAAACACTGCGCTTGGACAATACATACTTTCCATCCTCAGCCGGAGTTGCAACGTATACGAAATACCCCTCGTTTTCTCCGCCTGAAATGGCGTCATACGGTACACTAAGCACATTTTCGCGCTTGTCGAGTATTATCTTTACTTTTGCAGACATTCCTATGAGCAGACCGCTCTCCTTGTCATCAATGCTGACCTCCACGGTATATCCGCCCATTCTTGCCTCGGCGCTGTTTGAGGAAATTATCCTTTCGATACGTTTTACAGTACCTTTGATGATCTTGTCCTCGGTAGCGCTCGTCTTTATCTCTGCCTCCATACCCTCGCTCAGCTTCAGGATATCGGACTCGCTGACCTTACCCGCAACTACAAGCTCGTCCGTATTTTCAACAGTCATGATGTTCACTGATTCCGGAACGCTTCCCTCGGAAATATTCAGCTCTGTAACAACTCCGCCCTTCTCAGCCTTTACCACGCATTTTTCAATTCTTTCAGCAAGCTCGGCAAGCTGTTTATCAGCAGAATTATCAGATATACTGTACTTCTCGGCGTCGATAGCGTCCTGAGCGGACTGCACGAGCTCATCACCAGATTTTACAGCCTGATTATATGCTTCATTTGCACTGTTTATAGCCTCGTCATATTCGGGAAGAGCTTCCTTCATTGTTTCGAGGAGCGTATCTGCCGATGAAAGCTTTGTATCAAGCGCCTTATACGCCTTCTCCAGCTGAGCGGAGTCTTCATCTCCCGCATTTACCCATGCCATGTATGCTTCATTTACAGCTGCGCTGAGCTCATTGTACTCTGCGACCTTTCTGTTATACTCATCATAGGCTCTGTCGCGCTTTTCAACGGCAGTATTTATCGCTTTCTGAGCCTTGGAAATAAGCTCTCTTCTCTGTTCCTTAGCTTTATTGAGCTGACGGACAGTGAGATCATGGCTGTGCTGTTCAGCACCTGCCGCCTTCTCGTTATTCTTCACCATAGCGTCATATTCCTCTTTGAGCTTTGTACTGTCAAACTCACAGAGGATATCGCCTGCCTTGACACTGTCTCCGACCTTCACATTGAGTTTTTTTACCTTCAGTGTCGGATCAGCGGTTATTATCAGCTTATCGCTGCTCGATATTGATCCCGACATATTTGAATAGTTTACAAGATCCTGACATTTTACCCTGCCGCACGTATCTGAACGAAAAGACATCTTTGATGCTGCGCCTCGTATGGCGTTTCTTACAAAAAACGCTATTCCTCCTATTATGAGCAGCACAACAAGAAGGATTATTATCCCCTTTATTCTTTTTCCTCTTTTTTCCATTTCATTCTCTCCTTCTGCCGGAAGTCAAGTTATTGAACACATACTAATTACCGGTAATCTAATAATAACATATTTTCATTGCAACGTCAATGATTTTTACATCTACAGCAAAGACCGCCTGTGCCATTGCGGCGCAGGCGGTCTTTAATCATCATCAAAGCTGTTTTATACGTGCAGCAGGAACTTTGTGAGTTCCTCGATAGGTATCGGTTTTGAATACTTGTACCCCTGGAGATACTGCGCCATCATAAGCTTGCAGCGGTCCTCGTCATACTCGTTCTCAACGCCTTCAAACAGTATGGAATACTTCAGGTCATGAAACATATTCGCAAAGGTCTTGACCATATACTGCGATGAAGAATTCTTCAGTGATTCGATCAGCAGAGAACGGTCAAACTTGATTATATCAAAGGGTATTTCCATGATACGCTCAAAGTTGGAATAGCCGGTACCGAAATCATCGAGATAGAACTTTATGCCAAGATCCTGCAGCTGCAGAACACGCTGCTTCATAAGATTGAAGTCAGCCTCGCTCCGGCTCTCGGTTATCTCTACCGCGATCTTTCCGTATTCGATACTGTTTTTCTCGATAATGCTCTTGACCTCGTCACAGAACGAATCATATCTCAGGTCAATGGCTGAAAAGTTTACGGAAATACGCTTTACGATATATCCGTCAGTAAGGAAGCGGCGCAACGCGGCGCAGGTCTTGTTGAGGATTATCATACTCAGGTTATGGATAAGGTTGAACTGTTCAGCCAGCGGTATGAACTGATCCGGGAATACCATTCCGGTCTTTTCGAGCTTCAGCCTCATCAAAGCCTCTGCCGTATCATACTGTCCCGTATTTATATTCAGAACAGGCTGACAGTAGACAAGTACACGCGGATCCGAGAGATCCTTCTTCGCTGCTATATCCTCAAGCTGAGTAAGGATATAATTCTTGTCGTAGTAATCCTTTATATCACTGTCATTGATTCGCACAACAGAATTGAACGGCATTTTCATGTCAGTATAATCAATGATGTTATGATAATCGTTTACATCTGTTACAGCGTCAGACGATTCCATGATTATGATCTTGTAATCTATGTTGAACTTTGAATAGCTCTCAGAGAAATTACTGAGCATTTTATCGATTATCTTTTCATAATCGCTGTTCTTCTGCTTTGTAAATGTAAGAACAAAGCAGTCGTTCGGGAAGCTGTAAAGTATAGACTTTTTGATATTGACGCGGAAGAAATCCATAAATTCCGCCTTCAGTACCGGAGACTTGGCGATATATACCGAAAATCCCGGCATATGGCAGCACATTATCACCATTTCGTTTCCCTTTGCGAGATTATCCTTTACCTCATCTGTAAAGAATTCGCCGGATACAGCTCCTGTATCGGTATTGTAGGGATTTGAATGGAACAGGAAAATGATGCTGATTATCGGCAGCAGACAGCATATCGTAGTATAGGAGATCTGCTTGAATATGCCCTGTATGCACAAAAGAAGATTTGACATCACAAGAACGCTGAGAATTCCCGTAAAGACCCTCATAAGCAGTCTTTTTCTGTATTTTATGAGCATATAGATCATATTGACCGCAAACACAACATAGAGTATCTCAAAGAAGTCAAGGCCCGCATTATACTCATGCTTTTTATTTATGTAGAAGCCTATCTTTAACACTGACGCCGTGATATCGAGCAGAATGGTAAAAATTATTATAAAGGCAATAGCTATCCTCGATCTTTTCTTGTCCTTAGGCATCAGCCAGAGCGAACCCTGTACATATCTTATGTAAAGGAACATCGTCATGGAAAGGCAGACATGATGCAGCATACGCATCGTATAGATAAACGCCGGCACCACATTCTTCTTTACAAGATATGTCTGCATGAAGATGTTTGCCGAAGCAGCTATCAGCATGAAAGAAAGGATATGCATGATTATTAGGAATCTGTCCTTCTCTTTCCTCAGATATGTCTGTTTTACCAGTATAATCATTATTATGCACAGCGAAAGAGCAATTATATCGCCGACAGGAGTATAACTTCCAATATTAAGATCCGATTTCGCAAACATATTTCCACCCCCCCTGTGAAAAAAGTCGCACCTGTCTAATACTTTTGCACACACATATATTATAACATTTTCCATTAAAAAAGTCAACATAAAAGCAAAAAAATGACAGATATTATTTATTCTCAGAAGAAATGATGTTATTATTGCACAAAAATCAACTACAAGGATTGTTGCCTTCCTACAACTCCGGACCGTTTTTGAACAGCTTCATCATCTCGTTTGTAAGACTGTGCTCATAGGGCTGAAGCTCTATATCCTCCCTGGCGACCCACTGAGCATATCTGAGCTCGGATTCGTCCATTTTTATTGTATCTTCTCCGTCAACATCGCAGAAAAATCCCACAAGAAGATCAGAAGCCATTCCCCATGGCTGAGACTTGTAGTAGCGGATATTCTTTACGCGGAGCCCTGCTTCCTCCATAACCTCGCGCTCCACAGTCTGTTCAAGTGTCTCTCCTATCTCAGTAAATCCGGCTATCAGGGCATTATGCGCAAAACCTCTCCTGTAGCGTGTTATCAGTATCCTGTCCCCGTTTATGACTCCGACTATCACAGCGGGATTTATCCTCGGATATACCTTGTTTCCGCATTCAGGGCACACCATTGCTCTTTCAATGGTATCACGCACCATTGCTCCGCCGCACTTTCCGCAGTATTTGCTGCTGCCGTACCACTGAGCAAGATGGAAAGCTGTAAACGCAGCAAAAAGGTATTTTCCGCTGCACCTGTCCCTCAGCTCGCGGATAGTATAATAGCCGAAGCCGCCTTCAGCTTCAGCCGGGCACCCATCAGCGGCAAGGAAGAAGAATTCATCGTCAACAGAAAACAGATATGTCATTCTTTCCTTATCTATTGAAACCGGACGCGGAAACAGAACATCTCCGCCGCTTGCATCTGCAAACATCCTTCCGTCCCTGAAATATATCACAAAGCTGTTTTCAGGCTTCGCTTTGTCGTTTGTGTCATGGTAGCCGTTATCGAGCCTGCACGGAAAAATATCCTGTATCATATATATACTCTCCTTTTTCTGAACGATAGGATAATTATACAATATACGAAAAGGAACGTCAACCCCTTATAGCTTGCCTGCTGCTTGTATAGTCAGCGGTTTTATATTATAAAATCGGAGCAAAATCTGCTATATTTACGGCTGAAATAATTGTTATGCTACTATCGCTCAGCGGCAGCTTGAATTGTTAACAATTATATGTTATAATATATGTAACAAATTCGTGAGGAGTTCTTTACAATGCGTCACAGTGGTACAAAAGCCATAGATACACCGCACCTTCTGCTGCGCAGATTTGAAGCCGGAGACCTCGGCGATATGCTTCACGGCTGGGCTTCCGAGACCTCAGTACAGACCGAATACGGAGAGCCTGTCTACACCACAGCCGATGAGGTGCAGGGGCTTCTTGACAGATACATGAACGGATATGAGTCTGACAGCTTTTACAGGTGGGCTGTCATAGAAAAATCAAGCGGCAGGAATATCGGTCAGATAGCCTTCTGCAGAGTATATGAGGAAATCCGCACCGCAGAGATAGAATACTGCATTGGGTCCGCATTTCAGGGACACGGCTATGCCGGTGAAGCGCTCTCAGCAGTAATATCATATACATTCAGAAATACCGGCTTTAAAAGGCTTGAAGCCTATCACCGCGCGGAAAACCGCAAATCGGGACGGGTACTGGAAAAGTCGGAAATGATAAAAACCGACAACGTCGAACGATTCAGACAGCAGGGCATTATCCCTGACGGTGAGGTATGCTACTGCATAGAAAAAGCTGAATAAGGAGGTATGCTATGAAACTCAATTTCACCAAGCTGAAGCCAAGCAGTCCCGATTTCCGCAGGATAAAACAGCTTTATATGAGAGCCTTTCCCGATGATGAACGCGCTCCCTTCCTTATGCTCGTACTTAAAGCCAAGAAGAAAAATGTAGACTTCTGGTCTGTCCGCTGCAATGACGAATGGGCAGGTTTTCTCTATATCGTAAACTACCGCGACCTCTCCTACATTTTCTATCTTGCCGTATCAGAGGAATGCCGCGGAAGAGGTATCGGCAGTGCTGTACTGCAGAATGCGCAGAAGCTCTACAAGGGCAGAAGGCTTTTTCTTGCCATTGAACAGCTGGATGAAAATTCAGAAAACTACGCCGAACGTGTCAGCCGCCGCAATTTCTACCTGCGCAACGGTTTTAAAGAGCTCCATAAGAAGCTCCGCGAGGGTAAGGTCACATATGAGATACTCGGCACGGGCGGAGATGTAGAGGGCGACGAATACGTAGCTCTTATGAAGTCCTACGCAGGAAGCATACTCTCAAAGCTGTTCACCATGGAATTTGTGGACTGAACACCATTACAGCAAAACAGCCCTGAAGCTAAATACGGAACTTTATAAAGAAGTTTTTACATAAGCTATTGAGGAAGGACCTATTTTTCAAAAGGGTCCTTCTTCTTGATTCAGGGATCATACCACAGAAGCACTTTGTGTCAACAACGAAAGAAATCGTTTTTTATTCTTGCAATATCGGAAATAATGTGTTACAATGAGAATATAGAAGTCTATTTATGTCATTAAACATCTGTATCTTTTGTATTTGCTGCGAAAGATACTGACAGAAGGCGGTAATGCATTTGAGCCGCCAAAGGAGGATATAAAAATGAAAAGAAGTATTTTTACGGCATTAGCCGTTGCAGCTGTCCTTTCATGCACAGCCTGCGGTAAAACGGAAGTAGGTAAGGCTGATGTGCCTGTCTCAACAGCCGGCACACAGACCACAGCATCTCCGGATACTGCCAGTCTTACCGATGAGGCTGCTTCGGCAGAAACAGCAACAGATACTTATCAGGATACGACCGCAGAGACCTCTGCTGCCAAGGAAGTGACAACAGTCACAGAGGAAGCGGTATCAGTCGGAGGAGGAGAAAACACCGAGGCCTCTGCAGCAACACAGCCGCAGACTCAGGCTCAGACTCGTTCACGTGATACGGCTCCTTCACCGGGTGACGCAGATTATGCTCCCGCTCCGGTACAGTATGATATTCCCGGTATCACATACATTCAGGGCACTCTCATAGCAAACAAATCCTATTCACTTCCTGCCGACTTCAATCCCGGACTTGACTCCACCTGCGAAAACCAGTTCTACAAGCTGCAGAATGACGCGGCACAGCAGGGACTGAACATATGGTTCGCTTCCGGCTTCCGCTCTTATGACTATCAGGCACAGATATACAATAATTACGTTGCCCGCGACGGACAGGCTCTTGCAGATACATATTCCGCACGTCCGGGATATTCCGAGCACCAGTCCGGACTTGCAATAGACGTAAATCAGATAGACGACAGCTTTATAGGTACTCCTGAGGCTGTATGGCTTGAAAACCACTGCCATGAGTACGGATTCATACTCCGCTACCCCAGGGGCAAGGAGAGCATAACAGGCTATCAGTACGAATCCTGGCATATCCGCTATGTAGGTACAGACCTTTCATACGCTGTACATGACAGCGGCCTTACACTTGAGGAATACTTCGGCATAGACTCAGCATACAAAGAATAACCACCTGCATGATCCGTATCCGGAAAGGATACGGATCTTTTTATAAAAGGCCTGTTGCCTGTTGTTGAAAATCTACATTTTTTATTGACAAATCAGGAATATAATGCTATAATTAAAGCACGGAATATATATCCGATATGACATGAGAGGAGTTTTTTAAATGAGAGATCTGACAAAATTAAAACGGATATCAGCCGCTGTTATGAGCGCTGCTCTTACTTTCTGCTATACAGGCTATGTAAAGCCTTTGAACGCTCCTGTAACCGCAGCTGAGACCAAAGATGAGGGGAACCAGTATATCAAGGTCGCTTTCAGTGAAAACACAGGAATGTATGAATACGAGTTCATTGACGCTTATATCTATAATGTATCTGCAGATTCCTATTCAATAAACATCACACTTCTCCCGTCAAACGGCGGAAATACATTTTACTATGAAAACCTCAAAAATTTGAGACTTGAGAGATCATACAGCGACGGTACATCTTTAGATGATTTTTTATCGAGCTGTGAGCTGGCTGAGGAGCTCGTCCCCGAACAAAGAGTAAACATCAAGGTCGCCTCTGTAAAAGAATACGATGATCTTACCAAAACCGGCTACTGGGCTGGCTATGGAGGCAGAGGAACTGAATATTCGATACAGCAGATAATTTCCGTAAAAGACCCGAACGAGCATTTCTACGGAGATATCAACGACGACGGCGTTGTTGACGCCTTCGACGTACTTGTCTATAAAAAGTACATTGCAGGAAATCTTTCCTACAAGCTGAACGATGATCAGTTTCTCAATGCTGATATCAATTTCGATACCGTAATAGATGAAAACGATCTCGCTCAGGTAGTCGATTTCACACTTGGCAGCAAAAAGTCCTTCAACGGTATGTCAAATATCGGAAGCGTCCGTCTTGACAACACCGTAAGCGTTCAGGCATCAGAAGGAAAAGCTACTGACAGCTCCTTTGCGAAGGCAGAGATGAAATTAGGCGTAGACCTTCTGAAAAAATGCTATGAGACCAAGAACAGCAGCGAAAAGAATCTTCTTCTGTCTCCGCTTTCCATTTCCGCGGCTCTTTCGATGACGGCAAACGGAGCTGATAACCAGACGCTGAAGGAAATGGAAGAAGTCCTCGGAAACGGTCTGACGATCGACGAGCTGAATGAGTATATGGCTTACTATATATCACAGCTCCCTGACAAGGAAAAGGAAAAGATCTATCTCGCCGATTCCATATGGTTCAAGGACGACCCAACATTCAAGGTATACGACGAATTCCTTGAGACCAATAAGAAATACTACAATTCCGAAATATACAAGAGCTCATTTGAACCCAACAGCATAGCAAATGATGTTAACAGCTGGGTAAACAAGAATACAAAGGGCATGATACCTACGCTAATCACTCCTGCGAATATCAAGTCCAATACCATGATGCTGCTCATAAATACCCTGTATTTTGAAGCAGAATGGGCAAGTCCCTATCTTTCCACACAGGACGGAACCTTCACTGACCTTGACGGCAGCAAGCATCCGATACAGAAAATGAACAGCATGGAAAGACAGTATTTCGATCTCGGCAATGCGGACGCCTTCAAAAAACCTTATATGAACGGCAATTACAGCTTCGTCGGAATACTTCCTCACGAGGACGTTGACTTCAATGAGTATATCAGCAATCTCGACGCCGACGCTCTCTGTGAAGGTCTGAAGCAATATGAGGATCCTGATAAAGTTGACCTTTACGTAATGATACCGAAGTTCAAGTACAACTACGGTAAGTCTCTGAAGGAAATACTTCCCGCTCTCGGCATGGAAACAGCATTCAATGCGGATAAGGCAGATTTTTCAAAGATAAACGATCTTTCTGTTAAGGACTCTCTTCCCCTCTATATAGATGATGTTCTCCACAAGACAAAAATAGAGGTAACAGAAAAGGGCACCAAGGCAGCCGCCGCGACCGCAGTCATTATGGGCGCAGGCTCTGCAGCTCCTATAGAGAAGAAGAAAGTATACATCTACCTTGACAGACCTTTCGTTTACATGATCGTTGACAAGAACAATGTTCCGCTGTTCATAGGAGCAGCTACTCAGCTTGAATCATAATAAACTTATCTCCGCCGCTGCTCATGTAGCGGCGGATCTTTTTGCCCGATCTCATAAAGCGACTGTGTTCCCTCCTCAGTCTGTATTATATATAATGGAAGCCGCCGCAACGCATTATACCCTCTCCACGGCAGTTATTGAATAAGCACATCATCAGGAAAAGGGTCTGCAAAAGCAGGCTCTTTTGTTATATATTGCCAATCTGAGTATTATTTTTCGGTGCCACGATTGTGCAGATATACAGTCTTACTGAAATTTCATAATATTGTATTGACAAACAATATTATACGCCATATAATATTATCAGAGCTCAGATATTACAAGCTTTAAAATATTATATACTTTCAGAAAGGAGCTGCGCTATGGGTTTTTCTATCAATGCAGGGCTTCTCGACGCAATGGTGCTGTCTATCGTCCAGAACAATGACACCTACGGCTACGAGATCACCCAATATCTCCGCAAGGCTGTGGATATATCAGAATCTACCCTTTATCCCGTCCTGAGGCGGCTGCAAAAGAATGAGCTTCTTGAAACATATGACAAGGAGTTCATGGGCAGGAACAGGAGATACTACCGTATAACTCCTCAGGGAAACGATTCCCTTGAGGAATATCGTGAGGAATGGCGAAGCCATAAGAAAAAGATCGACAGTATTTTATTGAATGAGGGAGCTGAAAATAATGAACAAACTTGAATTTCTTACAAGACTGAGGAACAGTCTTGAAAAAGGCGGTCTTCCCGCAGAGGATATAAATGATGCTCTTACATATTATGAAGAGGTCTTTCTCGACGCCGGCTTCGGCAAAGAGGAGGAAACTGCCGCTTCCATGGGTTCTCCGGAGGACGTCGCGGTAAATATACTCCGTGAGAGCGGTATACACGTAAACGCTGCTCCCGTTATGCCTCCCCAGAGAACAGATACACCTCAGAAGGATCAGGAGACATATCAGAACAGCAGCAGCGGAACGTACCAGAACTCCGGTTCATACCAGAACGGATACGTACCGCCCCCCGCTCCGCAGCCAAAGCAAAGAAGTGTCGGAGCAACTATCGCACTTATAATACTTGCTGTGCTCACCTTCCCTGTATGGCTGCCATTGCTTATTGTAGTTGTAGTGCTCCTCTTTGTGCTTATCGTCGTACTTGCTTCACTTATTTTTGCAGCAATAGCGACAGCAGTCGGACTTCTTATTGCTTCTGTACCCGCAATGTTCCACTCCCCCAGTGAAGGACTTATGCTCCTTGGCGGCGGACTTGTATTCGCTGGTATCGTGATATTGATATTCAAGCCGGCTTTCAATGTAGTCATACCTGCCTGCGGAAGATCGGTAAAACGCTTCTTCAGCTGGCTCACAGGTCTTTTCAGAAAAGGAGGAAGATAAAATGAATGAGAATAATATCCCTGTACAGACAGAACCTTCAGGTACGGAGAAAAAGAAAGGCAGTATCAGCGTTGGAATAATATGCATACTGCTCGGAATAATACTGTTTATCACAGGTCTTATACTTTACAGGACCTTCGGTTCAAAAAACCGCTACAATGTCAAAGACATGAACGAAAGCTTCATCGCCTCTGATGTCAGAGAACTTGACCTTGATATAGAATGGGCAGATCTTACTATCGGAAAAAGCGAAGATGACAATATATATATCAATGCCAAGGACGTTCCGGAATCATTTCACGCATCTGTTTCCGGGAATACCTTCAAGATCGGCTTCGGTAAAAAGAAAGTCAATTTTGTTCCCTTTTCTACTTTTCTCGGTGATGACAGGATCGATCCCGTGATCACATTACAGCTTCCCGAAAAGGTTTACAGCAGCCTTGTGCTCGACCTCGGCGCAGGCAAAACAGATATCAGAGGTCTGAGCTGCGGCAGTCTCGATATAAACTGCGGTGCAGGAAAAGTCACTTTCAGCGATATAAGCTGCGATAACGGCATTATCGACTGCGGCGCGGGAGAAGTGGATATAAACAATATAATCTGTGAGGGTCTGCTCGACATAGACGGCGGCGCCGGAAAGATATCCGTAAACGGAGTTCTCGGCGGGATCGACATAGATCAGGGCGTAGGCGATTTCGAGTTCACCGGTACTATGAACGGCAATATCAATGCTGACGGAGGGGTAGGTTCGATGACATTCCGCCTTACAAATCCTCCCGAAGATTTCTACAAGGAAGGCGGCAAATACAGGATTGATGTTGACACTGGCGTAGGCTCGTCAAACATTTACTACAATCAGGGATGATCTTTATGCCCGACAATGTTGAGATCAAAAAAGGCGACCGCGTAAAGCACCGCCTTTTCGGCAAAGGAACAGTCACAGACACACTCCCCCTCGGCGGTGATACCGTCGTAACCATCGAGTTTGACAACGGCACAACGCGAAAGCTGTGCGCTATTGTGTCAGGTCTCGAACCTGAGCCTCTCCAAACACAAGAAGAAAATACATGATATAGTTATGTCCTCCGTGCTTTCCGGTACGGGGGATCATTATTCAACGCAGAATGATCACGAATATATCATAGTAATGCAGAAAAATGAAAAATTAACGAAAATCGCAATAAGTGTGATGACAAATCCTAAAATATGTGTTATAATACATACGGTCAATAAAATCTTCTATGGAGGTCAGATCATGAAAAAGCTAACTGCTTTACTATGTATAACCGCTCTTCTCTGTGGATGCACAGGCAAGAGCAATGTAAAATCAGACAATTCCACAGTTCAGTCAACTACAGTCAGCGACGTGACGGATGAAGGCTCTTCCTCTGCGGCTCCTACAGAGCCTGCTCCCACAGACCCCGTGCTCGACAGCGATCCCTCGGAGATCCTCGTTCTCGGAGATTCCAGGGATATGACCACGGTCGCTAATGTAGACTGGGCTAAAATATACCGTGCAGCTCTTGAGGATTTCAAAAAATCGGATAAATACGATGATACCGCACGTTTCACAATATATGATATGAACGACGATAAGGTCCCTGAGCTCATTATCTCATATGGTCCTTACGGAAACAAGACATACCTCATAAGGAGCCTCTGCGAAGGATATTATACCGAATTTGATCCTATCACAGACTGCGGTATGCTCAATTATATAATGGACAGAAGCCTCATCACCACCACAAGATACCACGACGATATACAGGTAATGAATATACAGCTCTACCGCCTGAAGGGCAAGGCGCTTGCAAATGTCGGTTCCTTCCAGCGCTCCAATTCGGCTGTAAAGGAAGACGGAAACTTCGTAACGGAAGAAAAGTATACCGAGGATTACAACCACTTCCTCTCAGGTTTCGTAAAGAACATGGGCGAGGATCACAGCTTTGATGACGATGTTATAAAGGCTGCTCTCGGCGAATATGAATACGATGAATGGAAGGAAGCCTTTGCAGCTGTACTTAACGACTACCTCAAAACCAAAAAGGCTAATGACGATAACCACTTCTCGCTTATGGACATAAACGGCGACGATATCCCAGAGCTCTTTATTTCCGGTGCTTATCACTATGCTCCTTATGTCAATATCTTCGCATGGAACGGCTGTCCGGTACCTGTAGGCAGCTTCGGCAACTCAGACGGTACCATCGGCTATGACGACAAAGCCAACGAGCTTTACTCAAAGGAGGATAATCCGAATTATACCGCAGAATGTATCTATACCTTCAATGAAAACTACAAGTTCTCCGAGGTATTCACCTGCGCTAATTCCGAAAACAGCAAACAACAGGACGCAAATTTTGAAGTCACATATGTTGTGAACGGAGAGAAAACGGATAAGAGTTCATATGAAAAAGCTGTTAAGGAGCGCCTTAACGACTCGCTGTACGTCCTCGGTATGGATAACGACCTCACTGAAGAAACCATCAAGGAATTCAAGGAAGGCAATTATATCCAGCCGAAAAAGAAATGATCCAGTTTAAAATATTAAGGACTTCCCGCATGGGAAGTCCTTTTTTCAGTGTATGCACATACTCTGCCTGTAATTCTATATTTCCTTTATCGCTGACGTAGCGCCTACCTTCAGGACCGTATCTATTACAGTCTGTTCTCCTGATGTAAGTTCATCGGCTGATACCTCTACCACTACAATGTCATTATACGTCATCGCCTCAGGAGATCTGTCGATCCAGAACCTGTATTTAACATTATCTCCGCAGACCATCTTTAATATCATGCAGCTTGTCCTGTAAATATCCGGATTGTATCTCCGGCGTATCTTATCAATTATTATACCCGGCAGTAATGCCATCGGTGCATATACGCCCAAACCCTTTATCATAATTTCACTCCCTTAAAGCAATACTTCAAGACACTGCAATAATACCGTTATGTAGATCGTATCCGTTTCCGCGGTAATCACCGGTTCATTATTCTGCGATCGCAGCCGCTTTTGCTTTTTTAAAAATTTTACGTGAATCAGACACCAATATTATACTATAATTTACAATAAAAGTCAATGCAGTCATTCTCCATATTATATCCTTCAGCTGATTATTTTTACAGCCGAGCGGACGTACATATAAAACAAGCCCCGGAAGCGGTATATCACAACCGTTTCCGGGACTGAAAAGATAATATGTATGGAAAGTGCCTATTCAAACAGCTTTCTGAAGCGCTTCATAGCTTCAATGGTATTCTCTTTGTTATTGAAGGCTGTCAGACGGAACCAGCGGTCTCCGTTTTTGCCGAAACCTGCACCGGGAGTGCCTACAACGCCTGCCTTTTCGAGCATATGGTCAAAGAAGGTCCAACTGTCCATTCCGAAGGGACACTCGAACCATATATACGGGGAATTGATACCGCCTGTGTAGCGTATACCAAGCTCGTCCATAGTGCTTGAGATTATACGCGCGTTCTCCATATAGCAGGCTGTCATTGCCTTTGATTCCTTCTGTCCCTCTTCGCTGAACACAGCCTCTGCAGCTCTCTGCACGATGTATGGCACACCGTTGAATTTAGTAGTCTGACGCCTGTTCCACATCTTGTTGAGGCTCATCTCGCGTCCGTCTGGAGAAACGGACTTTATAGCCTTAGGAACTATCGTGTATCCGCAGCGAGTTCCTGTAAATCCTGCTGTCTTTGACAGTGAGCAGAACTCCACCGCGCATTTCTTCGCGCCCTCGATGGAATATATAGTCCGCGGGAGCTCACTGTCCGATATGAAGCTCTCATATGCTGAATCAAAGAGTATCACCGCGTCGTTTTCAAGTGCGTAATCCACCCACTCTTTCAGCTGCTGCTTGTTGTAGCAGGCTCCCGTGGGATTGTTAGGAGAGCAGAGATAGATTATATCAGCATGAACGCTCCTGTCAGGCATGGGAAGGAAGTCGTTCTCGGCTGTTCCGTTTATATAGATGATATGTCTGCCGTTCATCGTATTTGTATCAACATAGACCGGATAAACCGGGTCGGGAATGAGGACGGTATTGTCCGCAGAAAAGAGGTCGGTGATGTTTCCCGTGTCAGACTTTGCGCCGTCGGATACAAATATCTCGTCCTCGTCCACATCTGCGCCTATATTCCTGTAATGTCCTGCAATAGCCTTTCTGAGAAAGTCGTAACCCTGCTCGGGACCGTAGCCGCGGAAGGTCTCAGCCTTTCCCATTTCATCGGCGGCAGAGTGCATAGCCTGCACCACAGACTTGCCAAGGGGCAGTGTAACATCGCCGATACCCAGCCTTATAACGTCGGCATCGGGGTTTTTCTCCTTGAATGTGCTTACTCTCTTTGCCACCTCACTGAACAGGTAGCTCTCCTTCAGATCAAGAAATCTTTCATTAAACCTTGCCATAGTAATCTCCCTCAAATGTATATTCAGCAGGACCTGTCATATAGATATGTCCGTCAGATTCTTTCCACTCGATAACAAGTTCGCCGCCCAGCAGCTCAACGGTCACGGGCTTGCGTGGACATATGCCGTTCAGACAAGCCGCAGCAACTGTTGCACAGGTGCCTGTTCCGCAGGCAAGCGTCTCGCCTGTACCTCTCTCCCACACGCGCATTTTCAGGCGGTCGGAAGATATTATCTCCGCAAATTCAATATTAGCTCTCCGTGGAAAATGTTCATCGCACTCGAATATCTTTCCGTATTTTTCAACTTCAAATCTGCCTACGTCCTCTCCGATGAATGTGACAGCGTGGGGATTGCCCATTGAAACGCAGGTAAACCGGAACTCCCTTCCGTAAGCCGCGAGAACAAGGTCTGTCACAGGTGAAGTTTCGGCAATAACTGGAACTTCCGCAGCTTCAATGACGGGAGCTCCCATATCTACTGTAAGAGTTTTTGCAATGTTATTTTCGTCGGTATGGACCTCAATGATTTTTATGCCTGCCAGCGTCTCTACAGTGACAACAGGCTTATGAATTATGCCCTTGTCGTAGACGTATTTCGCAACGCAGCGTATAGCGTTGCCGCACATCTCGGACTCGCTGCCGTCGGGATTGAACATACGCATACGGCAGTCCGCAGTATCACTTGGAAGTATCAGCACAAGTCCGTCCGAGCCAACGCCGAAATGGCGGTCACTGACCGCCTTGGCAAGCTGCTCGGGAGAGCTTACGCTCTCCTCGAAACAGTTTATATATACATAGTCGTTTCCGCAGCCATGCATTTTGGTGAATCTCATTTATATCACACTCCGAAAAGAAGTTTGTCGTATGCAGGGAATGGGTAGTAGTCCTCGGCTGTTATAGTCTCAGCCTTGTCGGCAGCCGCACGGAGCTTATCCATTGCAGGTATCATCTTGTCACGAACGAATTCGGACTCCTTCCTGATATCGCTTATAGTTTTAAGCTTAGCAACTGTTGCTTCAAGCTTTGTTGTAGCGTCGTCCATTTCATCAATGAGGACTGAAAGCTCCTCAACCAGCTTGGTCTCGTACTTGCAGGCTGCCTTTGAAACGCTCTTCTTAACTGAAACTGCGGAAGCTGTATCAGCAGCGAACTTTGAAACAGCAGGTATTATCTCCTTGCGTGCCATATCCACCATTGTCTGAGCCTCGATGTTTACTGACTTGACATAGTTCTCCAGCATTATCTCGCAGCGCGAGTATATCTCAGCCTCGGTGAAGATACCATGTGATGTGAGCATCTCCACGTTCTTCTTATCGCATATCTTAGGCATACAGTCGGCAGTAGTCCTGAGGTTTGAAAGGCCGCGCTTTTCTGCTTCCTTTACCCATGCGTCATCATAGCCGTTGCCGTTGAAGATTATGCGCTTGTGCTCCTTGATAGTCTTCTTGATGAGGTCGTGGAGAGCCTTGTTGAAGTCCTTAGCCTTTTCGAGCTTGTCGGCAAACTGCTTTAATACCTCTGCAACAGCGGCGTTGAGGTGAATGTTAGCGCAGGAGATACTGTTTGATGAACCCAGCATACGGAACTCGAACTTGTTTCCTGTGAATGCGAAGGGCGATGTACGGTTACGGTCTGTAGTATCCTTGCTGAACTGCGGCAGAACGTCAACGCCAAGCTTCATTTTTTCCTTGGTGGTACCGCCGTAGGGCTTGTCATTCTCGATAGCTTCAAGTATAGCTGTGAGCTCATCGCCAAGGAATATGGAGATGATAGCAGGCGGTGCTTCGTTTGCGCCGAGACGGTGGTCATTGCCTGCTGTAGCAACAGAAAGCCTCAGTAAGTCCTGATAATCGTCAACTGCCTTGATAACTGCTGCAAGGAAGAGCAGGAACTGTGCGTTCTCATATGGAGTCTCGCCGGGAGAGAGAAGGTTAACTCCTGTATCAGTGGATATAGACCAGTTGTTGTGCTTGCCTGAGCCGTTCACGCCCTCGAAAGGCTTTTCGTGAAGGAGGCAGACAAGTCCGTGACGCTCAGCCACTTTCTTCATTACTTCCATTGTGAGCTGGTTGTGGTCAGCAGCGATGTTTGTAGTCTTGTAAATAGGAGCAAGCTCATGCTGTGCGGGAGCTACTTCGTTGTGCTTGGTCTTTGCGAGAATGCCAAGCTTCCAGAGCTCCTTGTCGAGATCAGCCATATACTCGGATACTCTTGACTTGATAGAGCCGAAGTAGTGATCCTCCATTTCCTGTCCCTTTGGCGGCATTGCGCCGAAAAGAGTACGTCCGGTCATTATGAGGTCTTTTCTCTTCCTGTACATCTCACGGTCAACAAGGAAGTACTCCTGTTCGGGACCTACTGATGTGCGGACGCTTCTGACGTTCTCGTTTCCGAAGAGTTTCAGTACACGCATTGCCTGCTTGTTGAGAGCTTCCATTGAACGGAGAAGAGGTACCTTCTTGTCGAGAGCCTCGCCGGTGTATGAACAGAACGCTGTGGGTATATAGAGTGTGCCGTCCTTGATAAATGCGTAGGAAGTAGGATCCCACGCCGTGTATCCTCTTGCCTCAAACGTGGCACGAAGTCCGCCTGACGGGAAGGAAGAAGCATCAGGTTCGCCCTTTACAAGCTCCTTGCCTGAGAATTCCATGATAACTCTGCCGTCGGGAGCCGGAGAAATGAAGCTGTCGTGCTTCTCGGCAGTGACGCCTGTCATTGGCTGGAACCAGTGAGTATAGTGAGTTGCGCCTTTCTCAACAGCCCAGTCCTTCATTGCTGCTGCTACAGCATTAGCAACTGAGATATCAAGCGGAGTTCCCCTGTCAATAGTCCTTTTCAGCGACTTGTAAACCTTCTCGGAGAGGGTAGCTTTCATTACTCTCTCATCGAATACCATTGAACCAAAATACTCTGTTACCTTTTCCATTATATTTACCTCCAGTTTTTATCATTTATTAATCAGCACTGAACTGATCTTGAATTCGGAATTAGGAGTGCGAAATTAATGGTATCGCCTTACGGCGATTAATTGAAATTAAAATCATTCCGCGTAAGCGGACACAACAATTACGAATCAATTTAAGAGCGAAGCTCTTATAAAGTCTGCAAAAAGCTTCTGAGGTTTGTTCGGTCTTGATTTGAATTCGGGGTGGAACTGCACTCCTATGAACCACGGGTGATCCGGAAGCTCCACTATCTCAACCAGCTTCTCATCGGGAGACAATCCTGCGATCTGAAGTCCGTTTTCCACAAGTACCTTCCGGTACGCGTTGTTGAATTCATAACGGTGGCGGTGTCGCTCATAGATGAGTTCCTCGCCGTATATCTCGCGGCAGCGTGAGCCCTCCGTCAGCTTGCAGGGGTAAAGTCCCAGACGCATTGTGCCGCCTTTTTCCGAAATGTTCCTCTGCTCGTCCATAATATCGATGACAGGATACGGTGTTTCACCGAACTCAGCAGAATCCGCACCTGCAAGTCCGCACACATTGCGGGCGTATTCGATTACAGTCATCTGCATACCGAGACATATTCCGAAAAACGGTACTTTGTTCTCACGGGCGTAGCGTATGGATTCCACCATGCCCTCGATTCCTCTGTGACCAAAGCCGCCGGGGACAATGATGCCGTTGCAGTCACTGAAAATCTCAGCGGCATTGTCAGACGTTACATTCTCGGAATCTATCCACTTTATCTCAACCGCCGCATCGTTGATGATACCGCCGTGCCGCAGAGCTTCAGCAACCGAGAGGTATGCATCGTGGAGCTCCACGTATTTGCCGACAAGTCCTATTGTAACATTTTTGTGCGCATTCTCTGCGCGGTGTACCATTTCTGTCCATTCTGTAAGATCAGGAGCACTGTCTGCGATACCGAGATGCCGGCAGACCGAATGTGCAAGTCCTTCATTTTCAAGCCACAGGGGAACTTCATACAGTGACGGCGCTGTAAGGTTCTGTATAACGTCCTCCTTGCGGATATTGCAGAAGAGAGCTATCTTCTCCGCCATATCGTCGGGTATGCGTTTTTCCGTGCGGCAGACTATTATATCAGGCTGGATGCCTATTGAAAGGAGCTCCTTGGTGGAGTGCTGTGTGGGCTTTGATTTCAGTTCCTCAGAACCGGTTATATAAGGAACAAGTGTAACGTGTATGTAGCATACATTCTCGCGTCCCTGCTCTGTACCCACCTGACGTATCGCCTCAAGGAAAGGTGTGGATTCAATATCGCCGACTGTACCGCCGATCTCGGTGATTACCACATCGGCATTAGCCTCATTTGCGGCGCTGTAAACTCTGTCCTTTATCTCATTGGTGATATGCGGTATTACCTGAACGGTACCGCCGAGATAGTCGCCGCGGCGCTCTTTTGTGATGACGTTCCAGTAGATCTTTCCTGTTGTGACATTTGAATGTACCGAAAGATTTTCATCAACGAAACGCTCATAGTGACCAAGGTCGAGATCAGTCTCAGCACCATCGTCTGTAACGAAAACCTCACCGTGCTGGAACGGCGACATTGTACCAGGATCTACGTTGATGTAGGGATCAAACTTCTGAATGGTGACCTTGTAGCCCCGCTGTTTGAGAAGTCTTCCAAGTGAAGCAGCTGTGATACCTTTTCCGAGTCCCGAAACGACTCCGCCTGTTACAAAAATGAACTTTGACATTTTTACTTATGCTCCTTGAAATACATTTATAATACACGCTATTTCAAATGTCCGGTGAACATTATGAAATCTGCCGTATAAAACGACAGACGGTGCAAAGCACCATAAACGCTCCGTTTATACTGCCTCTGCAAATCCGCAGAGCGGATTTGTGACTGCGTTGCAGTCTGCAAAATGTACGCTGTACATTTTGCAGCAGAGGCAGATATGTGATAAAGGCAGTCCGCGGAGTATGGGAGATTCGGTAATATCCGCAGACGCCCTTGTCAGCTTATGCTTTTTCTCATTCTGCCGAACCGTGAAATGTGGTACAGCCTTCCCCGCCTGTATTGAATCTGATAATTTTGCCTGTACGCCAGTTTTTTGCAGCATAAAAATCAACAGATGCAGAAATTCTGAGGCCTCATACATCTCCTTGTGTATGAAATCATCGCTGTATATAAAAAAAGAGAGCTACGGATACCATATCCGCAGCTCCCTTGCCGTTTACATTATCATTATATTTCTCTGCGAATGATTTGTCAATAGCTTTTCTGAAATTTGACGTATCGCATATTTTTATCCCGTTGTTAGTATTAAATAACTGTTAAAATTTCACGAAAGCACAAAAAACCTGTATTAACCTATTGACATTTCCGCTTTGAAGTGCTAATATAAATGGTGGAACAAAGACGTTTTAGCAGACTATCTGTATGCTGAAGCGTCTTTTTTATTATAATCCGATCAATGGCGCTCGGATTATTGAAAGGTTAGTGAATGATATGGACAATTTCAGAACAGAGGCTCCTTACCGACAGCAGGGACTTTACAGTCCGCGTTTTGAACATGACAACTGCGGTATCGGAGCAGTAGTGAACATCAATGGCGAACAGTCACGATATGTTGTGGAAAATGCTCTCACTATCGTTGAAAAGCTGGAACACCGCGCAGGTAAGGACGCAGAGGGCAAAACAGGCGACGGTGTAGGAATACTTGTACAGATGCCCTGCAGCTTCTTTATAAAAGAAGCAAAAAAACTTGGCGCTGATATCGGAGAGAACGGCGACTTCGGTGTGGGTATGTTCTTCTTCCCGCAGAATGAGCTCAGACGCGACCGCGCAAAGAAGCTCTTTGAAAAGATAATCGACAATAACGGCATGACTTTTGTATGCTGGCGTGAGGTCCCGACTTCTCCCTCAATACTCGGTCACAAGGCTATTGACAGTATGCCATGTATAATGCAGGCTTTCGTAAAGCGCCCCGATGAATGTCCCAAGGGACTGGTATTTGACCGCAGGCTCTTCATTGCGAGACGCGAATTCGAGCAGTCCAACGAGGATACATATGTATGCTCACTTTCAAGCCGTACTATCGTATATAAAGGTATGTTCCTCGTTGACGAGCTGAGGAGATTCTACACAGACCTTCAGAGTGAGGACTTCACATCGTCTATCGCAATGGTACACTCACGTTTCTCGACAAATACAAATCCAAGCTGGCAGAAGGCTCACCCAAACCGCTTCATCGTCCACAACGGCGAGATAAATACTATCACAGGCAACGCTGACAGAATGCTCGCCCGCGAGGAAACTATGACCTGTGATACGCTGAAAAATGATATGCACAGGATACTTCCCGCGATAAATGTAAACGGTTCTGACTCGGCGAGACTTGACAACGCCCTTGAATTTATGGTAATGTCGGGTATGCCCCTGCCGCTGGCAGTTATGATAACGATCCCGGAGCCTTGGAAGAACGACAAGACCATCTCCAAGGCAAAATACGATTTCTATCAGTATTACGCTACTATGATGGAACCATGGGACGGTCCCGCATCAATACTTTTCTCTGACGGCGACGTAATGGGAGCAGTTCTCGACAGAAACGGTCTGCGTCCGTCAAGATACTGCATAACGAACGACGGTTTCCTCATTCTTTCATCGGAGACAGGCTGTATAGACATTGCGCCTGAGAAGATCGTTAAAAAAGACCGTCTCCGTCCGGGTAAAATGCTCCTTGCGGACACAAAGCAGGGACGTATCATCGAGGACGAAGAGGTCAAGTCGATGTATGCTTCACGCCAGCCCTACGGCGAATGGCTTGACGCTAACCTTGTACGCCTCCACGATCTACATATCCCGAACAAGGGAGTTAAGACCTACTCAAAGGACGAGCTTGCAAGGCTTCACAAGGCATTCGGCTACTCCTATGAGGACATTCGTACATCCATACTGCCGATGGCTGAAAAAGGCGCTGAGCCTATCGCTTCCATGGGAAGCGATATACCGCTCCCTCCGCTTGACAAGCAGTCTCCTCCCCTTTTCAACTACTTCCGTCAGCTCTTTGCGCAGGTTACAAATCCCCCCTTTGACGCTATCCGTGAAGAAGTTGTGACCGACACGAGTGTTTACATCGGCAAGGACGGAAATATCCTTGAGGAGCGTCCTGAGAACTGCCACGTTCTCAAAATCGAGAATCCTATCCTCACCGAGACTGATATGCTCAAGATAAAATCCCTTAATCAGCAGGGACTCAAAAGCGCAGTTATCCCGATAACCTACTACATCGGAACATCGCTGGACAAGGCTATCGAGCGCCTTTTCATCGAGGCTGACAAGGCATACCGCGACGGAGCTTCTATCCTTATACTCTCGGACCGCAGCGTGGACGAATATCATTGTGCGATACCTTCTCTCCTTGCGGTTTCGGCACTCCAGCAGCACCTTGTTTCAACCAAGAAGCGCACGGCAGTCGCTATGATACTCGAATCCGCAGAGCCGAGGGAGGTACACCACTTCGCAGCACTTCTCGGCTACGGTGCCTGCGCCGTAAACCCTTATCTCGCACATGAAACTATCCGCTCTCTCATTGAGGACGGCTCGCTTGACAAGGACTTCTACGCCGCCGAGGACGACTACAACAGTGCTGTTCTCCACGGTATAGTAAAGATAGCTTCAAAAATGGGCATTTCAACTATACAGTCCTATCAAGGAAGCAAGCTATTTGAAGCTGTGGGCATCTCACAGGAGCTTATCGACAGCTACTTTGCAGGAACTGTCAGCCGTATCGGCGGTATCGGACTTGCTGATATAAGCCGCCGTACAGAAGCTCTCCATACAGCTGCTTATGACCCGCTGGGACTTCATGTGAGCAGCGATGTAAAGAGCGCAGGCAGCCACAAGCTCCGCAGCGGAAAGAGTGAGCACCTCTATACTCCGGAGACCATACATCTGCTTCAGCAGGCAGCATGGACAGGCAGCTATGACACATTCAGAAAGTATTCAGAAGCTCTTACCCGCGAGGACAATGAACTCACGCTCCGCAGTCTCCTTGATTTCAATTTCGACAGTGCCAATGAGATACCGATCGACGAGGTAGAATCCGTTGAGAGTATCTGTACGCGCTTCAAGACAGGCGCTATGTCTTACGGCTCTATCTCTCAGGAAGCTCACGAATGCATGGCTGTGGCTATGAACAGCATCGGAGGAAAGTCCAACAGCGGCGAGGGCGGCGAAAGTCCGGAGCGTCTGAAATCCGACAAGTGCTCCGCTATCAAGCAGGTCGCTTCGGGACGTTTCGGCGTTACATCAGAATATCTCGTTTCCGCACAGGAAATACAGATAAAAATGGCACAGGGCGC
Source organism: Ruminococcus sp. (assembly GCF_016287535.1). Taxonomy (GTDB): domain Bacteria; phylum Bacillota; class Clostridia; order Oscillospirales; family Ruminococcaceae; genus Ruminococcus. The sequence goes on from NZ_JAEFAJ010000017.1 coordinate 42,651, forward strand.
CAAGCCCGGCGAGGGCGGACATCTTCCGTCAGGAAAGGTCTATCCGTGGATAGCCAAGACACGTCACTCAACGGCAGGCGTTGGTCTTATCTCACCACCTCCTCACCATGATATCTACTCCATAGAGGACCTGGCACAGCTTATCTACGACCTTAAAAACGCTAACGACAAGGCTCGTATCTCAGTAAAGCTGGTTTCGGAAGCAGGCGTGGGAACTGTTGCGGCAGGCGTTGCCAAGGCAGGCGCACAGGTCATCCTTATCTCCGGCTACGATGGCGGTACAGGCGCCGCTCCCAAGAGCTCCATATACAACGCAGGACTTCCCTGGGAGCTCGGACTTGCAGAAGCACACCAGACACTTATGCTCAACGGTCTCCGTTCAAGAGTACGCATTGAGACTGACGGAAAGCTCATGACAGGACGCGACGTACTTGTTGCTGCACTGCTCGGTGCTGAGGAGTTCGGCTTCGCAACAGCTCCGCTGGTAACAATGGGCTGTGTTATGATGAGGGTATGCAACCTGGATACCTGTCCGATGGGTATAGCTACACAGAATCCTGAGCTCAGAAAGCGTTTCCGCGGCAAACCTGAGTATATAGTTAACTTTATGCACTTCATCGCACAGGAGCTCCGCGAGTATATGGCAAAGCTCGGTATACGCACAGTTGACGAGCTCGTTGGACGCACAGACCTGCTCTGCATAAAGGACAGCGCTGCTGAAAAGAACATCGACTTCACAAATATACTTGCACACAGCAATGCAGACGGCAAAAAACACTTTGACGCTGATGATATTTACGATTTTGAGCTTGACAAGACCATAGACCGTCGTGTTATAATAAAGAAGCTGGGAAGTGCGCTGAAAAACGGAACTTCCAAGACTATTTCCATTGACGTTGTGAACACCGACCGCTCCGTAGGAACTCTCACAGGTGCTGAGATAACACGTATCCACGGGGAAAACGTACTTGCAGATGATACATTCACAGTTAAATGCACGGGCAGCGGCGGACAGTCCTTCGGCGCATTCATACCAAAGGGACTTACGCTTCAGCTCTGCGGAGACAGCAACGACTATTTCGGCAAGGGACTTTCAGGCGGCAGGCTGATCCTCAGTCCGCCAAGCGCTTCGAAATTCAAAGCTGACGAAAATATCATCGTCGGAAATGTTGCACTTTACGGTGCGACCTCCGGCAAGGCTTTCATAAACGGCGTCGCAGGCGAGAGATTCTGCGTAAGAAACTCCGGAGCGACAGCTGTATGTGAGGGCGTGGGAGACCACGGCTGCGAGTATATGACAGGCGGACGCGCTGTTATTCTCGGACGCACAGGCAAGAACTTCGCCGCAGGTATGTCGGGCGGTATAGCTTACGTTCTCGACGAGGAGCACGATCTTTACACCCGTCTCAACAAGGCTCTCGTTTCACTTGAAACAGTAACAGAAGAAGAGGATATCGCTGAGCTGAAAGCTATAATAACCGAACACGCAGAAGCTACAGGTTCAGAAAAGGCAAAGCAGATACTTGCTGACTTTGAGCATTATCTCCCCTGCTTCAAGAAGGTTATACCCCACGATTATGCAAAGATACAAAAAACCGTATCTAAACTTGAAAAATCAGGCGTGAGCAGCGAACAGGCTATGATCGAAGCCTTCGAGCTCATCAGAAAGGAGGCGTGAGCCATGGGAAAAGCAACCGGATTCCTTGAATATACAAGGACTGAAACAACTGCGAAAGACCCCATTGAGCGTATAAAGGACTTCAATGAATTCCACGTACCGCTCAGCGAGGAGCAGCGCCGTCAGCAGGCTTCACGCTGTATGGACTGCGGAGTTCCCTTCTGTCAGAACGGAAAAATGCTCTGCGGAATGATGTCGGGCTGTCCGCTCAATAATCTTATTCCAGAGTGGAACGACCTTCTTTATCACGGTCAGAAGGAACAGGCGCTCAGCCGTCTGCTGATGACCAATAACTTTCCCGAATTCACGTCAAGGGTATGTCCCGCGCTCTGCGAAAAGGCCTGCATCTGCGGAGTCTACGATTCGCCTGTAACAACTAAGGAGAACGAGAACTCCATAATTGAATTCGGCTTCGCAAGCGGTCTTATGAAGCCTCAGATACCCGCTGTAAGAAGCGGCAGACGTATCGCAGTCATCGGTTCGGGTCCTTCCGGACTTGCCGCTGCGGACACTCTAAACAAGCGCGGTCACAGCGTAACTGTGTTTGAGCGCTCAGACCGTGTCGGCGGACTGCTCATGTACGGTATCCCGAATATGAAGCTTGAAAAGCATATCATTGAACGCCGCGTGGAGCTTATGAAGGCTGAGGGCGTAGAGTTCAGAACCGATTCAAACGTGGGTGAAAATGTTTCCGCAGATGATATACTCGGCAGCTTTGACGCTGTCGTACTTGCCTGCGGTTCGTCTAATCCGCGTGATATCAAAGCTGAGGGAAGAGACGCAGAGGGTATTTACTTCGCGGTGGATTTCCTGAAAGCTACTACAAAGAGCCTGCTTGACTCCGAACTCAAGGACGGAAGGTATATCTCCGCAAAGGACAAAAACGTCGTTATAATCGGCGGCGGCGATACAGGCAATGATTGTGTGGGCACATCTGTCCGCCACGGCTGCAAGTCCGTTGTTCAGCTTGAAATGATGCCCAAGCTCCCCGACGTGAGAGCAGAGAACAATCCATTCCCTGAGTGGCCGAGAGTATGCAAGACTGACTACGGTCAGGAAGAAGCAATAGCTTTATTCGTTCACGACCCGCGTATCTACTGCACAACTGTCAAGGAATTCATCAAGGACGAAAACGGAAAACTGTCTGCTGTAAAGACAGTAAAGCTAAGTTTTGGCACAGATCCCGAAACAGGCAGACGTACTATGAATGAGATCGAGGGCAGCGAGGAGGTACTCCCATGCGAGCTCTGTCTCATAGCGGCGGGATTCTTGGGCTGTCAGCAATATATTGCAGACGCTTTCGGCGTATCACTTGACCAGCGCACAAATGTAAAAACAGCACCCGGCAAACATTCCACAGATGTTGATAAGGTATTCACAGCAGGCGATATGCACATAGGTCAGTCACTTGTAGTTCGCGCTATCCGTGAGGGACGCGACGCTGCGTCAGAGGTGGACGAATACCTTATGGGTTACACCAATTTATGATACGGAGGCTAAAATGATCTATTCAGAAAATGAGATATTGCAGTATATCGAGGAAAATGATGTTAAGTTCGTCAAGCTGACATTCTGCGATCTGAAAGGAAGACTGAAAAATATCTCTGTTCTTTCATCTGAGCTCGCAGTTACCTTTGAGCGCGGAGTCCGCATAACGGCAAAGAAGATCGCAGGTTTTGAGGCTGCAAACGGAAAGGATCTTTTCCTCTTCCCCGACGCTCAGACAATGACCGTTCTCCCGTGGAGACCTCAGCAGGGCAGAGTCATAAGAATGTTCTGCTATATCCGTTACGAAGACGGCACTCCATTTGAAGGCGACGGCAGATACTTCCTGAAAAAAGCCATGAAAGCCGCGATCGCGGCAGGCTACTGCTTCCGCTTCGGAACATCATGCGAGTTCACTCTCTTCCGCAGGGACAGCAACGGACTGCCAACGAAAACTCCCCATGATTATGCCGGCTACTGCGATATCGCTCCGGACGACAAGGGAGAAAATATCCGCCGCGATGTATGTCTCACTCTCGAACAGATGGGCATTCACCCAATATCCTCACGCCATGAGAGCGGCTGCGGTCAGCACGAGATAGACTTTAATGCTTCTTCTGCCCTGAAAGCCGCTGATACCTTTCTCAGCTTCAAGTCCGCGGTCAAATCTGTCGCGGAAACACACGATGTACACGCGAGCTTCATGCCCAAACCGCTGCGTGATGACTGCGGAAACGGTATGCATATCAGCTTCAATGTTTTCCCTGACAACGATATGCTTGAGGAAACAAAGCAGAACGATAACGACCTCCTCAGATGTGCGGCAGCAGGCATAATGAAGCATATACGTGAGTTTACGCTGTTCACTAATTCGACGGTGAATTCCTATGCGAGACTGGGAGAGTTCACTGCTCCACGTGACATTATATGGTCGGACGAGGAGGGCTCTCAGCTTATCCGTATGAATCCCGACAGCGACAACGCCTGCGTGGAGCTGCGCGCTGCGGACTGCGTCTGCGATCCGTATTTTGTTCTCGGTCTTATGATATATTCAGCACTTGAAGGCATAGAGGAAAAGTACGCTCTGCCGGAAAAGAACACCGGCTCGGAGCGACTTCCTTCCACGCTTGAGGAGGCAGTTTCCTGCACTGAGAGCTCGGACTTCGTTAAGAAGTACGTGCCTGTAAATATACTTGACGTGCTGATGAACTACAGCCGTGCTGAATGGCGCGAGTATTCCTCAGCATATGACAAAGGCGCATTTGAGGATAAACAATATTTTTACAGTCTCTGACGGAGGTAAGCTTTGGAAAAAATTCTTGTAGTTTCAAGTAATAAAACCGCCTCTGAAGCTCTTGTGAATTTCCTCCGCGATTCGTTCAGATGTACGCCAAAACTCGTTGAATCAGCATATCAGGCGAAAACCGTTTTCGATGCCGACCCCTCCGTTGAGCTGGCAGTAATAAACTCTCCGCTTATGGACGAGAACGGCTTTGAGCTTGCGGAATACATCATCGAAAATACTACTGCAAACTGCATATTTATGATAAAAGAGGAGCAGACCGAAAAGATAGCGGGACGAGCCGAAAAGACAGGTATAATCATAGTCGGTAAGCCGTTCAGCCGTACTCTGCTATATCAGCTGGTGAAAACACTGGATATCGCCGTGAACCGCTCTCTGAAACTGTACGAGGAGAACCGAAGGCTCGAAGAAAAGATAGAAGAGATACAGGCGATAGACAAGGCGAAATTCATGCTCATGCAGTACAAGGGTATGACTGAGGAGGAAGCACACACTTATCTTGAACAGTACGCCATGAACAAGCGCAAGAAGAAAAGTCTTGCGGCACTGGCGATAATAGATAAGCTGAGTGAGCAGTATTTATAAGTGAGGCGAAGAAAATGTTTGACAGCATCCACGAAGAATGCGGAGTTTTCGGCATATACGAAAACAAGACCTCTGACGTTGCCGCGTCTGTCTATTTCGGGCTGTATGCCCTGCAGCACAGAGGTCAGGAGAGCTGTGGCATAACTGTCTGTGATGACGGTATCTTCAGGCATAAACGTGCGGACGGACTTGTCTCGGAGGTGTTCAGCAGAGAGGAACTGGACAAGCTCGGCAGCGGAAATATGGCTGTGGGACACGTCCGGTACTCTACAACAGGCGGACATAATCACAATAATATACAGCCCCTTGTTATACGTCATATCAAGGGCAATATGGCTCTTGTACACAACGGCAATCTGGTCAATGCGGCAGAGCTGAGGCGCTCATTTGAGATGTCGGGAGCTATCTTCCACGGCACCTCCGACACGGAGGCGATAGCCTATTCCATAGTCCGCGAAAGGATTGCCGCCGGTTCTACTGAACAGGCTGTCGAACGCGCTATGCCTAACATAAAGGGAGCATACTCATGCATACTCATGACCGCAACCAAACTGATAGCATTCCGCGACCCTGACGGCTTTCGTCCCCTGTGTATCGGTAAAACTCATGACGGGGCATATGTTGTCGCTTCGGAATCCTGTGCTCTTGAAACGGTTGGTGCGGAATTCCTTCGTGATATTGATGCCGGAGAAATTGTCGCAATTGACAGTGACGGCCTGCGTTCAATACGCACTAACTGTACCAACAGGCGTAATATCTGTATATTCGAATACATCTACTTTGCACGTCCGGACTCGGTAATCGAGGGAATATCAGTCCACCACGCAAGGCTTTGCGCAGGCAGGCTGCTTGCAAAGAGCAGTCCTGTTGACGCGGATATCGTTATAGGTGTTCCCGATTCCGGACTTGATGCAGCACTCGGCTACGCAAACGAAAGCGGCATACCTTACGGTATCGGCTTTATAAAGAATAAATATATCGGCAGGAGCTTTATTCAGCCCGAACAGCACCAGCGCGAAAATGCGGTCAAGATAAAACTCAACGCAGTCCGCGAGAGCGTCGCGGGCAAGCGTGTGATAATGATAGATGATTCCATAGTCCGCGGAACAACGAGCGCGAGGATCGTAAGGCTTTTGCGTGAGGCAGGCGCCAGGGAAGTCCATGTGCGTATTTCATCACCGCCATTCCTGCACACCTGTCATTTCGGTACGGACATCGACTCCGAGGAAAACCTCATTGCGGGCAAATGCAGTACAACTGAGGAGATAGCGCAGTACATCGGCGCTGACAGCCTTGCGTACCTGCCGGTTGAATGTCTCGGTGAGCTGGTGGACGACCGCTTCGGCTACTGCAGGGGCTGTTTCACCGGCTCCTATCCTGTAGATACTTCAGGTGCAGGGAACAAGAACAAATTCGATGAAAAGATACATAAGTAAGGGCGGATTTCGGCTTTGCCGCATACAGCATTGCCGATCATATCAAAGATACGGCACACTGCCTGATTATCCGCCCAAAACAAACGCTGTACATCAATGGCGATGTACAAGCGGAAATAAATATAATATACCTATTATTCGGAGGAATTTACTATGTGTACAATAATGTGTTACTGCGGCGTCAGCGGCGGTACCGGAAAAGTTATGGACGGGCTGAAAGCAACTGTCAGCCGCGGTCCTGACGACCAGAGGATAGTGAAAGTACCTGATGGAATACTCGGCTTTCAGCGTCTGTCGATAATGGGACTTACTCCAGAGGGTATGCAGCCCTTTGAGCTGAACGGTGATTTCGCAGTATGCAACGGTGAGATATACGGCTTCCGCAAGCTCAGAGACAAGCTTACCGATATGGGCTACTGTTTCAGAAGTGACAGCGACTGCGAGATACTTCTTCCTTTATACAGAGAATACGGCACTGATATGTTTTCTATGCTCGATGCCGAATTTGCCTGCGTGATATATGACAGCACAGAGCGCCAGTTCGTAGCTGCAAGAGATCCCATAGGCATACGTCCACTTTACTACGGCAAGTCCGATGACGGTACCGTTGTCTTTGCAAGCGAAGCAAAGAACCTCGTTGATATCTGCAAAAAGGTAATGCCTTTCCCTCCGGGTCACTACTATAAGGACGGTCAGTTCCATTGCTACTGTGATATTACGGCAGTTGACAATGTCATACACGACGATATATATACAGTCTGCAAGAATATCCATGACAAGCTTGTCGCAGGCGTAAAGAAGCGCCTTGACGCAGATGCTAAGGTAGGATTCCTGCTTTCCGGCGGACTTGATTCCTCACTTGTATGCGCCATTGCTCAGCGCGAGAGCGACAAGCCGATACGCACATTTGCGATCGGTATGAACACAGACGCTATCGACCTCAAATACGCAAAGCAGGTGGCAGACTACATCGGCAGTGACCACACTGAAGTCATCATCACTAAGGACAATGTTATCGCAGCCCTTGACGATGTTATACATCTCCTCGGCACTTATGATATCACGACTATCCGCGCAAGTATGGGTATGTACCTGCTATGCAAGGCTATCCATCAGCAGACCGATATCCGCGTACTTCTTACAGGCGAGATATCCGATGAGCTGTTCGGTTACAAGTATACGGATTTTGCACCGTCGGCAGAAGCATTTCAGCAGGAATCCGTAAAGCGCGTCCGTGAGCTACATATGTACGATGTACTCCGTGCTGACCGCTGTATATCAGTAAATTCTCTCGAAGCCCGTGTCCCCTTCGGCGACCTTGACTTTGTAAAATACGTCATGGCGATAGACCCGGAAATGAAGCTCAACAAATACAACAAGGGCAAGTATCTGCTCCGTCACGCTTTTGAGGGCGATTACCTTCCGCATGACATTCTCTACCGCGAAAAGGCAGCGTTCTCAGACGCTGTGGGTCACTCAATGGTTGACTATCTCAAGGAATATGCCGAGAATTATTATTCCGACGAGGAATTTGAACTTGACTGCACAAAATATACTCATGCCAAGCCGTTCACGAAGGAGTCTCTCCTTTACCGCGAGATATTCGAGAAATACTACCCCGGCAACAGCGAAATGGTAGTCGATTTCTGGATGCCTAACAAGGAATGGGAGGGCTGCAACGTAAACGACCCGTCTGCGCGTGTTCTCTCAAACTATGGCGCAAGCGGTGAATAATAAAGTAAAACGACTGAGAATACACTCAGTCGTTTTCAGATTGCAACGATCCCTCTGATATACCTGTCAGGGGGATTAATAATAATTATTGTCGTCAGGTACATTTATGAAAACAGCCTGTACTCGGATTTACCGGGATATAAACTAAAATCTTGTGTTATCTGTACGAATCATATGACTTTCATGCACGGAAAATAATCAACGCCCTGCAGTGATAATGAACAGGAACAATAACAGCTTATCTTTCCTTATATAATTTTTCCCTTTTTCGTATTTTAAATTGAACCATGTTTAGGAACATTTCCGGGGGATATACTGTACATACTGACAGCTGCGGCAGGCGGTATGATAATTCCGCTTATAAAAAAAGATAACTCGAATTATATACTCCCAAACATATAAAAGCAAGGCAGGGATATTTATTCCCTGCCCTGTTTTTTGTACTTATTCTTCCCTGCGCCGCGCAGTCATGCTGCCTTTAATGCAGAGTATTCCAAGTCCGATCATCATAAACGCACCGAAAATAATAAACAGCTTGTACATTGAATTAATACCTGTCTGCGGTAAATCAACGGCTTCATTTGCTGAATTTACACCCTTTCCTGTTTGTGGATCAACAGTGTATTTGTCAAGCACATTCCCCTTGCTGTCAGTGATAGTTATCTCACGGTCACCGTCAGCAGTACGCTTTATCGAAGCACTTGTATCAGTGACTTTATTTTTACTCGCACCGCTTACAGCGTCGACTCCCTCAGTGCCGTTTGCAGCTATTATCTCAGGTATCACCGCTTCAGCCCTTTCCCAGTATGAGGGCGTATCCTTTTGATCTGTAACGTCTATGGCAGCTATAGCCCCGTCTGTGACAGTTATGGAAACTGTGATATCACCGAGAAATCCGCTTGCTGTGCCTGTATACGTTCCGTCTTTATAAGAAGAAGCCGCATTGGCTGCAGCAGCAACATGAAAAGAATTAGTCAGAAGAGCTGCAGACAATACAGAGCATACAATCCTTTTCTTTCGTAGTTTGTTCTTGTTCATTTTTTGACCTCACTTTACTGTATATTGATAATTAATTAACAGCTTGCTTTATAATAAACCGTTAATATTTGCTAAAAAATGTGCGGATCCAAGCCGCAAGTGCGGAGGCTGCCGGAAAAACAGTTAAAAGCATACTTTTTACACTCGCTTTCAAGCCCCGCTTTTTCTGATAACGGCGTGCAGGCGAAAAACAGGTCTTACTTCAAAGATCTCCATATGCAGTCCTGCATTATTACAAAAATTCTGAACTTCCTCTCTGCTATAAATGCGAACATCACCCTTGCCGGCCAGATGCGCAAGCGGCAGTTCAATACGATTGCAAAACCAGCGCATTGCATTTGATTTCATCGTCATATCCCGCAGTATCAGCCTGCCATTCGGACGGAGCACACGGTAAACACTGTTAAAAAAGCTCTGCGGGTTCGGGTAGTGATGAAAGCTCTCGGAGCATATCACCGCGTCAAAGGAATTCTCTGCAAAAGGAAGGTTCTCACAGTCACCGACCACAAGCTCTACATTTTTCATTTTCTTTGCTTTGGCAACCTCGATCATTTTCGGCGTCAGGTCTATTCCTGTATAGTGCTTGTCGGGATATTTTTCATGCAGCAGCGTCAGCATAGGAGCTGTTCCGCAGCCGCAGTCCAGCAAATCGTTAAACGGCTCTTTTTCAAGCTCTGCCAGTATGTCGGGATAGTCTTTCTTGCACATATTATATATGCCTGCATGACCTGATTCATATATCTCGGCAGCTTTTGTGAATTCCTTTACGGATAAGTTTTTGTATTCTATGCTTGTCATATTGATAATTCCTTTCATTTCCGTTTCCATGTTATGCATCGGCTGACACGCTTGCAGTAATCTTCATATTCCCGACCGTAAAGATCACGCAGCATGAATATCCTTTGGATAATCATGAAGAATGAAAAACGGATAATATTTCAGTATCAGAAATACATAGACGCTCCGCATGAATAACGCACTTTGCCCCTGCTTTCCGATAACTCTCCGCATAGCCTGGTGCAAGGCGTACAGCGTTTCCACACTGCCGTAACAGAAATGCGTCATGGGAGCATTGCGGAAGTCGCCGTGTGCAGTCGCAAAGTAAATTTCGGGAATATCTCTGCCGTGACACATGATATCACGGACGGTATACATATTTATATCTCAAATTTGTTAGCGTTAGCAAACTTGAAGTCAAAAAATAATTCCCGCTGACCGCTATTCTCTTGTGATACGATCTCAGGATGGTTATGACGAAAGAAATCCAAAAAAGTCTTTATATGTCTCATCACCCATACTATGATGCATAATATTTTTATCTGTTAGCATATAATAACATTTGTTTAATTATATCACAGATAAACTGCTTTGTCAATATTCATGATAAAAAGACTTACAGAAACATCATCAACTGACAGGCGCTGTGCAGAAGAGTTCCTCAGTATTATTCAGAGCTATAAAAAAGCTTCTTCAGTTAGAGGAGCGCCGATAAAGAAGTATTTAAGATTTTAAGATGAGGTTGCGTAACTGCCTTGGTTACGCAACCTTTCTCTTTTTGTCGTACTTCATACTGTCAGCAACGGCAGTCGTTACGGCAACATTGAAGCGGTAGTGAATTTCAATTTGCTGAGTGCGATGCCCACTACTCTTGTCGGGAGCGTGGACAACGATCTTCTCGATAAGCTCATGCATGATCTCAGGAATAAGCTCCGTGATACGCTCATACTTCTGCACCACGCTGATGAATGCGGTCACATCGGCGGACTTCTGTTCGGCGGTTTCGATATAGGCAGTAAGCTCTGTAACGCTTGCCTTTAGTTTCTTCTGCTCATCCTCATAGCCTGATGACATAACAGTAAATCGCTCATCGGAGATTTTTCCTGAAACATTATCCTCATAAAGCCTTGTAAACAGTCTGTCAAGCTCAATGATACGCTTTTCAGCCTGTTTCAGGGCTTTCTTTGCTTTTGTAAGTTCCGAGGACTGCTTCTGAACGGAATTGTCCATAGCCGCCTGCACAAACTCTTCCTCATGCTCTTTAACCCTGGCAAGCAGTTTGTTCAGCTCGTTCAGCACGATCTCATTCAGTACAACAGTTCTGATGAAGTGAGCGGAACAAGCGTCCTTGTCTGAGGAATATGTGGAACACTTCAAATGTTCCTGATCGGCGGTCAGACTTGTCGCTCGGCACAGATACATCTTCTTTCCACAGTCCGCACAGTAGACCATACCCGAAAATGGATTGACTTCCTCATGTTTGGTGGGACGGCGCTTGTTCTTGCGAAGCTCCTGCACCAAATCAAACTCATGCTGAGTTACGATAGGCTCATGAGTATTCTCAAAGATGAGCCATTCTTCCTGTGGATTTCTCACGGTCTTCTTGTTTTTGTAGGACTTCTTGTGTGTTCTGAAGTTGACCGTATGACCGATGTATTCAGGACGGTCAAGAATGTGGCTGATGGTTTTTCCGCTCCAGCGGTGCAGCTTAGCGTTCTTGTGACCGTTATCCCTACCCTGTGACAGAGCGTAGGCTGTAGGAGTCGGGATACCTTCCTGCGTGAGAATACGGGCAATCTGTACCGGACCGTAACCCTCTATGCAGAGCTTGAATATCCTGCGGACAACCTCAGCAGCTTCATCGTCAACGAGCCACAGATTTTTGTCAGCTTCGGACTTTTTATAGCCGTAAATCGGCACAGAAAGTGGCTTTCCCGACTGTCCCTTAGCCTTGAAAACAGCTTTTATTTTCTTGCTTGTATCACGAGCATACCAGTCATTAAAAATGTTCTTGAATGCAAGCAACTCATTTTCTGACTTGAAGGTATCTACATTATCGTTGATAGCGATATAGCGAACATCGTAATCAGGGAAAATGATCTCGATGTATTCTCCGGTTTTCAGATAGTCTCTACCAAGGCGGCTCAAATCCTTAGTGATGACCGTACCTACTTTGCCGTCCTCAATGTCAGCCATCATAGCCTTGAAGCCGTCACGCTCAAATGTCGTTCCCGAAACTCCGTCATCTACATAAAACACGGTATTGCTGAAACCATTATCCTCTGCGTACTTCTTGAGGATAGCCTTCTGGTTGGTGATGCTGTTGCTCTCACCCTGTAACATATCGTCCTGGCTCAGGCGACAATATAATGCTGTGATCTTGTCTGTCATATTAAACCTCTCTTTCCGACAGATACAGCAAGCTATGTTATCATTATAGCGCAATA